>DBBU01000070.1 GCA_002292365.1 Flammeovirgaceae bacterium UBA976
ATAGATACTTGGGAAAATTACGTACTGTTTAAGTCCGCATAAGAGAGAAGAATAAGTCATTCCAAAGGATAGTCTTTCATAGGTTAAGGAGATATCTAGGCGTATTTGTTTTTGAAAACTCTCCATTGTCGGAGTCATGTCAAAACCAGTAAAACTAGCCCATCCAATATTTTTATTTTTTAAAAAATGACTGAAGTTATTGGTCTTACTGTGGGTTAAGCTATCTGCTTGTTGAGCAACGATCACATATTGTAAAAAGCAGAGCAGGAGGCCTAAATAGCATTTATGCATTTAATAAAAAAAAGAGTGAGATCTTGGCTGATACAATATCGAAAATTCCGTAGGAAATAAAAAGGGTATTCGATAATTATTTCAAATGCCTTATGAGCTAGTCAAGAGGTTTATCCAAATTAAAAAAATGAGTTAACGTAAAAGATAAACCTCTAGGTAAATAAAAATGAGGATAAAAGAGAAATCTCGTTTTACGTTTTAATAGGTTTTGGAGAGAATGAAATGTTCTTTATCAGAATCAAGTACTTTTCGATCAGCACATTTTAAAATTCTAGCGGGATATTTTTCTATGAAAAAATGGTTGTGGGTAGCCATTAAGACTGCTGTACCGTATTTATTGATTTCTAAAAATAATTTAAAAATGTCTTCGCTTACTGCAGGGTCTAAATTTCCTGTAGGTTCATCTGCAATTAATATTTTGGGTTCATTGATCAATGCTCTGGCAATTACGACGCGCTGTTGTTCTCCACCTGATAGCTGATGTGGCATTTTATTATTAACACCACCGAGCCCAACCCTCATCAGTACTTCCGCCATGCGTACTTTCATTTTAGCTTGATCTCTCCAACCTGTAGCACCCATGATGAATTCTAGATTTTCTGCAACCGTGCGGTCATAGAAGAGTTCAAAATCTTGAAAAATAATACCTATTTTTCTTCTCATGAAAGGTATTTCTTTTTCTTTCACTTGATGGATATGATAGCCGACCATTTGAATTTCACCGTTTTCTAAAGGCAAGTCGGCATACAAAGTTTTCAATAGAGATGATTTCCCACTTCCCGTCTTACCGATCAAATAAACAAACTCATCTTGCAAAATATTGAAATCGACATGATCAAGTACCGTCTGTCCACCTTGAAATATGGTAACTTTTTTAACCTGAATGATATAATCTTGCTCAGTGGACATCTATAATTCTAAAGGCTCTAATTTACCAAAAGGCATTTTTTCAATCATTAGTTTCAGCTTTTCTTCTTTTCCCCTAAGTCCCAATCTTTCCAATGTTTTGAGTGGCCTGTCTGCTCTAAAATATGCAATTAAAACGAATTTGTCATTTCTTAATTGAATGTAGTCAGGGATTTTAGCTTTTCCACGAACTTTGATAATATACATACGCTTTCTAGGGGAATAATTTTTTAGTTGCCTTTTCGATAATCTGCAAGAAATTTTTCTAGACCACTATCGGTTAAGGGATGCTTGAGAAGACCTGTGATAACGTTTAGGGGGCATGTAACTACATCAGCACCTATTTCAGCACATTGAAGAAGGTGCAAATTATGTCGGACAGATGCTGCAAGGACTTCAGTTTCGAATCCGAAGTTGTCAAAAATATGCACAATTTGTTCAATTAATTGGATACCGTCTGATCCAATATCATCCAGTCTTCCGATAAATGGAGAAACATAGGATGCGCCTGCTTTAGCGGCTAAAATCGCCTGCCCCGCGTTAAAAATGAGTGTGCAATTAGTTCTTATCCCCTCATCAGCCAGTGCTTTTATGGCCTTAACTCCTTCTTTAATCATAGGAATTTTCACTACTATTTTATCATCTATCTTTGCTAAAGATTTACCTTCCTTGAGCATCTCATCAAAGTGGGTAGAAATGACTTCTGCGCTTACATTGTCATCAACAATGTTGCAAATATCTTTATAATGCTTTAAGATGTTTTCAGTTCCGGTAATGCCCTCTTTTGCCATCAGCGATGGATTCGTTGTTACACCATCAAGAACACCAAGGTCATAAGCTTCTTTTATTTCAGAAAGATTGGCGGTGTCAATAAAAAATTTCATCAGAGAATCATTTAATTTAAATAAAAAAAGCAAACGAAAATCGCACCGCTTCAACCGTTTACCCTTGCTTCCTTCCGGACCTGGGGGATTCAACAGGAGCTGGTCGTATTCGTTTGCCAAAACAAATTTAATGCTAAATTATTTACCATTTAAGTTTGTCTTTCAATTAAGTTTGGAGTTTCAGATAATATTTTCATTTCTAAATATAAATTTGGGATTTACGGAGAACTTATCATCGTTGGATCATACTTTTCTTGGTATGAAAAATGTAAAAACAAAGATTTATAGATCAAAATGACAGATAATTGCAGTAGCATATGAGGCATTTCATGATTTCTATTTTATTTTTGTTTTCAGTTGAGAGCAGTAAGGGTCAGGGACATTGGTTGATGGGACCAACGGTGGGGCCTCATTATTCCTCTTCTTACATCGAGCATACCATTTATAGGGTCAATTTACTTTCTCGGCCAATCAAAGGATTGCACGGAGGTTTGATGTTTCAATATTTTCCTGACATTTACAAAGGAAGTCTGAATACAGGTCTCAGGATGAGTATCAATTTTACTGAAAAGGGTTGGGATCAAGAGTATTTGGATACCCTCAATACCCTCAATACCGTTCGGACAAAAATGGATTACTTAAACATCCCTGTAGAATCTATTTTTTATGTAGGTTCTCAAAAAAGTAAGGCCTACCTACTATTGGGTATTTATGTAGATTTTTTGTTGCGATACGATGTTCCTAAAGATCCTCAAGACAAAAGCGAAAAGACTGATTTTTGGACGTTTGATCCTCAACGGGATAAGTCGTTTGCCTATGGAGGGAAGTGTGGTTTGGGATACCAAAGAAAGATGGGCTTAGGACAACTGTCTTTGGAAGCTTACATTACATACGGCTTCAGTAACATCATGTTCACTATTGATAGGTCAACGGATATACCTGATATGAGTAATCATTGGGATACTGGATTGAGCTTAAGTTATTTAATTCCTGTAATGAGGAACAAATTTAATTGAATGCGTGCTAGATTCACGAATTTACAAGTGAATGTTTCTGCGTGCTTGAAGTATTCGATATCTGCCTTTATCATATTAAAAGTTCAGTACTTCTTAGATAAAATACTTATCGACAATATTTTCTAATATGCTCCGATCAGTATGGATGCTTTTAGAGGTGTAGATGTAGGCAGAAAGTTCCATGATTACTATTGGGTTAATAGCCTAATTTAAGGGTAATTCTTTCACAAAAATTAATTTCCTTCAGATAAATTTTTTTATCAATTTCATGAGTGTGATTAGGTTTATTCGGCATTCTAATTTTTCTTATTTTGGCAAATGATATAAGTCCCCGACGAATTTTGGAAATGTAATGAGTGCTTCTATTTGAGTAGAATTGAGTCCGTTATATTGACTCTTTTTTTTTAATTACCTCTATTTCCTTTTTTGAGATGTTATGATCTGCCTGAGCAAGATGAATGAGTATACTGAGTTGCGTATCTAGAGGTAACATATCAAGTCCAATACCCAAAGAAGTTGGCTAAAGAATATTTTATAAAAAAAATAATTTCAGTTTGTTTTTCTGCAAGAAATATACTTTATTCGCAGTATATTGACATTAAATAAAACATATTGGTGGTGTCTCGAAATACAAATTTCTAATTTGTGAGCGTAACCTTGTGTAAGAAAAACATAAAGCCTGCTGTTCACAGCAGGCTTTTTTTTTGACCCATGAATGATGAAAAAATATTCCTTAAAAACCATTGCTTCTAGCTTTTTAGCAGATACCATTACTCCGGTTTCCGCCTATTTGCAGCTCAGAGATCAATTTTCGAAAGTGCTCTTGCTTGAAAGTTCAGATTATCATGGCGAAGAAGATAGCTATTCTTATATCTGTTGCCATCCGATAGCCACTTTTGAGACCTATAAAGGAATCACGAGTTGCACTTATCCAGATGGTTCAAAAGAAGAGGTTCAC
>DBBU01000075.1 GCA_002292365.1 Flammeovirgaceae bacterium UBA976
TGAAAAAAGATATTAAGGACCAGTATGAGTGCAGCCAGGTCCCATACAATGGCCCTATTTTTTTAGAAATAACCAATGAATATGGGATGTTAGATACTCAGTTAGAGGAAACGCTTAGGAAACGCCTGCAAGGAGCATTACCAGGAAATCTCGCTCATGAGAAGATGAGAGCTCAGATCATCCATGAAGATGCTGCTCGAAAACCCTTTCAGCTTTCTCCAAAAGAGGGTGCAGTCCTGATATTGTTATACCCAGATGAACATGCGAGCGATTGGAAGTTTCCCTTGATTCAGCGACCTCCTTATGACGGGGTTCATGGTGGGCAAATCAGTTTCCCTGGAGGGAAAAAAGAGCATACGGATAGAGATTTGCTGCAAACTGCCCTTCGCGAGACCTATGAAGAAATAGGCGTTTCAGATTCAAGCATCAAGATAATTGGTAAGTTGAGCAAACTGGATGTAGCAGCGTCTAATCATGTGGTACTTCCCGTGATTGGCTTTATGGATCAAAAACCTATATTTACACCTCATCCTTATGAGGTAGCGGAGATTATTGAAATTTCTTTGATCGATTTGTTTAAAAAAAATGTAATCAAGGAAAAACATCTGCAGACCAGAGGAGTAACTTTAAGGGCACCTTATTATGATGTTGATGATCACTTTATTTGGGGTGCAACGGCGATGATACTTAATGAACTGGTAACTTTAATCAAGTCCTAATGAACAAAGATTTAATTCAAAATGATGCGGTAATATTTGGTATACTGATGTTGATTTTGGGAGCTGTTTTTTATACCTCAGACAGTAAGTTATGGTTTTGGAAAAAATTCTATGGTTGGGTTCCATCCGTACTTATTTGTTATTTTTTACCGTCGTTACTTTATAGTTTTGGAATCATTGACCCTACAAAGTCTAATTTATATTTCATGGCTTCTCGGTATTTATTGCCGACCAGTTTGATTTTATTAACGCTTTCGGTAGATGTTAAGGAGCTCATAAAATTAGGTCCTAAGGCCATCATTATGTTCTTTACAGGCGCTGTCGGTATTATCTTAGGGGGCCCTATAGCCCTTCTTTTGATTTCTTATATTGCCCCTGAAGTCATCAATGCGCCACCTACTGAAGAAATATGGCGAGGCATGACTACCATTGCGGGCTCATGGATTGGAGGTTCTGCCAATCAAACAGCAATGAAAGAAGTTTTTGAAGTAGGTGGACCCCTGTTCTCGAAGATGGTGGCGGTAGATGTGATCATGGCTAATTTATGGCTGGCCATTTTAATGCTAGGTATAGGTAAAAACAAAAAGATCAACCAATTATTAAAGGCCGATGATCGAGCCATTGAAAATTTAAAAAATCGGATGGAAGATTTCCAACAGAAATCTGCAAAAACAGCTTCTCTATCAGATATTGTTAAGATTTTAGCCATTGGTTTTGGCTGCATGGGATTGTCTCATTTTCTGAGTGAGCTTATTGCACCTTATTTAAGTACCAATTTCCCACAGTTGCAGGACTATAGTTTGACCTCAGGGTTCTTTTGGATCGTAGTGATCGCCGCCACATTGGGTGTTGCACTGTCTTTTACGCATGCCCGATCTTTGGAGCAAGTGGGAGCGTCAAAATTCGGTAGTTTGATGGTTTATGTTTTGATTGCTACCATTGGTATGAACATGGATATATTGGCTGTTTTTGAAAATCCGGGGTTGTTTTTAATTGGATTCATCTGGATTGGATTTCACGCTTTGTTATTAATGGTAGTAGCTAAAATCATCAAGGCGCCTTACTTCTTTGTAGCAGTAGGCAGTCAAGCCAACGTGGGAGGCGCTGCGTCTGCACCTATTGTAGCGGCCTATTTCAGTCCATCTTTGGCTCCTGTAGGTGTACTTTTGGCCGTATTAGGATATGTAGTGGGGACTTATGGGGCCTACATTTGTGGACTGTTGCTCCAAGGAGTATCTCCCTGAATGGCATTATAGATTCAGTTTTAAATGGATGATTAGCTATTTTGGCTAGCTTTCTCTGCCATTTTTTGTGCCCGTTCGATCCCTAAATATTTTTCGATTCCGTAATGGCCTAAATAAATGAGGGGAGTGCTTAAAATGGCAATGACAAATTTGAAGATATAATTGATAGATCCCACAGCCAATACTTGAGCAAGAGGCCATTGACTCGCGGTGGGTGCCAATAGATAAAAGGCCAAAAAGAGCACAGCAAAGCTGTCAATTAATTGAGAGATTAATGTAGAGCCGGTGGCTCTTAACCAAATCAATTTTGCTCCAGTAATTTGTCTGAGTTTTTGAAAAATATAAACGTCTAATAATTGGCCTATGAGGAAGGCAACTAAACTTCCCACGATAATACCCAGACCTTGGGTGAAAATTTTATTGAAAGCTAAGTCTATATTTAAGACATTTCCGAACGCATCTAGGGCATTGATTTCTAGCCAAAACTGGGCGGGAGGCAATAGGGTGATGGTATAAATAATAAGGAAGGCATAGCTGATCAAACCAGCGGTCAATAAGCTGATTTTTTTAATGCCTTCCCGACCAAAGTATTCATTGACAATATCAGTAGTTAAAAAAACCACAGGCCATAAAATGACCCCTGCGGTAAGGTTAAAATCAAGATTAAAACCTAAGATTTCAATATGAGCAGGCGCGACACCTATTATTTTTTCTGCAGAAAAAATTTTAACACCCATGATTTCTGCAAGCAAGGCATTAGTGATAAATATACCTGAAAGGATTAAGAAGAGTTGTTGTTTTTTTCCTGTAGCTAGGATCTTACTCATTGATTTCAAATATACGACCCTCTAAGGCTAAGTGGGCATTTTCAAATTCAGTTTTCACTTCTCTTAATAAAGGGCTCAAATCTTTGTACCGTGTAGAAAAATGTCCTATGGTAAGCTTACCAACTCTTGCTGCTGTAGCGATACATCCTGCTTGTTTGGCGGTCGTATGAAAGGTCAGATAAGCGCGCTCTTTCATTTCATCCATAAAGGTAGCCTCATGATAAAGTAAATCGACTCCTCTAATCCATTTGATCAGTTCTTCATCATATTTTGTGTCTGAACAGAAAGCATACGAATGATGCTTTTTTGGAGGAAACGTGAATTTTTCATTCGAATACTTTGTACTACCATCTTCATGGAGCACATCAATGCCTGATTTGAGTTGTTTGATTTCTAAAGGATTTAGCGTCTCTGTTAAATAATCCTTATTAATTCTTCTGAAATTAGGTTTTTCCTCAAACAAAAATCCGGCACAAGGAATGGAATGCTTCATAGGAATACTCTTGATCGTAAGTTTAGGCAGATCCACGAGGAGTTCTTGAACCCCTTCTTTCCATTCAGTCAGTTCAATGGGGAAGTTGAATACCGTTTTTGAATGTTTGAGTTGAATTGTGATGATTTCAGAAAGCCCGGGTGGACCAATCAAGGACAATGCGTGTTTCCGTCCATAGAGCTGCATCGCCGAGAGAAGTCCAAGCAATCCGTAATAG
>DBBU01000063.1:0-7868 GCA_002292365.1 Flammeovirgaceae bacterium UBA976
TTGTTTGGCAGACTATCCCCCACGTATCGCCCTCGAAGGAGGCGTTGAAGGCGTTAACACTGATGCTCATAGCTGGGCACAGGGAGATGAACTGGTAAAAATTTATGAGAAATATGATCATCCCCTTTATAAAAGAATGAATGCTCTGGCCAAGGATTCAGGTCATGGCGGCATGGATGGCATATTAGATTTTAGAATCATTGAATGCTTACAACAAGGGCTCCCATTGGATCAAAATGTATATGAGGGCTGTTTATGGAGTGCCGTTGGTCCTTTAAGTGAAAAATCGGTGGTGGCGGGCGGTACCCCCCAAAGCTTTCCTGATTTCACACGGGGAAATTGGAAAACGACTCCGCCGTTAGAAATTATTTCTTGACAAGATTGATCCCAACAAAAATCTAATAGACTTATCTTGAAGTGATTTCACTCGAAATTTTGGATATGGTTTTTAATAAAATATGATGGGCTGGTACTGCCATATCACCGTGATTGTAACCCTCTAACTCATATAATTCAACATAGGGATGGCCTATACTTTTAAGCATTCTCCAGAAATAGGCGTTTTCTTCATATCTACCGTACAGCTCCAATTCACGATCTCCTGTAATTAAGATGATCGGCGGTGCATCTTTCCTGATATGTGCTAAAGGTGCCATGTGATCAACCCGAACATCGTCCCATTTCAGCTCACGCTCTGATCTGACGGTAAAATGAGTGATGGTATGTCCACTGTAAGGAATCAATCCTGCAATGGCATCCGCATCTATGCCATAGGTATTGAGATAACTTTTGTCCAATCCCAGCATACTAGTCAAATATCCTCCTGCCGAATGCCCAGCAACAAAAATTAAATTGGGATCTCCTCCATAAGAAGCTATATTTTTAAAAACCCAAGCAACCGCCGCCGCCGCATCATCAATATACATGGGTGATTTTACTTTGGGATACAACCGATAATTCACGGCGACTACCGCTATTCCTTGTTTTTTTAAGCCTTCAGGAATAAATTTATTTCCAAACTTCAACCCTCCTCCATGGAACCAAACTACCGTAGCGAAATCTGTCGTTTCAGGTAGATAAATATCTAAAACACATCTTTCAAGAGTATACGCATCATCTGTTCCTTGCCTGTAGGACAAGTTGGTTAATAGTTGCGCCTCATCAGTTAAGATTTGAGCCGTTAACTGAGCACCATAAAGATATAGCACTAAAAAAATATATTTTAAAAATCCCATATGTGAATTAATTCGATCTACAGTCATTTTTAATCATGTATTGGATACAGATTAAAAAGGTTTTACTTCAATTCTTCAACCAAATAATAGCCCTTTTTATTCTGAGTCTCCGCTCTGACCTGCTTTACTTTTTCAGACGAAATCGCTGCTGCTTTGTTACCAAAACTATTGCGTACATAGGTGAGTACCCCAGCAATTTCTCGATCATTGAGTAAACTACCAAAAGCCATCATAGGTACTTTTCCATTGTAGGATTTTCCCATTACTTTCATTTTACCCATGAGGCCATTCAATGTGATTTTAATTAACCTTTCCTCGTCTCCAAGCACCCATTGAGTCTCTTTTAGAGGTGGGAATCCAGCAGACTTAATTCCCTTTCCATCAACTTGATGGCAAGTTGCACAATAACCTTCCTTCGCATAAATGGTTTTACCTAAATGATACAATTCAAGATCAGGCCCCTCAAGATCCACCATGCGTTTTTCTCTGGGTTTACTTTGCTCATACATTTCAGAAACTCCCGAAATCCCAAAATTGCTGACAATGGCATTGTAACTAGCTCTCATCCAATCATCCAATGGCAAGGATGCAACAGCCGAGAGAACTTTTTGAGCCACTTCCTCGTCAAACCAAGAAGCAGCCACAAGGGCTTCCAAACGCACCTGACCATGGACATCCGATCCTGCTTCTATTAACCATTCTTCACTTTGAGGAATTTGAACTTCCATATAACGCATCACTCGAACAGCGGCAGCTCTCAACCTGTAATTTTCTGAATAAAATACTTCTTCAAAGAGATCCAGATCAATTTGATTGTTTCCCCAACTCACCCACAATGCTTCCAATAAATGATGATCATATAATTGATCATTTGGATCTAAATTAGCTACCCAAACCTTCAAAGCCTCGGATACCAACTCGGTCTCTTTGCCTCTCAGCGCCCGACGACTGCGATAGCGTGTTCTGTATTCGGGTAATTTCAAATTATCCAGCAGCCTCTCTGTGCTCGCTCCATTTATGACTGCGGGCACCACTAGAGGTCTGGAAGGATAAGTTACGCGGTAAATACGCCCATGCACATGATCTCTCAAAGGATCACGTGCATTGTGTTGCATATGTCCAACCAAAACATTGTGCCAATCCACGACAAATAAAGAACCATCTGGAGCAAACTCCATATCAACCGGCCTGAAATTTGGATCGGTCCCTACGATTAAATCCTGTCGATGCTTCGATTCATAGCCCGTACCCTTCCCGATGAACTTATGTTGTTTAGTCCCTAAAAATCCAATAGTATTATTGATCAGTAAATCTCCTTGGACCTGCTCTGGGAAATGACGGCTGGATACAAATTCTAAACCTGAGGTGGGCCTCACCCTATGGGCTTCCTCTATCAAGTTCTTTGATTTTGGTGATGAAATCCCATATGTTGGCTTAATAGATCCCGGCATCATCCACCGTACATCTGGACCCGATGTATCACAGAAAAAGTTCTGGCCCCATGCATCAAATGCAATACCCCATGGATTGGGAATGGACAATTGCGCGGTACGCTCTAATTTATATTGTTGCGGACTGTATCTGTAAAAACCGCCGTTGGTTGCCCTTACGGGTCCGTAAGGTGTCTCCACATTGGTATGCAAAAAGACGCCCTCCCCCATATAAATAGCTCCTGATGGATCTACAGTAAAAGCACTGATGGCATGATGGGTATCATGATCGTCAAAACCACTTAATAGAATTTCTACTTCATCCGCTTGATCATCACCATCCACATCTTTATATAATTTTAAATGATTGCCCTGTGAGATGTACACGCCTTCGCTAGCCAGTTCAAATCCTATGGGCAAATGTAATCCGTCTGCAAATATCGTCTGCTGATCTGCCTTTCCATCCTCATTGGTATCCTCTAGAATAAGTAATTTATCATTGGGCTTGGGATCTCCCGGTTTATAATGTGGGTAACTTGGCATAGTCGCAACCCACAAGCGACCCTTATCGTCAAATGAAAGCTGCACTGGATTGGCTAAATCTGGAAAGGTTTCTTCGGAGGCGAAAAGTTCGATTTCATATCCCTCGGGTACCGTGAGCGTAGCGAGGGCCTCCTCTCCATATAAATAAGTAATCTCCTCTTTATTCCTGTAATTAGTTTCAACAATAGCCAGTTCTTGCGTTTGGCCATCCGCAAGGACCACATCATAAGGGCTATTTTGCATAAAGCTCCAAATAGCTGTATCTCTAATTTGGGTAAGTTCTCTGATTTTTTTTAGCTCATCAGGATAATTGTCTGAACCGAAAGGATCATACCTCCTACCAAAGACATGCACGCCGTTAGGTATTTTAAAATCATTCTGCCAAAACCAATTTTTATCTATCACGCGAGCTCTTACTCCCTCAAAGGCGGTCTCATCATGTTTTTTACCTTCCTGAAATAGTGCATTGGATAAGAATGAGGAAAATATGCGATAGCCCTCTTCATTGAGTTGCATACCATCAATGGTCAATTTTTTATCTGAAAACCATTTGGTACTCGGCGTAAAAACATCAATAAAAGGTATTTTTTCTTCTAGAGCAACTTGAGCCATGGCATGGGTATACATTTTCAACCTCCTATTAATTTCAATTCCATCAGGTAGATCTTCCATTTTTGATAGATCTTGAAAAGCAATGGGAGATACCAGTACCAACTCCGGCGCATGAAAGCCATTGTATTTTTGTACTTGGGTATGGGTGATAAAGGCGTGCAATTCATCGATGAAAAGGGCTAAGCCTGCTGAATCCTCAAAGGATTCATTGAAACCAAAAAAACTTATAATCAAATCAGTATCCAACCTATCCAGCCACTGATCTGGGGTTTCAAAATGCCCTTCACTACCCGAATTTTGAGCCAGGTCATTCTGAAATTGGGCAGCACCCGGAAAAGCCCATGGCTCGTTTCTACCTGAATGAGGTCTAAAGCCAGGCGTATTTCCTCCATCGCATAAATTTCTAATGACTAAAAGATGATCAGGAAACTTGAGCTGTACTTCCGTTTCAAAAAATCCATAGTGCATCATTCGAGCACCTAAATTGTTACCTATTAAAGAAATTCGCGTCCCTTTAGTGATCACTAATTTATCAGAAGTGATGCAGCCGCTCAAACCCAAACCTCCAAAAAAAAGAAATATTAAAATTGCGAAAAAGGAACTCCCTTTTTTTTCCCTACCAATCCATAACCTTTTCAGCTTAACCTTTAACATGACTTTCAATTAAAATTTAATTATAAAAATAAATCATTATGGATAAACTTCGTCCTGTGAGATTATTTAATTAAAAAATGAAACTGCGAATAAAGACCTTATAAAAAGGAAACCCATTCTTCAACATGTTCTTTGATCTAAGATCATTCCTTATTATATTGATTTCATAGAAAATATTAATAAGATAAATTATGGCTGAATTTAATCTCAATATCAATGGAAAGATAAAAAAAATTGATGCCGATCCCGATACCCCTATTTTATGGGTATTGCGGGATCACCTAGATTTGGTAGGAACCAAATATGGTTGTGGAATTGCTCAATGCGGTGCCTGTACGGTTCATTTAAATGGTTCCGCCATTAGGTCCTGCTCTGTAGCTGTGAGTACGGTAGGTGATCAAGCAATTACTACTATTGAAGGCGTTTCAAAATCAACCTCAACCCTGGAAAATATAGTGAAAGAGGCTTGGTTGGCTCATGATGTGGCCCAATGCGGCTATTGTCAATCCGGACAGATTATGAACGCTACAGCCCTACTCAAATCCAATCCAAGTCCATCCGATAAAGAAATAAATCGTGCCATGACGGGTAACATTTGCCGATGTGGTACCTATACAAGAATAAAAACTGCAATCAAAACCGCAGCTGCACAACTCACTTAAACATTGCATAGAATGACACTTGTTAAAACAAAATACAATAGAAGATCCTTTTTAAAAGTTTCTGCAGCCTCGAGTGGTGGCATGATGCTTGGTTTTAGCTGGCTTGCCAGTTGTAACCCTACCAAAGAGCAGGCTCTTTCCATGCCTGAATCATGGTTTGATATCAATGCCTTCATTAAAATTGGAGAAAATGGATTGGTAACCATATTTTCACCAAATCCAGAAATTGGTCAAAATATTAAAACATCTATGCCTATGGTGGTGGCCGAAGAATTGGACGTAGCCTGGAAAAATGTCGTTGTGGAGCAGGCAGCTTTAGATACGCACAAATATGAGAGGCAAATTGCAGGAGGAAGCCAATCTATTCGACGCGGATGGCAAGGCTTAAGAATGGCGGGCGCTACGGCAAGACATATGCTCATGGAAGCTGCAGCTAAGGAATGGAAGGTAACTGTATCTAGCCTTTCTACCAAGGAAGGTGTCATCAAACACGATGAATCCAATAGAACCATGAGCTATGGTCAAATGGCAGCAATAGCCAGTACACTTAAAGTCCCAGAAAAAGTTGAATTAAAGGATCCAAAAGATTTTAAAATCATAGGGCAACCGACGAAAAACGTGGATGGAAAAAAAATCATTTCGGGCGCACCCATTTTTGGCTTAGACTTCAAAAGGGAGGGCATGAAAATCTCAATGATTGAGCATTCACCTGCCTTTGGCATGAAATTGAAAAGTTTCAATGAAGAGGTAATCAAATCAATGCCAGGCATCTCTGATGTATTGGTCATTAATACCGCCCCCAAAGAAGCAGTATGGTCAAATGTCAATGCCTTCACTGAGGTCATTGCTATTGTGGGTGACACTACTTGGCAGGTCATGAAAGCCAAAAAGGGGCTAATAGTGGAATGGGAATGGGATTCTCCTGCTGAAAATAGTCAAGACCACGAATTCAAACTCGAACAATCTCTCCAAACGGGAGTTAAACAATGGGCACGAAAAGACGGAAATCCAGAACAAACTTTCAAAAATGCATCTCAAGTTATTGAAAAGACCTTTAGTGCACCTTTTCTTGCCCATAATACCATGGAGCCTATGAACTTCTTTGCTGAGGTAAGCAAAGAAAAAGCTGAACTTATCGGACCCATTCAAACGCCTAAATCTATGGGGAAAAGTATCTCCAACCTTTTAGATATACCCATTGAAAATATAACGGTCATGCTTACCCGAATGGGAGGTGGATTTGGACGACGATTGTATGGAAATTTTGGATTAGAAGCTGCCACAATATCCTATAAAACGGGGAAACCGATCAAACTCATTTACACGAGAGAGGATGACATGACTCAGGGAGTTTACCGACCTGCCTATAAAGTAAAATATAGAGCTGCGCTAGATAAAAAAAATGAGCTCATTGGATTTTCAATCCGTGGTACAGGCATTCATGAAAGTCCTGTTTATGAAAATCGATTTCCCGCTGGAGCAGTACCCAATTACTTAGCTGAAAAGATGAGTATTGATTCAAACATCTCAACCGGTGCTTGGCGGGCCCCAAGGTCCAATTTTATTGCAGGAGCGGAACAATCTTTTTTAGATGAAGTTGCAGAAGCTGCTGGAAAAGATCCTATTGATTTTAGATTAGAATTATTTGATCGTGCTATCAAAAATCCCATCGGAACTGATAATGATTATGATCCTCATAGATATGCAGAAGTACTAAAACTCGTCAGAGATAAATCTAATTGGGGAGTCAAAACCGAAGGCATTTACAGAGGTGTTTCTGCGTATTTTTGTCACAATACTTATGTTGCACAAGTCCTTGATATGGTATTGATAAACGGTAAACATAAAATTATGAAAGTTTGGTGTGCCATTGACTGTGGTATTGTCATCAACCCTGAAGGAGCCGTCAATCAAGCTGAGGGAGGCATCATCGATGGTATTGGACATGCCGTGTACAGTAATTTAACTTTTGATAAAGGTAGCACAATACAAAAAAACTTTGATACCTACAGTATGATTCGACACCATCAAGCACCTTCAGAAATAGAAGTGTTTTTTGTTGACAATGGGATTGATCCCACTGGACTTGGGGAACCTACCCTACCTCCAATTTCTGGAGCATTGGCCAATGCCATTTATCAAGCCAGTGGTCAAAGATTATACAAACAACCCTTCATTCAACAGGATATCAAATTGGGTTAGTCACTCTTTGATATAAAGTCTCATTGAATGAAATAAAAAACAATAGTTCCCTGCTTCTTGGAAATCTTTTTTTGCAAAAAAAACACCTATCATTGCCCAAAACTAAAGTCTATGAAGTTATTATACCTACTGCTTACCTGCTACATGTTGAGTTTCTCAGCACACGCTCAACTGCGAGAAAATACACAAGCACCCAACTTTGACTTAATGAGTTATGACGGGTTAAGGGCACAACTAGAAACCAGTCAAAGTAAGGTGACCATTGTTAATTTTTGGGCCAGTTGGTGCGGTCCTTGTATAAAATCCTTGGACAATACGATGATCCCGTTGTATAACAAATATGACCGTACAGAAGTAAATGTAATTGGAATCAGTAATGACATCAAGGAAGAAAAATGGCGTGCAGCCATTGAAAAATATAAGATTCCTTGGGTGAATGTTTGGGACGAAGACCGAAAGTTGGTGAGAGTCTATCAGGTACCAGCCATACCCACCTATTTTTTAGTCAATCAAAAGGGTATCATCATCGC
>DBBU01000063.1:7877-9832 GCA_002292365.1 Flammeovirgaceae bacterium UBA976
TTAGCCGGTAACAATAAGTGGCCTACCTTTTGGTTAGAAAGGGCATAGTTGAATCCTTTTTTAATACTAAAAGCACCTACATTACCTCGTATGTCTAAAGCTATAAATCCAACTTGAAGGTTTTCCACCTGTTTATTCATTTTTAAAATTCTCAGAATAACATTTTCACATGCATCTTGAGGAGAAGCTCCATTTCGTATAGCCTCTACAACCATTGCACTTCCTGAAGATTTTATAACCGCTTCTCCTAAGCCCGTTGCTGCTGCTGCTCCTACCTGATTATCCAAAAACAATCCAGCACCAATTATTGGTGAATCTCCTACGCGACCGTGCATTTTATAAGCACTTCCACTTGTCGTACAAGCGCCCGCCAAACGCCCATCCCCTGACAAAGCCAATGAACTAATTGTATCATGATTTTCAATATTAATTATTGACTCATATTTAGAAGAGATTTTCCAGGAATTCCACTCTTTTCTAGATAAATCAGTGAGTAAATTTGTTTCTTTAAATCCTTTTTTTAGGGCGAAACTTTTTGCACCCTGGCCCACCAACATCACATGAGGTGTTTCCTCCATCACTTTCCTTGCTACTGAAATTGGATTGACAATATCTCTCAAAAAAGCTACTGAACCACAATTACTCTCATAATCCATAATGCAAGCATCAAGTGTAACTATACCCTCTCTATCTGGATAACCACCCATTCCAACAGTCCTAATATTAGGATCTGATTCAACTACTCTCACACCTTCTTCAACAGCATCTAGTGATTCACCTCCAGCAGCTAAGATATCCCATGATACTCTATTGGCTAATAAGCCGTGGTCCCAAGTAGAGACAACTAAGGGTTCGGGATTAGAAAGGTCAAAATCATGAAGATTCCTTGACTTAGGGAGGGCATAAGCAGAACTAAATAAAGTACTTTTTTTAATAAAATCACGTCTTTTCATAGCATACAAAAAAAATTAATTCTATCTATTTCCCATCAATTACATCGAACAATTCGTGAAAAATAAAAACCCTTGAACCTTTTAATTATTCCATCACATGGTACTCGGAATATACCATAGAAGATTAAAAAGAAAAACTTAAAAAACGAATCTAACTGGTATCAGTATAATAAAGATAATCTACTTCAATCTAACCTCCTATCACCAACTGTTTAGCTCGTTGAAGAACTTACTTGACCATTTATTTTTAATGAAAGGTGCTCATCATTTGATAAAAAGCCCTTAAATTTTGAATAAGGGTTTTTAAAATCAGTAAATGAAAAATCAAACTATAAAAATTTTGTGGAATTATCCTCCAGCAAAAATATAGCCACAGCCATTGTCCTGTGCTCTCCCTAATGCCCAAACACCTGAAGGTACCAATTGAACATCTGGAAGTAATCCATTGATCCAATCGTTATATGCCTCGGTAGGATCGATATTCATGCTTTTTGCGGCCATACTACTAAATACTTTCGTCGCTAAATTACAAGCACAAAATAAAGCACCTCTCTCTTGAAGCCGCTTTACACCATCAATGCCGGGAAGTGGAAAGTCTTTCTCCTTTGGTTCATAGACGGTATTTCTTAAAGAGGGTGCTTCGGTATAGGAATCATTTACACCAACCATTGCCCCAAGCTGGTATTTTTTCCAAATCTCATCATTGAAAGCATACATTAATCCCGTATGCCTAAAAACAGTCATGGCGGTGATCTCTGAATCCTTACTCCCTGTTTCATTGTTACTAGTATAGAAAGCCCAGTTCCAAATAACAGGTAAGCCTCCGTGAGGTGTAGAACCATCATAAACTATTCTGTGTTTACCTTTAATATTTTTGAACCAATCGTCCGCTTCTTCAAATTTAGATTCGGCCAATTGATCAGATTCCGCATAGGCAGGATGCGTTAAAAACGGCAAAGAAGCGGCGGTCGCCCCTAAGGCCATAGCGCCAAAAAACTTGCG
>DBBU01000063.1:9895-11234 GCA_002292365.1 Flammeovirgaceae bacterium UBA976
AAATAAATCTCATGGGTGTAATGTGACGCTTCTTATTTTTTCTTGGTAAGATTGAATTTTTGCTTGTAATAAGCAATAATGGGCTGAAAAGGTCCTAATTGATGCTCACTTATACTAAATGTATCAACATAAGGAGGATAAGGCGTAGAAACGGGCTTGCGCTTCAAATCGGGAAAATCAAGCTCCAAATTGACTTTAATTGGCCTTTTTTGTTGATTAATGTAGCCTGAAACATCATAGGCATCTCCATCCGATAACATGGGCGATTCATAAGTAACACCATAAGGCATATTCCCCTTGATAAACTGGGCCGCAGTAATTACCCTGGACATACCTGCACCATTGTTATATGAATCAGTACCCCAAAGTGGTGGATATTTATATGAATTAGTCTTCGATTTCTTGATCCCTTCACCTTTACTTCCATGACACAAGACACATTGTGCTTTATAAACTGCCATTCCATTTTCTAAATTTACCGCTCTATTGGGAAGGTTGATTTCCATAAAGCCTTGACCGAATACTTTTCCTTCTTTGGACGCATTGCGTCCAATCCATTTGAGATAGCTAACCAATGCTATCATCTCATCACTATCTATAGCCATCATACGACCATTCATGCTCCGCTCCATACAACCATTGATCCGTTCTTGAATTGTCCCTAACTTATGCTCTCTCCCCCTGTATTGAGGGAAGCGGTTGACTACTCCGACCAAAGAAGCGGCAAAGGGTTTGGTCCCAGCTAATAAATGACAATTACCGCAAGCTAAATTATTGCCAGAAAATACTTTGTCAAGCTGCTCAACGCTGGGCCCTATGTAGTTGGACGTATTTTGAAAAAGTTCAAAGCCATATTTCACCCATTTGCTTTTTGGTGAATCATCTAAGAAAGCTACGTCATATTCGTCCTTGATCACTGGTGAATCATGGATAGGTAAGGCAGTAAAATTAAATTGAAGAAACCCCTTGTAAATGCAAAGGGTAAGTATTGTCAATAATATGAGTGTTGAACAGACGATCTTGATTCCAAAAAATATGCCCTCGATTTCTTTTTTAAAAAACATAGAGGGACTTCAATCTTCTGGAAAAAACATAAAACAGGCTCTTTTCATTCATTAGAAAAGTCAAATAGTTGTTCTACAATGAATGAATCATTGATGTTTCTATGGACAAAAATAAGTTGAAAAGCTTGAATAGTGAAAGTAATATATAAGAAAGGCTGGGTTGTTCTCTTTACAAGAAAGACACATAACAAACATGAAAGAACCCACTAGCCAAAAAATGACTAGTTTTGAGAAGTAAGGTGTTTAGGGCTCCATTGCGGGTGACCAACAAAAAA
>DBBU01000063.1:11328-80469 GCA_002292365.1 Flammeovirgaceae bacterium UBA976
TGCAAACTTTACTCGATTTTTTTAAGATTCTCTTAAAATTAATAATTGCTCCTTAAGTGCTATAACTTCTTTCTCAGCCGATTCAATTTTCTGATAAAATTCTAATTTTAATTTGTCGGCATTCTTTGATGAAGCAAAAAAATCAATATTGGTTTTCCAAATATTAATATCATTTTCTAAAGATGATATTTTCTTCTTTATTTGACCCTCTTTTTGATTTAATTTAAGATGAGATTGAGGTCTTTTTTTCAATTTAGAAATCTCGAGTTGTATTTTAATTTCATTTCGTTCACCCTCAGATATGCCCTCGGCGGTTATCAATGACTTTATTGTTTCATCATAAAGCCCATTTATTTTTTTAATATCATTTCTTGGCACAAAGCCAATAGCCATATAAGCATCTACTAGATTAAAAATTTCATCAAAACCAATTTTTGAAGATTTGGCTAATGCTCCCAATTGTTCTATTACTGCTTTTTTCTTATTTAAATTTTCCTCAAAAACTTCGTTTTGAACTTTATATCCTGATCTTTTCTCATCAAAAAATGCATCACTAATTCCCTTAAATTGATCATAAATTTTATTCCCGTATTTATTCGGCACATGACCTATCTCACGCCAATTTTGCTGCAGTAATTTCAATCCTTCCGAAATTTTATCGCTATCCTCTTCAGAATCAACTAAGGACTGTGCTTGTTCAATCAGGTTTCTTTTGGAAATCAAATTCGCGACTTTTTTTGACTCAAATACTTGAATGAAGGCTCGTTTTTTCGAAAAGAATTTCTTATATACTCCCCAAAATAACTTATTGGTCTCCTTTGATTTTTCGCGGGGCATCTCCCCAATCGCTTCCCAATCCTTTTGGAAGTTCATTAATAAGTTTGCAGCCTTATTCCAATCTGTAATTTTTTCAGAATCAAAATCTTCATACTTCTTAACTACTGAAATAATCTCCTTTTTTTTCTCAAAATTTTCAAGGAGCACGCTCTTAAAACTTTCTATAAACTCCTTTCTCTTCTCATAAACCTTATCCGAAGCCTGCTTGAATCTTTGCCAAAGATTTTCTTGTTCATCCCTAGGCACAGGTCCCACTTTTTTATATTCCTCATGGAGTTCATTGAGCTCTTTGATGGTAGTATTAGAGCTCTGTTTAGAGGAAAGCTTTTCTGCCTTTTCACACAACTCCTTTTTGGCCATTAAATTTTTCTTTCGATCTAAATCTTTCAATTCAAAATAGATACTTCGAGAATCGTAAAAACGATCTAGCAAAGCATTGTAGTTGGCCCAAAGAAGTTTGTGCTGATTCCCTGGAACTGGACCTATATCTTGCCAGGACTGCTGCAGACCTTTGACAACTTTAATATTGATATCAAAATTATTGTTAATGATGTCCCGCAATTGATCTAAAATCAGATTTTTCTTTTTAAGATTCACCTCTCTTTGATCCTGAATCTGAGCATAATGCTCATTCTTTCTTTTATTTAAATCATGATATATGGATTCGAATTTTTGATCTATCTCATCTCCATTATAGAAGAAATCAGCTACCTCAGCTCCTTCTTCTTTAAGAAAAACATTTAAGGCAAGAGCTTTTGATTCCTCAAAAAGCTCATCAAATCTCGCTTTTAAGTTTCGAAGACTATTAGCCATTTGTTTAAGATCTGTTTCTTTTTGAAGTTCCGCTATATGCGCCACTAATTTCTCTTTGGGAAATTGAGTGAAATCCTCATTGACCGTTGTTTCAGGAGGCGCTAATTTTTGACTAGCTGTTTCCTTTTCTTGTCCTTTGATACCTTCCACGTCCGTATTTAATGATAGCTCAATTTCAACTGGAGTGGTAGACGCAAATTCTCCCTCTTCTTCGCTCTCTGCTGTAGCTAATCCTTGAGCTGCTTTCGCGGAAGATACGGATACTACTGGGCTTACTATAGACTTTTCATTAAATGACTTCAACGTCTCATCTTCATCAATCTTTTTTTTCTTGTTCGCTACTTTTTTAGGCTGTTGAACTTTGGAAGTATCCGAAGACATTGTACGCAATTCTTTATTTTTAGTATCATTCATATCTTCCCCTGATAATTCAGCATCTCGCTGAACACTATCCGTGAATTGCTTTTCAGCTTTATTCTCCGGCAATGGTTTCTTCTTATTCATATCTTCTAGTCACAAACCTAATCTTACTTAAACTTAAGCATCTACACTTAATTTAATCTGGGATCGACAGGATAATTGGAAATTAATCTATACTTTCCCCCCATTTCCCTTAAAACTTTCTTCCACAAATCTTGAGATGAAAAATCAAAAATGAGGTTTTCATCCTTATTTTGGTAAACAATCCAAGATTTAGTTTTCAATTCTTCCATTAATTGTCCGGGTGACCACCCCGAATAACCCACAAAAAATCGGTAATTTTTTTCATCTATTTGATGAGTATTTATGCGAGTTAATAAACGATTGAAATCCCCACCCCAAACCAATTGTTCTCCAAGAGATTGACCTGATTCCATTTCAAGCACATCCTTATGCACAAAGTGCAAAGTATCATGTTGCACTGGGCCGCCCACATACAATGGAGCATCAAAATGAGCCGCCTCGACAATTACATCACTAAAAACACTATTAGATTTTCGATTGAGCACAAATCCTACCGTACCGTTCTCATCATGCTCACAAATCAAAACAACGGTCCTCTCGAAGTTTGAATCAGGCAAGTAAGGTTGTGAAATTAATAAATCCCCAGGTCCTGGTTCAATCAAATTATCATTAACAAAAAAATTCATTATCTCAATGCAAAGCTGCCTTAATCGGTAAGGAATCTAAAATTTCAGCTTCAATATCTGTCATTTCCCCTAGTCTTTTATAGACTCTCTTTTCGTCAAAATAGTTTAAACACATCCGAACAAAAACCTCACCATGACGTGCTTCTGAAGCCCAAAGCTTATGATAAAAAGATTTTAAATCTGCTTCATTTATATTTTCATATACCAATTTAAATCGTTCAGCCCCTCTGGTTTCTACCAAAGAAGCCAATAACAATCGATCCATAAATCGCTCTTCACGACCACTTCTGCAACTTTCAATCAATTGTTTTACATAAAAATCTTGACCAATCTCATGCGGTAACATGATGCCCCGTGATTCCATAATTTGATGTACCTCTTTAAAATGTTCTAGCTCTTCAATACCAATGTCTATCAGTTCGCCTAAAATCTCTTTCCTATTCGGGTATTTGGCAACAAAACTCATGGCCATAGCTGATGCTTTCCGCTCACAATTGGCATGATCCGTTAAAAAAGTATCAAAATCAGCAATAACAGCGTTGATCCAATCATTACTGCTCGATATCTTTAGGTCTATTCTGTACTTCAATTAACTTAGCCTTTTAGTTGGACAAAGAAAGGTATTTTATTCTACTTATTAAAAAACCCTTTTATCATATTATGAATGACTTATCAAATTTAAGAAAAGAATATGCGCAAGCACAACTTACTGCTGATTCCTTAGAAAAATCACCTTTTTCACAATTTCAAAAATGGTTTGATCAAGCATTAAAGGCGACTATTTTAGAACCCAATGCCATGGTTTTAAGCACGGTAGATATCCATAATACACCTAAGCAACGTACCGTATTACTCAAGTATTTTAATCCTCTAGGGTTTGTTTTTTTTACAAATTACACTTCTAGAAAAGCACAACATTTAGCAACCAATCCCAGTGCTTCCCTCCTTTTTCCATGGAATGCTCTTGAAAGGCAAGTAATCGTAACGGGTAAAGTCGAGCGGATTCCCGTCGAAGAATCAAAAGCCTATTTTTTCAGTAGACCTTATGGTAGCCAATTGGGCGCGTGGGTAAGTAAGCAAAGTAGTGTCATTGATTCAAGGCAAGTTTTGGAAACCCGACTCTCCGAGCTCAAGCAACAATTTCTTGAAGGAGAAGTTCCTTTTCCTGATTTTTGGGGAGGTTACCGATTGATGCCTGAAAGCATGGAATTCTGGCAAGGGGGTGTGAATAGATTACATGATCGGATCCTCTATAATCGCGTTGAATCAGCATGGACCTTGGTACGACTTTCTCCTTGAGCAAAGATTATTATTTCGAACGATACGCTTGGAAGACTCCCCTGATTCCCCATTTCGATCCACCGTCAGATTTGGAAATGGTTGTAGTGATTCCAGCCTATAAAGAATCCCAACTAGATCTGGCAGTCCATTCTCTATTGGCTTGTAGCGAAGTAGCGTGCCGAGTGATCCTATTAATAGTCATTAATGCTCCCGAACAAAGTTCTTTAGATGACCTCAATCTCAATCAAAGAGCTTACGAGGAAATAAAACAGATTAAGGGTACCGATCAAATCACCATTCAAGTCGTAAATATAGGGTTACCTCAAAAAAAAGCAGGAGTGGGTTTAGCCAGAAAAATTGGATTAGACGAAGCGGTCCGGTGGTTCAAAAAACTCAATCATTCTGGTATTCTCGTTTGCTTCGATGGGGATTGTCGGTGTAGTGATACTTATTTATCCGCCATTTACAGCGCCTACAAAAATCAAAATTTAAATGCGGGCATTTTAGCTTATGAACATCCTTTAGACCTCGAAAGTGGTATCATTCCCTATGAATTGGGTTTAAGGTATTATACAGATAGCCTACGCTATTCAGGTTACCCCAACGTTCATCAAACATTGGGCAGCTGTATTACCATAAACTCGGATCATTATTGCAAGCACGGAGGAATGAATACTAAAAAAGCGGGCGAAGATTTCTATTTCCTCAATAAAATAGTACGCAAGCCTGGCTTTGCTGAAATCAATGAAGCGTTGGTTTATCCTGCCGCTAGAATTTCTGATCGAGTTCCCTTTGGTACCGGTAGGGCACTTATTGGTTATCAGGTAGATAAAGAGAACATAATAAGTACCTACAATCCTCTGATTTTTGAAGATATTAAAATATTTATGACCAGCTTACCTGAAATCATTCAAGGTCAATCACCCAATTTTCCTACAGCCATTCAAAAATTTCTAAACGCCGTTGACTTTTATCAAAAACTTGATAAATTATTGAAAAATTGCAGGAATTTAACCTCCTTTTACAAACAATTTTATGATTGGTTTGATTATTTCATGATATTGAAAATGATTCATTTTTCGAGAGATCACGTTCATACCAACACCCCTCTTGAGGCGGGTCTGAATCATCTAAATGAGACTTATTGGAAAATAGATTCCTTCAACACCCTGACACCTAAAGATCAACTCATAAAAATCCGAGCATTGAATCGATCAGGTGAAACATCTCTTTAAAGTGCTGCATATTTAAATAGAGGGAGTTGAAGATAATGATTGTTCAACCTTAATATCATAAGGAATCAGTGATGATTTTTACATATTTAAGTAAACAGGCAACGACATGCCTTCGCATCAGACCAAATCAAATAAATTTTTAACTCCTAACGACTGCCGTTGAACAAAGCCTTCACCAAAAGAAACACCAATCCGATGGCCCCATTCACGCGAACGCGCTTCGATGAGCTTCAAAAAATCCGGATTTGAAATATAAGTATCGGGCTCCTTACTTTTTGGATCAAAAAATTGAGATTTGAAAACTCTGATGGCCGCCATCTTCTCCTCCATATGAGCTGTTATATCACAAATAAAGTCAGGTTCTAAGGAGACACTTTGGATATAATGGTAAACTTTTTTAGGTCTCCAAGGCGATTGAATTCTTTTTTCGTCTTCTGTCTCGATTTTGACTAAACCAGATTTAAAGACTGCTTCCTCGATGAGTTCTGCCGCACGTACATGGTCAGGATGTCGATCGTAAAGTGCATTGGCGAGTATGATTTCCGGTCGGAACTTTCGCAACACCTTGATCACACGCAATTGATTTTCAAAGCTCAAATCAAATTTAGCGTCAGATAAGCCCAGATTCTCGCGCATAGAAAGTCCCATGATTTCAGAAGCCTCAGCAGACTCTTTTTGCCTTGTTGCAGGCGTCCCACGCGTACTCATCTCACCTTCAGTCAGATCTAATATTCCTGTTGTGTAGCCCTGGCTCTTATGTGCGATAAGCGTCCCACTACAAGAAAGTTCTATGTCATCGGGATGCGCTGATATGGCCAATATATCCAATTTCATGGGCTCCATTATTAGGTTACTTCTGCCAAGTCGACCTCTTTTTGAGCTAGGAACCTTTCGGCATCTAAAGCCCCCATACAGCCACTTCCTGCTGCCGTCACCGCCTGTCTGTAGATTCTATCTTGAGCATCACCTGTAGCAAAAACTCCTTCAATTTGAGTTTTAGAAGTTCCAGGTGTTGTAATGATGTAACCACTCTCGTCAAGATCTAATACAGATTCAAAAATCTCCGTATTGGGCTTGTGTCCAATGGCTACGAAAAAACCTGTTGCATTTAAAACTCTTTTTTCTCCTGTTTTATTATTGAAAATCGCGACACCTTCCACTTGATTTTCTCCGATCAATCCTTCAGTTTCAGTATTCCAAAGTATTTCAATATTTTTAGCATTAAATACTCGCTGCTGCATAATTTTAGAAGCCCGCATCTCATCTCTTCTCACAATCATATATACCTTATTGGCCAACTTGGAGAGATAAGAAGCTTCCTCAGCGGCTGTATCTCCTGCACCCACAACAGCAACGTCTTGTCCTTTAAAGAAGAAGCCATCACAAACGGCACAAGCAGAAACACCCTGTCCATTGAGCCTTGTTTCATCGGC
This sequence comes from Flammeovirgaceae bacterium UBA976, assembly GCA_002292365.1. Classification (GTDB taxonomy): domain Bacteria; phylum Bacteroidota; class Bacteroidia; order Cytophagales; family Cyclobacteriaceae; genus UBA4465. The sequence continues at coordinate 18,058 of DBBU01000063.1, forward strand.
TAAGCCTAGCCATTTGGCAGAAGCTCCAGTAGATATAATGACCGAATCAGCTTTCATTTTTTTCTTACCATCAATGGTAACTTCATGAGGCCATCCAGAAAAGTCTACATCCGTTACTACTCCATAACGAACATCCGTATCAAAACGCTCTGCCTGTTTTTGAAATTCAACCATCATCTGAGGGCCAGTCACCCCCTCAGGATAACCCGGATAATTTTCTACATCTGTAGTGATTGTTAGTTGTCCTCCTGGCTCAGCTCCCGTGTACAAAACTGGCTTTAAACCTGCCCGAGCAGCATAAATGGCAGCAGTGTACCCGGCAGGGCCTGAACCAATAATCAAAACTTGAACATGCTCGTTTGTTGTATCTTCCTCCTTCATATATTCGTTGTAAAAAAATGCTGAAATGCTTGTACTTCAATTTCCGAATACAAATATAAGATAGGGAATACTCCTACCCCTTATTTTTTAATAAATTTCACAAACACTTAGTGAAGAAATCAAAGGATGACTTTATGACAAATGTTTAAATTAAGAGAAAAATTTGAAATCAATTAATTAAGCCCCTGCGCGTCGATATAAGCCTGAACCCTCAACTCCATGATAGGCAGGGTGACGGTGCCTTGTGCCAATATAACCTCATGAAAGTCACGAATATCAAACGTAGTGCCAAGTGATTCTTCTGCTTTTTGACGCAATTCTCGTATTTTCAATTCACCTATCTTATAAGATAAAGCCTGACCTGGCCACGAGATATATCGATCTGTTTCTGTATTGATTTCATGCAGCGACAGCGCGGTATTCACCGACATGAAATGAACTACTTGATCTCTTCTCCAGCCTTTGGCATGAATGCCCGTATCTACCACCAATCTGCAGGCCCGCCACATTTCGTACGTTAACTTTCCAAACTGCTCATACAGCGTAGTATACATACCCATTTCTTCAGCCAGAAACTCACTGTATAAGCCCCAACCTTCTCCATAAGCTGAAAGATATAAATCACGTCTAAATTGGGGTATACTTCCTCCTAACTCAGCATTTAAGCTTCCTTGCAAATGATGCCCAGGAACGGCTTCATGTACAGTGAGCGAAGGAAGGGTATATAAGGTTCTACTGGGTAAATTATAAGTGTTGACCCAATAATATCCAGGTTCTGTGCTCTCAGCATCAGTCCCAACATATCTTCCCCCAGTATATTTTGGTGCAATGGCATCAGGAACCGGTACTACACCATATGGTTTACGTGGGAGCGTCTTAAAAAAGCGAGGCAACTGAGCATCCACCCGTTTGGCCATGTCACGAGCAATCATCAATAATTCCTTGGGCGTGGTAGCATAAAACTGCTTATCCGTTCTCAGAAAAGTTAAAAAATCTTCAAAACTCCCTTTAAATTTTAAATCTTCAATAACCTGCTCCATCTCAGTCCTGATTCTATTGACCTCATTCAGTCCTATTTGATGAATACTCTCTGCAGTATACTCGGTACTGGTGGTATAAAAATCAATTCGATTCTGATAATATTCATGGCCATTTGGCGTTTCAGAAATACCGAGAGTTGTTCTGGTATTAGGTAAATATACCGACTCAAAAAAATCTTTAATCCTTACAAACTGTGGAATCACCTGAGTCTCAATGGCCAATTTAGCAGCTGCTAAGACCGAATCTTGTTGGGCTTGGGTTAACCCTTTTGGCAACTTTTTGAAAGGTTCATAGTAATAGCTTTGATCGTATGATGAAACAATGTGATCTTCATAAGTAGACTGATATCCCTCAAAAATGACCAAGGGCTGAGAAAGCCCTTTTTCCAGACCTGCTCGTAGATTAATGAAATGCTGGTCTACAAATTCTGGTATTGCATTCAATTTATTTAAATAAGACTTCACTTGTTCAAAATCATTTAAAGGTTTTACCTCGTAAGTAAGATTGCTGTGAAATCCAGCATCTGATAGGATGGGATTTAAATACCTATCATAGCTATAGAAATCTATTTTTTCTTGTAGGACAAAAGCGAGTAAAACAGCTGAAATTTGGTCATTTTCATCAAATTTCATAGTAGAAAGTTGAGCAAGTTCACGCTTTAAGCTATCAGCAAATTGAGCTTCTTGGGCATGATATGCTTTCGTGTAAAGTCCCAGCGGATAACGTATTCTATCAAATCCCTTATGTTCTTGAAAGGTATCTATCAAGTCCGTTAACTTCTGTTTATCATCTACAGATGGTGCTTGGCAACTAAGTGTAATTACAACTATTAAACCTAAAAAGTATTTTGATTTTTTCATATGCTGTTAACCAATAATCACTTTAAGTTAGGTCTTATAAAGCCTATAAGATACAACGTATTCTTTTTTAAAATTAATGAATAGATTGAAATCAAAAAGTACCTTTTCTATCAAAAAAATACTTGAACGACAATTTTTGTGCTATTAAATCATCTTAAAATATGCTTTTTTTGGCAAAAAAAATAGCATTTCAGTCTACCGTGTCCAAATAAATAAAATAATTTATATCTACTCCTATCAAATACTTAATATCTATTAATGACTTTAGATAACCTCTAAAGGAGAGATGAACATAGCTTATAAGCCATGGAATAAAGAGATTATAGTGGAAAATTGACCAGGTAATGGATATCAGGCATTTATTTGGTGCACACATAGCGATGACCCTAAATAATGAGTACGAGTTCACCCCATTCAATTGAATCTTTACGTAAATTTTATGTAAGCACTATCCTAAAACATCGATATATTTCTTTTGAGTGAGATGTTCAAGATCATGGCGAGATGTAAACATAACAAACAAAAAAAGTCTCCTTTCATTGAAAGATGATCCTTTTTTGTTATGTCCCGTCATGCAAGGAGAAATCCCTAAGGGGTTTCTTCCTAATATTTATTCAGGCTTAGGTAGTAGAACCTTTCTTGACAATCGGTATTTACCCGTCTTTTTATCGATCTCGATCAGCTTTACTTTCACTTCTTCTCCTACCTCCATGATACCTTCCATTTTCTCTAATCTCTCCCACTTCACTTCAGAGATATGGAGTAGGCCATCCTTACCTGGCATGAATTCAATAAAAGCACCAAATGGCATGATAGACTTAACTTTACCATCATATACTTCTCCCTCTTCAGGCATAGCAACGATTCCTTTGACCCAATTGGCTGCCTTATCTAGTACCTCTTTATTGACTGCAAAAATATTCACTAATCCTCCTTTGGGTGTTTCCTCGATAACCACCGTAGCACCGGTCTCACGCTGAATTTCTTGGACTACTTTACCTCCAGGCCCGATCACTGCACCAATCATATCTCTATCGATGACAATAGAAATCAATCGTGGGGCATTTGGTTTCATTTCAGCCCTTGGCACTTCAATAGTATCTGTAATCTTGTCTAGGATGTGCAGTCTTCCTTTCTTGGCCTGCTCCATAGCTTCTTCAAGAATATCATACGACAAACCATCTACTTTAATATCCATCTGACAAGCGGTGATGCCATCTCGTGTACCAGTAACCTTAAAGTCCATGTCTCCTAAATGATCTTCATCCCCTAAAATGTCCGAAAGTACCGAATAACGAGAACCGTCTTTTTCAGAAATCATTCCCATAGCTATCCCCGATACGGGTTTGGTTATCTGGATTCCAGCGTCCATCAAAGCCAATGTACCTGCGCAAACTGTAGCCATCGATGAAGATCCATTAGATTCGAGTATGTCTGAAACAATTCTGATGGTGTAAGGACTTTCTGAAGGAAGTACAGGCTTTAAAGCCCTCATGGCTAAATTTCCATGTCCTACCTCTCTTCTTCCCGGACCTCTATTTGGTCTTACTTCTCCCGTAGAAAATCCTGGAAAATTATAGTGCAGAATGAATTTGTTGTATCCTGAATGCATGGCACCATCAATCATTTGCTCATCTACTTTAGATCCTAAAGTAACGGAGGTCAATGATTGAGTTTCACCTCTAGTAAAAACTGCAGAACCATGTGCACCTGGTAAATAATCTATTTCACTCCAAATAGGTCGGATTTCATCTAATTGCCTGCCATCTAATCTCACCCTTGAGTCCATCACATAATTTCTAATCGCATCCTTTTGGACATCATGGTAATATTTTCTTATCAAAAAATCATCATACTGATGATCCTCTTCTAATCCATCAACAAACGTATCAATGATGGCACCAAACTTTTCTTTACGTATTTCTTTGTTGGAAATACCTTCCTTAGCCACGGCATAACACTGATCATAGCAAGTTGCCTTGATCATGTCATCCAATGGTAAATCATGATTTTCATGATCGTAAGTACGCTTTTCGGTGGCTCCAACCTCTTGAGCTAACTCAAGTTGAGCGGCACATTGGATTTTGATCGCCTCATGCGCTACTTTAATCGCTTCAAGCATTTCGGCTTCCTGAACCTCTTTACACTCACCTTCTACCATTGTGATATTGTCAGCCGAACCTGCTACAATCAACTCCATTTTGGCCTCTGCGCTTTGTTCTACAGAGGGGTTTACTACATAAGCACCTGCTACTTGAGCTACCTTGGCTTCTGAAATGGGTCCATTAAAAGGTATGTCTGAAACAGCCAATGCAGCAGAAGCTGCCAGGGCAGCATAAGCTATAGGCATGATCTTTGGATCTGCCGAAATAAGACTTATCATTACCTGTGTATCTGCGTGGTAATCATCAGGAAACAAAGGTCTTAGAGCCCTATCTACCAGTCTACATATAAGAATTTCATAATCAGAAAGCCTACTTTCTCTTTTTAGAAATCCTCCTGGTATTTTTCCTGCCGCAGCGAATTTCTCTTGATAATCAACCGATAATGGAAGAAAATCAACATTATCCCCAGCGCTTTTTTTGGATACTACGGTAGCTAGCAACATCATGTCACCCACTCTTATGACGGCTGATCCGTCTGCCTGTTTAGCTAATTTACCTGTTTCGATGGTGATAGAAGTACCATTAGGTAATGAAAATGTTTTTTGCTTAAATGATGGAAGCATAATTTTTTATTAAATCAAAATTTGAAAAAAAAGGGAACCTTGAATCAGCTCCCTTAAAATATTGTTACTTTCTTAGATTGAGTTTGGCTATGATAGCACGATATCTCTCAATTTCATTTTTGTAGAGAAAGTCGAGAAGTCTCCTCCGCTTTCCTACCAACTTCAACAACCCTAGACGCGTTGAGTGGTCTTTTTTATTCACCTTCAGATGATCTGTAAGGTGGTTAATGCGGTAGGTAAATAAAGCAATTTGAGACTCCGATGTGCCAGTGTCTTGCATTCCCTTACCATGTGTTTTGAAAAACTCTTGTTTTTTCTCTGCTGTTATATACATTTATTTCTTAAAAATTAACTTTATGAATTAATACGTTTCAATAACGCGCAAATTTAATCAATACTAAATTTGAATACAAACTCTTTAATGTTTTAATTTTTTGAACAGGCGTTGTTTAAACTTATCAATCACCACTGAATAATAATCATTATCGAAAAGTCGCGCATCCACCCTAGCTTGTCTCAAAAAAAACAGACCGATGGGCATTAGGATCAAGTCTGCCATCCAAACAGAATAAGCACCATTAACAAAACCAGCGACGGCCCACTTCTCACTGAGTATGCTGGCTACATAATAAAAAATATAAAAAAATATGGAAATAATTACTGGAAAACCTAGCCCTCCTTTCTTGATAATGGCACCAAGCGGTGCTCCTATCAAAAACATAACCATACAAGCAAAAGCCTGACTGTATTTTTTAAATTTGGCGATTTTATATCGCTCCGATTCGAATCTAAGTCGCTGTAATTTAGACTTACTGCTTGAAATATTAACCTTATAGGCTCTAATCTTTGTTAACGCCCATTGCAGAATTAAACCTTTTTTACGGACTGTGGTAAATAAAGAATCTAAGCCTTTTAAAGACATCTGAGCCAATTTTGGACTTTGCTTCTTTGGAAAATAATTATTTAATTCCTTGTTTTTTCGATTTTTTTCCCATGAAGAAATGGGCATAATACTATCTCCTGATACATCCTGAAAACTAGAAGTGACAAGATTGCTATTAATCATAGAAGTCTTTACTTTTCTCGATCGGTTCTGTTTATCATTATTTTTGATCAGCGTATTTGTTTTTAACTTCGATGAATCGGTTTTATTCTCATTCTTCTTTTGAAAACGTGCTCTATCCAGGCGATGGAACAAATAATTTTTAGAAAATTCATGTAATCCAACTAATGCTAATTCTTGCTCCGAATGAAGTGAATCGATATCTGAAGTCAATTCCTCAATATTTTTCATTTGTCTATTGTTCTGAAAAAGCTCTTCCCTTGTTCTTTTAAGATCAAAAGAAGATAGACTAAACATCATATACATTTGATCGAAAGAAGTGCGCTGAAATTGATCTACCCGATTGTTCTTGGTCGCCTGCTGATTAAAATATTGTCCATCGAACAATTCTAATTTCAAATACTTATCGTTATACATTGAAAACATTCTTGAAGAATCGGCTAAAATGACAAAATTATTACCGTTTTTACGTGTATGATCATAGATCATAACATCCTTTAATGTAATGTTATCATTGAATTTTTCGTTGACTTTGATACTATAATTAGGAATACCATTGTAGAAAACTCCTTTTTTAATATCTAAAGCAGGTTTTTGATGTTTGATGTCGTAGATCAGGCTATACGCCTTAAGGTTGGCTGCTGGAACTACGTAATTATTAAAGAAAAATGCAGCTATTGTCAAGGTCAAAATGAAAAAAAATATAGGTCTCAATGTCCTAATAAGAGATATACCAGCACTTTTTATGGCTGATAATTCAAAATTTTCTCCCAGATTGCCAAAGGTCATCAAAGAGGAAATCAAAACACCTAGTGGAAGTGCATTTGGAAGAATATTGATACTGAAATAAAAAAGTAACTCCCCAAAAACTTTGAATCCCAAATTTTTTCCGACAAAATCATCGAAATATTTGAGCATATATTGGACCAATAGAATAAATGTCGTAACAATTGTTGTCAAGAAAAACGGACCAATAAAAGATTTAAGAATGAGTTTATCTAGCCTCCTCATTTTCCCTCAACAATGCTCTTCAAATGAGAGACAAAGATATTTTATAACGATCAACCACCAACAATTTCTTTCAAGTCATGTATCAAACCCTCCCACAGATCAGAGACTTCCTGATCATCTAAATCAGAATAGTCAGTAATTTTTATGTAAACTTCTTGGGTCAGTTCATTCATTTCCAGTCGTATTTCGATGGAATTTAAATCGTCATCGTCTTCTCCCTCAAACTCAAATTTAATATATTGATTGGCTTTGATCGAAACAATTCTGGCCCTATTTACCTCGCCATCCCAAAGCATAGTATATACTTTGTCTTCCGTGATATTGACGTCATCTGCGAACCACTGCGAAAGTCCAGATGCAGTACTGATATAAGGAAACAACATCTTCCGTGATGCATTGATGCTGTATTCTCCTATAAACTTACTTTTATTCATAACAATAAGATTTTAGACAAGGTAATAAAAAATATTAGCCCAATCATAATTAATAATAATTTGTTGTTAAATTGCGCTCCTTTCAATACGTGTACTATAACATGGCGAGGTAGCTCAGTTGGTTAGAGCGTCGGATTCATAACCCGGAGGTCAGGGGTTCAACTCCCCTCCTCGCTACTAATATAAACATCTTTAAGAGCTACCACTATTCTTTCATCTTTATTTTTCTGTTATCCTTTTTTTGCTACCATATTTTTATTTAACACGTAAAAATTATAAAAATAACATAATAAAATTGGGACTATTTTCAATTATTCAGTAGACGAGATCAGAACTTCCCATTCTTTGGTCAATTGATCTAATTCATTCTTTACTTTTTGAAATTGATCATTTAACTTGGAAAGTTTATCGCTATCCTGATAAACCTCTGGTTGGGTCATCTCTGTTTCTAAATATTTTATCAATACCTCTCGTTCCTGTATTTTGTATTCTAAATCAGATACCTTCCTTTTCAACGTCATCTGAGATTTGGGCTTGATTAGTTTTTTTTTGAATTTTTTATTTGATTTTTTCTCTTTTTTTACAGCCAAGTTCGTTGGTGATGTACGCTGACTCATCCACCACTGATATTCTTCATAAGTACCCGGATATTCCTTTAATTGATAATCTTCAATCCACCAAATTTTGTTGGCCACCTTCGTGATAAAATGCCTGTCGTGTGAAACCACCAAAAATGTACCCTCATATTGCTGCAAAGCCTGCACCAAAATACCTACCGAAAGCATATCTAGGTGGTTAGTAGGCTCATCCAGTAATAAAAAGTTGGCTTCAGAGATCAGGGATTTGGCTAGAGCTACTCGAGATTTCTCACCTCCGGAGAGTACCTTTATTTTTTTGAATACTTCATCTCCACTAAACAAAAAACATCCCAAAACATCCCGTAATTCTTGCTCATTTTTGCCAGTTCCTTGCTGTTTGAGCTCTTCAATGAGGTCATTGTTGATGTTGAGCGCCTCCAGTTGGTGCTGTGCATAAAATGACATCAATACATTATGACCTGTTTCCACTTGACCTTCATGCCCTTCGGTACCCGCTATGATACGTAAAACAGTTGATTTTCCCTTACCGTTTGCACCAATCAATGCCACCTTATCCCCACGCTGTAAACCCAGACTTGCCTTTTCTAAAATATCTAAATCTCCATAGGACTTACTAATGTCTTGAAGTCGCTTTACATGGCGTCCCGACTGAGTCTTAAAATTAAATTTAAAATTGACCCGCATGTTTTCATCAATAACTGCTTCAATCCTATCTAATTTTTCCAATTGCTTTACCTTAGACTGGGCCTGTTTAGCCTTAGATGCTTTTGCTTTGAATCGCTCTATGAATCTTTCAGCTTCTTTGATTTTTTGCTGTTGATTTTCAAAAGCATTTTGCTGTACCTCATTGCGTAATTCTTTTTCCTCAAGATAATAATCGTAATTACCCGAGTACAAATTGAGTTTACTCGCATATACTTCAACTATTTTATTTACCGTGCTGTTAAGAAAAGTGCGATCATGAGAAACAATGATATAAGCACCTTCATAACTCTGTAGGTAAGACTCAATCCATTGTATAGAAGGTAAATCTAAGTGGTTGGTAGGCTCATCTAGCATCAAGAGGGAAGGCTTCTCTAAAAGTAACTTAGCCAACATGACACGCATCCTCCACCCTCCCGAAAACTCTCTGAGTGGTCGTTTAAGATCTGCCGTCTTGAATCCTATGCCCTCCAATAATTCCTCCGCTTGAGACTGAATCCTATAGCCATCAGCCGCGTCAAACTGCTCCTGCAATAAAGACAGTCTTTCCAGTAATTTATCTGTATAATTCTCTTCGATCTCCTTGAGAATTACATCTATTTGATGTTGCAAATCAAGGGCCTGATGAAAAGCCTGCATAGCTACTTCAAGTATGGGTTCATCGCTTTGGTAGGAAAGCAGATCTTGATTCAAGAATCCAATAGAAGTGCTTTTACTTTGAGAAATATTTCCTGAAGCCAATTCTACCTCTCCCACCAGCATCTTGAGTAAAGTAGACTTACCGGTACCGTTAAGACCAATTAGGCCTATTTTGTCTTTGGGTGTAATGAATAAAGAGGCGTCCTCATAGAGAATTCGCTCACCTATGTAATAACTAATATTATCAATACTGATCATGCGGGCGCAAAGGTAGACAAGACCCTTCTTTTATGCCAAATTCAACTCTAATTACTTAAAAATAAATAATTACATCCATCTTAATCGCTTGAGAGCACATAACATGTTAAGAGAATCGTCATCAACTTTTTTTCTGGATTGATCCAGCGGCCTTCTATTAATGGATATGAATTCTTTGTAAATAGGTTAAAAAATCAACTGACGGGTTTCACATCATTAAGCACGCCATCTAACTCCAACACAGATATCAAGCATGCTAAAGCTCCACTTATCTGAAGATATGGGTCTACATAACTGAAGAAAAATTATATTTGTTATGGTAATTAAAAAAAAGGTTGTCAAATAAAGAAGTTTATATCGTGTCTGCTGTTCGTACCCCCCTCGGTAGTTTTGGTGGAATGTTTGCCGACTTATCAGCAACTGAATTAGGAACCGCAGCGATTAAAGGAGCCTTAGAAAAAGGAAATATTGACCCAAAGAATGTTGACGAAGTTTTTATGGGTAATGTCTGTTCGGCCAATTTAGGCCAAGCACCCGCTCGTCAAGCTGCCCTGGCCGCTGGTATTCCGAATACCGCCCCTTGTACTACGGTAAATAAAGTCTGCTCCTCTGGTGCCAAATCTATCATGTTCGCTGCCCAAAGCATTATGTTGGGCCAAGCGGATGTTTTAGTAGCAGGGGGCATGGAAAACATGTCTGCCATTCCTTATTATATTCCCAAAGCCAGATATGGTTATAAATATGGCGATGCAGCCTTGATCGACGGATTACATAAAGATGGTTTACTAGACCCATATGATGAGATCGCAATGGGTGTGTTTGCTGATCAAACGGCTGAAAAATACAATATCACAAGGGCAGAACAAGATGCTTATGCCATTCGATCTTACCAAAATACTGCTTTAAATACTGAAAACGGGGTTTTCTCCAATGAAATAGTAGGGGTTTCTGTACCACAAAGAAGAGGCGAATCCAGGCTCATCCTTGAAGATGAAGAATATAAAAATGTCAAATTTGAAAAAATCTCCCAATTGCGTGCTACTTTTTCACAAACAGGCACCGTAACCGCAGCCAATGCATCAACGATGAATGATGGGGCGGCAGCTTTGATTTTGGCAAGTGCTACCGGCGTCAAAAAATATGATTTAAAACCAGTGGCAAAAATTTTATCTTTTGCAGATACCGCCCATGAACCGGCATGGTTTACCACGGCACCAACCCATGCAGCTCCAAAAGCCTTGACTCTTGCTAAGTTAGATCTTGTCGATGTGGATTATTTCGAGATCAATGAGGCTTTTTCTGTGGTGCCCCTGGCTTTTAACAAAATGTTGAATATCGATATCAAAAAGGTAAATATACATGGCGGCGCCGTTTCTTTGGGTCACCCTTTGGGTGCATCAGGAGCGAGAATTGTCACGACGCTGCAAAATGTATTGCAATCTAATGATGCCACTATTGGTTGTGCGGCCATTTGCAATGGCGGGGGAGGCGCGAGTGCTATGGTTATCGAGCGCGTATAATTTTTTACTGATAAAAGATTCTCCAACGATGGGTGCTTGCTTCGTTTAGGAAGCTAATAAATAAGAATGATACTTTATAAAAAAACAGAACGAAAGTAATTTCTAAGCATTATTCCCAGGTATTTTGTACAATATCTGCTTACTATATACGCTGTAAAAATGAAGCTTCAATCCTGCCTTTGAATTATCTCCCTATTTTATCTATAAATCTAGATCTAGAGAACATATTATTCCGACAAAGAGATACAAGTGTTTTATGATCGCTCATAAATAATTGATAATGTTTTTTATAATTCAAACCTATTTATTTGCGCCCTCGATAAATAATTTTTGCAATGCTTTTTTTGTGACTTTACCCATTACATTTCGGGGGAGATCAGTCTGAATTAAATATTTTCGAGGTATTTTGTATCCAGGTAATTTATCTTTTAACCATTCCTTTATTGCTGTCGTAGTTTCTTGATCACGGGTCATGATAAGACTTGCCCCTATGATTTCGCCCCATTCCTCATCCGGAATACCTACAACGGCACAATCTTCAATAGCTGAATGCTTCCTGAGCACTTCTTCGATCTCCAAAGTAGATATTTTATAACCTCCGGATTTGATGATGTCAACTGAATTTCTACCCAATATTTTATAACTACCTTTTTCAAAAACAGCTATATCACCCGTTTTGAACCAGCCATCTATAAAGGATCCTTCGGTTTCGCTTGGTTTCTTCCAATATTCTTTAAAAACATTGGGCCCTTTGACTTGAATTTCTCCTGATATGCCATCGACTACCGTATGGTTATTTTCATCTGCTATTCTTATCGTAACTCCTGCAAGGGCTACGCCAATATGACCAGGCTTTCGAGTTCCCCTATAGGGATTACTTATTGCCATGCCCATTTCGGTCATCCCATATCGTTCTAATAAAGTATGACCACTGATCTTCTCCCATTCGTCAAGGGTGGAAATCGGTAAAGCCGCAGATCCCGACACCATCAGTCGAAAATTCTTAAAGGAAGCGGCTATTTTTTGTTGGTCTGTTGCGGTTAATTCCTTCCAATAATGAATGAGGCGATAATAAATGGTTGGAACGGCCATGAAAAGATTGACCTCTTGTCTACAAAAGACATCGAATACTTTTTTAACCTCAAATTTCTCTAAAAATTCACAGCAAGCCCCACTCCACAGTGCACAACTTAAAATATTAATGATCCCATGTACGTGATGAAGTGGGAGAATATTTAATATGTGATCTTCTTTTGTCCATTCCCATGAAGTCACTAAGGACTTAATCTGAGCTTCAATGTTTTGGTGGGTACTGACCACTCCTTTGGCTTTGCCTGTAGTGCCACTGGTATAAATGATCATGCCTCTCCGATCAAGGGAAATCTGTGGCAGTCTTGGCTTTTCCTCCCCCACTGACAGCATTACAGCTTCTATGGGAATTCTTCGTAATTCAAAATCTTGAAATAGAGGCTCAATAAGCGCTCTATAACCATATGAAAAAACCACTGCCTCAGCCTGAGCATCTTCAATGACATACTTTATCGCATCGAAAGGATGTTTGACGCAAAGTGGAACCGCAATGCCGCCTGCACGCCAAATCCCCCATTGAATACATGCGTATTCAAAACTAGGAGCCACGATAAAAGCAATTCTAGCTTCATTGAGATCTACTTTATCTTCCAAAAGAGCAGAAGCAATTTTTTCTGACTCCTTCAACACTTGCCGATAGGTATAATTTCGATGATTATTACGAATCGCAATTCGGTCTAGATGATTAAAAGCATTTTCAATAAGATTGATCATGGGATTTAGTAATTATGCTTATCTGGGTTTGGATGAGGTCTTTGTAAATATCAATAAAACGCACACAACCGTCAAAGTAAAGATAACAAGAAATTAAAATCAATTATAAAATTGAAATGGTAGCTGAGACATAGATAAAAAATTCGAAAAGTATCTGTTGATACTGGTCTTGATCAGACAATCTATGGAAGGACAGAACTCAGATTCATTTAGTAAATAATTAAACTGATACATAGGCTTCTTATCAATATATAAATGAGTACCTTAACGGATGATAATAAATAACGTTTAGAATTTAAATAACATGAAGTTCCTGTTTTTTTTAACCCTGCCTTTTGTTATCCTATCATGCAATGATCCAGCCTCACAGGTCCATTCAAGTCAAACAAGTTTGACTTCAGAAGAAGGCCTCTTTCTTGATTCTCTTGTTATGCCAGTGGGCTTTCATGTGGAAGTCTATGGCCGCGTAGACAATGCCCGATCTATGGTCATGAGCCCGGATGGAACGCTGTTTGTCGGCAATAAGGCCAATGGTTCCGTTTATGCCCTACAAGACAGAAATAATGATATGAAAGCGGATACGCTATATATAATAGCCAAGGATTTAATCATGCCTAATGGCATTGCCTTCAAAGATGGCGCACTGTATGTTGCTGAAGTAAATAAGCTATGGCGCTATGATGCTATTGAAGATCGTTTAAATGATCCCAAAGCCACTTTAATATACAATGACTTACCTGAAGACAGCCATCATGGATGGAAGTACATCGCTTTTGGGCCAGATGGTAAATTATATGTACCCGTAGGTGCCCCTTGTAATGTTTGCGAAACTAAAGATGACACCTATTATGCCTCAATTATCAGTATGGATGCCGATGGAACCAATCGAGAGATAGTGGCCAAAGGGGTACGGAATACCGTTGGTTTAACTTGGCACCCAATAACTGGAGAAATGTGGTTTACGGATAATGGTAGAGATTTACTAGGTGATGACATGCCTTCATGTGAATTGAATCGACTCAGTGCGATAGGTCAACATTTTGGATTTCCTTATTGCCATGCTGGGCTCATATTAGATCCTGAATTTGGTCAAGATAAAAGTTGTGAAAATTACACCCCTCCAGCATTCAATTTAGGGCCACACGTCGCTCCTTTAGGCCTTAAGTTTTACACGGGAAATATGTTTCCTCCTTCTTATAAAAATAAAATAATTATTCCTGAACATGGTAGTTGGAACCGATCCAAAAAAGCTGGCCACACTGGATATAAACTATCCCTTGTCACCGAGGAGAATGGCGTTGGCATCCATTACGAAACTTTTGTTGAAGGTTTTTTAAATAAGAGTACGAATACTACTTGGGGACGTCCCGTGGATATTTTGGTACTTGAAGATGGTTCGATACTCATCTCAGATGACAAAAGTGGCACAATTTATAGGATGAGTTATCTATGATGAACAAAATATCGATTTACTTCATCATAGCAATAAATCTGTACTCTATGGAACAAGAAATAAGACGATAATCAGAGAGACCTAAATACTTTTTTTTTAACTTAGCCGATTTGAATAAATTAATTCCTATCGAATTCTATTTGCTGATGACACATTTTGCATTTTCTTAATTCGCTATATATATTGCTTTTAAAAATACAATGGAGGATTCTTAAAGAACGTCTAAATATTGATATCAATACTGTAATTCTATAAATAAATAATTTTATATGGAGCTATATAACTCATTTTTAGGCAACTCACCCCATTGGTATAAAAAAACGATTTTAGCCTTTTTGGTACTCAATCCATTTTTGCTTTTAATCATTGGACCCACAGCTACCGGATGGCTCATTATTGGTCAATTTATATTGACCTTGGCCATGGCCCTTAAATGTTATCCCCTCCAATCTGGAGGCTTAATAGCGCTGGAAGTGGTATTTATGAAAATGACGAGTCCTGAAACAGTATTCCATGAAATAGAGGGAAATTTAGAAGTGCTTCTCTTATTGGTGTTTATGGTTGCCGGTATTTATTTTATGAAGCCTCTATTGATGTTCATTTTTGGTAAAATATTTATAAAAGTACGCTCTAAAATTGTGCTATCCCTACTTTTTTGTTTTATCTCTGCTTTTTTAAGTGCTTTTTTAGATGCCCTCACAGTCACTGCAGTGCTGATCAGTGTTTTTGTTGGTTTTTACCAAGTGTATCACAAAGTTCACTCAAGTCCAAGTGACGACAATGGAAGCAATATTCTAGATAAGGAAGAACTAAGTGGGGAAACATTAGACCAATTTAGAAGTTTTTTGAGAAGTTTAGTCATGCATGGAGCTGTAGGTACCGCCTTGGGTGGTGTTTGTACCATTGTTGGTGAACCTCAAAATTTATTAATTGGTGAAAAACTAGGATGGGATTTTATGCAATTCTTTTATGCTATGGCTCCTATTACCCTGCCAGTTTTAGCTTGCGGTCTGTTGACTTGTGTATTATTGGAGTTGAGTGGTAAGTTTGGTTTCGGAGCTAAATTACCAAAACTTGCAAAAAACATCATCGCAAGTTTTTTGATAGATGAAGATAATAAGAGGTCGAAAGGAGAAAAATACGCCCTGATCATTCAAGCCATTTCTGCTGTATTTCTAATTGTGGCTTTAGCCTTTCACCTTGCTCCCGTAGGGCTTATAGGTTTGACTATCATTGTGTTGCAAACTGCTTTAACAGGCATTACTGATGAACATCGCATTGGACATGCTTTTGAGGAAGCTTTACCATTTACTGCGTTATTGGCGGTCTTTTTTGTCATCGTAGGAATGATTCACGATTTGCATTTATTCAAACCCATTATACAAGCTGTTTTGGAACAAGATAAAGCTATGCAACCCGCCTTATTCTATGCCGCCAATGGCGTATTATCTATGATCAGCGATAACGTTTTCGTAGCTACGGTATACATCAACGAAGTAAAGACTGCCTTTGATTCAGGTTTGATCACCAGAAAAGAATTTGAAACTTTGGCCATCGCCATTAACACGGGAACCAACCTCCCTAGCGTAGCAACGCCCAATGGACAAGCTGCCTTTCTTTTTTTATTGACCTCCGCACTCGCACCGGCCATTAGATTGTCTTATGTTAAAATGATTTGGATGGCACTCCCTTATACCATCGTTTTAGGGATTTTAGGCCTTATGGGAGTAGTTTATTTCTTATAAAGAAATTATCAAAAATATAAATAAATACCATTTGGTGTTATAATGATATTAGAATGAATATTTGTTCTGAATTCTATAAAGTGAAGTGATCAGTCTAACTTACAGACATCAATTTTATGTAAATCGCTCATAATCACCTATCAATTAATTTTTTCCATAAGAATCGTTTATTATAAAATTCATACCAACTATTGATTCAAATAAAAAACATCACCAAGTCATTTGGTAAAAAAAAAGTCCTAAACCACATCTCTGGAACTGTTAAAGAAGGTGCGCTCATATCTTTGGTAGGAATGAGCGGTTCAGGAAAAACAACCCTATTAAAAATAATTGCCGGCTTGATCGAATCTGATTCAGGATCTATTTATTTGAACAAAAAAAAACTTCAGGGACCAAAAGAAAAACTGATTGCAGGTCATGAAGAAATAAAATTAGTTTTCCAAGATTATGCATTGAAGCCAAATATGTCCGTAGAAGAGAATCTTAACTATGCTCTGCTTGAATATGGAGAGGTTTACAAAAAAAATAGAGTTGAACAGCTCATCAAAATGTGCGGTTTGGAATCATTGAGACCACAGCATCCTCAAGAACTATCTGGTGGGCAAAAACAACGGGTTGCTTTTGGCAGAGCATTGGCAAATGAACCGGAAGTTATTTTGATGGATGAACCATTCAGTAACCTAGACCCTTTGACAAAGCAAAATTTATTGATAGAAACTAAATCACTGGCAAAAAAAACAGGTACCACTGTGATTTTGGTGACCCATGACACCCGCGATGCCATGGAAATCGCCGATGAAATATGGGTTTTAGATAATGGATCGATCACTCAAAAAGGAAAGCCTAGTGAGGTTTATAAATATCCAAAAACTCCTCAAATTGCACGTCTTTTTGGGATTATAAATCTTCTAAGTGAAAGTGAAAGTCATGAACTATTAAATATCAAATGCTCGACTGGAATTTGGATTGAAAATGTAGAAATTAATTCTAAAGGAATGATTAAAGGTTGCGTAAAAGAGGTCATCTTCAATGGAGGAAATCATAAGTTATTGATTTCCGTTCATCAGGACCTCGATTTGATGGCATTTGATGAGCTAAAGGTCTACCGACCTGGTGATCCCATTCTATTAACTATAGATCCAAAAGGAATCATTATTTTTGAATGACGTAAGGAAATGATAGGCATCCCGATATGAAAAGACCTTTAACAAAGTACGTATTCATACTTATCTTGATTTATAGTTTGGGTTGTCAGCCTCTAGAAAAAGAAAATGCCGTTAATGATCCTTTTGAGCAGATAAAAGATTCGAAAGCTAAATCCGTACTTATAAAGACCATTAAAAATGCAGGTGGTTTGGATACTTGGCAGCGCATCAAAAATCTTAATTATGTCAAACATGGAATCCTCTATTTTTCTGACGGCAGCGTTGAAAAAGATAATGTTCAGCTTCATCGATATAAATTTTACCCGCAATTTTCAGCTGAAATAACCTGGGAAGAAAATGATCTTCATCACCGTATTACTTACAGTACAGATGGGGCAAGGCAATTTCAAAACGACATACTTACAGAAAAAGACCCGACGCAAACAGTCATGAGTTCACTCTATGTATTGGGTATGCCTTTTAAACTACTAGATGCAGGTACGGTATTAACTGCGCTTGGATCTGTAATTTTACGGAGTGGTCAACAGGCTCATGCCATAAAAGCCGTCTATAACCCCAAAAAAAATAGTAATCATTCAACTGCAGAAGAATGGATCTATTATTTTGGTGAAAATAACGCTGCCTTTTTAGGATCATTGGTCTTTCACCCTCCCACCTACGCTTATATTGAAAATCTAAAATTCACAGATCATTTGCCTATCAAATTACCATTGCATAGAAAATCATATCGTACCAATAGACATCGAGAAATCGAATACTTGAGGGCTGAGTTCCAATACTCTGAATACAAAATCACATTCTGAGAACCATCAATTTTGAATTTGGACAAATCACTCATCCTTCAACTCTTAATCCCTTACAATGGTTAACTTAGCTTTTAAAATTCAATTTAACCCCTATTTATCCTGTCTTAAATGGCCATATTAAAATCGCCAAGTTGGCTTCAAGATTATTCTACAACTAAATTAAAAGGAGATTTTTTTGCTGGACTAACGGTGGGCATTTTGTTAATTCCCCAAAGTATGGCTTATGCCTTAATCGCAGGTCTACCCGTTATTTATGGCTTGTATGCCTCCCTCGTTCCTCAAATAATATATGCATTAATTGGGTCGTCTAGAAGGCTTTCAGTTGGGCCCACAGCTATGGATTCATTGCTTATCGCAAGCGGATTAGGATTATTGGCAGTCATTGGATCCCAAGAATACATTCAATTAGCAATCATTTTAACCCTCATGGTAGGTGTCATTCAGACTTTTTTGGGTTTTATGAGAATGGGATTCATAACCCAATTACTATCTAAACCCATCATTAGTGGATTTACCTCTGCTGCTGCCGTTCTAATAGGCCTGAATCAATTGGGGCCCTTATTGGGGATCAATATGGAAAAAGGAAATATCATCATCCTATTGACCAGTCTCTCTACAAATTTAGGAAATATCGATATATTAACCGCATTCATAGGTTTGTTTTCAATTCTATTATTGTCTGCACTTAAAAAGTGGACGCCAAAATTACCGGGAACATTAATCATCGTTCTCACTTCCATTGGGATGGTTCATTTTTTAGAGCTGCACCTTTCAGGTCTCAATGTCATTGGCGAAATTCCCATGGGCTTACCCCGCTTCAATTTGCCAAAGATAGATCTAGGGCAGATGACACTTCTTTTGCCTTTGGCACTCACACTCGCACTGATTTCATTCATTGAATCTTTTTCAGTAGGTGAAAACCTTGCCTTACAGTCAAAAGATCATATCGTAAACGCAAATACCGAATTGGTCGCTTTAGGGAGTGCTAATTTTATCGGTGCTTTTTTCATGAGCTTCCCCGTTACCGGTGGATTTGGGAGATCTGCGGTAAATTTTAGCGCAGGAGCTCAAACCCCTTTTTCGGGGGTCATTAGCGCCTGCCTAATCGCATTGACCTTACTTTTTTTTACAGACATTTTTGCGCTCCTGGCTTATCCTGTTTTGGCCGCAATCATTTTGATGGCTATCAGAAATTTAATTGATTTTAAATATCCTTATGAATTGTCAAGGACGCATTTCCTTGATTTTTTTATGCTTATTTTTACCTTTATTATTACCCTATTCTTTGGGATGATATGGGGTATTTCCTCTGGAATAGGCCTTTATGTACTCCTACTCTTATACAAATCTATTTTCCCTAAGATTCAAGTCAAGCCCTTTGATGAAAAGGAAGAAGCATTACCAGTCCCTCCTGAGAATAGCAAAACTACTAAAAATCACCCCCTGATCATTTTGAAAATTGATACTCCCATAATTACCATTAATATCGAATCAATTGAGCAGCAAATAAATCAGCACATGATCTTATCAAATCCTGATAGTCATGGATTATTAATAGACTTAAGCACTGTTCGATATATAGATAGCAACGGTGTCAAGGGAATTAAACGGCTCATAATGCAATTAAATGAAAAAAATATTAGAATTTTATGGTATTCGCTACATCCGCCTTTAGACGCAATCTTTAGTGTAAATAAAATAATTTTTAGACCTATGAAAAAAAACTGTTTTTAAAGATTCAACGGCAGCGATTGAGTTCTTAAGAAAAGATGGTAATTAGTCCCGAAGAAATTAAAAAATGACAAAAAAAATTCAATGAAATGGTAATTGAACAAATCTATACAGGATGTCTGGCACAAGGGGCCTACTACGTAGAAAGTGAGGGTGAGGTGGCCATTATTGATCCATTAAGAGAAATTGACCCTTATTTGGAGAAAGTAAAAAAAGAAAAATCGAAAATTAAATATATTTTTGAAACTCATTTTCATGCAGATTTTTTATCGGGTCATCTAGATCTTGCAAATAAATCAGGAGCTGACATAGTTTATGGTCCTGAAGCTCATACGGATTATGACATCATTATGGCCACAGATCACCAAGTTTTCCGTGTAGGAAAAGTAACCTTACAAGCCTTACATACTCCAGGTCATACCCTAGAAAGTACTTGCTATTTACTAAGGAATGAAAAAGGAAAGGCTCATGCATTGTTTACTGGTGATACTTTATTTATTGGAGATGTTGGACGTCCTGATCTGGCCATAAAAACCTCCTTTACAAAGGAAGATTTAGCCGGGATGCTTTATGAAAGTCTTCGAAATAAAATAATGCCTTTGCCAGACGATATCATCATTTATCCTGCTCATGGTGCAGGATCTGCCTGTGGGAAAAACATGAGTAATGAAACAAAAGACCTTTTAGGGAATCAAAAGAGGACAAATTATGCCTTAAGGGCTGACATGACCAAAGTAGAATTTATCAAAGAAGTCACTGAGGGCATCCTGCCTCCACCCCAGTATTTTGCAAAAAATGCACAATTAAATAAATCAGGAATTAAAAGTATAGATGGGGTATTAAAACAAGGAATGGTTGCATTGGATATAGACCTATTTGAATCATTAGTCAACCATGAAAAGGCACTTGTATTGGATACTCGAGAACCAGAGGAATTTGCTCAAGGCCATATACCCAACGCTATTTTTATAGGTATTACGGGAAGTTTTGCTCCCTGGGTAGGTGCTTTGATAAATGACTTGAATCAGCCTATTGTTTTCATTGCAAGTAAAGGGATGGAAAAAGAGGTCGTTACCCGACTATCAAGAGTGGGCTATGATCATACACTAGGCTATCTAGAAGGAGGGTTTACTGCTTGGCTTAACGCGGGTAAAGATGTAGAAATCATCACTTCAATTTCAGCAGAAACATTCTCAAAGCAATACTCAAAGAAGTCCCTAAATGTAATAGATGTTCGTAAACCTGGCGAATTCCAAGCAGAACAAATCAATGGAGCTCAAAACATTCCATTAGACTTCATTAATAGTCATCCGGAATTACTGGATAAACAAACCGAATATTATATTTACTGTCTTGGAGGCTATCGCTCTATGATATTTAATTCTATACTCAAATCAAGGGGCTATCATCAGTTGATTGATATTGAAGGGGGCATCCGCAGTATTAAAGAAACTGAAGTTCCTATGGCTGTAAACCAAATTTCCTAATGATCATTTAAAAACTAACATAAAAGCAATGTTAAGTCCACCTTAAATATGATGGGATTTCGATTGATCTGCTCATTTACCGATAATTCATCTCCTCAACGATAATATTTAAGCGAATCACTCAACTTCTACTTATTTATAGCTAATCTTAAAAAAAACTCATATAATTCTATGTCTTACCATTACATCATTATCGGTGGTGGCTCCGCAGGGGCAGTGCTGGCCAATCGATTAAGTAAAGACCCTTCCAATGAGGTGCTGGTACTAGAAGCAGGAAGGCCCGATTACAAATGGGATTTCCGAATACATATGCCCGCAGCACTTACTTATCTACTCACAGGTAACAATTATAATTGGGGCTATACTTCCGATCCCGAACCATTTATGTATGATCGTAAAATTGCGCAACCTAGGGGTAAAGTATTGGGGGGATCTAGTTGTATCAATGGAATGATTTGGATCCGAGGAAATGCCATGGACTACGAAAAATGGGCCGGAAACAAAGGACTTGAGCATTGGGACTATGCACATTGTTTGCCCTATTTCAAAAAAGTTGAGGACCGCTTGATGGGCGGTGATGATTATCGAGGAGATCAAGGTAATTTAAAACTTACTACCCCTACTTGCGAAAATCCACTATTTGATGCTTTCTTTAAATCTGTTCAAGAAGCCGGTTATCCCTTGACTGATGACGTAAATGGATTTCAACAAGAGGGCTTTGGACGGTTTGATCAAACCATCTATAATTCACGTAGGCTCAACGCCGCACGCGCCTATATCCATCCAGTTAAACATCGTGAGAATTTGACGGTCATTACACAAGCCATGGTATTGCGTATCTTATTTGACGGTAAAAAAGCCATCGGTGTCACATTCAAAAAAGGTAAAAATATAAAAAAGGTCTTTGCTAAAGAAATCATATGCTGTGGAGGTGCCATCAATTCACCTCAATTGCTTCAACTATCAGGAATTGGTCGTGCAGATCATTTAAAAAAACTTGGTATACCGGTCGTAAAAGATCTTCCTGGAGTTGGAGAAAATCTCCAAGATCATTTAGAAGTATATGTACAATGGGCCTGTAAAAAACCCGTGAGTTTATACCCTGCTTTGAATCCATGGCGTGCACCAAAAATCGGATTTGATTGGCTCTTCAGAAAAAAAGGAATAGGCGCCACTAATCATTTTGAAGCGGGAGGTTTTATTCGCAGTAATGACCAAGTAGCCTACCCTAATCTCCAATTTCATTTTCTACCGTTGGCCATTCGATATGACGGTACTGCCCCAAGTGAGGGCCACGGTTTCCAATTACATGTGGGGCCCATGGGCACAGATGTAAGGGGTCGAATACAAATAAAATCTGCTGATCCGCTTGAATACCCCAGTATTTTATTCAACTATCTTTCTACAGAAAATGAAAGAAAAGAATGGTGTGAAGCCCTTCGTTTGTCAAGAAAAATCATCGAGACTCAAGCCATGAGTATGTTGATGGGTGAAGAGTTGTCACCCGGCCCAACTGTTCAAACAGATGAAGAAATACTAGATTTTATCGCTAGAGAAGGTGAAAGTGCCTACCATCCTAGTTCTACTTGTAAGATGGGTACAGATTCCCTATCGGTAACGGACCCCTACACCTTAAAGGTTCATGGAATAGAGAACCTTCGCGTAGTAGATGCCTCTGTTTTTCCTTATGTGACCAATGGCAATATCTATGCCCCTGTGTTAATGGTTGCTGAAAAAGCAGCAGACCTTATCTTAGGGAATAAAAATTTAACCCCAACAAAAATGCCTTACTACAAAAAAGGCCGTCATGTAGCTAAGGATTAGCGCCTTTATTGGTCTCTGCTTCATACGTTCGCAACGCTTTTAATATCGCGTAACAAACCACAAGCATGAGTAAACAAACCGGAAGCCCAGTCACCAAAGATCCGGTTTGTAAAGCGATGAGACCACCTCCCCAAAGTAGGACTGCAGCGACAGCCCCTTCTAATAATGCCCAAAAAATACGTAATTGAACAGGTGTGTTTTCTTGACCTCCACTAGTAATAAAGTCAATCACTAAAGAACCACTATCAGAGGAGGTGATGAAGAAAATAACGCCTGCAATCACCACAAATAAGATACTTAAATATGGCAATGGAAAATGCTCTAGAAGTTTAAATAAAGCCGTAGTTATGTCCTGATTTACAGCCTCAGTCATACCCCCTGAGCCAAAAATCTCAATGTGTAAGGAGGTACTTCCAAAAATAGATATCCAAACTATGGTTGCCCACGTTGGGGCAATAACCACACCAATCAAAAATTCTTTAATGGTACGACCTTTAGATATTCGAGCCACAAATAACCCTACAAAAGGTGCCCAAGCAAACCACCATCCCCAGTAAAAAAAAGTCCAACTGTCCATCCAACGAGATTCTGTATTAACCTCCATCCATGTGCTTGTAGCTATGAGATTCTGAAGATAATAGCCCGTACTTTGCACCGTTGATCCAAGAATGAATAGGGTCGGGCCCACAACGAGCATAAATCCCATAAGTATGATGGCCATAACCGAGGCCATTTTACTCAAAACCTGTATACCCTTATGCAAGCCTGAAACAACAGATAAGGTCGCACCTAAAGTAATGATCACAATTAAAATTACCTGTAAGTTGGCACTCTCTTCAACATTAAAAAGATAGTGCATTCCTGTGTTGATGTGATGAATACCTAAGCCTAATGTAGTGGCCAAACCGAACATGGTGGCTACTACCGCCATAACATCTATAATGTGACCTATAGGCCCTTTCAAATGATCTCCAAGCAAAGGGTAAAGCACCCATCGCACTCCTAATGGAAGCCCTTTATTATACTTGAAAAATGCCATTGAAAGCCCCATCAATGCATAAATAGACCAACCGTGCAGTCCCCAATGCAAATAAGATATATTCAGTGCATTTTTGGCTGCTAACAAAGTTTCACCTACTCCATAAGGAGGATTGGAATAATGTATCATCGGTTCAGCGACACTATAAAACATGAGTACCAAGCCAATGCCCGCATTAAACAACATACTCAACCAGGCCCAAGTGCTGAATTCCGGTTGGGCATCGGGACCTCCTAATCTAATATTTTTGAAACGACTTAACCCCAGGTACAAACAAAATACCAAGATGATATTTACTGCCAATACATAGAGCCATCCAAATTTGACAGAAATATAGGTTTGAACTGATTCGAAAAAGCTACCTATAGATCCTTGTAAAGAAATTGTCAAAATGACAAAAAAGATAATCAGAAAAGCAGATGGAAAAAATACCCAAGGCTGAATATTTCTTAAGAATGGCGAATTTGTGAGCTTTTGTCTTACGATATGTAATCTCTTTAGAATATCAAGATAGAGAGTCTGAGGCTCTTAACAAAATTTCTTATAGGGGAGATTAAGAATCCCGGCTTGTTTAATGCCTTTAAATCATACCAATACGAAAAATAAGCATACACAATAAAACCCTTGATCCGCATTCAAATAATGAAAATAAATCGTAAAAATAACTAAATATAAAATTAAAGCCACAATAATAGATATGGATAAAATCGAAATATAATCAACGGTAATTCTTGAATAGATTTTTATAAAAAGAAAAAAGGTTAAAGCTTTAAAGGCCAGGTATATTCAATAAAATAAAAAAAAGGGGGGGGGGACCTATTAACTGAAGGTCATTACTATTTTAAAAAAATCCTAAGACAAGATCATTCTTTTCTGAAAATCAGCTAAATTGTTGCTGGGCTTTTTATGTAAAAACTCAAAAACTTATGTTCTCATTTTTAAAAAAAAAGTACCAATCCATAAATATTGCAGAATTTGAAGCACTCCAAAACGATAATGACCTCGTTGTGATAGATGTCCGAAACATAGGTGAACTTTCGTCAGGTATCATTCCAAAATCCATCCATATCAACGTGATGGAATCTTCTTTTACTGCTAAAATAAAAGAGTTAGATCGCACAAAGACCTATGTGATGTATTGCCGTAGTGGTTTAAGAAGTGCTCGGGCCTGCCAGATAATGGGTAAAAATGAATTCAAAGACCTATATAACCTCAAGGGTGGATTCATCGCTTGGGACAAAGCTAAATAAGGTTTTAATTCATAAGTGAAATTAAGCCATTAAAGCCTCTTTGAAGGATTCAAAATCAATTGGAAGAGCTTGAAAAGCTTCCTTTTTACCTTTAAAAGAATTTATTTTTTCTGAAAAATCCTGCCGACTTTTAAATGCTTTATCGACAACATCGAGAAACTTAACTGGATGTGCCGTCTCTAAAAATATGCCCTGTTCATGATCACTTAAACTATTCAATAACGCTTGATAGCCAATGGCACCATGAGGATCTAAAAGATAATTATGCTCCTCTTGGCAACTGATCATGGTTTTTAAGATCTCAGCATCTCCTAATTTGAATCCAGAAATTTGTTGAGTCATTTTGACGTGATCCCTCCCAAACAATTCGAGCATTCTTACAAAATTACTTGGCGCACCAACATCCATGGCATTAGCATAGGTTTGCACAGAAGCACTGGGCGTGTAAATACCCGTACGAAGATATTCTGGTACCACATGATTTTCATTTGAAGCAGCTATGAATCTGTCTATCGGTAACCCCATTGACCAAGCCCACAAACCTGCGGTCAGATTTCCATAATTTCCTGAAGGTACGCTGATTACATTATGGGCTGATTCAGACTGCTGAATGGCATAGAAATAATAAAATGATTGAGGAATCAGTCTAGCTATATTAATAGAATTAGCCGATGATAAACTCATTGCCTTATTTAAATCATCATCAAGGAATGATTGCTTGACCAATCTTTGGCAATCATCAAAAGTTCCAGCTACCTCATAAGCCGTAATATTACCTCCCCAAGTAGTCAACTGTTTTCTTTGAATCTCACTTACTTTTTCTTTGGGATATAAAATCTTCACTTGTATTCCTGGTATGCCAAAAAATCCAGCTGCAACAGCGCCTCCCGTGTCACCAGAAGTGGCCACTAATATCGTAATCTCACGATTGGACTGCTCGATAAAATAAGCCATACATCGAGACAAAAATCTCGCACCTACATCCTTAAAGGCCCAAGTAGGTCCATGAAATAGTTCTAATGCTGCTATTTGGTTACTTACCTTTGTAAGGGGTATATCAAAATCTATGGTCGCCTCAATAATTTTTTCTAAACGATCTGCAGGAATCTCATCTTCAATAAATTGAGAAGCTACTTTTAGACCAATTTCAGTTTTGGACATCCCTTTGAGATTTTCTAGCCAATAAGATTCTAATTTAGGAAAGGCATTTGGATAAAAAAGACCATTATCTGGGGGTAAGCTTTTGAATACCGCCGCCTCAAAACTGACTTGATATGATGTGTTTTTAGTTGAATGGAATTTCATACTATTCAATGATTTTAGCCCCTTGTTTATTAATCCCTGAAATGA
This sequence comes from Flammeovirgaceae bacterium UBA976, assembly GCA_002292365.1. Taxonomy (GTDB): domain Bacteria; phylum Bacteroidota; class Bacteroidia; order Cytophagales; family Cyclobacteriaceae; genus UBA4465. Next base: position 44,948 of record DBBU01000063.1, read on the forward strand.
AGGAAATGACCTCAATTTCATACGCTCCATAAAGTACTTGAGCGGCCTCGATTATTTCACTGGAAGCACCCTCTTCTTTAATAAAGCAGAACATACTGGGTCCAGACCCTGATATACTAAACCCTAAAGCTCCTTTCTCTAAAGCCAACGTTTTCATTTGATGGTAAAACGGTATTAAAATACTTCTCACCGGCTCAACAATGACATCTTGCAATGACTTCCCAATACGTTCAAAATCATGCTCAATGAGACCTGAAATCAATCCTGCCATATTGCCCCATTGTTTCACAGCATCAGTCAATTTGACTTCATCTCTTAGAATTTTTTTAGCATCACTAGTCTTAATCTCAATTTGAGGAAATATAACAACCACTTTTAAACTTTCTGGATAAGAAATATTAAAAACATCTAGCGGTTCATAACTTCTTACCGCTGTAACCCCCCCTAAAATACTAGGTGCCACATTATCGGCATGTGCTTTGGTGGATGCTAATTTTTCACCTGCCATAGCATAATTTATGAGTTCAAGTTGACCTTTAGGTCTTCCCAAGATTTCATTTGCAGCATATACCGCGGCGGCAGCACTGGAGGCACTCGAGCCCAAGCCACTTCCTGCTGCTATATTTTTTTTTATCCTTAAATCAAATCCTTGTTTCAGATCTAAATCTGTCAAAAATGCATTTATAGCTACTGTGGACACATTCTTTAGGGGATCTAAGGGTAATCCCTGCACGCCTTCTATAGAAGCAATCACCAACCGATCATCGGGACGTCGTGTCAGAATCAATTCATCCCCATAGCCCTCCAAAGCAAATCCCAAAACATCGTAACCACAACCTACATTGGCAACCGTGGCCGGTGCAAAAACTTTAATTGATTCCCTCATAATTTACTGTTGTGCATGGGCTACTCGCATAACATCAGCAAATATCCCAGATGCTGTTACTGCTGCGCCGGCTCCAGCACCCTTCACCACCAAGGGTTGTTCTGGATAGCGATGGGTATAAAACAACACAATATTATCTTTTCCTTCCAGCTGATAAAAGGGATGGTCCATTCCTATCTGAGACAAACCTGTGGTTAATTTTTGACCCTCAAAAGACGCTACATATCTCAATTTACATCCCTTTGATTGCGCCTCTTGATAAAGTTTTGAAAAATGGGCTTCATCAGCTGCTAACTTTAAATAAAAATCAGCTTCATTTTCAGATGTCTGACAACTTTCAGGAAGAAAACTATTGCCCATCACCTCGTCCATATCAAATTGATAACCACTTTCACGAGCCAAAATCAAAATTTTTCGCATGACATCTTCTCCCGATAAATCTAAACGAGGATCAGGTTCCGTATAACCTTCCTTTTTAGCCAATTTCACTACCTCAACAAAGGGCCTATTTGCATCATAATTATTAAAAATAAAATTTAATGTTCCTGAAAGGACAGCTTCGATTTTGATGATTTGATCGCCACTTTTTACCAAATCACTCAAGGTAGAAAGAACGGGCAAACCGGCGCCCACATTGGTTTCAAACAAAAACTGAGCTTTATGCTTTTTGGCTAAACTCTTCAGTAATGAATAATGTTTATATTCTCTGGTAGCAGCAATTTTATTGGGTGTGACTACTGAAACACTTTCTCTTAGTACCTTCTCATATATCTCAGCAACCACTGCCGAAGCCGTAATATCTATAAAGATGCTATTCCTCAAATTCAAACTCCGCATTTGCTCAAGAAAATTCGCTTGATTAAATACTTCACTCTTGGGTAACTCCTCCATAAAAGTCATAGGATCAAGACCTTGCTCATCAAAAATCATGGTTTTAGAATTGGCTGCCCCAATGATGGCCAATTTCATATTTAATATATCCAACAAATAGGCTTGCTGATTGGACACCTGTTCTAAAAACGCTTTACCAACATTCCCCAAACCAATGATAAAAAGATTTACTTTTTTTCTCTCTTCTATAAAAAAAGATTCATGCAAAACATTTAAGGCTTTTTTGAGATGCCTTTTTTCAATAACGACAGTAATATTACGCTCAGATGAACCTTGAGCAATCATTTTAATATTAATCCCATTTCTACCCAACACACTAAACATCTGACCGCTGATGCCTACCTGACTTTTCATATTAGAGCCCACCAAGGCTACTATAGATAAATATTGGTCGACTTCTATTGGATCTATTTTTCCCGAATTAATTTCACTGCTAAAAACCTTATGAAGTTCTTCAACAGCTTTTTCTTGATCAAAAGATTGAATACCTACACAAATGGTGTGCTCCGAAGAAGCTTGCGTGATGATAATTACATTGATATTTTGATTCGCTAGAGCTTGAAAGAAGCGCGCAGAAAAGTTAGGTATGCCAACCATACCGCTCCCACTTAAATTCAAAAGACAAATTTCATCAATGGAAGAAATGCCTTTTATGGTACTATTATCCTCCCATGAGCTTGTAATTTTGGTACCCACATCTGTAAGATTAAAAGTATTTTTTATAGTAATCGGAATGTTTTGTTCTAAAGCCGGTTGTATGGTGGGGGGATAAATCACTTTGGCACCAAAATGTGAAAGTTCTAAGGCATCCTCATAAGAGAGGTGAGGAATGACACGCGCACCAGTCACCAATCTTGGATCTGCCGTCATCAAACCACTGACATCAGACCAGATTTCTAAGACAGATGCTTTATAAAAGTTTGCAAATAATGCCGCCGTGTAATCAGAACCTCCCCGACCCAAGGTGGTAAAATCCCCCTCTACTGTCCTAGCAATGAACCCTGGACAAATATTAATTTCTTTTAAATCAGCCAACTGATTAATGGCCTTTTCTCGGGAGATATCCATGATCACATGGCCAAAGCCAAACTCATTGGTGCAGGTCAGAATTTGAGTAGGATCAACCAAATTAACCTCCTTATTTAATCCCTTAAGGTAATTATATATAATCAATGCGGACAACCGCTCACCGATACCACATACATAGTCAAAGGACTTTAAACCGTTTTCTCGTAGTACAAAAATAGCTTTTAAAACCTCTTCTAGCTCATTAACAATGAGCTTAACACCTCCAAAAACACCACTTTGGAGTTTGACGTCAATGAGGTCTTTGACAAGGGTCAAGTGAACCTCTTCAATTTCTTTAACCAAAGACTCGTATTGAGTATCTCTGTCTTGAGCAAAATGTGTGGCACTTATCAATTGGTTGGTCACGCCTCCCACGGCAGAAACCACAGCAAAAACATCTTTTGATGATGATTTCTCTAGCAATACCTTGGCAACCGTTTTGATGCACTTGGCATTACCCACAGAAGTTCCACCGAACTTAAGTACAATCATGTTATTTATTTTTAATATAAGCAGCCATCCAATCTCCTACCTCAGAGGTAGACTGTCCTACAGCACTTTCGGCAATATCAACAGTCACAAATTCTTCCACTATAGATTGCTCTACAGCCTCTCTGATCAATGCAGCTTCTTCGGTCAACTTGAAGGCATATTCAAACATCATGGCAGCAGAAAGTATGGTCGCCACAGGATTAGCTATGTTTTTACCTGCCGCTTGAGGATAAGATCCATGAATTGGCTCAAAAACAGATGTATAGATACCTACCGATGCTGAAGGCAACAAGCCTAAAGAACCACTGATCACGCTGGCCTCATCGGTTAGAATGTCACCAAACATATTTTCAGTTACCATAACATCAAAATCCTTTGGCCATTGTATGATACGCATGGCAGCATTATCAACGAGTAAATACTCGACTTCAATATCAGGATAATTAGGTGCCATCTCACGAGCAATCTGCCTCCATAGTCTTGAAGTGGCCAATACATTCGCTTTATCAACCACCGTTAGTTTTTTTCTTCTTTTACGCGCAAATTCAAATCCTAATTCTAGGATTCTTACAATTTCAGATCGCGTGTATATGCAAGTATCATAGGCGGTATTACCATCCTCTGACCGACCTTGGGGTTGACCAAAATAAATACCTCCTGTCAGCTCGCGTATACAGACGAAATCAGCGCCATCTACTAATTCGGTGCGCAAGGGTGATTTATGAATCAAAGACTTGAAAGTAGTCAAGGGACGAATATTTGCATAAAGGCCTAGTTTTTTTCGCATAGATAATAAACCTTGTTCAGGGCGTACTTTAGCACTCGGATCGTTATCATATTTAGGATCTCCTATGGCTCCAAATAATACAGCATCTGACGCCATGCAGAGTAGATGAGTTTTTTCTGGATAAGGATCTCCTACTGCCTCTATGGCCGCCGCACCAGTAAGTGCATGTTTATAAACCAACTGATGGTTAAATTTATCAGCAACTACTTGCGTAATCTTTAATGCTTCGTTGATAATTTCTGGTCCTATCCCATCGCCGGATAGTATTGCTATATTCAAATTCATTGAAATTTATGCTAAGGTAAATTGTGATTGTAATTGTGTAATTTGAAGAATGGTCTCATTTTGAAGTAAATTCAACATCTTCTCCGTTGCCTTTATGGCTGAAAAAGTTTGATCAGTATCAACACCCCTAGTTTTGAACTCGCGCTTCATTTTCCAAGTTATGGTGGTTTCACATAAGGCGTCTGATTTCCCTCCCGGGGGTATCAATACACTATAATCTATTAATTGAGGAAGCGATTTCTTAAGCTTCACTTTATAGATTTTCGATAGAGCATTCATAAAGGCATCATATTGTCCGTCCCCGGCTGAAGTCGCCTCATACTGTTTCCCTTCTATCTTTAAAGCCACGGAAGCCACAGGCTTCAAGCCCTTGGCATGTGATAAATTATAATTGATAATTTTTACCTTTTGGTCAATCTCTGCCAAATCCAAAAGATCTGCGACGATATAGGGTAAATCATCCAACGTAATTTGTTCTTTTTTATCCCCCAACTGGATGACTCTTTCCGTTACTTTTTTGAGTATTTTCTCATTAAGTTCGATACCTAATTCAGCCAGGTTTTTTTTTACATTTGCTTTTCCCGAAGTCTTGCCCAAAGCATAACTTCGGGATCTTCCGAAGCGTTCGGGCATGAGCGTGTTGAAATACAAATTATCTTTACTGTCCCCATCTGCATGTACGCCACAAGTTTGGGTAAATACACTTGCCCCAATCAACGGTTTGTTGGCGGGAATCCGTAAACCTGAAAAAGTTTCAACCAATTTACTGATGCGATAAATATTGGTTTCTACCACATTTGTCTCAATTTTAAGATGATCACGAAGCACTGCAATTGAACTGCTCAGAATTGCATTACCTGCTCGTTCCCCCAGGCCATTAACTGTAACGTGAATACAGCTCACTCCCGCTTTTACGGCTTCCAAAACATTTGCTACACTCAGATCGTAGTCATTGTGTGCATGGAAATCAAATTTAAGTTTGGGATAACGATGGGTCATTTCCGACACAAAAAAAGCCGTCTCAGAGGGCTGCAAAATACCTAAAGTATCAGGCAACATAAAGCGTAAAATAGATTGGTCCTCAAGTGCATCCATCAACTGAAAAACATAATCCCGAGATTGGATCATTCCATTAGACCAATCTTCTAAATATAAATTAACCTGAATACCCAATGTATTGGCATATTCAATGGTGTCAATTAATGATTCAATGTGTTCTTCTGGCGTCTTGCGTAATTGACCCTTCAAATGCTTCACTGATCCTTTGGCAAGCAAGTTCATCACCTTACCCCCTACCTCTTGAATCCACTTGACCGATTCATGCTGATCTACAAATCCAAGAATTTCAATTTTTTCTAAATGACTTGTGCCCTTCGCCCAGTTTAAAATGCGTAGAGCTGCTCTTTTTTCACCCTCTGATACGCGCGCCGAAGTGATCTCTAAGCGATCTACTTTGACCTCTTCTAACAAAATTTTGGCCAAGCTGAGTTTTTCTGTTTCCGTAAATGATACACCAGAGGTCTGCTCACCATCTCTGAGGGTAGTATCTAATATGAGTACTTTTTTCTCATCCATATCATTCTTTCGATTCGAAAACTGCTATTTCTTTTTTAAGGCTTAATAAATAATCAATATCATCATAGCCTTGCAAGAGACATTCCTTCTTGTAAGGATTAATTTCAAAATCAATGATTTTATCTGAAGCATCTATTGTAAAGGTTTGTTGTACAAGATCAACGCTGAAAGTAGCTTGAGTATCCGTGTCTATGGCTTCAAATATTTCACTAAGCTCGTCTGAGGTCACTTGAACTGGAAGCAGACCGTTATTCAAAGCATTTCCTTTGAATATATCAGCAAAGAAACTAGATACAACTACCTTAAATCCATAATCGTACAATGCCCAAGCCGCATGTTCTCTACTTGATCCGCTGCCAAAATTTTTTCCTCCAATCAAAATTTGTCCCGAGTATTTGATATCATTCAGAGGGAAATCGCTGATCGGATTATTGGATTTATCATAGCGCCAATCTCTGAACAAATTATCTCCAAATCCTTTTCGTTCGACGGCTTTTAAAAAACGTGCAGGTATAATTTGATCCGTATCTACATTTTCAATCTGCACGGGGACCGCTGAAGACTGAATTTTTATGAATTTTTCTATGGGCATCAACTTAAGCTTTTAGTTAAAATATTTTCTTGGATCAGTAATTTTTCCTGAAATAGCACAAGCTGCCGCTACCAATGGGCTTGCAAGTAAGGTACGTGCTCCAGGTCCTTGTCTACCCTCAAAGTTCCTATTAGAGGTGGAAACTGCATATTTACCAGCAGGAATCTTATCATCATTCATGGCCAAACAAGCCGAACATCCTGGCTGTCTCAACTCAAATCCAGCAGCTTGAAGAATAGCTAATAAACCCTCTTCTTGAGCTTGGACTTCTACCTGTTTAGAACCTGGTACAATCCAAGCAGTAATGTTCTTTGCCTTCTTTTTGCCCTTAATAAAATGAGCAAATTCTCTTAAATCTTCAATCCTACCGTTAGTACAACTCCCAACAAAAACGTAGTCAATAGATTTTCCTTGCAATTTATCGCCATCACTGAAGCCCATGTATTCAAGAGATTTTTCATATGTAACCCTTTCACTCTCAGTTAAAGAAGCAGCAAGGGGAATGTGACCCGTAACTCCCGTTCCCATTCCTGGATTAGTTCCGAAAGTGATCATGGGCTCAATGTCTTGGGCGTGAAATGAGTATTCTTTGTGAAAAAAAGCATTTTCATCGGTCTTGAGTAAGGCCCATTTTTCCATAGCGTCCTCCCATTTTTGATCTTTTGGAGCGAACTCTCTGTTCTTAAGGTATTCAAAAGTAGTCTGATCGGGAGCAATTAATCCCCCTCGAGCACCGCTCTCAATGCTCATATTACATAAGGTCATACGTCCTTCCATGGTCAATCCCTCAATAGCGCTTCCTGCATATTCAATAAAATGCCCAGTACCCCCGCTCGTTGATATTTGGGATATAATGTAGAGCGCAATGTCTTTAGCCGTTACCCCATTACTTAAAACTCCATTAATCTTGATTCGCATCTTCTTTGGCTTGGGCTGCATAATACATTGCGTACCTAAAACCATTTCTACTTCACTTGTACCAATGCCAAAAGCAACGCATCCAAATGCTCCATGTGTTGAAGTATGGCTATCTCCACAAACAATAGTCATCCCAGGTTGAGTCAATCCAAGCTCAGGACCAATTACATGAACGATACCCTGCCATTTGTGATTTAATCCATACATGGGAATATTATAATTTTTACAATTCTTCATCAACTTATCCACTTGATTTCTAGATAAAGCATCTTGAATGGTTAAATGTTGATCTTGAGTAGGAATATTATGGTCTGGGGTAGCTGTGGTCTTATGGGGATTAGCAACACTCAAACCCCTTTTTTCTAGACCTAGAAAAGCTACTGGACTAGTTACCTCATGTATATAGTGCCTATCAATGTACAAAACACTAGGCCCATTTTCAATAGACTTAACGGTATGGCCATCCCAAATTTTATCAAATAATGTCGTCGATTGACTCATATTTTATTATTTATATTTCTTTTTCTTTAATCTTTTTCAGCTCAATGGATCCCATTTTATTAAATGCATCCAAGTAAGCCTCTATAGCAGCAGTAATTAAGTCTTGATGTGAAGCAAAACCGTGAAACATTTTTCCTCCTTGATTCTTTAGTTGAACATGTACCTTGCCTAAGGCTAAGGTAGTTCTGCTAAATGCCTGAATCAAAATCTCATCGATGAACTCATTCTTATTAATTACTGACCTTATCGCATTTAATGCTGCATCAATGCCACCAACACCGGTCCCAGAAACTTCTATTTTTTCTCCTAAAACATCTAAGTGAACTACCGCGCTTGGCACCAAACCTTTTCCCGAAGTAACCTTTAGGGAATCAAGCTTAACGTGCTCCTTATCCCTATGAACTTTACCCATCAAATTTTCAAGGTCTTCATCTGAAATCTCCTTTTGAGAATCAGCCAACTTTAAGAAATGTTCATATACTTCTTCAATTTTCTCCTCTTCAAGCGCATATCCTAAAATACTGAGTCGATGTCTTAAAGCCGCCCTACCACTTCTTGCAGATAATAATATGGACGATTCTTGAATCCCTACCTCCACCGGATCAATTATTTCATAATTCTCACGAAGCTTAAGGACACCATCTTGATGTATTCCCGATGAATGGGCAAAAGCATTTCTTCCTACTATAGCCTTATTGGGTTGAACGGGCATATTCATCAAATTAGAGACAAGTCTGCTGGTTTGATAAATATTTTTCGTATTGATATTGGTTTCGATATTTAGCGATTTGTGACTTTTAAAAGTCATCACTACTTCTTCTAGACTGGTATTACCCGCACGTTCTCCTATACCATTGATGGTAACCTCAACCTGTCGCGCACCATTGATCACACCCATGATTGAATTGGCCGTGGCCATACCCAAATCATTGTGGCAATGCGTTGAAAGAATAGCCTTTTCAATACCCTTCACATGCTCCATCAAATACTTGATTTTAGCACCATACATCTCTGGTAAACAGTATCCAGTCGTGTCTGGAATATTGATGACTGTAGCACCGGCAGCAATCACTGCTTCAACTACTCTTGCCAAAAACTCATTGTCGCTCCGCCCAGCATCTTCCGCATAAAACTCAATATCTTCTACATATTTTTTGGCATATTTAACCGCGTTTACAGCACGCTCGAGTACTTTTTCTTCGGTGGACATCAACTTATGATGAATATGCAAAAAGGAAGTCCCTATACCGGTGTGAATACGCTTTCTTTTGGCATATTTCAACGCATCCGCGGCTACTTCAATATCCTTTTCAATGGCCCGTGTCAAGGCACAAATAATAGGCCTTGAAGTGGCCTTAGATAACTGACGAACCGAATTGAAATCACCAGGACTTGAAACGGGAAAACCCGCCTCAATAACATCTACGCCTAACGCTTCGAGCGCCTTAGCCACTACGATTTTTTCTTCCGTGTTCAGTTTACAACCTGGGACTTGTTCACCATCTCGTAAGGTTGTATCAAAAATATAAAGTTGATCTGCCACGACAATCGTAGTTAAAAAGGTTAATTATTTATTCTCAGGTCTTAATTTTCTCACAGTAGCCCCAGTGCGCCACATTTCGGATTCCCTTAACTCATTAAGCTCTTTTTCAAGACCCTCTCTGTAAGTGGCCTTCTGATTTGCCTCGATCGTAATTTTGGCTTCATTTCCAGTGGCTACACTTTCATAAAGGTCTTCAAAAACCGGTGCCACCGCATCCCTGAACTTTTTCCACCAATCTAAAGCTCCTCTTTGAGCAGTCGTTGAACAGTTGGCATACATCCAATCCATGCCATTTTCAGCTACCAATGGATATAAAGATTGGGTCGCTTCCTCTACCGTCTCGTTAAACGCTTCTGAGGGTGAATGTCCTTTTTTACGCAACAAATCATATTGTGCCGCAAATAATCCTTGTATAGCTCCCATCAAACTTCCTCGCTCTCCAGTCAAATCACTATACACTTCACTTTTAAAATTAGTTTCAAAAAGATAACCCGATCCCACGCCAATACCTAATGAAATGACCCGCTCACGCGCACGCCCTGTTGCATCTTGATGCACTGCAAAGGATGAATTAAGGCCCTTTCCTGCTACAAATAATCTTCTTAATGACGTGCCTGATCCCTTTGGAGCAACCAGTATAACATCTACGTCACTGGGCAAATCTATTCCTGTTTGATCCTTATACGTCACGCCAAATCCGTGAGAAAAGTAAAGGGCTTTGCCTGAGGTTAAATAAGGCTTAATAACGGACCACTGGTCAATTTGACCTGCATCTGATAATAAATATTGAATGACTGTTCCTTTCTCGCAAGCTTCTTCTATTTCAAATAATGAAACTCCGGGTTCGAATCCATCTGCAACGGCTTTATCCCATGATTTTCCTCCTTTTCTTTGACCTACGATGACATTGAATCCATTATCTTTCAAGTTGAGTGCTTGACCCGGACCTTGAACACCATAGCCGACAATGGCTATCACCTCATCCTTCATTACTTCTCTTGCTTTTTCGAGGGGAAACTCCTCACGGGTGACTACTTCTTCTTCTACACCGCCAAAATTAATTTTTGCCATTTGTCTATTTTTTATAAATGATTAAAAATCTTTAATACTTAATTTATTTGAATTTGAAGCTTCTAATTCTTTAATGTAAGCTTCGGTTTTTCTTGTTGATTTTGATATGGCCACGCGACCCGATCGGATGAACTCTAAGAGCCCAAAAGGTTCTAATTTTTGATATAAATCATGAGTCTCTCTAGCTTTTCCCGTTTTCTCGATGATCATGTAGTCTGTTTCAACCACTAAAATCCGCGCGCCACTTTTGCTCACTAGATCCTCTACCGACTTCCCATCCACAATCGCATATTTCGGCACTTTATAGAGGGCAATTTCTTGATAGAATATCTGATCTTCTTCATAAACAAACGCTCCAAGCACATCAATCAGCTTCCTTATTTGCTTAACAATATTGTCAATCATATCCTTACTGGTCTCTATCACAATGGTAAAGCGACTTACGCCTTTCACTTCTGTAACAGATACGTTCAAACTATTGATGTTGATCTTTCTTTTGGTGAAAATGATCGTCAGCTGATTGATTAATCCAGATTTATCTTCAGTAAGTACAGATAAAGTAAATTCTCTGGGAGTTGAGGACGTGTATTTAAGTTCTAAACTCATATCAATCTAATCTGATTTCAGCTACAGAGGCTCCGGAAGGCACCATTGGAAATACATTTCCTTCATGCTCGACCACTACTTCAAGTAGTGCAGGTCCTTCACAATTCAACCAATCAAATATAGCTTGATCTAGGTCTTCTCTTTTTTCAACTTTTTGAGCCTTGATACCATAACCTTTGGTAATCATTTGAAAATCTGGATTATCCAACTCAGTAAAAGAATAACGCTTTTCAAAAAACAACTGTTGCCATTGACGTACCATTCCCAGGAAGTTATTATTTAGAATTAAAATTTTTACCGCTAAATCACTCTGCCTTATGGTTCCTAATTCTTGAATGGTCATTTGAAAACCACCATCTCCAATCACAGCTATAACCGTTCTTTCTGGCTGCCCTACTTTTGCACCCATCGCAGCTGGCAAGGCGAAACCCATCGTACCCAAACCACCAGAAGTAATACAGCTTAATGATTTTCGAAATTTATAATATCTATTCGCTACCATTTGGTGTTGCCCAACGTCAGTAATGACAATGGCCGCACCATCAGTGACCTCTGATATCCTATTAATTACTTCAGCCATTTTTATTTCACCTGAATTAGGATACAATTCAGCATCAATTACCTTATCAAATTCAATTTTGTCACATTGATGAAACTCATCTATCCAATCCTTGTGTGTTGAAACATTCACCAACGGGATTAGCCCCAACAAAGCCTGTTTGGCATCGCTATTAATAGCTACAGTTGTTTTTACATTTTTGTCTATCTCAGAGGGATCAATTTCGATGTGAATTACTTTGGCTTGTTTGGCATATCGGTCTAAATCTCCAGTCACTCTATCATCGAATCTCATACCTATGGCGATTAAGACATCACATTCATTAGTTTTAATGTTAGGACCATAATTACCATGCATACCTAAGTAGCCAACATAAAGGGGATGGCTGGTCGGAATTCCTGAAAGTCCCATCAGTGTTGCCGCCATAGGAATTCCTGTTTTTTCTGCAAATATCATCAATTCATTCTCTGCTCCAGAAAGCTGAACACCCTGTCCTACCAATATATAGGGCTTTTGAGCATCGTTTATCAAATTTGCTGCGGCCTCCAGATCCGACTGAAGCGCTTCTGGATAAGGGTGATAACTTCGGATTTTTTCACATTTATCATAAGCAAAATCAAATTCAGCAAATTGAGCATCTTTGGTTATATCGATCAATACGGGTCCTGGACGACCCGTATTGGCAATATAAAAAGCGCGGGCAATAGCATAAGGTATTTCCTCTGCTCTAGTTACTTGGTAATTCCACTTTGTCACAGGCATAGAAATGCCCATCACATCTGTCTCTTGGAAAGCATCTGTTCCTAACAGATGTGAAGGAACTTGCCCAGTAATACAGACCAAAGGAGTCGAATCAATTTGTGCATCTGCTATACCGGTAATTAAATTGGTTGCCCCGGGACCAGAAGTAGCAAAACAGACCCCTGCTTTGCCGGTTACACGAGCCATACCCTGAGCGGCATGCACCGCACCCTGCTCATGACGGGTCAAAATATGATTCAATTTATCTTGATAATTAAATAGCGCATCATAAATGGGCATAATGGCACCACCAGGATAACCGAAAATAGTCGTAACTCCTTCGGCTATTAAACACTGAAGTACCGCATCAGACCCTTTTATTCTGGTCGTCTTTTTAGATCTCTTTTTTTCTATTACTAAAGTTGATGTATTCATATTATTGATCGGTAACACAACCTTCGGATGCCGTAGCTACCGAATTGATATATTTTTTTAATACTCCTTTATTGGCTTTGTAATCGGGCTGGATCCAAATAGATTTTCTTTTTTGCATTTCTTCATCAGAAATTTTCAAATCCAATTGATTACTGATGGCATCTATACGGATGATATCTCCATTTTGCACAAAAGCCAAAGGTCCTCCCTCTTGCGCTTCTGGAGTGATGTGCCCCACCACAAAGCCATGAGATCCTCCTGAAAATCTTCCATCTGTAATCAAGGCGACATCTTTACCAAGTCCAGCACCCATGACAGCACCCGTAGGCTTTAACATTTCTGGCATGCCGGGAGCTCCTTTGGGGCCCGAATATCTAATCACAATCACTTCTCCTTTTTGAACTTCTTCGATGATACCTCTTATCGCATCAAATTCATCTTCATAGATCCTCGCAGGGCCCTCAAATACCTCACCTTCTTTCCCAGTGATTTTGGCTACGGCACCCTCGGGAGCTAGGTTTCCATAGAGAATTTGCAAATGTCCGTTAGTCTTAATAGGCCGATCAAAAGGTACGATTATCTTTTGCTTTTCGCTGAGAGACTTGACAGTCTCCAAATTTTCTCCAATACTTTTCCCTGTGACTGTGAGACAATCTCCTTGTAAATAACCCTGTTGCAACATTTCTTTCAATACAGCAGGAATACCACCCACCTGATGTAAATCCTCCATCAAATATGCTCCTGAAGGTTTTAGATCTGCTATAAAAGGTGTATTGTCAGAAATTCTTTGAAAATCGTCAAGACCCAAAGGTACATCTACGGATTTGGCCATAGCGATCAAATGTAAAACGGCATTGGTTGAGCCGCCCAAGACCATTACGGTAGTTATGGCATTCTCAAAAGCCTGCTTTGTCATGATTTGCTTAGGAAGAATGTCCTGTATCATTAAATTTTTGATAGCTGCTCCAACCTTCAAAGTTTCTGTCGTTTTGTCTTGACTTTCGGCAGGATTAGATGAGGAAAAAGGCAGGCTCATTCCCAATGCCTCTATGGCAGATGACATGGTATTGGCCGTATACATCCCGCCACATGCACCTGGGCCTGGAATCGAGTTTTTTATGATGCCTTGATAATCCTCATCAGAAATACTATTTGATAACTTGGCTCCGTAAGCCTCAAAAGCTGAAACAATATTAAGATCTTTCCCTTTCCATTTACCTGGTTTGACACTTCCCCCATAAACCATCAATCCGGGTCGATTCAATCTACCTAAGGCCATGATAGCGGCTGGCATATTTTTATCACACCCAACGACAGGCACTACTGCATCGTAGTATTGCGCATTGACGACGGTTTCTATAGAATCTGCGATAATATCTCTTGAAACTAAAGAGTATTTCATCCCCGCTGTTCCATTAGAAATACCATCACTCACTCCGATGGTATGAAAAATCAAACCTACCAAATCAGCATCCAACACCCCTTTCTTGACTTGATGTGCCAAAATATTCAGATGCATATTGCAAGGATTACCCTCAAAGCCGGTACTCACAATTCCCACCTGCGCCTTGGCCATCTCTTGCGTCGATAGCCCAACCGCATGCAACATCGCTTGGGATGCCGGCTGACTTGGATCTTGAGTAATGACTTTACTGAATTTATTTAATCTTGACATGATTTTAGACAATAGTTAGGCCCTGGTATTCATTGAACATTACTTGTTGACGGTACATCATGTACAAGCTATGAGCATTAGAGTCCTCCCATTCAGCCTTAAAAACTTCCCCATTGATACTATTAATAGGTGATACTTCTGTAGCTGTTCCTGTCAAAAAAGCGTAATCTGCCTCGTATATCTCCTCGACAGAAATATCTTTTTCAGTTACTTTTATGTTCCATTGCTTTGCCAGTTCAATGATAGTTTGGCGCGTAAGGCCGTCATAGGCAAATTCAGTAGTGGGCGTAAAGAGTTCACCGTCCTTCTCATAAAAAAAATTAGCTGCTGGACTCTCTGAAATATTTCCATTAATATCGAGCATCAAAGCTTCACTATAACCCAATTTTTTGGCCTGCGAAGATGCCAAGATGGAGTTTGTATAATTTCCTATGATTTTGGCATTAATTTTATTAGCCAAACCTACGGTTTTGCTATGCTCTGAGACCATCAGATCTAAAGGTTCATTGCCTAAATATTTTTTCCATCTCCATGCCGCCATAAAAACATGAACCTTACTATCGGTCGTCAAATCCATATTGGTATCCATGAAAATTAAGGGTCTGACATAGGCATTCACAAGCTTATTTTTTTTCAACAACTTATAGGCCAAATTGACGAGTTCATCAACACCAAATGGAATTTCGAGGGTAAGATCTTTGCATGCAGCAGACAATCTTTCAAAATGTTCCTTTGCTCTAAAAATATTACACCCCTCTGCATTTTTGTATGACCTCATCCCATCAAAGGCTCCAAATCCATAATGCATGGTTTGGCTGAAGAGACTGAAATTTGCTTTTTTTGCCTCAATCCAACTACCATCTAAAAACACAATACTGTCTTCTTGAAAATACATTTTTTTCATAAAAAAAGCCATTCTCATTTGTTTCGAATGGCTTTTATTTTTTTAATTAATTGAACCAGTCGACTCAAGTATGAATGATTACAGATATAAGTAGTCTAACAAAAAATTTTATTATGAACGGCATTATTCTATTTTGATCTTGAATCAAATTAACACATCAATGTCCAATAAATCTAAATAAAGCTACAAAAATGTCTGAATTTGTATAAACATCCTAATTTTTAACTAAAATTAGTACAGAAAAGTTAAAAAAGAAGAATAAAGAACCTTTTAATATAAAAGACAAATAAAAAATAAGCATCTAACGCAAATCCAAATCAAAAAAGAACTCAAGTTAAAATAAACCTCATATTATGAGACTAATAAAGTCCTTCGGATTATTTCCAAAATCAAACTCCATTTATTTTTTTGAATAAAACCATTAATTTTATAATCATTTAATTTATGAATTAATATTATAAATAATATAATAAATTTTTTATTTTAGTTAAATAATTATAAAAATTAATAAATTATTAATAAATTATTATTATATTTTCGTGTGATAATTAAAATATTTTTAAAATAATTTTTTTAGAAAATACTTATCTCCAGACATCTTTTTATTAACTTTTGATTAATTCTTTAACTTTAATAATGTAANNTATTCTACCCGATTTTAAAATAATTTTATAAAAATATAAGTAGATAACCAAATGGAGGAGCAGCGGAATTAATACAGAAAAGAAGAAAATCGAAAGATTTAAATAAGCAAAGGTTACCTTTTACCTAAACAATGTATTAAGTAATAATAACCTACAATATTAACGTATTAATAAGTTGAATTATTAAATTAAGTAAAACAAAAGTTTGATTAAATCGAAGAAGAAAAAACAAATAATATGATGAAAAATAAAATTTTAACACCATTCAAGTATCTCACAATGTTAGTGATGGCCTTGAGTTTGACCTTTCTCACTAATTGTAGTGATGATGACGATGTAGACGATCCTATTGATGAGGTAGTATCAGAATATGATGATATCATGCAAACCTTGGCTGATGTTGGAGGATACGATACATTAATATATCTTTTGAAAACTTATCCAATTGATGCAAATGGTACGTTACTGTCTTCTTTATTTTCACAAGACGGAACATATACCCTATTTGCACCCAATAATGATGCATTTCTAGCATTGTACGCAACAGTGGGTGTGAGCAAAGCAACTGATGTTAGTCCTGGAATCATAGTGTCTTTATTGACCTATCATGGTGCTGGTACTGTCATCGATGAAATAACTCCAGGTGCTAGTATTGCCACCGTTCAAGGTGAGTCAATCATTGTGAATTTAAACAATCCTGATGCTGACGGTTCTGAGGGTTCTCCGGAGGATGGTACACTCTTAACAGGATCTAATACTAAAGGTATTGTGGTGGCTGATGAACCGATTTTGGCATCAAATGGAATTATTTGGGATGTAGGGACTGTCCTTATACCCCCTGGTGTAGGAAACTTATTGGCAAGTATTTTAGGAACAAACGCTGCGTCTTTATTGATCAGCGATACCTTTTCTGAAATGGGGGCTGCTTTGCAGTCATCAGATGTTTTTGCGACTGAGGCCCAACTTCCAAGTCTCACTGCTTATTTATCCAATCCTGAAGTTATGTCTACAGTATTTGCTGTACCAAACGCTGTTTTTCAAGGGGCTGGAATTTCGGTTGACGATTTTTCTCCGGACGAATGGTATGCTATAATAGCCCATCATATAATTGGAGAAGCAGGCGCAATGAAAGCTACTGGTGATGCCTCAAAAATTCTTGATGCTGCTACCATTACAGGAGGAGCATTCGATGATGGAAAAGTTGTTGATGGAATGTTTCCGCTGATGGATGACACAGATGGAGATGGTACGGATGATTATGCGCCACTTTTCATCAAATACGACGCCGCATTAGCCGGTCAATTTGGAGGCGGAACCGGTGTTCTTATCGATAGTGATTTGGATTTCTTGATGGGAATGAGTTCTGATAGTGCCGGTTTCTGGAATGCTGAAGTGTTAGCGCCAGATGCTGTAGTTAATGTTAACGGTGTGATTCATATTACTATGGGTTTTCTACTTCCTTTCAAAATTGAACCTGACACCAATCCTATGGAAGGAACATGGCAACTTGCCCCTATTCCAGGAGCCCTAGCAGTAGGTCCTAACCAGGATGATCTATCATGGTGGTCGAATGATGCAGCAGCTGTAACAACAAGAGAATGTCTTTTTGATGATCAGTACGTTTTTGATGCTGGTACAATGAGTACCAACGATGAAGGTGAAACGATTTGGACAGGGGAGTATACAATTCTCACAGATGGGTCCACTTGGTTAGAAACTTGGCAAGGTGTAAATGAAGAGCAATGTGGTGAGCCTGTGGCTCCTCACGATGAATCAAATGCGCCATTTACGTATGAAGTAAATGAAGACGCTGGCACAGTCACTCTATTCGGAAAAGGTGCTTATTTTGGGCTTGCGAAAGTAACCAATAATTTAGAATTTGGAAACGGTCGAGAGGTCACTGACATTCCTGAATCTATCACATATACGTACATCGGAGACGATGTTGAAGAAGAAGATCATCATGCTACCTTTTTAGTTGACTACTCTCCTGATGGTGATGGTGTTTGGGTATTTGTGCTAGAAAATCAAGATTATGAAGGTCCTACTGATGGTGGTAATTATGACGGTCCTACTGATGTTACGTTTCATTTAGATTTCAATACTTACCTAAATGATACCAGCAAAACAGGAACAGCTCCTTTTTTAAATGGAACATTTAATAATTGGTGTGGAGATTGTAATCCAATGACTGATGAAGACGGAGATGGTGTATATACAATCACTATTCCACTTCCAGCGGGCGATCATGAATGGAAATTTACTGCTGACGGATGGAACGATCAAGAAATGTTCGATGCGGGTACAGCGGGTACAATTGGTGATGAGTTTGTAAATAGACTTTTAACCGTAGTGCCTATGATGGAAATGAATGTAGGACCTTACTGCTGGAATACATTTGAGCCTTGCCCACCACCATCTGCAAGTGTTACGTTTCATTTAAATTTTTCCACGTATTTGGCTGATACTAGTAAAACAGAGACAGCACCGTTCTTAAATGGAACATTTAATGGCTGGTGTGGAGATTGTAATCCAATGACGGAAAGCGCTGTCGCAGGTGTATATACAATCACTATCCCACTTCCAGCGGGCGATCATGAATTAAAATTCACTGCTGGTGGATGGAATGATCAAGAAATGTTTGATGCCGGTACAGAGGGTACTGTTGGTACTGAATTTGTAAATCGAATAATCACAATAGCAGAAACTGATATCGATACAGATGTTGATTACGGTCCCTATTGTTGGAATCAATTTGTTGATTGCGAATAATCTAAGAATAATCAAGACAATAAAAAAAGGCCAGCGAATATCGTTGGCCTTTTTTATTGTCTATACTAGAGAGTCTCAGCACTAATCACATTTACTTAATATATATATTGAATAATTAATCTTAAAGAGGTTAATGATGAAATACTCATCTTCAATATGATAGATTCCGAACAAAGTAATGGCAAGCTACAAGATTTATTTGCTGAGATACTTTTTTTTAAACTGAGGTTCAATCACCATTGAATCCTAACCCCCTGACTAATCAACTATTTCTCTTGAATAAGATAAGCTTAAATTAAAATATAATCTATTTAATTTGATCGCTTTTTGTGATTAAAACTTCCACAAAACAAGTCCCTGATCAGACAGATAAACTTAAGCTCCCAATAAAGTACCACAGCGTTCACAATACTTGGCCTTGAAGTTATGTTTTTGTTTGCCACAAGAAGAACATCTTAGTTCTTTCTTACGAGTACTTTTTTGAGAAGTCTTGTTCAATTCGGAGCTCACGATTCCCGTAGGCACAGCTATGATGGCATAACCCATCAGCATCAAGGTAGCTGCCACAATTTGACCAAAAACAGTTACTGGATATATATCGCCATAACCTACTGTAGTAGTAGTCACAATAGCCCAGTAAATACTTCGAGGAATACTATCAAAACCATTTTCACCCCCTTCTATTAGATACATTAATGTTCCCGTGATAATCACTAGCGTCAATACGCCCCCAAGAAAGACTAAAATTTTATGCCTTCCCGAGATCAATGCTTTCACCAAGACCCGAGATTCTGAAAGCTGACGACTGAGTTTTAAAATCCTAAATACTCGCAGCAAACGTACCGCACGAACGACTATTAAATAAGAACCTCCGGTATAAAATAAGGTCAAATAGGTAGGTATGACGGCCATAAAATCAACGAGCCCGAAGAAACTAAATAAATAACTTGAAGGTTTTCTTGATATCCACAACCTCAATAGAAATTCAATTGAAAAAAATACAGTGAATAGCCATTCCAAAATATAGAATAATTCTTCGTTTTTAGAGCTTACAGATTGAACGCTCTCTAACATAACAAGTAGTATGCTCGTCAGTATCATATAAAGCAGCACTACATCAAACAAGCGACCTAGACGAGTTTCTGTTCCAAAAATGATAATAAAGAGTTTTTGACGCGTATTCTGCAGGTAGTTGTAATGGCTATCTTCTTTCATGAATACAAATTTATAAAACAATAAAAAACCCACCATAAGTAGGGTTTAAAATATCATTTAACTTAACTGCGTTCTGAAACTTATCTTCTCATAAATTCATCAAACGTAATTGACAAATAATAAATTGCCCCTATACTTGGGCCTCCTAAACTTTGGATATAATACTTATTAGACAAATTTGACGCTCCCAGTTTTAAAACTGACTTAAGTGAAGAAAGTTTATAAGAAACTTGCGCATCCAATGTATTGTATGCAGGAACGTTTCCCTGCGCAAAAGAAGACTCCCACCTAAAATTAGTCTGATACCTATAGGTCATATTAAATCCGAAGTTTTTAAAGAGGTTTCTATTCCCAAAATTAATATTGACTTTGTGCTCGGGAGTATTAAAATCAAATAATGTATTCCCTTGCTCATAATCTGCACCACTGATGAACTGATTCCAAGAATAATTTATTCCAAATTTATAGCCCTTTGGCAAAGAGTAATCTAGTCCTGCCACGAGGCCCTGTGTGTATACAGGCTTGGTCATATTTGTGGTCAGCGCATACGTGTCATCGGAGGAACCCAATAATAATCTTGAGTTTGTTGCCGACTTTGTAGAATCAACCACCCCAATATTTGTGATAAAATTGGTGTATATATTATAAAAATAAGCCATGTCAATTACCAACTTATTGCTGATCACACTTTTATAACCCACCTCAAATGTCTTTACTTGCTCAGGTTTTACTGGATTAAACTCAGTATAACGATCCAAAACCACAATAGCATCTGCACTATCTACCCCTGAATAGATTTCATTTCTATAATCCAAAACCGACTGAAGTTTATAATAAGTGTTGTTCAGAGGGTCTGGGACATATTGATCGTAAAATTCCGGCAATCCACCTAGTAATCTCGAACTGATAATATCCAAATTGATATATTGATTTTGTGTAGTAGGTATTCTGAATCCAGTTTGATAAGAAAATCTAAAAAAGTGATTACTATTTGGATTCAGGACTGCCGAAATTCTAGGATTGATCTGGCCCTTAAAATTTTCATTTTTATCATATCTAATTGATCCTGAAAGCTTAAGCCAATCTGAAACACGTTTAGCTGTCTGAGCATAAATACCATATTCTTTGATAGTAATTTCATTTCCTGCGGTATCTGGAAAGATCGTACCATTAGAACCTAAGTCAAACATTCTAAAACTGGCTCCCAATTGAAGCTCCATAAAATCAATATCATTTTTGAAATCATATTGACCATCTGCCTGATACATCGCCGATCTATCATTAAATAGAGGACCTTCCGGAATCACACCAGTCATTACTCTACTTTTTAAGTCTGCTAATGTGAAAGGGTCGCCCGTCGCTCCTTCTGTGATAAATCCTCCATTTCCCTCATCAGCTAAATATCTTCCATCTATTTGGCTTCTAGCATAATTATGCGCGGCATATTCTATTTGCATTCGCTCAGCACTTGGAATGTTTTGAATATCTCCTGGATTGAGCCCCTCATCAACTGACAAATATCTTAAATATTCTACAGCATAATCTCCAAAATAATTAAAAAATCCTGGAGGTAAAATTGCTGGCCTGGCTGGATCATTATTGGCCAGAGCCATGGCATCTTCATGCATTCTTATTCCTAGAAACTCCGTAATGTAAGAATCTCCAGAATTCTCAATAGTCCCGTATGCCCTGACATGAAAATTGTCTCCTTTAAGCTCCAACTTATGCTGTACAATACCAAAATTAACCAGTGAATATCGCTGGGCACCGGTATAAATACTTGTTCCCCAGCCACCGTTAAATGTATAACTGACCTCAGCCTTATCATTCAAACGATAGTTAAGTGATGTGTTAAATTTATAATTTTCAGCACCATAATCAATAAGATCAATTTCTTTATAAGGAGTAACATTTACCGCATGATTGGGGAGATCGCCTGCTGAAATGTAAGGACGGGGAAATTTATTATTAGAAAATTGATTCAAATTCAGCTGACCATAACTTTTAAAATCATCACTTTGAGCAAGTAAGGCTAAATTAACACCTGCCTCATCACCTTGAAAATGTAATCGATCTGCACCTGGATTAACTCCATCAATACTAGCAAACGGATTGGTGGATGCATTTCTATCCATATCAGAATTTCCATGCCAATCTTCAGCGACAGAATAAGAAAAATTTACTTTAAAAGCAAATTTATTGTTGTAGGCTTTGGCATAGCGCAATGAACCCTCGTACATAGGCTGCGCAGTATAATTAGATTGCGTATCATTCATATGATTCATCCCTATCTTTTGAAAAGCACTCAACCCTTGATATTCAAAAGGATTCTTACTATTGATGAGCAGCACCCCACTGAAAGCATTAGGACCATAAAGAGCAGATGAAGCTCCGGGGATGAGCTCGAGAGATTCAACATCCAATTCCGAAGGACCATTTAAATTTCCTACCGGAAAATTCAGGGCAGGTGCTTGCGTGTCCATCCCATCAATTAATTGCACAAATCTGGTATTTCCTGTATTGGCAAATCCTCGTGTGTTAATAATCTGAAAATTAATACTACTAGAGGCCACATCCACACCTTTCAAATTGGCAATAGCTTTATAGTAATTATCCGCTGAAGTATTTTGAATATCTAAAATATTCATTTTCTCTATAGACACGGGAGATTCAAGAATTCGTTCCTCAATTCTAGAAGCAGAAACCACCACCTCTTGGCCTATTTCAACGGCTTCTTCTAAAATGATTTCTAAATCCATAACGTTGGTATCATTGATTTCAATTTCCTGACTATTGTATCCAATACTGGAAACAGCCAATAAAATAGGAGGCGCTGCTTGCACGCTGAGAACAAATGTTCCATCCAAATCTGTTACAGTCCCCAATACTGTTCCCCTCACAACAATATTGACCCCGATCAAGGATTCCCGATTCCCTTTGTCCAAAACAATTCCAGATATCTGTGTTTGAGGCTTTGGTTTGTCACTCTTGATCATCGTAATATCGAAAATAGATTTTGATCCAATGGTTAATTCTTGAGTTTCAAACCCCTTGGCACTCACGACAATCGATTTTAATTGTTCTGGCAAATTCAGGGAAAAGCTCCCATCCTCTTTGGAAAGCGTACCCATTTCAGAATCCTTCATGATAACACTTGCATCGGCTATACCCTTGTTATCCTCATCTACAATATTCCCAGAAATACTTCTTTGAGAATAAGACATTAATGGCCAGAGCAGAAGCCCACAAAGTATTAAAATATTTGAAATAACAAACTTCATAAATTTTCAGTTAAAATTATATTGCTAATAATAGTTATTTTTTTTATTAAAATAGAATAATGATCCAACTAAACACAACAGGATTTAAAGATTTGAGAAAAAAATTAACTCCTTATTCTNNTCTTTTGCCCATAGATCAATTCTCAGAGTATTTTTTTGCTCACTATCCCATAAGGAAACACTGATCGACTTGGTCTCTGAATAACCTAATTTTTCCTTTTCATCAGCGTCCCATTCTATTTTTTCTGGAATATTCTCATCATCAAGTGAAACTTTGAACTTTATTTCTGACTCCTTCATTTGCTCTAATTAACTTTTTTCAATATTATTTTCACTGCTAATTTATCTTTTATCAATTGTTCTTTCAAACCATCTAAATGATTAAACTCAATTTCTTTGCGAATGATTGCTACCAGTTCGACCCTTAGGTAGCTTCCATAAATGTCCTCATTGAAATCAAACAAATGTACTTCAATCGTTCTTTTTTTACCTTTAACCGTAGGACGCCATCCAATATTGAGCATCCCATTATAGCGCTCAAGTCCTAAATATACAAATATGGCATAGACACCATCTGAGGGAATTAATTTGTATGATTCAGAGATAAAGAGATTCGCAGTAGGAAACCCTATTTTTCTACCGATCTGATCTCCTCGGGTAACTATTCCAGATAAGCTATAATAACGTCCAAGATATCCTTGGGCGGTATCTACCTCTCCAACAGCCAAGGCTTGGCGGATATTGGTAGAACTGATCCCCACTTGGTCTATATCCAATCGTGAGATTTCTTCGATCTCTAAGCCAAAACGTTCCTTATTTTTTTTTAAAAAATCAATGTCTCCTGTCTGATTTTTACCGAAGCGGTGGTCGTAACCGATGATGAATTTTTTAGCTTTTATTCCTTTTATTAATACTTTCTGGACAAAAGCTTCCGGTGATAATTCCGAAAATTCTTTTGAAAATCGTACTTTTAACAAATAATCAATACCTATATCACTTAGCAGTTTTACTTTTTCTTCAAATGTACTGAGCAGTTTCAATGAACTCGACCCCTTTCCCAATACAAATCTAGGATGCGGCCAATAAGTGATGACCACACTTTCTCCTCTGCGTGCTTGAGCTTGCTGCACCAAATCACCTAAAATTTTCAGATGTCCAGAATGAACTCCATCAAAGGTACCACTTGTGACGACGGGTGAAATACAAGCATCTAATTCTTGAAAATGATCAATTACTTTCATTTTCTAAATTAATTTGATCAATTAATTGCTCAATCTGCAAGGCATTTTCCAATTTATAATTGCCAACATGCGTTCTTACCAACTCTTTTAAATACCCCCCTACACCCAATTGTTCACCTAAATCCTTTGCGAGGCTCCTGATGTAAGTACCCTTTGAACATACCACTCTGAAATGAATTTCAGGCAAATGTACCTGAGTAATCTCAAACTTATACACTTGGATTTTTCGTGACTTAAGCTCAATGATTTCATTTTTTCGAGCACTTTTATAGGCCCGCTGCCCATTGAGTTTAATCGCTGAATAAATAGGCGGCATCTGATCCAGTTCTCCAGTTAAAGCCTCAACTGCTGCAGCTATAGCCTTAGGCGTGACATGAGCATAGTCTGAGAAAGAATCAAAAGGTGTTTCTAAATCGAAAGAAGGTGTAGTTTTACCTATTTCGATGATGCCTTCATAGGTCTTATCTAACCCCTGAAGACTTTCTAGTTTTTTAGTATACTTGCCTACGCCAATGAGTAACAAGCCCTTTGCCAAGGGATCTAGGGTTCCAGCATGGCCTATTTTCTTAATTTTTAGTAGGTACCTTAATTTGTTGACTACATCAAATGAGGTCCAACTTTTGGGTTTATTGACCAGTAATAAGCTACCTTCCTCTGGAATAATCATAGCGTATAACTATAATAAATAGCAGTCAAACCCAAAATAAAACAATAAATAGAAAAATAGATCAGTTTCCCTTTCTTCACAATTTTCACCATCCATCGACAAGCTAAATAACCAGAAATAAAAGCAGCCATAAATCCTAAAAATAAGGCCAACGTATTTATTTCAGGTTCTAAGTCAGGGGACTCAATATATTTCTTAATCTTGAGTATGCTTGCACCAATTATAGGCAAAAGAACCATTAAAAAAGAAAATTTAGCTGCTTTTTCCCTACTCACTCCTAAGACTAATGCCACAGCAATGGTTGATCCAGATCTTGATATACCCGGCAAAATGGCTATCGATTGTGCCAATCCAATAATCAAAGATTTTCCAAAAGTAACTTCACCTATTTCCTGGCTAAAATAGTGAGGAATAAATAGTAATATCGACGTAACCAGCAGCATACCCCCTACTAAAAACAAATCACCTGTGAACAAAGCTTCGATTTCATTTTCAAAAAGGAGTCCAACTATACCTACAGGAATCATTGAAATGATTATCTTCAATACAAACTTTGACGAATCATTCCATTCTAATTTCAATAAACCCTTAATTAATAAAAGAATGTCTTTGTTAAAAACAAAAATGGTACTCAGGCAAGTAGCCATATGAACGATCAAGGCAAATAAGAGGTTATTTGTGGAGTTTATTCCCATCAAAACCACGCCGATCTCTAAATGCCCACTGCTACTGACAGGTAAAAATTCTGTGAGACCTTGAATAATCCCCAGAATGAGCGCATCAATCCAAGTCATTTATTCTTCTAATTAGTCGCTTTTTTTGATTTATATAAGATGGCAACAAATTGAATCATGAATCCAGAAAAAACGATAATCGGACCTAAAGTTAAACCTAAGAATCCAAATCCATAAGTCTCTTGATCTAAAGACATGGTCAAAAAACCTAAAAGAATCAAGGCAATACCTAAGATCATGATAAGATAATTTATTTTTTTAAAAGCAAATTTGGTTTGAACTGACATTTGTTTCTGTTTAATAAAGTTCGTCTAGTGAAATTTTAAAATAGCGTCTCATAGAGGATAAGGTACTAAGATATGAGATTAAAAGGCCCAAAAATATCAAAACAGCAAATAAAATAAAGTAGGGTTCTTTTGCATAAAGCTTATCTAAATCATCAATTTGATGTTGTGCAAATTTAATGAGGCCAAAAATGATTCCCGAGGCTAAAATACCAGAAACCAATCCATAAATTAAAGATCTTTTCAAGAATGGCCACCTGATAAACCCTTTCGTAGCACCCACTAACTGCATACTCCTGATCAAAAATCGCTGAGAAAACAAGGCTATTCTTATCGTATTATTGATCAAAACAATAACAGTGACTAATAATATCAGCGTCATACCCAAAAGCAATACTCCAATTTTTCTTAGATTTTTATTTATACTGGCTATTAAAGATTCCTGAAAAACGACCTCATAAACTCCTGGAAACTGTCTTAAGTCTATCTCTATAGCTTTCAAGCTGTCTACCGATTGATATTGATTTGTGATCTTCACGGAAAAGGCATCTCTCAATGGGTTATCCCCTAGAAATTTAGTGAAATCTTCCCCCGTGTCTCTTATAAATACTTCAGCAGCCATTTCTTTACTAATAAAATTGATGTTTTCTGCAACATCCCCTGATCTAATGTAAGGTCGGGTAGTCAGGATCTTTTGTAATCGCTTCATATCATGATCGATGATAGATTTATCTAGATAGACCTGTATTTCAACGTTTGATTGGACAATAGAAGTAAGAGTTTTGAGATAAATAAATGAGACACCAAAAATGCCCATGACCACAAGCGACAGGGTGATGCTGAATATTACACTAAGAAAAGGGAAACTTCCTAATTTTCTTTTCTGCCTTCTACTATCTTTCATTGTGATGCGTAAGTTACAAAATAACCGAAAAATAGTCTGAACTTATTATTTGTTTCTAAGGTCGACCAGATAATCTAATAATCTCATATCCTTCACCGGGATTAATGCTTTCTTCTCGGAGGTTACGGTTAAAACGTAATACTCTTGCTCAAAGTACAAATAGAGTTTCTTTTCAACGATCGTATTGTCTTCAATAATTTGATAAGGTGACGCAGAAAAATCTCCAATTAAAGTTAATTTTTCGCCAACATAAATATATTTTAATTTTTTAGTTCTTTTCATTTCAATTTCTATCTCCAATTCGGGTACCGAATTCACCTGAGCTTGATTTTTCATTAAATCGTCAGAGAAATCTTGAAGAGAATCAAATGGTTCATCAAAATACATTTCAGTTCCATCCATATCTGGAAGTACTACTTCTACCTCTGATTGGAGCGTTACTTTATCTGATTTTGAACCTTTTTTTGACTGTTTTTTTGAGACTTTGATCCTTGTATTCTCAATGTATTTTGTGATTGATGAGGTCCTTTCATCTTCTTTTTTATCGCTCAATATCGCATAAGTTGTGTCTATATCCAGCGAAATCTTGGCATTTTCATCTTCCGTCATCCCATCGTTACCGATCATTGTCTCTTGATTTTCAATAACTAGGATTTCATCGGGAGTCAGCATAAAATAAGATAAACCACCTATAACGACCGCAGTTATCCCAGCTAATATGGTTTTGGTGACGATGGAAGTCGTTTCAACAGCGCTGGGACTTAGCTCTAATTGATCTAAACGAGATTTTAAGATTCCTTTTTTGTAATTTTTGATTCCCTGAGCAATCTGTTTTTCAAACTCAATTTTTTGGGACAACTGCGGACTTTCACTAATTTTTTGCTCAAAAGCAACCCTTTCAACTTCAGACATTCGCCGCGTTAAATATTGTGCAATAACTTCCTCTTGATCCCTTGATTGCATTTAATTAAAAAAATCTTCTTGAGCGTAATTTTTCTTAATGAGAACATCTAAGCGCTTTTTACACTTGTACTTTTTCGCTTTAACGGTATCGGCATTGGAATAGTTCATGCGATCTGCTATCTCTGACATTGACATTTCATTGAAGTAGTAATAGGTCAGAACACTTTTACAAGGATCTCCCAACACCTCCATCGCATCCTGAACCACCTTTGACATTATATCCTCGGGCTCGGACTGGACGATTGATCCTTCTTGATCTGTATAGCTCAGTCGCTTTTTACGACTTAATTCCTTCAGCCAGCAATTTTTACAAATACTGTATAAATAGGTGCTTATTTTTGACGTGATTTTAAGGTCTCCACTAATGACTTTTTGCCAAAAAACAATTAATGCATCTTGATATACATCATTTGCTTCCTCGACTGTACCATTATTTTTAAGGACCATTTTGGTCATCATGGGATAATATTTTTTATACAAATAGTCCAAGGCGGTTTCATCTCCTCGAGAAATATGATCAAGTATTTGTTGCTCCGTCATAGTATTTATAAACCTGATCTTGAATAAATACTAGTTAAACTGAATGGGTAACCCTTCAAAAAGAGATAAATCAATATTAAAAGTAATTTATACTGACTTTGCACATAAGAAGTGCATGATTTTATTGGCAGTAAAGGCTTTACCTTAAGCAGTAAGATTGATTGATTTATTCGAAGCGATCGAAACATATATTTAGGACAAAGCTGCGTATGAATACATTTGGTGATTTGGTTTCCTCCAAAAAAATGTTCAAAGGATTGTTTATACACAAAGATTATAAAATTATTTGTAAATGCATAACGCGAAGAAAGGAAGTGAAACGAATATAAATTCTACTGATAATTCAACGGTTTCAAGGCATACCTATCCTAAATGTACAATAAATCATCCACCACTGAAGAGAATATCTTGAAATACACCACACTATTCTCTATAAAAAAAGGCATTACTTGTCATTAATGCCTTTTCTTTCTGCCTTAGTATTTTTTATTCCATCTCCTCTACAAAAGCTTCTAACATTACTTCAACCTCCTGCTGAGTACCTGTAAGTTTTTTGGTTGTCTCCATTCCATTTTTATTTACCGTAATGCTGCCTTCCCATGATTCATCTTCGTGGGTCTTCTCCACATTTATAACGACATCTACTTCTTTTTCATTAAAAGTTTGATGACCATTGCCGTACATTTCACCCAAAATAGGAGCAATAACTAAACCGATCAAGCAGGTCAATTTAATCAAAATATTCATGGAAGGACCAGAAGTATCTTTGAATGGATCTCCAACCGTATCTCCTGTAACTGCCGCCTTATGTGCTTCTGATCCTTTGTAGGTCATCTCACCATTGATCATGACCCCCGCTTCAAATGACTTTTTAGCATTGTCCCAAGCCCCTCCCGAATTGTTTTGAAAAATGGCCCACAAAACTCCTGACACAGTTACACCGGCCATGTAGGATCCCAATGCCTCAGGGCCCATCAAAAAACCTATAATGATAGGACTGATAATGGTCAGCGCACCAGGAAGCATCATTTCTTTAATGGCCGCTTTAGTAGAAATATCTACACATTTACCATATTCTGGAGATCCTGTACCTTCCATAATCCCAGGAATCTCTTTAAATTGACGTCTTACTTCCATCACCATTTCCATAGCAGCACGACCTACTGATCTCATCGCTAGTGCTGAAAATACTACAGGAATCATAGCCCCGACAAAAAGTGTCGCAAGCACGTCTGCTTTATAAATATTTATACCATCAATACCAGTGAAGGTCACATAGGCTGCGAAAAGTGCCAATGCAGTTAAAGCAGCCGAGGCAATTGCAAAACCTTTACCAATAGCCGCTGTAGTATTACCAACCGAATCTAAAACGTCTGTACGTTCTCTCACCTCTTTGGGAAGTTTACTCATCTCTGCAATCCCTCCTGCATTGTCCGCAATGGGTCCAAAAGCATCGATAGCCAATTGCATAGCCGTAGTGGCCATCATGGCTGATGCCGCTATACCTACTCCATAAAATCCAGCTAAAGAGTACGTGCCCCAAATGGCGACAGCAAATAATAAGATGGGTGCAAATGTAGACATCATTCCTGTCGACAAACCCGCGATAATATTGGTTCCAGCTCCTGTCGCTGAATTTTCAATAATTGACATTACAGGTTTTTTACCTAAACCTGTATAATATTCTGTGAAATAAGAAATGGCAGCACCCACAACTAAACCTATGATCACACTTCCAAATACGTTTATTCTAGGTATTTCTTTGATACCCACTTCAAAGAAATCCATTTTCATGATTTCAGGTAGCATAAAATTAATGATGAAATAAGAAGTAATCGCCGTCATCACAATAGAACTCCAATTACCTATATTTAAAGCATTTTGAATTTCTTGTTCTTTCGCATCATTACTATTTATCCTAATGAAAAAACTTCCAAAAATTGAAAATATAATGCCTACTGCAGCAATCACTAAGGGTAGTAAGATGGGACCCATTCCGTTAAACACATCATCAATGACACCACCCATATCGCGAATCACATAGTTCCCAAGAACCATCGATGCCAAAACAGTTGCCACATAAGATCCGAACAGATCAGCACCCATACCAGCAACATCTCCAACATTGTCTCCAACATTATCCGCGATCGTAGCTGGGTTTCTAGGATCATCTTCAGGTATCCCGGCCTCTATTTTGCCTACTAAATCTGCGCCTACATCTGCTGCCTTGGTATAAATACCTCCACCCACTCTTGCAAAAAGTGCAATAGACTCTGCTCCCAATGAAAATCCAGCCAGAGTTTCTAGTATCATGGTCATTTTTTCATTACCATCAATACTCCATTCACCTCCCATGAAGATTTGAAGTAGCACGATAAAAATTACACTCAATCCAAACACAGCTAAACCTGCAACACCTAAACCCATTACCATACCTCCCGCAAAAGAGACTTTTAAAGCATCTGGAAGGCTAGTTCTAGCAGCTTGAGTTGTTCGAACATTGGCTTCAGTAGCAATACGCATGCCTATATTTCCTGCGAGTGCTGAGAAAAAAGCACCAATAACGAAAGCTACTACTATAAAATAGCTGGTAGATTCTACTAAAGAAGAAACCAAAGCTAAAAGTGCTCCAGCAATCACAACAAATATGATGAGTACACGGTATTCGGCAGACAAAAAAGCCAATGCTCCTTCTTTAATGTGAGAAGCAAGTTCTATCATGTTCTTTTTACCCGCATCTTGTTTGATTACCCATTTGGCTTTAAATGCCATCACAATCAGTCCTACAATCGCAAAGACTGGCACTAGATAGATAAAGTATTCCATTTTTTTGTTTGGTATTTTTAATTTTTTGGCAAATATATGATAATGCGAGACAAAACAGATAAAAAGTTTTTCATTCAAATGCTATTTTCATGAAAAACGCGAACACGAAAGGTTATCTCCGAGAGGAAACCATAAAGAAAAAGCTTTAAAAAAATTTTCTAATTATTTCGAAGCACTCGAATTGACATAATTTAAAAATTCAGAGCGCACCGCCTGGTCATTAAATTTTCCTGAAAAATGTGCGGTTCCCGTTTGACTATTAGTATCTCCAACCCCTCTTGAGGAGACACACATGTGTTTTGCATCCATGACTACAGCAATATCTTCGGTATTCAAAAGTTTTTTGAGTTCTTCAGCAATTTGTACTGTCAACCTTTCTTGCACTTGGGGTCTTTTCGAAAAATACTGTACAATTCTATTGATCTTCGACAATCCTATAACCTTGCCACTTGAAAAGTAGGCAACGTGTGCTTTTCCGAAAATAGGAACAAAATGATGTTCGCAATGCGAGTAAAAAGTGATGTCTTTTTCCACCAACATTTGATCATAATTGTATTTATTATCGAACAACTTACAGGTGGGCCTGCTCGATGGGTTTAAACCCGAAAAAACTTCCTTCACATACATTTTTGCGACTCTGCGCGGCGTACCCTTCAGACTGTCATCACTCAAGTCCATACCCAATACATGCATGATTTCCCTAAAATGCTTTTCTATTAACTCTATTTTTAAATCATCATCTTTTTCAAAAGCATCTGGTCTTAAGGGCGTTTCATAAGAAAAAACGCCATGGCTATCATCATCGTCAGTCGGCGGGGTATTCGACAAAATTTCTTTCGGTTTCATACAATAATATTTTTATTTCGTAGCGGTTTTCAATTTTAGACTTTAATATCTCATAAATGGTAATAGCAATGTTTTCTGCCGTAGGATTAAGGCTCTCAAACTCCTCTACATCTAGATTTAAATTTTTGTGATCAAAGCGGTCGAGGATATTTTCCTTAATAATGTCACTTAACAACTTCATGTCATAAACATATCCGGTGGTCGCATCCACTTCTCCAATTAATTTTACGGTCAGGTCATAATTGTGGCCGTGGTAGTTCGCATTATTACACTTACCAAATATTCTGGCATTCTCTGTATCTGACAAACTAGGATTATGCAGTCTATGAGCTGCATTGAAATGCTCTTTTCTAAAAACCGAAACTTTTTTCATACTAACCTATTCAGTCATGCAAATATTAACGTTGCAAGATAGAAATCAAAAAAAAAGAAGATTAGTTCATTATTTAACACAATTATATCGTATTCCCTTTTGATTCACTTGAATAATTGATTCTTTTGCGTTTGACAAAAAAAAATGGAAATACCTGAAATCAAATCTAAAATAAAAAAATATCAGCAAGCAGGAAAGCGAATATTTACCACCTCTTCCTTCCAATCTCATAGTCTAGTCCTCTTGCACATCATCAAGGAAATCAGCCCAAAAATTCCCATCTTTTTTATAAATACAGGTTATCTATTTCCTGAAACGGTCAGATTTAAGGATGAAATTGCTGATCTCTTCCAATTAACTGTAATGGACTTAAAACCGGAGACGCCGAAGTATTTGCAAAAAGATCTTAATGGAAAACTCTTATATACCTCGGATCCTGATCATTGCTGTTCAATCAACAAAACACAACCATTGGATGCTGTTTTGGCCACCTATGATGTTTGGATGAATGGGGTTCGCGCAGATCAAAGTGCCATCCGAAGCGCCATGAAGGTCGAACAAGCAGCCCCTCACAACACGGTAAGATTTCATCCCATGCTCGATTGGAATCAAAAAAAAATATTTAACTATCTCAAAGAATACAATATCCCCAAGCATCCATTAGAGCAGCGTGGTTATACAAGTATTGGCTGCGAACCTTGTACTAGAAAAATAGATTTAGAAATGCAAGTGCGAGAAGCTCGGTGGTTTGGTTTAAATAAATTAGAATGTGGCTTGCACACTGAATTAATTAGCAAAAAATGAATATATTAATTACCGGAGGTGCGGGATATGTAGGAACTGAATTATTGGCAAAATTGTCGCTCAACAAGGAAATTAGTAAAATCACTATTTATGATAATTTGAGTAAAGGTCATAGAAGCCTTTTTTTAGGAAAAAAATACCCTTTTTTGTCCAAAATAGAGTTTGTTCATGGAGAAATATTGGATTCCCGGTTATTAAAGAAACAGTTGACTGACACGGATGTTTTAATACATTTGGCTGCCATGGTAACTACTCCCTTTGCAAATACGGATCCCCATTTTTTTGAACAAGTAAATCATTGGGGTACTGCAGAAGTTGTCTATGCCGCAGAGGAAAGTGGCGTCTCTAAATTCATCCATCTCAGCAGTACAGCAGTTTATGGTACAGGTGCTGATCTGGCAGATGAATCCACATTGCCCCTACCACAAACTTATTATGGGATATCTAAGCTTAGAGGCGAAACACATGTTAACCGACTGATGGAAAAAAAGAATTCTATCATACTTAGAGGAGGAAATATCTATGGGTTCAGCAAAAGTATGCGTTTTGATGCGGTCATAAATAAATTTATGTTTGATGCCCATTTTACAAACCGAATTCAAATATTCGGAAACGGGAAGCAGACCCGAGCATTTATTCATATTGAGCACCTAGTAAACACCATAGAACAATGTGTTTTAAAAGAAGTCCCCACCGGGACTTACAACCTCGTGGACAAAAATTTGCAGATTCTAGAGATTTTAGACGTTCTTAAAGAGTTATACCCTGACTTAGAATTTATTTATGCCAATCAGCACATGAAACTCAGAGAACTCAATGTAAGTCTCGAGAGTAAGCTTTTTGAATCTGTCACCGGGTTTACATCTACCTCCCTATCAGATGAACTGCAAGTATTCAAATCACAATTTGCGTTCTAAAAAAACGATCTCTCACTTCTTTCGATACCGAATTATCTAGAAATAAGTGTCGTTTATTTGAGTTCTGGTTAGTTTTGCGAAAAATATAAGACCTTAAAAAAAAAGAATGGCCCTATCAACTAAATATGATCCCGCTCAAGTTGAAGACAAATGGTACCAATATTGGATGGATAAAGGTCATTTCAAAGCCAAAGTAAATCCCAATAAAAAACCTTTTAGTATTGTCATCCCCCCACCTAATGTCACTGGAGTACTGCACATGGGCCATATGCTCAATAATACCATTCAAGACATTCTGATAAGAAAAGCAAGGATGCAAGGCTTTGAAGCTTGTTGGGTCCCGGGTACAGATCATGCATCGATTGCAACCGAAGCAAAAGTTGTAAAAATGCTGAGAGTAAAAGGGATTAAAAAAAGCGATCTCAGCAGAGAGGCATTTATGGAGCATGCTTGGGAATGGAAAGAAAAGTATGGGGGCATCATTCTTGAACAATTAAAAAAATTAGGAGCTTCATGTGATTGGGATAGAACAGCCTTTACCATGGATAAGAATTATTATTCATCCGTTATTAAAGTATTTGTCGACCTTTTTAACAAAGGTTATGTCTATCGAAGTCTTCGTATGGTAAATTGGGATGTAGAGGCCCAAACAGCAGTATCGAATGAAGAAGTTCTCTACAAAGAAGGTGGTGAAATATCGAAACTTTATTCAGTCAAATATCAAATTGAAAATAGTAGCGAATACATCACCATCGCTACACAAAGGCCTGAAACCATCATGGGAGATACAGGGATTGCCGTTAATCCCGAGGACCGTCGTTATCAACACCTTATCGGAAAGACCGCCATCATTCCTTTTGTCAATAGGCGGGTACCCATCATAGCCGATGAATACGTAACGATGGATTTTGGTACGGGTTGTTTGAAAGTAACACCCGCCCATGATACCAACGATTATGAGATTGGGCTGCGTCACGGACTT
>DBBU01000063.1:80518-85000 GCA_002292365.1 Flammeovirgaceae bacterium UBA976
AATCCTCGTAAATGAAGAGGATTTTAATACTAGAATTGGTAGATCAGAAAGAACGGATACGGTCATTGAACCCAAGTTATCGCTGCAATGGTTCATAAAAATGAAATCCATCTCAAAGACCGCTCATAAAGTAGTTATGAATGACGAAATTCGGCTTTTTCCACCTAAATTTAAGAAAACCTATCACCATTGGATGGAAAATGTTCGTGATTGGTGTATTTCTCGACAGCTTTGGTGGGGTCAACGCATTCCTGCTTATTATTTCGGACAAGGGGAAGATGACTTCGTAGTCGCCGTAAATGAACATGAGGCCCTAATATTGGCTCAAAAAAAGTCAAATAATCCACACTTGAAGCCATCCGATCTTCATCAAGATGAGGATGTTCTGGATACCTGGGCTTCATCCTGGCTTTTTCCTTTATCCGTTTTTGACGGGTTTAGTGATCAAGCATTTGATACTGAAACAGGCAAAATTTTACCTAAAAAAAATGAGGAATTAGATTATTTCTATCCTACCGCTACCTTGGTCACCGCTCCTGAAATTTTGTTTTTCTGGGTGGCGAGAATGGTCATTGCAGGCTATGAATATACCGGGGAAAAACCTTTTAAAAATGTCTATCTCACAGGAATTGTTCGCGATAAACAGAGAAGAAAAATGTCTAAATCATTGGGCAATTCACCCAATCCTTTGGATCTCATAAAAAAGTATGGGGCGGATGGCGTAAGAACCGGTATGCTCTTCAGCTCTCCCGCCGGAAATGACCTCCTTTTTGATGAAAAACTGGTCAAACAAGGTCAGAAGTTTTCTAATAAAATCTGGAACGCTTTTCGACTCATTCAAGTTTGGGAAGTTGAAGAAATTGAGCAACCTAGCGAAAATCGATTGGCCATTCGTTGGTTTGAGTCCAATTTTCAAAAAGCATTATTAGAACTAGAAGATCACTTTTCTAAATTCAGAATATCTGATGCCTTAATGACCGTCTATAAGCTGATCTGGAATGATTTCTGCAGTTGGTATCTAGAGTGGATCAAGCCTAATTATGGAGCCCCAATAGATACCAAAACCCATCAAAAGACCGTTTCTTTTTTGGAACAATTGATGAAGATGCTGCATCCATTTATGCCCTTTATTACCGAAGAAATATGGCACAGTTTACATAAAAGAGGCACTGATGAAGATTTGATTGTCGCTGAATGGCCAATCTCTCAAAAATTCGATGAAACGATTTTAGCTGATGCTTCTTTCCTTTTTGAAATTATCGCACAAATAAGAAATATTAGAAATAAAAATCAACTATCACCAAAAATCAAATTAACCTTAAATATCAACAGCGAGGCCTCCCTTTTTACGACTATCAATGCTTCCTTAATGAAAATGGCCAACTTGGAAAAAATTTCATTTATCAAAAAAAAACCAGCACAGAGTCATGCCTTCTTGATTCATTCAAAGGAATTTTCTATTGTTTCAGCAAAAAACATAGATCCAGATTTTGAACGTAAAACGCTTCAAAAGGAATTGGACTATACCCGCGGATTTCTTGAAAATGTACTCAAAAAAATGAGTAATGAGCGCTTCGTTAATCATGCACCTCCAAAAGTTTTAGAGATAGAAAAAAAGAAGCAAGCCGACGCAGAAGCTAAAATTGAAACGCTCATGGAAAGCCTGAGAAAACTTTAAAATCGAGCGGCCATCAACAACCTGAGATCCTTAAAACTTAAGTTGTATTTCGTAGCTAAATATTGGTTAGAAATACTTCCTTTGTAGACATAAACTCCTTTCATGAACCACTGATTTCTTAAAATCATCTCCTCTATTCCTCCAGCTTCTCCCATTTGAATCAAAATAGGTGTTAGAATATTCGAAATAGCAATAGATGCCGTTCTTGGAACTCTAGAAGCAATATTAGGCACACAATAATGGACCACATCGTATTTTCGAAACGTCGGTGTATCCAAAGTAGTCAAGCTTGAAGTTTCAATGCAGCCTCCTTGATCAATGCTCACATCTATGACCAAAGAATTAGGCTTCATATTAGCAATCATTTCTTGGCTAACCACCATCCCATTAACCCCATTTTCTGCACGCATCGCACCAATCAAAACATCGGCGGATTCCAACGCTTTTCCCAACGATGGATGGTCAAAGGTCGACGTATGAACCTGCCAGCCTACTGCATGCTTTAACCTTCTTAATTTATAAATTCTATTATCAAACACTTGTAAATCAACTCCCAAGCCTAGGGCGGCTCGTGTTGCATATTCAGCTACTGTTCCCGCTCCAATAATTACCGCCTTAGTCGGAGGTACGCCCGTGACTCCACCTAAAATCACCCCTAATCCACTATTGGTTTTACTTAAAAGTTCTGCTGCAATTAGCATCACCGAACTCCCTGCGATTTCACTCATTGATCTTACGATCGGTAGTCCTCCTACCTTATCTTCAATAAACTCATAGGCCAATCCAATGATTTTCTTTTCCTGAAGAGCTTTCAAGTACTCAATAGATTGACTAGCTGGTTGAAGTGCAGATATCAAAGTGGCCCCCGATGGAATGAGACCTATTTCCTCGATACTGGGAGGTTCAACCTTAAGTATGACATCCGAGGCAAAAACTGTTTTACGATCATAAACAATCTGTGCTCCCACCTCGCTATAATCAGTATCCACATAATTGGCAGAATTGCCAGCAGATGCCTCTACAATTACCTGATGACCATTCTGTACAAGCACTTTTGCTGATTCAGGCTTTAACGATATTCTATTTTCTTGCTCGCCCATCTCCAACGGCAAACCGATGTTCAACGATTTAGTTTTTCTATCTCTCTTTAACTGTTTTTCTTGTGGGTAGAGGGCAGCAGCCCTCCCTATTTTTTCAAACCCAGATTTATTTTTTTCTGTCATATGATTGGAAACTGATTTCCCTTTGACTTTCGGAGGTTAATTGAATATTAATATCAAGATATTTTTCGGGCAACAAGGTAGTGATGTTTTCAGACCATTCGATAAAGCATAAATGATTACTATAAAAATAATCCTCAATGCCCAAATTAACCGCTTGTAAAACATTGGTTATTCTGTAAAAATCAAAATGATACATAGGGGTGTCATCATTGCAGTGGTATTCATTGACGATAGCAAAAGTTGGCGAATGGATCGCATCACTTACCCCTAAAAACTCGCCTATTTTTTTGATTAAGGTAGTCTTACCTACTCCCATGTCACCATTGACACAAATGACTTTATGTTCTTCCAAATTATCAATTATTTTACGAGCAACTTTATCAATCTGATCTAAAGAGTAAATCATTGTTTTTGTCCAAGGGTTATAAGAGGAATCATCATCTCTTCCATACTGATACCCCCATGCTGAAAAGTATCCTCATAGAGATTAGCATAATGATTAAAATTATTTTCATAGGCAAAGAATGATTCTTCCAAAGCGAAAATATAGGATGAAGTCAAATTTAATTTAGGTAATTTAAATACTTCAGGTTTATGCATATGAAATACCGATTTGGGATTAAATCCCAAATTCTTCCCTATCTTAAACCTCAAATTATGATTGCTATTTCTATCTGCCTTGATTTTCTCAGGTTTTTTGACCCTGATCGTACCATGGTCAGTGGTGATCATTACTTTAACCTTTTTTGAAGATAGTTTTTTAAGAACTTCGAAAAGTGATGAATGTACAAACCACGTTTTAGTCAATGCTCTATAAGCCGATTCATCTGGAGCCAATTCGCGGATCATTTGCATATCTGTTCTGGCATGTGAAAGCATATCTACAAAATTGTAGACCAATACATTGAGAGGGGCTTTAAAGAGCCCATCTAATTTCTGTTCTATCTGTTTGGCTTCCTGAGTTTTAATTATTTTGTGATAATTGTATTTTACTTCTAATTTATGTCTCCCTAATTGAGCGGCTAACAATTCCGATTCAAACTTATTTTTAGAGCCTTCCTCGCTTTCTTTTGTCCAAAAATCCGGATACTTCTTTTCAATGTCTGCAGGCATTAAACCTGAAAAAAGTGCATTTCTTGCATAATTGGTAGTGGTTGGCAAAATAGAAAAATAAGTTTCTTTTTTCTCTATTTCGAATAATTGAGCAATTTCTGGCTCAATTATTTCCCATTGATCCCATCTTAAATTATCAATGACAATGAGAAAAACACTGCTCTGTGCAAGTACCGGGAAAACTTTTTCTTTAAAAACCTGATGAGAAAGTAATGGCCCTTCGGATGAATTCATCCAATCTTCATAATCTGATCGAATATAATTCGCGAATCTTTGATTAGCTTCAGCCTTTTGAGTTTGGAGGATTTCTGACATGTCCTTTTCATTGGTTTCATCAATCAATAATTCCCAACGAACCAATGTTCTATATACTGCAATCCAATCTTCATAATCTGTCGCATCGGCTATTTCATAACCAACATCAGCGAAATTTTGCTGATAGTTTAAATTTGTTTTTTCAGATACTAT
>DBBU01000038.1 GCA_002292365.1 Flammeovirgaceae bacterium UBA976
AGAGCCGATGCTTGAAGGTGTCTGATTAATAATGGAACTAACTGAAAAGGAACAAGTTTCTCCACTTGCTGTATAAAAAAGGGTGATTTCATGGCCTTCAGCGTCACTGCGATATGCCCTGAGTCTTCCGGAAAGAATGAGAGGGAAATTTTCTATCATCATACCTGCACTGAGCAGATATGAGCCTTTTTCAGCTTTTTTTAATCGCCCGCAAACAAGAATTTCTTCAATTAAGTGCGCTTCGAAATCTTTTTCTTTGAGCAGGCTTTTTAATCTGATTTGATGAGTGGCTATCAACTTTTTGTCTAACTTTTAGAAGTTATTTGTTTAACTATACGCTGTGTAAAAATACAAAGGAATGAACAAAAAACAATATTTTTTATTCTCAATGGATACTTTTAATCTCAAGTTAACTGTTTCCTATAACATCAACATAGTTCAATCATTTATGAAGCATCAAGAGGGGGACACACACTTAACCAACGAATTGAGAGGGGTGAGGTTAATTAAGAGAATACATAAAGTCAATGTTAAGTATCTTAGTTCTAACTTTAGAAGTGCGTGATTTCGAAGGAGTTTCCTCTAGCTTTATGAGAGCTTTTTAACCTACTATTTTCATAGTATAATCCATTGATTTTACTGAAACGGAATAATTAAAAAGGTATAAGTCAACTTCAAAATTCGTTATTTTTTTTAAATAATAATAAAGAGAATTCCATAAATGCTTTTTTGAATCGAATGATAATTTTTTTGATGCACACGAAGAAAAATTGACTGTTGACCGATGATGTAAAAATGAGCACTGCAAGCCTTGAATTTTTGAATTGAGATGTATCTTAGTATCACAGATTATAAAAAAAGCCCCATATGAGAACATTTATCTATTTGATCCTCTTTATTTTTATTTTCTGCTCAGATATATTAGCTCAGCGATCAGAAAAAAATACAGTGGAAAAAACGCCTAAAACCGTTTTCGAAAAAACGAGTTTGACAGGGTTAAAATTTAGGTCGATTGGACCCGCACAGACCTCAGGTCGCGTATCTGATTTCGCAGTCAATCCAAATAATTTTAAAGAGTATTATGTGGCCGTAGCCTCAGGGGGCGTTTGGAAGACGGTGAATGCAGGGACTACATATAAGTCTGTTTTTGATAAGGCGGCCAGTTATTCGATTGGTTGCATCACCATGGATCCCAACAATTCTAATGTGATTTGGGTTGGAACAGGGGAGAATAATAATCAACGAAGTGTTCCCTATGGTGATGGCGTATATAAATCCATAGATGGGGGTGAGTCGTGGAAAAATATGGGACTCAAAAGCTCTGAACATATTGGAAAGATTTTGGTAGACCCAAATAACTCTGACATTATTTATGTAGCGGCCATCGGCCCTTTATGGAGTTCAGGAGGGGATCGAGGGGTTTATAAATCGGTCAATGGGGGTAAAACGTGGCGTTTAATGCTGGGTATTGATGCGGATACGGGGATCAATGATTTGATCATGGACCCCCGCGATAGTAAAGTCATTTATGCGGCAGCTTATCAACGTAGGCGACATGTATTCACTTATTTGGGCGGTGGTCCGGGTTCAGGATTACACAAATCAGTAGATGGTGGGGCAACCTGGATAGAAATTAACAAAGGTTTACCTGAAGTAGACATGGGAAGAATTGGGATGGCCATGGCACCTTCTGATCCAGAAGTAATTTATGCCATCGTTGAAGCTTCAGAAGGTAAAAGTGGTTTTTTCATGAGTACCAATCGTGGAGCCAGTTGGAAAAAACAGGGGAATTATAGTACCAGTGGTAATTATTATCAAGAAATTGTCGTGGACCCTAAAGATGCACAGACTGTTTACGCCATGAACACGTGGATACAAGTTTCGCATGATGGGGGTAAGACCTTTAAGGTGCTGGGTGAAACAACGAAACATGTAGACAATCATTGTATGTGGATTGATCCTACCGATTCGGAGCATTTTTTAGTAGGATGCGATGGGGGTATTTATGAATCTTGGGACAGGGCGAAAACGTGGCATTATAAACCAAACTTACCGGTTACCCAATTCTATAAAGTAGCTTTAGACAATGCTTATCCTTTCTATCATGTATACGGTGGAACGCAGGATAATGCCAGTTTGGGTGGCCCCTCGAGGTCATTAAGTGATAATGGGATTTCCAATGAAGAATGGATCAATACCCATGGTGGAGATGGATTTGAAACTCAAGTAGATCAAAAAAATGCCAACATTATTTATGCTCAATCCCAACACGGTGTTTTAGTTAGATATGATCGTCTGAGTGGCGAAGAGCTCGGGATTCAACCACAACCTCGAAAAGATGAAAATGCCTATCGATGGAATTGGGATGCACCCTTGGTCATTAGCAACCATGACAATAAGCGCTTGTATTTTGCGGCCAATAAAGTTTTTCGTACTGATGATCGAGGAAACAGCTGGAAGGTGATCAGTGAAGACTTGACTGCGAACATTGATAGAAATAAGCTTGAAATCATGGGAAGAGTTTGGGGCATTGATGCCATTGCAAAGAATCAATCAACTTCTCAATACGGAACCATCGTAGCTATGGATGAATC
>DBBU01000020.1 GCA_002292365.1 Flammeovirgaceae bacterium UBA976
ATTAGCTACTACTTATGAAGAGGGACAGGTACCCTTGTTCTTGGTATTAGACCGGATTACTGATGTTAGAAATTTTGGAGCTATAGCGCGATCGGCCGAAGCCATGGGCGTAAATGGAATTTTAATTCCTACCAAAAATGCAGCCCAGATAAATGCAGATTCTATAAAAACTTCAGTGGGAGCTTTGACTCAAATTCCTGTCGCTAGAATGATAAATCTGACGGAAGGGATCACCTATTTGCAATCAGCAGGATGCAAAGTAATGGCCTGTACGGAAAATGGAACTCAAGAGATAAGTAAGACAGATCTCAGGGATCCCCTGGCTTTGGTTTTTGGATCTGAGGAAGATGGGATTGATGGGGATATTTTAAAGTTTGTTGATTATCATATCACCATACCCATGCGTGGGAAAATGTCGTCCTTAAATGTATCAGTAGCCACCTCAATATGCCTTTATGAGGCAAATAGGCAAAGGTATTAAATGAAATCATCTCCTTTCGTGGCTTTTACTTCATTCACAAAAGACTTGAATTTGGCGGCGTCGTCTTTTTTGCATATTAACAGGATATCATCAAAGTCAGCTACTAAATAGCCTTCTAGGTCACTGATGACCAACAGCTTTTCTTTTTTACTTTTGATGTAATTGGACCGCGAGTTATAGAGCAAAGCGGTTTGCTCAATGACATTGTCATCAGCATCTTTTTCTACCAACTCGTGTAATGCCTCCCAAGAACCCACATCAGACCAACCAAAATCTCCTAAGAGGGTAAAGA
The DNA here is from genome assembly GCA_002292365.1 of Flammeovirgaceae bacterium UBA976. GTDB lineage: Bacteria > Bacteroidota > Bacteroidia > Cytophagales > Cyclobacteriaceae > UBA4465. The sequence goes on from DBBU01000020.1 coordinate 774, forward strand.
CATTGTCAGCTTTTTCCATAATGGCATAATCAATTGATATGGATTTGCATTGTGAGTAGGCTTTTTCAATAAATGAGGCTTCTTCATCAGTGCTATAAGATGAGTGGCCAGCTGAAAATAAGTCTGCCAATTCAGGTTGATATTTATCAAAGGCCTCAATTATGGTAGCAATGGACCAAACAAAAATGCCGGCATTCCACACAAACTCACCGGTCTCAATGAATTTTTTGGCCAGTTCAATATCTGGTTTTTCAGTAAAGGTCTTTACTTTTTTATCGGCGGTACTTGAGGGAGAATATTGTATGTAGCCATAACCTATTTCTGGTCGATGGGGCTCGATACCAATGGTCAAAAGTTTTGTATTATTGGCGGCACAGTCCACTGCATTTTTAATTACTTCAATGAAGGCTTCGGGCTTAAAGATGGCGTGGTCTGAGGGAGTGATGACTAAAATAGCATGGGGATCTTTTTTTCGAATTTTATAAGCCGCATAAGCGATACAAGGAGCAGTATTTCGCTTGCTGGGTTCTAATAATATTTGATCTGAGGATAAATCAGGTATTTGTACGGAGATAAGCTCCCGATATATAACATTGGAAACAATCCAAATTTGGCCTCTGGGGACGTGCTCAATAAAGCGATCATACGTCATTTGTAATAAAGACTTCCCCGTATTCAACACATCCAAAAATTGCTTGGGATTTTTATTACGACTGTAGGGCCAAAAGCGAGTCCCTGTCCCCCCAGCCATGATCACAATATTTATTTTTTTATCCATGTTGATTATTCTTTTCGATCAGTTCTCTTTTCACTAAATTTGAGTAGCGTTTGCAGAATGATCGGAGTATTGCTTAAATCTTAAATTAATACTTCTTGTTTATTTTGAGAAAAAGCTTTTGAATGCAAATTTAGCATTCTAATGCTTTTTTTTGCAATGTAACCAGCCAAAGGTAAAAAGATGATAAAAACAGCAAATACGTCAATATTAAAAACTGATTTAAAAAAGATTTTTGGATATGACGAATTTAGAGGTGAACAAGAAAAAATTATTCATAATATTTTAGCACGTAAAAACACTTTTGTGATCATGCCTACGGGTGCGGGCAAATCTTTGTGTTATCAATTACCTGCCATTATAAGTGAGGGGACGACCATTGTGATATCTCCTTTGATAGCCTTGATGAAAAATCAGGTAGATCAAATGATGGCCTTAGGGATCAATGCTAAGTTTTTAAACTCAACACTGACCAAGGCAGAAATAAAAAAAGTAAAGCAAGAGGTGGCATCTGGAGAAGTGAAATTGCTCTATGTGGCTCCTGAATCTTTGATAAAACAAGATAATATTGATTTTTTAAATGAGGCCAAAATTGCGTTTGTGGCCATTGATGAGGTACATTGTATTTCGGAATGGGGGCATGACTTTAGACCTGAGTACAGGAGAATTCGTGCCATTGTCTCTCAGATAGGCGAAATGCCCATTATGGCGCTTACTGCAACGGCTACGCCTAAGGTTCAATTGGACGTGATGAAAAACTTGAATATGGAAGGGGCAAACCTTTTCAAGTCCTCTTTCAATAGGCCTAATCTTCAATATGAGGTAAAGCCTAAGCAACAAGCGAAAAAGATATTGATCAAGTTTGTTAAGGAGCAGAATGGTAAGTCTGGAATCATCTATTGTTTGAGTAGAAAAAAAGTTCAAGAGATTGCTGAATTATTAAAAGTAAATGGGGTCAATGCCGCTCCGTATCACGCGGGTATGGAAAGTCATCAGCGCATTGCAAATCAAGATGGCTTCCTGAATGAAGAAATAGATGTAATCGTAGCTACCATTGCTTTTGGAATGGGTATAGATAAGCCAGATGTTCGTTTTGTCATCCATTATGATGCACCTAAGTCCATTGAAGGATATTATCAGGAAACAGGAAGAGCGGGTAGAGATGGCCTTGAAGGGATATGCCTAATGTTGTACAGTTACAATGATGTGCTTAAGCTCGAAAAGTTCAATAAAGATAAACCGGTCACCGAACGTGAAAATTCAAAGTTATTATTAGAAGAGATTGCCTACTATGCCGAGTCATCGGTATGCAGAAGAACGCAGCTACTGCATTATTTTGGAGAAGAATATGATCAAGACAATTGTGGAATGTGTGACAATTGCCAACATCCAAAAGAGCAGTTTGAAGGAGAGGAATATTTAAAAACAATTATAAATGCCGTCCTAAATACCCATGAGCGTTTTGAAATTAATCACATTGTTAATTTCGTTTGTGGAAAAAAGAATCAGCACATCAAGAGTTATGGTCATGATCAATTGCCAGGATTTGGAACGGGGGCCGAAGAACAGGATTTTTTCTGGAAAGCGGTATTACGACAGGCTTTATTCAATGAACTATTAATTAAAGATATTGATACACCAGGTATATTCAAGGTGACATTAAAAGGTAAAGAGTATCTTAAAAAAAGTTATTCTATTAAATTGTCCAGAGATCATGAATATCAGACGGGTGGAGAAGAGGAGGAAATTGAAAAATCAAAACCCAGTCTCTACTCTTATGATACTACTTTGTTCAATCTATTAAAGGGGTTACGAAAAACCGTAGCCAAACAAAAATCATTACCACCTTATGTCATTTTTCAGGAGCCGGCTTTAGAAGAAATGGCGACTTTTTATCCTTCGACTATGGAGAATTTAAGGATGATCATAGGTGTGGGAGAGAATAAGGCTCGAAAATTTGGGAAGCCTTTTTTAGATTTGATTAATCAATATGTAAGTGATAATGAGATCATGACGGCTTCGGATGTTTTGATAAAATCTTCAGGGGCTAAGTCAAGAAATAAGATCAGTATCATCAATCAAATTGATAAAAAATATGATTTAGAAGATATTGCATCCAGCTTGGGGATTACTTATGAATCACTTATTACGGAAATTGAGAATATTTGTGAGTCAGGAACTAGATTGAATCTTAACTATTATCTAGACCAAATTTTGGACGATGAGCGTCAAGATGACATTATTGACTATTTTTTGGTTTCAGAGTCTGGCGAGCTGAGTGAAGCCATTATTGATTTAGAGGAGGAGTATTCTGAAGATGAGGTCCGTTTGATGCGAATAAAATTCATGTCTGAATATGCGCATTAATAGGAGATTTAAGCATCATAAAAGATTACAAATAAGTTAAGCATGAAAATACTGATATTAGGCGCAGGAGGTAGAGAGCACGCCTTGGCATGGAAAATAAGTCAAAGTGACTTGTGTGAGGCACTTTTTGTGGCGCCGGGTAACGGAGGAACTGCGGAAATAGCAACGAACTTATCATTAAAGTTAAACGATAAATCAAAGATTTTTGATACGGTCCTGCGTTTGGGCATAGACCTATTGGTGATTGGACCAGAAGACCCTTTGGTAAATGGTGTGGTAGACTTTTTAAAAAAAGACCCTAAATTAAAAGATTTATTAATTGTTGGACCGAGTGCTCGAGGGGCATTACTTGAGGGGAGTAAAGATTTTGCTAAACAGTTCATGTTGAAGTATGAGATTCCTACTGCAGCAGCAGAAATATTCACCAAGTCGGACTTAGAGGCTGGTAAGCGTTTTTTAGCAGGACTCACTCCCCCTTATGTACTTAAAGCAGATGGTTTGGCAGGCGGAAAGGGTGTTGTTATCACCAAGGATTTGCAGGAAGCTGAAGAAAGTTTAGAAAAACTGCTAGCAGGTCAGTTTGGAACGGCGAGTGAAAATGTTTTGATAGAAGAATTTTTAGATGGTATTGAGTTGTCTGTCTTTGTTTTAACGGATGGAGAGTCTTATGTCATCCTACCTGAGGCGAAGGATTATAAAAGAATCGGAGAAGCGGATACAGGCCTGAATACAGGAGGTATGGGGGCTGTATCACCGGTTTCTTTTGCAGATGCCCATTTCATGAAAAAGGTTGAAGATCAAATCATTTTACCAACCATCAAAGGAATTAAATCTGAAGGATTTGATTACCATGGTTTTGTGTTTTTTGGTTTAATCAAGGTGGAAGAAGAACCCATGGTCATCGAATATAATGTCAGGATGGGTGATCCCGAAACTGAAGTAGTTATGCCAAGGATTAAATCAGATATTGTACCGTTATTGGTGGCAACTGCAAGAGGGGAGCTATCTAATGCCACTGTGACCTTTGAGAAAAATGTAGCTGCCACGGTCGTATTGGTCTCAGCAGGTTATCCAGGGTCCTATGAAACGGGTGAAAGGATCAAAATAGCTTCTATCAAAGATGAAAATATCATACCATTTCACGCGGGGACTGTTCAAGATGATCATGGTTTACACACTCAAGGAGGGCGTGTATTGGCTATTACTGGATTGGGAAACCACTTAACTGAAGCCTTAGTGAAAAGTTACAAAGGTGTTGAGTCTATAAATTGGAAGGGTATGAATTATCGAAAAGACATAGGGTTTGATTTAGTCCATTAAAACAAAATAGAATAAGGTTTATCTTTAACCTAAGAAAATAATTTTTAAATAGACTAAATACTGAATAGTCATTTAAAATTTCTTTGGAGAATTTGAAATTAAAAAATAGATGAGAGTTTTTTGTTTAGGTATCTTATTTTTCTTGCTGGGGTGTGATCAGAATCGCATTTTTGAAAAGCATATTAATTTAAAGGGATTTTGGCCGCAAAAATCGGCTCAGTTATTTGAGTTTGATATTATAGATTTGGGAACGCCGTATCAGATCATAGGAATGGTACGAAATAAAAACACTTACGGCTTTAATAATTTGTATATTAAGTATGAGCTATTTCATGAGGACAGTCTTATCAAAACAGATTTGGCTGAGGTTATTTTGTTTGAACCCAAAACAGGGAAGCCTTTGGGTACAGGGATGGGGAGTACTTTTGATCGTAATTTCGATCTCATCAAATCATATTCTTTTAACAATCCTGGACATTATAAGATGAGGCTGACCCAATTCATGCGAATAGATACGCTTCAGGATATTGATCAAATTGGTTTACGAGTGGCTACCATTATTCAGCCATAATTCGAGAGATAAATTGTTTGATTTTTTGTTGAATATCTGCCGGAGATTTCCAAAATTCACGGCTATGAAATGAGATATTGGGCCAATTTCTCTGGTTCAATAACTGTGTATTGTAAATGAAGGATTCTTTGGATGATTTAGAATTAAAATATCGCTCGTCATCGGTATTAATGATTCCCATAGCGTGTTCCTTGTTCTTCAATATTAGATCGGAAAACGGATAATTATGAGCCACGCTGACATCAAGTTTTAACTTATTGATACACTTAGCTAATTGATTTTTTAAGTACCAATTTTGGTTAAAAATTAATGGTTTTTCCTTAGCAGGACTCCATTTTTTTGTACTGACATCTAAGGCGAATTTTAAGTAAGATTGAAGTAATTTTGGGCCTTTATTTTTTGATTTTGAAGTATTTAACTGATCCGGATGGATACTTGTAACTAAAATTATTTTCTCTTTGGCCCTCGTAATGGCAACATTCAAGCGATTTTCACCTCCGAGGTCATTTAAAGATCCAAATTTCATTTGCAGTAAACCTGTTTGATCGGGAGCATAGGCTACGCTAAATATGATAATATCTCTTTCATCCCCTTGAATATTCTCTATGTTTTTTATGAAAACATCCCGATAAGATAGATCACCCATTCGGCTTTCAAGTAGTTCTTGTATGAGTTCTTTTTGTGAGCTGTTAAAGGTAATGATTCCAATATTTTTGTCGGGCTCATTACGTCTCAATTGTGCAGTCATCTCAACCACTTTTTCCGCTTCGATCAAATTTGTATTTTTATCCCAGATACCCTTTACTTGAAGATAGGTGATGGGTGCTTTGCTTGAATTAATGGAAGAAATATCCGGTAACATTTGTAATTTATTATTATAAAAATGAATGTTTGAGAATTCAATTAATTCTAGGTGCCGACTTCTGTAATGTCCTTGTAAATAATATTTAGGAAGATATCGTTGAGCTAGATCAAGGAGTGCATCGACTTCCAGGTCAGGATGATCTGTCTCTTTATTGGACCATCTGACCTGATATAAATCCAACGGTTTTAATTGCTTTGAATCACCAGCGATTACAATTTGTTTAGCACGATAAATAGTCGGAATACCTCTTTCAGCAAAACACTGTGAGGCTTCATCAAAAATAACTAAGTCAAAGCATTGTGTCATGGGAAAGATGGCTGAAGCAGATTCTGGAGAAGTCATCCAACAAGGGATTAATTTAAAAACTTCTTCTTGGTACTCTGAAATAATTTTTCGTAAAGGCCAAATCCGTTTCTTCTTTTTTACCTCATGCTTAAGATCTCTATAAGAAACCAGATTCTTTAACCTATTAAATTCCAAATCTTGATAGGTACGCTCTCTGGATTTTAAGAGAGTCATTTCTTGGCTGAAGTCATTTTTGCTTTCAATTGATGTGGTCAATAATTTCAAATTTTCTTGAAATTTCATTGAGGAGACAGCTCTTAAAATTGGATATTTGGTTTCTATTTTTTCGATCCAAGCAATGGCAAGGCTGTTATTGAAACAGGATATCATTTTTTCTAATCCACCTTCAATATCTATTAATTGAAGGGCAATTTCTTGCTGTTTAGGGTTAAAATGGGCAAATGTTGAATGATAGTCTACTAGATTTTCGAATTCACGATTGAGCTCATTTAAAATTTCCTTTTTGGTTACGTTTTTAGATAAAAACTCATTGAGTTGCTTAGAAGAAAGGTATTTTTTCCAACCTCTCATTTGTTCAGGAATTTCCGTGAGGAAAGTGACCAATCTTTTGAGCATCAAAACATGTACGCTACGATCATTTTTTTTAAAGTTGATCAAAGTATCCAAGTCTCGAAGTTCTTTATGCTGTAGGTAGGCGTTTAAGGCATTTCGCTGATAGAAAAACCAATTTTGAACGGCAATTTTATCAATTTTATCAGGATAGTTGATGAGCCATTTTTTTTGATTTAATTGAGACAAATTATGCTCATAGTTGAGTCGATTATCAATTTTTTTAAGTAGTTGTTCAAAGCCCATTTTATTATGAGTGAGTCCATTGGCGTTCAATACGCAAGTGATCAATGCTTTGTCATGAGAAAACAACCTCCATTTAATCATTTCTATAAAGTTATTTCTTGAATCGATCGCATGTTGAAGGGCTTTTTGAAAGCGACCCAAGTCTTCAGATTTTAATGTCATTTCTAGGCCTATGCCCGCAAAGCAGACGAGGATATTTTTTTCGATATTTGCTAACCAATCATAATTTTCATCGGGTATTTGATCAAGAATTTTTCTGAAATATTGGTGGGTAGTGGTATGGTCAATATTTGAGATAAATTTTTTCAGAACGGGTATTTTATCGAGATAAAAAACCATTGAGTCGTAATCAGGAGCATTTAAAAAAATAGTTTGACATTTTTCAGTGAAATTGTCAAACGTCAACTGAGCCTCGGTGATCACGTTTTGAATGTTTTTTAAATCTGAAATATTCAAATTCGAAAACGAAGTCCCCCAGATCCAAAAATAATTTTGTTGTTTGTATTTAAGGGAATACGTCAGATAGCGCTTAAGTTTATGTTCAAATTCATCTACTTCTGGCCATTTAAAATGACTTAATGAACTTTGTATGGGAAGGAATAAATGTTTTGGATTACTGCTTAAATACAGTTCTTTGATTGATTTACCACATTCACGGTCATCGAATAGGGCCATTTTAAACTCATTGAGCTCTTCGGTAATTTGATGGATTTGACGACTGGCTTGTCGGAAATTTCTCTCTAAAAGAATACTGTTCAATCCGTTGTTTTTGTGTTGATATTCATCTAGACGATTCATTTGGTTTTGTAACTTATAGAAGATGTCTTTGCGGTCACTTTTAAAGTCATGAACGAGCCCGCAAAAATCATGGAGATCTTTGCTACTCAATCGTTCATAGACGACATCTAGGGCTACTTTTTTTTGACAAACAAGCAAGACATTTTTCCCTCTGGCCATGTAATCACAAATAAGATTTGAGATTAATTGAGATTTTCCAGATCCTGGTGGTCCCTCCAGGCAAATGGAATTACCTTTTTTGACATGGTTTAGAGCTTCTTCCTGATAGGCATCCAATTCAAAAGGCATAAAGCTGTTTTCTTCTCGTGCCCTATCTGTAATTTTAGCAGGGGTTTCATCTTCGGGATTTTCCTTGATTTTCTTATTGAAGTATACCTCTAAATCATCAATAGTTTGGTTTCCCAATAGGGACTGGTAATCGGGAACTAGGAATGAGCCTGATTGTGGAAAAATGCCAATGACTGCCTCTGGATAGAGTTGTAGAATGCCCGTTTTTTCAGTCTTTCTCAATATTTCCTTGGTGCTATTTTTGAAATGAGTTAGCTTATTTATATAATTATCACTGTTGAAAATAAGTTTGAGGTCACCCTCGCGCAAGAGCTCATATAATTGGGTTCTGAAATTTGTTGATTCCTTGTCAAAATCATTGAAAGTCAAGTCCAAAAGGTCTTCATCTAAGCTTATTTTATTATAGAGCGCATGGGCTAAAAGGAAAGTTTTATTTAGGGTAATGTTGATATTCTTCTTAAGGTTACACACCCAGACATCCTCTTTGATTTCGATTGCAATTGGAAAAAAGATTAAAGGACATCTGACGAGGGTATCATTAATGAACTTTCCTTTAATAAAAGGCCACCCTAGATATAAATCTTTGGAGCCACGTTCGTTAAAAATGAAATTTTCAGATTTTACTATCGTTTTGAGTTGTTGAGATATTTTGTTACTGCTGGCATTTCTAGGTTCTAAGGTCGAGCACAAGGGAATATTTTGGTTACCTTGAATAAGACTTTCAATAATATTAAAGCTGGGATCGTTCAATGCAAAATCAAATTGATGTGCATCAACAAAATGATCTGCTCTTAATTTATGAATGAGCAGTGACCTATTATTGCCAGAAAGATTGGTAAGGCGTCTTAAATAAGTCTCTAATATAGGCCGCATTTTAGATTATTCGCTAGTTGTAAGATAAGGTGCAATTTTATGATAAAGCGAGTCCGAAATAATCTTTATTGAAGTTATTTGTTCTACCCCTTCGTAGTTACAGTATACTTTGCAATAATTTATTATTGATTTGGCAAGATTCCTATTAATAAAGGGGTGCTTACTGAGATGAATGATCGAATCAGTGTTGATATTTAATTTTAAAGTTTGATCACCCTTTAGATAAAAATATTTTGCAATTTTTTCTTTAGGGATTTTTGGCATTTTGTAATCTTCAGTCAATTGTGTAATATCATAGAAACCGCCGAGTGCTTCTCGGAACTTTTAGGCACGACGCGCCAAAATAGGACCTACACCTTGAAGTCTTTTTAGTTGAATACTGTCCGCTAAATTGAGATCTAGTTTTATGCTTACTGCAGGGGCTTGCTTGCGGAGATCAGAGTTTATTTTTTGTAATCACTTTTTTTGAACGTCCTTTCTGAAATTTTAATGTAGGGGAGAAGGGACTCAATGAACGAGGTATCGATGCCATATTTTTTTTTAATGTCTATACTGAGATTGAATTGGGATGAAATATAACGAGTTAAAAGTCTTTTATTGAAGATGAAGAATGCTTTAATGTATCTGAACTTTTAATTTCCTCCTCCCGATTTTTTAAGTCAGTCTGTGTATGTAGATCGATCTCAGGGGTGTTATTTTTGGGCAAGAGCTATCTCAAAAAAAAATAAATAAGATGAGAATGACTAAAAAGATCACTCCATTGGCCTATGTTCTAGGAAAACCCCGTTGATTAATGATAAATATTCTAATTTTTCTCATCAATAATTTTAAACTTAAAAACCCCGTTAGGTAAGAATTTTGTCTTTAATGTTCAATATAAAAAACATTGAAGCTATTTTTGTGTTCCAATTATTTCTTTTACATGTACGAGAGTTTAAAAGTTGTTGGTTTGTCCCATGATTCATCGCCCATTTCGATCAGAGAATCAGTGGCTTTTTCTGAAAATGAAAGTAGAAATTTTTTGGATAGAATGCGCGAAATCTTGGGTGTCGAGGAAGCTTTAATTCTTTCAACTTGTAATCGTACCGAAATTTACTATACCTCAGATTTGGATTTATCTAATGCCATTTTAAACTTATTAAAAACAGAAAAAAAAATTGTTGATGATGGTATTGACTCTTACTTCTGGAATAAGGAGAAATTACCGGCTTTACGACATTTGTTTAGGGTAGCCTTAGGGCTTGAAGCTAAGGTTTTAGGAGATATTCAAATTTCTAATCAAGTAAAAAAGGCTTATCAATGTTCTGCCGATCAGCATCTTTCAGGACCATTTTTTCACCGGTTGATGCATACTATTTTTTATGCGAACAAACGAGTAGTACAGGAGACTGTTTTTCGAGATGGGGCTGCTTCGGTATCTTATGCTTGTGTAGGCTTGGTTCAACAATTCATTCAAAATTTTTCAGATCCTAAAATTTTGGTTTTAGGATTAGGAGAAATAGGACGAGATGTTGCGGATAATATGGAGGAAATGAATGCCTCGATTACCTTGTCTAACCGAAATGCTCTGACGACTCAAACGTTGGCCAAGCAGTATGGTTATGAAGTGCTTCCTTTTGAGGAACTACTTAAAAACATAGCCAAATTTGATGTGATTATATCCTCAGTCCAAGTTCCCAAGCCTATAATTATGAAGGATCACATTCATGAACAGTTGTTGTCTCAAAAACTATTTGTTGATTTAGCAGTGCCGAGGAGTATGGACTCCGAGCTAGATACTATAGACGGAATTATACTGTATAATGTAGATCAAATAGAAGAACAAACCTCGGGCATTATCGAGCGTAGAAGGGCTGCTATAACAGAAGTTGAATTGATCTTGGATGAAACAATTGGGGAATTAAAAAACTGGTCTTTGGAAATGGAGGTATCTCCTACAATTAAAAAACTAAAAAAAGCCTTAGAAGAGATCAGAAAGGAAGAAATTGCTCGATATGTAGGTAAGATAACAGAAGTGGAGCAGGACCTGATCGATAAGGTGACCAAGAGAATTGTTCAAAAAGTAATCAAACTCCCCGTACTTCAATTAAAAGCTGCCTGTAAAAGGGGAGAAGCCGAAACTTTGGTTGAGTTGCTCAATGATCTATTCAATCTTGAGAAAGATGAATTAACTCCTAAAAAATAGCATTTGATTGTCAGACACGACATTCGTTCGATACTTACTTTTCTTCTTGTACTGCTTTTTTATACTGGATTCGCCCAAGCGCAATATAGCTTATTAAAGAAAGATGCCTATTATGGAATTCAAGATGAAAAGGGAGCCATAGTTGTAGCCCCTGTATATGATCAAATTGGATGGTCAAACGGAAATTTTGAGACGGTGGGTAACTTTGTGGGCTATTTCCATAATGGAAAATGGGGCCTGCTAAATATTAAGACAAAGAAAATCTCGGCAGCCATCTATTATAAATTGTCGGTGATTGACGGAGGTAATATTCTTGCTTCGATCAAGGGAAATTTAAGTAACCAATTATTTTACGGTATTATCGATTCGAAAGGGTCTATTAAGATCAGCTGTAATTATTTTTCGATTGAGTCGAAGTCTCTGGGCTATGTAGTCTCAACTTATGACTATGGAACTATAAAAAAGGGATTTTACGATAATGAATTCAACTTAATCTTGCCGCCCAAGCATAAAGAAATTAAGGTTGTTAATGAACATGTGGTAATGGCCCAAAATTTTTTAAATAAATGGGCGTTATTTCGAAAAGGTGGAACAGAAACTCCATTCCAAGATTTTGATCAATTTTCAGTTATTACTGAGGGAATCTGCGTGGAAAAAGGAGGTAAATACGGCTTATTAGATTTAGAGGGAATGGTTGCGTTGCTCGAAACAAAATATAAACAGATAAATGGAGTAAAAGAGGTGGTCAGTTTTCCTTTATGGGAAGTTCGAAATTTTGATTTAAAGACTATCATAACGGTCAGGGCAGACTCACTTACATTCGATGCTGGCATCCTTGTGGCTTATTGTAATGGGAGTGAAGAACGGTTAATCAACCCATCTTCAAATAAGGTCATCAGGAGTAATCAAAAGACCAGTTTTAAAACTAAAGGCTTTGTGTTGACTTATCATAAGTCGAGCTATACATGGTCGGTTACAGATACCGAAGGAAAACCTTTTATTTTGGAAAAAGATTCAATTTACCAGGATGCGCCGTTTTTTTATGCCTTTTTGAAAGGAAAATGGGAGGTTTATAATCAATTCGGTTCCAAGATTTCAAAAAAAGGGTATCAGGATATTTCTGCCCAATTATTTTCGATGATTCCAGTTAAAAATTATGAATTTTGGGGCTTTCTAGATTTTAAAGGGGATGAAATTATTTCTTTAAAATATGATTCGATAGGTGCAGGTTATCACCAGAAAATAGCCATTAATTATTTGGGTAAATGGGGTGTGATAGATCTTTTTGAACATTGGATCGTAGCACCAATGTTTGATGAATTATCTATCGCCTCCTATGGTATTATTGCAAGAGATAAAGAAATTACTACGCTTCTTTCCATGGAGGGCGATGCCATCTATCAAATTAAGGGGAATATTTTCGATCGGGGTTCATATTTAGAAATAAGGAATCATTCGGATCAAAGAGGTATCATATCTCTTCAAGGAGAAGTTATTCTAGATCCATTTTATGATTCTGTAGGCCAAATGGGCCACCTATTTTGGGGTAAAGACAGTCGAGGTACCGTGCTACTAGATGAATTTTCAGAGTACCGTGTCATTCCTGAGGATGACATCAGTCAGGTACTCAATTATTGTACAGGGCTCTTTATGATTAAAAAAGATGGAAAATATGGCTTTATCAATGAAAAAGGCAATTTAAGGATAGCCAATCGTTATGATAGTTTACTTTGCTTTTCTGATGCGCGCATTGGCTATAAATTAGGCAACAAATGGGGGTTTATAGATGCTCAGGAGAGATTAGTCATACAACCGATATACGACCAAGTATTCCCTTATGAGAACGGCGTGGCCATAGTACGTCAAAAGGATAAATATGGTCTTATAGACAATTCGGGTAAGCTCATTCTTTCTTTAAAATATGTAAGCATTGATCAGTCATGCGGCAACTATTTACTCAAAGACATCAAAGGGAATATAGGGATTGCGAACGCATCTGGAGATATCATGTTGCGGACCGATTATGAGAACATCACTCCTATTGGCGAGGATTTGCTGGTGGTTACTCAGGAGCATAGGGTCGGTTTGATGGATTATGCGGGCTACATGAAATTGGCCTTTAAATATGCATCTATTGAGAGAATGTATCACTATTTAATTATAAGACATTTACCGGACAAACAAGGATGATTTGTCCGAATCCAGATAATATTTTTGTATCATTTCAGATATGTCTTTAGGCCGAATGTTATCTATGGTTTCTAAAGAGGTGTTTAAAAAATGATGGGATATGTCATTCACAAAAAGGAGGGTGTAGATAGAGGCAACATCTAAGATCGAATTCATAGAGCTCAAAAAATTTCCTCTTAGGAAATTTTTGAGCATATCAACTTCTGAAAGAGAAGGATAGTTTTGAGCAAGTTCAGTAATAATTTCGTGAATAGTTTCTAATGAATCTTCGGCATTATCGCTTTTCATTTCTGTTGAAATTGTCCAATAAGAGGCATTGTGAGCATGCGTAATGGATGAATAGACCCCATATGTTAATCCTTTTTCTTCTCTTAATTTTTTCATAAGGCGGGATCCGAAAAAACCACCTAAAAGTTTATTGGCGACCGTTAATTTATGGATATCTTGATCCCCCCTATGGATGGTTTGGGCACCTACCCTGAGTGAAGCTTGCACACTATCTGAGCGTTCGATCGTTTGGTGACCATGATTGGGGCGGATCTCAAAACTAGGCATTTCTTCGCCAACTTTATTTATGTTGCCTAAAAGCAGGGCTGTTTTTTCGATAATCTTTTCATCAATGTCACCGCAAAGTACCACCTTAGGATTATTTTGGAATTGTAACTGAAAAAAATCTGTGATTTCAAGCAGGGATCTCTGTTTGATCTCTATCTCTTTTAGAGAACGGCCATAGGGGTGGGTCGCACCAAACAGTAATTCATGAAAGTATGAAGTAGCGAAATAGGTGTTTTTCGCAAGTTGGATCTTTATTTGTTCCACTTTTAAATTCTTAATAACCTCGAACTCGTGGGCAGGGAAGCTGGGTGTAAAAAGTATTTCTTGTAGTAAAGAGAGACTTGAGTGAATATGCTTTTGAGTAGCGAAAAGACGAATACTGGTACCATCAACTGCAGTTTGTATTTCTATGTGAGCTCCCATATGTTCAAAAGCCAACGCTATTTCTTCTCCATTTTTGGTGGAGTTCCCCTCAAGAAGCATTTTACCTGTTAAAAAAGCAACACCTGGATTCTTTTCAAACCAACTACCACTTCGGAAAATAATTTCTATTGAGCAGATGGGATGTTGTTTGTCTGGAATGACAAGACCCTCAATGTGGCCATTCAATATGATCTTACGGTAGTTCCTAAAATTAAAATTCTTTACAGGAAAAGATGCGGGTGCAAGAGTCCGATCTATCATGAAGAGGTGTCGAGGGTTTCTTTTTTATTGAAATTAAACAAGAAAGACAACCTGAGGGTATCTCCTAATGGATTGTTTTGTACTTGAGGAATGAGATAAGATAAGTCGAGGCCAAAGGTCGAATACCGTACCCCAAAGCCTACGGTAAAATATTTTCTAGCCCCTTTATTTTCATGTTCATAAAAATAACCTACCCGAGCCGCTACCATTTCTCCATACCAGTATTCAGTACCTACAGAAAAAGTAAGTTCTTGCATTTCCTCGCTAAATCCATTGGGGGCGTCATTAAAAGAACCAAATGTACCACTGATGAACGGACGGTTTGGATCTTTGCCTGAAGCAATGATAGGATTACCATTGTCTAGTACCAAGTTCCCATCGGTATCCCGTTCATAAATAGGAGGCGTAGGCACCAATAACTTGTTCATATCGAAGATAAAGGTAAAAGAGTTATACTGATCTAAATTCATTTTTAGTGCCATTCCGATCCTGAGGTTGGCTGGGATAAAATCTTCAAATTCTTCACTGGTGTAACTGATTTTTTGACCTAAATTAGAAATGTGAGCGCCCAAAGAAAAATCAGTATCTAAACCACTTATAACCATTGGTTTAACATAATAAAAGCCTAAGTCAAAGGCAAGACTTTTGCCCGAATTTGCACTGGGAGCCCCCGTGCTGTTTCCTAATAAGTTGGACCAAATGTACCTAATACTCAGTCCTCCACTTAGGTTTTCGGTTAATTTCCTAGAGTAAGTGGCATCAAAGGATAATTCACGTGGGTTTTCAAGACCAATGGGTAATCCAGTGACATCGGTGAGTTGAATCTCCCCCATATCAAAATACCTCATACTGATGCCAAATGCTTGAATTTGATCAATTCTTTTATAGTAAGTGAGATAATTGAGAGACATATCGTCTACGATATTGCCTAACCAAGGTGAGTAGGAAAAAGAGAAACCGGAGCTAAAATTAATAAAAGCAAGTTTTGCATTATTCCAATGAATACTCTGGGCATCAGGACTCGTAGCTACACCGGCATCACCTAAAGCAGATCCTCTACTGTCTGGAGCAAAGCTGACAAATGGAACAGCAACTGAAATGGGATTGTCTCCTTCTTGTCCAGTAACACGTACTTGTCCTTTGGCAAAAATAGGCACCCAAATAATGGGAATAAATAGTAAAAAGACTTTGATAGTTTGCATTTTATAAGGTAAAGTTAGTTCAATTATTTATTAGTAAGCGCTCAATAGCAGTTCCTTTTGCTTGATCTTGCGTACTGGAAACTTCGATCTGGTATAAATAAATTCCTTTTCTAAATGTGCCAGGTGGAAAAGGTAAATAGAGGCCATCAATTTTTTTAGGGCTATCATCAACTTCAAATAATTCTTTGCTGATGATATTTCCTCGGGTGTCATATATTATGAGTTTAATTTCTAGAGCTTCACCTATTCGATCATGTTCAAATGTAAAAGTGGTGCCATCTCTGGCTGGATTGGGATAATTCATCACATTGTAAAGCAATAATTTTGGCTCATTGGAAACTATAAAGTTAACGGGGCGATAAGAGGTGTTATTGTGTATATCTGAAATTTTAAGGGTCGCTGTGTGATTTCCAACGGACATATTTCTTAACGGAAATGTGATGCTTCCTGACTGATAAGTATCGAGATCAGCCACGTAATAATCGTTTAAAACATAGATGCTCCCATCTTCTAGGGTTAAGGTAATATCTTGATTGATACCGATACCTGATGTATTGATACCACTTTCGTCTACTATTTTAGCAATAAAAAGCACATTTTTCCCTACCACATCTCCCTCATTGAACGAGTCATCATTGATGTAAAGGCTAATTGTAGGGCGTTCATTGTCTACAGCAGGATTTTCTGCTGTATTACCCATTACAAAATCTTTAAAAAAGCCTGTAGCATCACTGGTAAGTTCATCATTTTGGGCATACATTATGATTTTCCCAGATTCAAACCGATAACTGATGTTTTTGGGAACTATAAATTCAATAGAAAAATGGCCATTATAGACGGTGGCCTGACCCTCAAAAATTTTATTTTCTCTGACAGCATACGTAAATGTAGGGTTTTCCTGACCTAAAGTCTCTTTTTTAGTGATTCGATCATAAACGGAAACATTTACACTTCCATTGAAATCTGTAAGAAATAGGCTGTCAATTGATTGAACAGACCCACTAAATCTTATTTTTTCAAGTGCACTTAAGGTGTCGCTCCCCAAATCGACAATATTAAATCCGTTGATACTATCAATAACGATCTTATTTTCTGGATACTGGAGTTGCAACATGGGGTCCCCTAGCAATGAAAAATTGCGGTTATTCACACCAGAGACACTTTCATTTTTGGTAAGTCTCATAATATCTCCTAATCTTAAGAAGGATCCATTTTCAGTTTTAAATAAATTTTTATGAAATGCCTCGTTGACCAACTCATTAGAAGAAGCATAAACGGGTCGGGTAGTAGTCAATAAGGCAATGGCGCCACCATTTTTGTTGAGCAAGAGCTTTTCGGCACCTGAGGTATTAATTGATGGATCGTCATATCTACCAAATTCACAGGTTGCGGTTAAGAAGAGGGGTAAATAAAAACGATTGGTTAAATCATTAACGAGCGTCGCATCTAGTATATTTTCGACGGCCCATTGGCTTTCATTTCCATGACCCAAATAATCTACCACAAAGGTACCTTCTTCAAGAGCGCTGATCAGTGCTTCCCTAGTAAGAAGTGCAGATTCCCGACTGGCCAGTATTTCTTGTGGTAATGCATCTATATATAATTTATTTAGCTGGGTTTGTGGTTGGAAATCACTAAAATAACTGGCAAGGGTTTCAGCAGCCCTTTGATGTAGATTGGCATCTCCATCATCAGCCACATAGGTGATGTTGTTTTTCCAAGAACCATACATTCTTTGGCTTGAAGCATAACGAATGATTTTATCAGTCATGTTTTTGGCCTCTTCTTGTGTCTTAACCGGAAGTCTGCCAATCCCAATTTCTAAACTATGATTGCCTTCGTTATTTTCGATCCATAGTCCTTCTTCCTCTTCTAAAAACCCAAAATAATCATCTGATGAATAACTATTGATTGGGTTTAAGGAATTTCTAGATTCATAAACAGGAACAAAGTTTGTATTATTGGATATTCGATCTTTGTAATCAAAAGAACAATCTCCCATGAGTAACACATAGCGAAAACTATTATTGAGACTTCGAAAATACTTAATGGCATCCCTTAAGGCAGTTAGATCTTGCATGCCCGATGAAAATTCATTGTAAATTTGGTTAGTTGTGACTACCGCAACATCTAATTGGTCATGGATTGAATGAAAACGAGCGAGTCGCTCAGCAGATGCGATAAATTCCGGATGGGTAATGATGAGGCCATCTGTAGGATTCAGGTCTGAGATGGATTGGTTCATAATTGGGTGAAAGGCAATGGGTTGGGGTAAGTTTTGATTTGAAAATGCTACAAAGTGTTGTTGATCATGATTTAAGGTTGTATACTTATGATTGCCCCCCACTGAGTGGAGGGGCAAACTTTTCACGAGAGGATACGTGACGTCCCAGACCTCTATACCCTCATCACTGATGATTTCGTAGGTGATCGTATCTTGTTCCAATAATGGGTGTGAAAATACCATCATGTCATCGTGAAGGACTAAATTACTGGCATAGGTCAGGACGATCTGATCTAAGTAGCCAAGGAGCACATCATAGCCTGCAACCACAGGTAGTTTTAGGGTCAAGATCGTTGTAGCATCATTGACCAAAAATGTGAAGATTTCATTTTGTATATCCCCTTTTAAATCATAAGTAGAACCTGATTTAGTGTTAATACCATCATAGCTTATGAGTCCTAATAAAGTTTCATTATTATAAATTTCAAAGGCACCTGCTAAGTCGCTTCTGCCCACGACTTTAATGAAGGCTTTGATAGTATCTACTGCGCCCTCAGTTGGGAAATTATAGCTTCTACTTTCTCCTGCTTTAAAATAAGCTTCAAACCAGTCTCTACCTGAGTTCCCCAACAGATTTACTTCATCTAATTCATGTACTTTACGGGCGATATAGGATGAAATAATATTATTTGTTATATCGTAATTAGGTGCTTCGGTTACCCTTGCACCTTCTGAATCGGCTGCCGTGATGAAGTAATAAGCGGTATCAGAAAAAATATTTTTTTTAAATTGCCAAAGATCATCTTCCCAAGTCCAATCATTGGGTCCATTTGCATAAAAGAGCAGAAAGTCGTTGTCATCGAAAACACCATCTTCAAGGCCATAACCCTTAAGACTATTTTCAATCAGTCCTCGTGGTCTCTCTTCATGATTGGCTTGCGGAAGCATGCCAATCCCGTTACCAAATACTTTGAGCATATTAGGTTGGCTATAGTCTATGCCTATTTGATTAAGAAAATTTTTATCAATTTTATAGATTCCCTCTTGAGTAACCCCAATTTTATACCAATAGCCTTGATCAAACAAAGCGGTTTGTCCTACCGATTCAAGTGGGATAAAAAAAAGAAAAGCATATAAGAATTTCACTGCTTTAATTAACGGTTTTAAATCTATAAAATTATTTATTTACCTAAAATTTTATGCATTGCAGACATATTTGAGAGCAATGAGAGCATAAGGTAGATAGGAATCATATAGGGTAAAAAATTAAGCTGAAACAGGGCCAGTCCTAAGACTATCACCAGCAGGGTCAAGTACCTCAGCTCATTACCGCTCAAAACCAGAGATGTAAATTTGAAACTGAGCATTTTTATAGGTACTATCATCAGCAGACTTACAGAAAGACTATAAATTGGAGTGAAGTAAATCCAGGAAACTAGAAAGGATGCTTTGACGATGGTTACTGTGAGTAGGGCTGCGGCGGGCGTCGGCAATCCAATAAACGCATCCGATTGTGTCGAGTCTAAATTGAATTTAGCCAATCTGAAGGCCGCAAAAATAGGGATCAATGCGGCGCTGTAAGCCAACCAATGGAAATCGTCAGAGGTTAAGGCAGCCCACTTAAACAGGAACAATGAAGGGAGCACACCAAAAGTAACCATATCGGCCAAAGAGTCTAATTCTTTCCCAAATGAGCTGGTAGACTGAAGCAATTTTGCGGTGAAGCCATCTAAAAAGTCAAAAACACCGGCAATCATTATAAAATAAAGGGTATGTTGGTAATTGCCCTCAAAAACATTTATAATACCGAGCACTCCCGTGAATAGATTGAGTGCGGTGAGGAAGTTGGGTATGTGCCTAAATACATTCAAGATTTTACAAAGGGGTTGTTTTCTTTTTCATGACCAACCGTAGTGCTGGGACCATGCCCAGGATAAATTTTGACAACTTCTGAAAGGGTATATACTTGATTTTTGATACTTTCTACCAAGGTCTTAAAATCACCTCCAGGAAGATCCGTTCGACCAATACTTTCACGAAAAATCACGTCTCCAGCCATGAGAGATTTTTCAGCGGCGTGGTAGAACATTAGATGTCCTTCAGAATGGCCAGGGGCATACAAGATTTCTAATTTATCAGATCCAAAGGTAATCACATCTTTTTCGCTGAGTAATTTGTCGGGTTGGGCTTCCTGATAATTTTGAATACCCATGCTGGTTGCATAGGTCGAGACAGATTTCAGTAAATTCTTTTCCGTAGCTGGAATCCATAAAGGGATGTCATATAATTTTTTTAAGTAATCATTACCAAGCACATGATCGATATGACAATGGGTATTAATGATGGCAATGGGCTTTAATTTATTTGTTTTTATAAAGTCTGTCAGTTCTTTTTTTTCAAAATCTTCATAGCAGCCGGGATCTAAAATAATTGTCTCAAGGTTAGAACTGGCTAATAAATAAGTATTTTCGTAGAAAGCATTGAATACAAAGGATTTTATGTTCATAAATAATACATTTTACTGCAAATTTGCTTAAAAAGTCGGTAAGACGATGCAAAAGCGAGATATTTTGATTGTAGGGCAGGGGCTGGCAGGAAGTTTATTGGCTTTGGAACTCGAAAAACGAGGAAAAAATGTGATGATCTTCGACAACAACCCCATTGTGAGCTCATCCAAAGTCGCAGCGGGTTTGTACAATCCTATCACGGGGCGTAAAATGGCGAAAACTTGGTTGGCAGATGAGTTGTTCCCAAACCTTTCCAATTACTATCAAGATTTAGAAAAAAAAATGAATGCGAGTTTTCATTTTAGTAAAACTATCTATCGCCTGTTCAATAACATTGAAGAACAAAATGATTGGTCTTTGAGAACTGTGGAGCTGGGCTATGCACCCTACATCAAATCAATTTCGAATCATTCCATAAAGGTGGATCAATTAATAGATCCCTTGGGAGGGTTCTTTATAAATAAATCTGGCATGGTTGATGTAGCCACTTTGGTAAGTGAATGTAAAAAATATTTTAAAGACCAAGATTCATATATTGAATGGAGCGTACCTTCTGAAGCATTGGAAATAGAAGAAGATAACATAAAACTAGGATCCTTTGTGGCGCATCAAATTATTTTCTGTGAGGGACCCATGGCAGGAATTAATCCGTTGTGGTCTGATTTAAAATTTAGATTAGTAAAGGGAGAAATTTTAGATATTTCATGTCGTTTAACCTTTGATCATGTAGTAAGTAAAGGTGTTTTTATGCTGCCTTATAAAAATCATTTGAAAGTGGGATCTACCTATGACAACCAAAATCAAAACAAGGAGCCCACCGAAAAAGGAAGGCGGGAACTCTTGGATAGGTTAAGTAAGTTATATGTTGGAAATTTGGAAGTATTGAAACATCAGGCAGGATTGAGACCTGCTACTTTCGATAGAAAGCCTTTTGTGGGTTTTCATCACAAACATAAAAATGTGGCTATATTTAATGGTTTCGGAAGTAAGGGAGTCTCTTTAATTCCGTATTTTGCCATGAGTTTGGCAGATCATATTTGTTTTGGTAAAAAAATGCCTTTGGAGGTAAATCCCCTTCGTTAAAACATGAATTATAAAAAAGCCATATTTCTAATCATATATATACTATCGATCTCAACCTCGTTTGGTCAATATTATGATACAGAATTTGGTCAAAATAGGATTCAATACAAAAAATTTAATTGGTTGTTTTATACTACCAGCCATTTTGATGTCTATTATTATGATGAGGGAGGTAGATATGCTAAAGAGGCCATTGACTATTTAGAAGATGAATTTAATAGGTTGACAGATCTATTGGGCTATGCGCCCAGTGCTAAAACTAAAATTGTCATTTATAATTCTTACAATGATCTTCAACAGAGTAATATAGGCATTGATGGTTCTGTTTTCACGATTGGAGGGGAAATGGAATTTATCAAACTTCAACTTGAAATTGCAAACCCTGGAACGGTTCAGGTATTTAAAGAAGAGCTTATTTATCTTTTATCTCGTACTTTAATCAACGATATGCTTTTCGGTGGAAGTCTCAGAGAAGTTTTTCAAAGTTCACATCTTCTAAAGCTTCCAGAATGGTTTATAGATGGAGCAGCAAGGTATTTGGCCTACGGATGGGATTTAAAAATGGATGATTTTATAAGAGATTATTTAGATGCCAAGCACATTAAGAAAGAAAAAAAGATTCAAGGTGATCAGGCGGGTGTCTTGGGACAAGCCATATGGAACTACATCGCTATTAAATATGGGGCTTCTAACATATCGAATATTCTTAATTTAACAAGAATTATGAACAAAGAGGATGTGAGCATAAGTAATACGCTAGGAATTAGTTATAAGCAATTTTCTAAAAATTGGAAAAATTATTATCGCTTTGGAAAAGATCTAATTGATACCAATTATGAACCCTTAGCTAAAGAAAAAATCATTGCCACAAACAAAAAAGAAAATCAATATTTTAACGATGTAGCAGTCAGTGAATCGGGCAAATACATTGCCTATACTGAAAATTCATTAGGCAAGATTTCTGTTTATCTGAGAGATAGAGATACGGGTAATAAAACGCGAATCCTTCAAGGAGGGTATCAAGTGGAGGCAAATCATGTGGATCAAGATCTTCCTCTATTAGATTTTGCTGGAGATAATACATTGGGAATTATTTATTTTAAACGGGGATTTTTATACCTAGCGAGTTATCAAATTGAAACGGGTCTTCTCAATGAAAAACCCCTCACAAGGTTTAACCAAATCAAAAGTTTTTCATTGAATCAAAATGGTAGATTGGCCATTATAAGTGGAGATGCGGATGGGAAAAGTGATCTCTTTCTTATCAGTGTATTGAGAAATTCAGTTCGCCGAATTACTTCTGATATTTTTGATGACATTGACCCAACTTTCATACCCGGCACTGCCGCCATTGTTTTTAGTTCTAATCGTCCCTCGGATGCTTTAAATATTTCGGATACAAGTATCAAATATTTAAATCCTCATTTTAATTTATTTTTATTCGATATAGATACAACAACGCAGCAATATTTCAGAATGACCAATACGAACACTCGAGATACGAAACCCATATTTAAAAATCAATCGGAATTATATTTTTTAAGTGATCAAAGGGGCATTACCAATCTATTTAAATATGAAATGACTCAGGGTATTCAAACCCAAGTAACCAATTTTAATAGTAGCCTTAAAGATTTTGATGTGCATTTCGGTAATGATAATGGGATGGTTTTTATAGCTTTTAACGAAGGAGAGGATAATATTTATTATTATCCTAACATAGATATTGAGTCTTCCAAATTCACCACTGAAACGAATCGTCAAAAAATCAGACAGGGCCAATATATTGCCGAGGTTCTTGATCGGAGAAAGATGGAGAAGCTTAAAAGAGAAAAAGCGAAAGTCAAAGCAAGAGAAGATAGCCTATTAATTCAATCCCAAGAAGAACCATTGGATATGGATAGTACCCAAAATAAGGTATTGGTAACGGTCATAGATGCAGATACGTTTGTTTTTGCCGAGCCTAATCAATCTCAAGAGCCCGATTATATAGATACAGAAAATTATAAATTTGAAGAAAGAGAGGTTAAAGAAGAATCGAATAATGTGTTGAAAATAGATTCTTTTTTTAAAAATTACCAACGTTTAACCATTGAAAATGAGGTGTGGGGACCTCGGGCATATCAACCTCGATTCAGTTCAAACAACCTCATCAATGATTTTGTCTTGGATCCACTCAGAGGGTTTGGTTTTTCAGCAGAAATACAGGTTTCAGACATTCTGGGAAATCATGTAATCAATGCAGGGGGTATGGTGAAGAGCAGTTTTGACCAAGGCGATTTTTTTGCAGAATACAAGTATTTGAAATACTGGATGGATTTTAAAGTTCGGTTGATTCGACAATCCATCTATCTTGAAAATGATGCCGAAAATTTCTTAAGGCAGTCCTATAAATTAAATGGATTGATAGCGGGAGCAGCAGTCCCCTTGACTAATAAATTCAGACTTGAGTTGAATCCCTTTTTTCAGCAAACCAGTTTCAATAATCTACAATATGAAAGTGTAAATACCAATGCTGCTGATTATGCTAAGGACAGTCGTATTTTGTATACGGGCTTTCAATTAAGAGGAGTTTTTGACAATACAAAGGAAAGAGGGTTTAATATTTTACAAGGTACCAGAGCCCTAGTAGAGTTTCATTACAATCAATCATTTTCTAAAAATCAATCATTTAATGTGTTTAGGTTTGACTTGAGGCATTATCAAATAATTCATAATGAACTGACATTGGCTACCCGTATATACATGGGAAAATCATTTGGTCCTAATCCACAAAAATTTCTTTTAGGAGGCGTACCTAATTGGGTATTAGCTCGGACCAAGGAACATTCTGGAGGGGATCCCTTGACCGTAGCTAACGAAATCGATAATAGTAATTTGCTTTTTACAGAATTTGTAAACCAAATGCGGGGCTATGATTTGAATGAGAAATATGGTACTGCTGCTCTGTTGGTAAATATGGAATTGAAATTCCCAGTATTTCAATATTTGTCAAGATTCCCAGTAAAGTCTACTTTTTTGAGAAATTTCATGTTGGTAGCTTTTACTGACATTGGTTCTGCTTGGGATGGGAAAATCCCCATTACACGAAAAAATAGTATTATTTTTATTGATTACGATGAGACTCCTTTTAAAGCTAAAGTAGCGAACTATGCCAGCCCGTGGCTGGCAAGCTATGGTTTTGGACTCCGAACGGCATTATTGGGTTATTATCTCAAACTTGATTATGCCAGACCTTTGGAGGATTTTGAGATAAAATCTGCAAAATTCACCCTTTCATTAGGTTTAGACTTTTAACATTGTGCTATGATTACATCGATGACGGGTTTTGGTTCCGCTGAAAAAATCAACGAGAAATATTCTTTAAAAGTTGAGATCAAGACCCTCAATAATAAGTTTTTTGATGCCTCTTTTCGATTACCTCGAGCATTTTTAAAATGGGAAATGGAAATAAAGGCACTTCTCGAAAAAGAATTGGGCCGAGGCAAAATAAATTTGGGGGTACATTTTGAGCTTCAAAGTTTCGAGCAACCACTGATTCAGATCAATCAAGAATTGTTCGACGCCTATTATAAACATTTGGAGCATTTGTCTGGAGATTTGGGAGCATCAGGAAAAGTGGCTTTATTCAAGATGGCCATGAACATGCCTAAAGTCATAATGCACGAAGAGTATCCAGAAGAAAACATTTCTTTTGAAGCCTTCAAAGAAGTGCTTTTGGAGGGAGTAGCTGATTGTAATCAATTCAGACGCCAGGAAGGAGCAAATTTACAAGAAGCTTTGGTCGCGTCTCATCAAAAAATTAGAAAAGGACTTAGTGAAGTGGAAGAACGAGACCCAGGAAGAATAGAAAACTTAAAAAGTCGAATTCATCAATCTTTAGAAGAGATCAAGCAACGGGTTAAAGTAGATGAAAATAGATTTGAACAAGAATTGATCTATTATATTGAGAAGTTAGACCTCACAGAAGAAAAAATACGATTGGGCATTCATTTAGATTATTTTATTGATGTAATCAGTGATGATAAAGGCGCAAGCGGGAAAAAATTGGGATTTCTATGTCAAGAATTGGGTCGAGAAATTAATACCATAGGATCCAAGGCCAATGATGCAGGTATTCAAAGATCAGTGGTGGGGATGAAGGAGGAGCTAGAGAAAATTAAAGAGCAAATCCTTAATATTTTATAAATCTTAAATGACCGTGACTTAATGGAAATCAAAGAAGCTCAAGAAAAAGTGGATGCATGGATCAATACCACAGGAGTACGCTATTTCAGTGAATTAACTAATATGGTTATATTGTCAGAGGAGGTTGGGGAATTGGCGCGTATCATAGCGAGAAAATATGGTGATCAGTCCTTTAAAAAATCAGATGAAGTCTTTGATATGGCCGATGAAATGGCGGATATTTTATGGGTTTTGATGTGCTTGGCCAATCAGACAGGTATTGATTTGACAGAAGCATTAGAAAATAACTTTAAAAAGAAAAATCTCAGAGATCACCTGCGTCATAAGAGCAATCCTAAATTGAAATAGATGGTCATTTCAATCAATATACCGGCCTTACTTTTCCCAGCGATTTCTTTGTTATTGCTGGCCTA
Source organism: Flammeovirgaceae bacterium UBA976 (assembly GCA_002292365.1). GTDB lineage: Bacteria > Bacteroidota > Bacteroidia > Cytophagales > Cyclobacteriaceae > UBA4465. The sequence continues at coordinate 27,023 of DBBU01000020.1, forward strand.
TACCAATCGATTTTTGGTGATTGCTCAAATTATACGAGAATTACATAAAAAATATTTGGAGCACGACGATAAAGTCCTTATTATGGGTCAAATTAAAAATTTAAGAAGAAGATTGACATTGATTCGAGATATGCAAATTTTAGGGGTGCTGAGTTTTTTCTTTTGTGTATTAAGTATGATTTTTATCTTTTATGGTCAGCTTGATTTTGGCAGCTATATGTTTGGTTTTTCTTTGATCTTATTATTAGCTTCTCTGATTTATTCCCTACGGGAGTTACAGATTTCAACCAAAGCGTTGGATCTTGAATTATCCAAAATGGAATTGGGTAGGCGGACTAGATTTTAACAATTTTTGAACCCCTCAATCTACCATTGAGGTGGGGATACTTATCTACTTGAAGACAAAAACTAAGATCTTTAGTTATTCCAAATTTTTTAAGTCGTTCGGCATGATCAGATTTCAATGCTATTTTCAATAAGGAATTCTTATTTTGGAGATAAAAATCTAAGGCCATTTTAGCCGCATCATTCTCAGCGAGAAAATCATGACCGATCAGTTGATGCGTTAAGGCGCCAGCATACAAGGTGTCTTCTATATTAGGCGCTTCCTTCCAACCCGCGCAATGAATAACCACAGGTAAGTTTTGATCTATTAAATAGTTCAGCGTAGCTGTAATGTTTAAAAATGAGCCAATGATCACCTGTTCAGCATTTTTTGATTTTTCTATAGCCATTGTACCGTTGGTTGTAGATATAGCCACCTCTTTTCCAGAGACTTTACCCATGTAGTCAAAAGGTGAATTACCTAGATCAAACCCTTTTATTTTGATGCCCCCGCGTTCTCCCGCAGTGAGCATCCCCTGAGTTCCTAGGCTGAAGCATGCCTCCACGGTACTCACAGGATAAATGGCTTTCACATTTTCCACCAATGCGGTGATCATACAGGAAGTTGCCCGAAATATATCCACTGCAACAGCTATTTTCCCTTCGAGAAGGTGTTGACTGATTAACTTAGGCGTGAGACAAACCTCTATAGTTAAGGCCATGAGCTTATAAAAATGGAGTCTTACAGATTGTAGCAGGCACTTTTTTATGGCGAATTTCGATGAAAATTTTGGTCCCTATTTGATGTTGGCCTATAGGGACATAGCCCATGCCAATACCTATATTTAAGGATGGGCTCATGGTTCCTGAAGTGACCTTACCCATGATGACACCTTTCAAATTCATAATGGGATAATCATGCCTTGGGATGCCTTTGCCATTGATTTTAAAAGCGATTAATTTTTTCTGAACTCCTTTTTCTTTCTGTGTGGCGAGCGCTGCCGAATTGATAAAGGATTTTGAAAACTTTGTAATCCATCCCAGACCTCCTTCAAGAGGAGAAGTCTTATCATCGATATCATTGCCATATAAGCAATATCCCATCTCTAGTCTCAAGGTATCTCGCGCACCCAAACCTATCGGCTTGATATCGTATTCAGTTCCAGCCTGAAATATTTGATTCCATAAAGATTCTGCTTGTTCATTTTTAACATACAATTCGAATCCACCTGCGCCTGTATAGCCTGTAGCTGAGATGATGATCCCATCTATGCCGGCTAGGGATCCTTCATGGAAATGATAAAACTTGATTGCGGCTAAATCAACTTCGGTGATGGATTGCAATACATCCAAAGCTTTGGGTCCCTGTACTGCAAAGAGACAATAATCTTTTGAAACATTTGATAAAGAGGCCTCCATATCATTGTTGGCTGAAATCCAAAGCCAGTCCTTTTCAATATTGGAAGCGTTGACGACCAATAAATATTTTTCTATATTAAACCTATAGACAATCAAATCATCTACGATGCCTCCTTCATAATTGGGTAGACATGAATACTGCGCTTGACCATCTATAAGTTTAGCTGCATCGTTACTAGTTACTTTTTGAATCAGGGCTAGGGCATGAGGCCCTTCAACAAGAAATTCGCCCATATGAGAGACATCAAAAACACCTACGCCATTTCTTACTGCTAAATGTTCTTCTTTATCCGAGCTGTATCTTACCGGCATTTCGAACCCACTAAAGGGAATGATTCTAGCTCCAAGTGCTTCGTGGACATGATGTAATGGGATACAAGTGTTTTCCATAGATCTAGTTTAGATAGTAATTTTAAGCCCTACTGGGCAGTGATCGGAACCCATTACTTCATTGTAAATTAAAGCATTATCAAGTTGTCCTTCAAGGGCATTCGAGACCAGGAAATAGTCTATTCTCCAACCTACATTTCTTGTTCTTGATTGAAATCGGTAATTCCACCAGCTGTATTTAATCTCTTCGGGATAATACTTCCTAAAGGTATCTAAATATCCCGCACTTAATAAGCTTTCTAAACCGTCAATTTCTTTTTGAGTATATCCGCTCGATACATTGTAATTGGGTTTAGGTCGTGCAATGTCAATTTCCTTGTTGGCGACATTGAGATCACCGCAAATAACTACAGGTTTTATTTGCTCTAAACTTAAAATGTATGCTTTAAATGCCACATCCCATCTTGTCCTATAATCTAATCTTTTTAAGCTTTCTCCTGAATTAGGTGTATAAACAGTAACTAAAAAATAAGAGGCAAACTCTGCGGTAATCACACGGCCCTCTTGATCATGTTCTTCCACTCCTATATCAAACTTTATAGTTAACGGTTTTTTTTTGGATAAAATGGCAGTTCCAGAATATCCCTTTCTTGCTTTAGAAGAGTTGGTATATATGTGGTAACCTTCTATCACCGAAAATGATTTTAGAGCATCTTCGGGTTGAGCTTTAATTTCTTGTAGACACAACACATCAGGATTTAATACCTTCAGATCTTTAAGGAAATCTTTTTTCATAATAGCACGAATACCATTAACATTCCAGGAAACAAGATGAGTGATTGACATAAAAGCTAAATTAAATAGACCTTGTGATTATTTAGGTAGAAGTTGAAATGTTTTTCTGTGGTAAGGTGTGATACCTTGTTTTCGGATCCCCTGTCGATGGACGATGGTTGGATAGCCCACATTAGTTTCCCAACCGTAATGAGGATATTTTTTTGCTAAATCTCGCATGAGCTGGTCGCGATACGTTTTAGCGAGCACTGAAGCAGCGGCTATTGAGAGAAATTTCGAATCACCTTTTATGATACATTGATGAGGAATAGAACAGTGAGGGTTATATTTATTACCATCGATGAGAAGGAGTTCGGGTTTGATTTTTAACTGATCAATGGCTCTGTGCATAGCTAAAAATGAAGCATTGAGGATATTGATGTCATCAATTTCTAGGGGAGAAACCTCACCAACACCATAAGCCAGCGCCACATTTTTTATTTCTATTTTAAGTAATTCACGCTGGGAAATGCTAAGTTTCTTAGAGTCATTTAAAAAATCATGTTTGAAATGTTTAGGTAAGATGACCGCTGCGGCGACAACAGGTCCCGCCAAGCATCCTCTTCCCACTTCATCACAGCCCGCCTCAGTTTTGTTTACATCAAAATATGAATTGAGCATGATGCTTAACTATCCATTAATGAACGAGTATTTTTTTAATTTGATTAAAACCTTGTGACTCAAGAGAGACCAAATAAATACCAGCTTGTAAATCACCTCTTTCAAATAAAATTGCTTCTGTTTCGGGAGCCACTAGTTGGGTTTGTATTACTTTACCCTGCAGGTCTAAAATTTTAATCAATCCTTTTGTTTTAATTTTTAAATTGATATTTATAAAATCTGTTATTGGATTAGGGTATATTTCCCAATCTACCTCCTCGTCTTTTTTAATCTTTAGGGGTGCTTCCTGAATAACTAAGTCATCTATAACCCATCCCCAAGCCTGTACGCCAGGATCAGAGAAAAGCCTGAAGCGAATGAGAATTTCGTCACCCGGGTTGAAAGAGTCGAGAATATTAATTGTTCTTTCTTTGTACATACTAGGGTCACCATTTTTTTGGCTGTTATAGGCAGAAAGCCATTCCTCATCTGAATCAGAATCATAGCCATCAAGTAAAGGGTTCCAGTTAATTCCGTCTGTAGATCCTTCTAAAATGACGTAATCCCAAAATTCCTCATCCCCATAGGTTGTATTTGCTTGACCTGTCTCGACAATAACAATTTCTTTGAACTCGATTGTAGCATCAGTTTCCTGTACTTGTATAGGTGTTTTTAAAACAGCGATAAGTTCTTTGGAAGCTGGATAATCATGTCTCGAATGCAGAGCAAGATCTGAGAATCCTGGTTTATAGCCTATATTAAATCCATCAACCGCGACTTCTGAAATATTTGAAAAATCGGTACTGTATGATATCTGTGGATCAAATACCTCATACATTAGGAATTCAGATTCAATTGATTCGTAGCTAGATCCATCTCTGTATGCCACAGTATGGAAAGATTTTTTTCCATTTAAATTTAGGTTATTTATTGTGAAGTTTACTGGTCCCATGGTTTGTTCTTGATCAGAATAAACTATTTCGTCATCCACAAAAATATGTGTAGAATCGAAAAGATCTGAATAAATTAACTTGAGGGTAGTTTGACCAGTCAAATCGATTTCAACATTCACAACGTTTGGAGCAAAAACAATTTCTTGTTCAATTTCTGGGATTGTTACTGACCATATACCTCTCCCATACGTAGCAATGATGATTTGATCATCTTGGATTTTCATATCTAATATTTTTACCATAGGAAGATTAGAGTTGATTAAATTCCATGACTCTCCTCCATTCATCGATTCGACTATTCCAATGTCAGTTGCTACCCACATATGTCTGGGATCATTGGGAAAGCATATTAATCCCTCTACAACTGTGTTTGGGAATCCTCTATGACTTGATCCTTCATTAGGGTCAAATCCTGTTATATCTACCCAAGTCTTTCCAAGATCTTCTGTTTTAAGCACTTTTGGTAAACCATCAATAGCAAACTGAGCAAATGCAGTACTATCCTCCTTAGGATGGGTATTAATTGCAATAACTGGACCCATATTCGGGAATTCTGAGTAAGTTTCCGTTGGAGTGAATGTTAGTCCACCATCTGTGGAGACAAAAACTCTTTTAGTTTCACTCATATAATTAGCTGCCCAAATTATATTGGCATTTGACTCAGAGACTTCCAAATCGGTATAATTACTTGACAGCCAATAGTCTGATTCAATGGGTGTTAAGTTCCAATTTTCACCAAAGTTGTTAGACTTATAAACTCCATTAGCACCTACTGCATAAATACGATCTGGATAAGATCTAGAATTTGCCAGTCTAGACAAAAAAGGGCCATCCTCTCCGATTCCATTTGAAGCACTATTCCATGTTTGTCCGCCGTCAGACGAGGACTCAAAAAGATTATAATACATCGAACCTATAACTTTTTTAGGATCTCGATTATTCCATAGTACTTCAAACCCATCACCACCAATAACATACCTATACGCTGAGCTGGCATTGGAGGAGCCTTCCTCCGGGGAAAGATATGTACCTTGATCTTGCATGCCACCAATATATCGGTCTTCCCCGGGCATTTTGTCAGCAGCATAAAATTGAGTTGTATTAAATCCAGTACTTACAAAATCAAAACTCATATCCTCATGTCCTGGTTGTTTTGATAATTTTGATAAATAAATACCTCCATCATTGGTACTTAAAAGGTTAAATGTTTGATCGGACGTATTAATGTTGATCGCATGAAGGCTGTGATGATCGGGATGAACAGCATTTTCTCCGTTAGCAGGTTTATTATTAAGTAATGAGTTATTTCCATCAAATTGGTTATAAGCATCTGATATATTAAAAGTTTCTCGAACAATTGTTTGTTTATTAAAAAAGCCGATCTCGATTTGAGAGATAGGGAGATCAAAAGGGTCAAATGTATAATTTTCTATCCCTACTGGCCAAAAAAAATACATTTGCTGAAAAGTCTGTCCACCATTTATTGCGATATTGCTGTTTGGAGATTCATTGTATTCTATTAAATGAATGAAAAGATATTCTCTGGAATGGAGACTACTTTCTGAAGTTGTATTGGCTGGAATTAAATTCCATTTACCATCTTCTTGCTGGTCTCTAAAGGAAGCCATGAGCTGTTTGTCATTATTAACGTCCCAAACTTGAAAGGGGACCTCTACATAATCTTCATATTTGTAATTGGAATCATTCACACCTGATCCCGCACCATTCACAGTAAATCGATGGGCTTTCTGTGTACCTTGACCGAATCGTAATTCAATATTTTCTATGCGGGATAAACCAACTTCTCCAATGTCCATAATACCGCCAAATTGAGCACCTCCAAAGTCGATAAAGGCCAAAAAATCTTCGGTATTACTCTTTCTTAATTCTAAATTTTTCACAGATTTTACTGAGTCTGTCAAAGTAAATTCCCATAAATTGACACCTCCAATGTATACTTTGTCAGCATCAAAAGGATGTGCAAGAACTGCATTATCATAACTTCCTTGAATCAGAAAATTAAAATTTTGTGAACTATTTAGCTCTCCAACAAAAGACCAACTCTCTGCTCCATCTTTTGAAACATATAAAACTCCATTCTCTTCTGAGGCCCAAATAATTTTTGAATTGATAGGAGATATTCCAAGTTCAATTCGTCCAGGATTTGAGGGTAAGCCTATGCTTTTACCTAACCAATTTTGGCCACCATTAGTTGATTTGTAAACACCCCTTCCGGCTATGGCTGCGTATTGTATGTTCCAGTTTGTGGGATCATTCAAAACCATGTCCACAACATCGCCATTTGTTAATAATAATGATTCAGACCATGAAATACCACCATCGAGTGATTTATAAATTCCAGATTTTACCGATTCTTGAGACCATTTACTACTTGTACCGCTCACTACAACTTCATTTGTATTTTCTGGATTGATGATTATTCTACCAATTTGCTGTGCTGCAGGGATCTCATCAGGACTGATTATTTGGAACCAATCTTGGCCATGATTCGTTGATTTAAATAATCCCGAACCATTTATATCACCTCCACCATATTGTTCTCCTGTGCCCGCGAAGATGACATCAGGATTAGACATAGATTGTGCTAGTGCGTTAGTACCAAGATTTGGGAGACCTGTGGAGTAGGGTTCCCAAGAACTGCCTCCATTGATCGTTTTCCAAACTCCTCCTGTCGCAGCTCCTGCAAACCACGTATTTTGCGAAGCATCACTTGCATCTACGATAAAGGCCCTAGTTCTCCCGGAAATGTTACCAGGACCACGCTCAATAAAAGAATATTCGGTTTCTTGACGTGCATTCTGATTTCTTGCTTGCAGTTTTTTGAATTCTTTTAATTGATAACCGCCTTCATATGTTGGCCCACCTTTCCCAAAGCCCGTTTTCATGAGTTTTTGTATTTCTGTATGTTTATCAGGGTAACCCATTCGAATACGTTCCTTTCTTTCCTTTTTTTCTTTATTAATTATTAAATGTGACCGTTCCTGAGGTTTAAGTAAATTTTTGCTAATCTTTATTTGGGAACTTTCTCTGAAGTGAAATAATAAAATAATCAATAAGCTTGAGCTGAAAACAAAAAAATATTTTTTCATGGGGTCTATTAAAATTATGTTAAATGTCAATTACTTAAAGACACAATCTATGGGTGGATTAAATCAAAGTAATTTTAAAATGATTTTTAAATAATTCATTACTCTAATATTACAAATGTGGAGTCACAATAATTCATAAGTTTTCAAGGCAAATTTTGTTAAATGTGAATCTAGTGTTTATTTAAATTATAGCCTATCGTTAACTTAAAAAATTTCTTTGTAAGTGCCAAGAAATAAATTAAAGAATTAAAAATAAAATGAGGAAAACTTTTACAAACGAGTGTTAAGCTTTAAATAATTTCCCTCTTATCTGAATATTCAATGAAGGCGAGTTTAAGGAGTTCTCTTTTTCTAGATTTTGACATACCTATTTTGAAATCTATTTATGACTATTCTTTTGTGTTACTAAAAAAAGTTGTTCATTATTTGAAAACCTGTGGATTATACTGCATGCTGAATGAGTGATCAATCCCATAGATAGGTGAAAGTGAATATGGAAGGGTCATTTTAAGCATGTGGTCATGGGGATTATACCTCTAGATAATGATTTGAACACTTACTTGGTAGGATAATGGCGTTATCCGTGAAATGTGTATTCTTGGGAAATTCCGATGGGTGGAGGCTATTTAGATGAACATCCGTTAGATTCCGAAAAAAGAGAACTCGTATAGCAAACTGGGATTACGGCTGCCCGTTGGGAACCGTTGTCAAAAGTGCATCTATCGAATTCGGTATTTTATGAAGTAGGCCATATCTATTTGGCTAAAGAACTTACTTTTGGTGTTACCCAATTTGATTAATTAGAAGACTTAAGGATAAAAAAACTGCCTCTAAAAAAAGCTGTACAAATGTGTTTAAATGGTTCTATAACAGATAGTTTAAGTCTGATAGGACTGTTGACATTGGCCCGAACTTACTCATTTTAAGTTCAAGTATTTTAGATCGTGTCTTGTTTGAAAGGATCAATGATACCTTCCTTCAATAAGTAAAATTCATGATCGGTTTCTGATTGCAATTACCTATTTTCGCCAACTTGAGGCCAAAATAGTCATGACGATTAAGGATCATTTTCGAAAAAATATAGTTTTAGCAGTTCCCGTCATTATTGGGCAGCTGGGACACATCATGGTTTCGGTTGCCGATACAGTTATGGTGGGTAAATTGGGAGTGATTCCACTAGCAGGGGCTACTTTTGCAACCGCAATTTATCACGTGTTTATGCTATTTGGGTTGGGAGTCAGTTATGCCATTACCCCATTAGTTGCGGCCACTCAGCCAGCAGATAAAAAAGGGCGTTTGGTTTTTTTACAAAATAGTATTCTTCTCAATACCCTCTTAGCTTTGATAATGTACTTAATCACTTTGATTTTAACACCTTATTTATCTTTTTTTGGTCAAGAACCGGCGGTGACTTGGTCGGCCACTTTCTATTTAAAAATTATTTCAATGTCATTGATTCCTCTGATGATTTTTCAGACGGTTAGACAATTTTCGGAAGGTCAATCCAATACTTTAAGTCCAATGATTGTTTCTGTGTTGGCTAATTTATTAAATGTGTTGCTGAATTACGCCTTTATCTACGGTCATTTTGGGTTTTCTGAAATGGGCCTTAATGGAGCCGGTTATGCTACTTTAGTTTCTCGATGTGTTATGGTGATTTTAATGATGGTATTGACCCGAGATATGTGGCGTGGTATAAGCGCACATTTTGATTTGAAAGTGATCAAGCGTTTGCTGAAAATAGGCGTACCTTCTGGTTTACAGTATGTCTTTGAAATTGGGGCATTTTCAATGGCCGGAGTTATGGCAGGTTGGATCAGTGCAGCCACTCTAGCAGCACATCAAATCGCTTTGAATATGGTTGCAGTAACTTATATGGCTGCATCGGGATTGGGGGCAGCTGCGGCTGTTAGGATTGCAAATCAAATGGGGAAAAAGGATCTGAAAAATTTAAAATTAGCAGGATTTTCATGTCTGGCCTTGGTAGCTGTTTTTATGTTTTTAGCGGCGATATTCATTATAACAGCAAGACATTGGTTGATTCAACTGTATATTGAGGATGAAGCGGTACAAAAAATTTCCTTAGGGCTTTTGTTAATTGCGGCAGGGTTCCAAATATCGGATGGTTTACAAGCGGTGGGTTTAGGCATTTTAAGAGGTTTGACAGATGTTAAAGTGCCTGCTTTTGTTACTTTTTTTGTCTATTGGATATGTGCCATTCCGGGCAGTTATCTCTTGGCTTTTCATTTTGAGATGGGTCTTTCGGGTATTTGGTATGCTTTATCAGGGGCTTTGACTTTGGCCGCTTTGTTGCATATTTTCAGGTTTATTTATCTTGCTAATCGGATTCAATTTTAAGGTCAGAAGGTTTTTTTATTCAAGTAAAAAAATCACTGATTTACATTTTAAGACAGTTTTAAGCTATTTTGCCTCAAATTTATTTAATGAAAAATCAAAAGGCTGCGCTAGGCTTTATATTTGTCACGGTCCTCATTGATGTAATTGGATTGGGAATTATCATACCGGTGATTCCCAAACTAATTATGGAGTTAAGCGGGGAAGATATGAGCCAAGCTTCTCGTTATGGAGGTTTTTTGATGTTCATTTATGCATTTATGCAATTCATCTTTGCTCCCATATTAGGAGGGCTGAGTGATCAATTTGGACGGAGACCTATTCTCTTGATTTCTTTGTTTGGCCTAGGCTTAGATTATCTTCTGGTAGCTTTTTCAAGTACTCTTTGTTGGCTGTTTTTAGCGCGACTCATTGCAGGTATTGGGGGTGCTAGTTTCACGACTGCATCCGCCTACATAGCAGATATTTCATTACCAGAAAAAAGAACCCAAAACTTTGGAATGCTCGGTGCAGCCTTTGGATTGGGATTTATTATTGGTCCCGTCATCGGAGGTATATTGGGGGATATTGGCTCTAGAATTCCTTTTGTTGCAGCTGCAGGGCTGGCTTTGGTTAACTGGTTGTATGGTTATTTTATTTTACCTGAATCCTTGTCTAAATCAAACAGGCGGCCTTTTAAATTATCTCGAGCAAATCCTTTTGGTACTTTTAATCAGCTCAAAGGACATCCTGTTATCATTGGATTATCCGTCGCTTTATTTTTCACCTATATCGCTCATCATGCCATACAATCAACTTGGACCTATTTCACTATTGAACGATATGGTTGGAGTGAAGCTGAAGTAGGATATTCGTTAGGTTTTATCGGCTTAATGATTGTTCTGGTTCAAGGTTTGATTATCCGTTATGCCGTCAAATTTATGGGTCAGATAAAAGCGGTATATGCGGGCCTAGGATTCAATATGTTGGGTATGCTTTTGATTGCTTTCACTACGCAAGGATGGATAATTTATGCCGTAATGGTTCCCTATGCCCTTGGTGGCTTGGCAGGACCTACCATGCAAGCCATGATGAGTGCTAAGGTAACTTCAGATCAACAGGGTGAATTACAAGGAGGTTTGACAAGCCTGATGAGTGTTACTTCCATCATAGGTCCTCTTTTAATGACGACAGTTTTTGCTTTTTTTACGGCTGCTCGTACGATTTTTTATTTTCCCGGCGCCCCATTCATTCTTGGCACTATTTTAAGTGGGATGGGATTAATATTTGCCTTCAAGACCCTCAAGGATATTTAAATAGGGGTATAGGAATCTATGATATGCTATTGAAAATCAATTTTTATCTTTTATATAATTTTCATATTTCGTATGTTTTTGACCATTTTTGAGAAAATAAAGAAAGGCAATAACGAAGCATTTTGGATTGATTTTCAGATTCCTCTATCTCTATAATGGATATGCTCCAACTTTTACCGGAGAAGCATTAACTCAACCATTTTTTGGAAAAATTTTGAAATAAAAATGAACTCTTTCGGTCTTCCTATTGTGTTTTTTTGGATCCGCACCCTGAAAAAGTTGAAAAGATGATTAATTTTGATTAAATTCGCCAACTTTGTTTTTAATTTTGATTGAGTCTTTTGTCACTTTGTGACATACATTAGTTTAAAAAGACTTTTTTAAATCTCAAAAAAACATCAAAAGTTTCATCTAATTAATCATGAATGCGACAGCTAAAGATAACCCAATCAATAACTAATCGACGAGAAAGCCATACCCTTGAGAAATATTTCACAGAGGTGAGTAATGTTTCCATGATTACCCCTGACGAGGAGGTTAATCTAGCTCAGAGAATTAGGGAGGGAGATCAACTGGCGTTGGAAAAATTGGTAAAGTCAAATTTAAGATTCGTAGTTTCTGTAGCTAAACAATATCAAAACAGGAGTTTACCTTTGAATGACTTGATCAATGAAGGGAATTTAGGATTAATTAAGGCAGCGAAAAAATTTGATGAGACCAAGGGCTTCAAATTTATTTCATACGCGGTTTGGTGGATCAGACAATCCATCATGCAGGCGTTGGCTGAGCAATCGAGAATTGTAAGACTTCCCATGAACAAATCTGGGGCCATCAATCAAATCAGAAGGGCTTATGCTGAGCTCGAACAAAAATATGAGCGCGAACCTACGGAAGAAGAGTTAGCGGATATTTTGGACATGAAGCCCAATGAAATAAGGAATACGTTAGGCGCTGAGGTCAAGCAGACTTCTATGGATGCACCTTTTGGGGAGGAAGAGTCAGGTTCATTGTTAGATGTATTGGAAAATCAAACTACGGGGCCCACCGATGGTCAATTGGTTTTCAATGATTCACTTAAGGTGGAAACGTTGCGGGCCTTGTCGACTCTTACGGCAAGAGAGAGAGAAGTCATTATGATGAGTTTTGGCATTGCCTTGGACAATCCATTTACTTTAGAGGAAATTGGTGATGCGATGGGTTTAACCAGAGAACGAGTAAGACAAATTCGTGAAAAGGCCCTGCAGAAATTGAGAGAACCCAGTAAAAACAGAAGGTTGAAAGAGTTTTGTGCTACCTAAAATTTTAAAAATATAACAAAAAAAAGGTCTCGTTCAATGAGGCCTTTTTTTTTATCTGAGGGTCTGTCCAAATCCATATTAAATGGTTAAACTGGTAAGATTTTTGAAAAAAAAAAGATTATTAACTATCCTCAAATTGATTCAGCTTATTTTTGTGACTTACTATTAAGATTAAATGGATTTACTTTCAGAAAGAATTAAAGGCATGGTTGAGTCATCTACACTTGCCATGGCAGCTAAGGCGAGAGAGATGAAGCAGAAGGGCTTCGATGTCATCAGTTTGAGTCTTGGAGAACCAGACTTTAAAACACCTAAACACATTCAAGAAGGTGCAAAAAAGGCCATAGATGACGGAAAATATTTTTCATATGCACCTGTCAATGGCTATTTAGATTTAAGAGAGGCCATCAGTGAGAAATTTAAAAAAGAAAATGAGCTTAATTATGCATCCGATCAAATTGTAGTTTCAAATGGGGCCAAACAATCTTTAGCAAATTTGTTTTTGGCATTATTGGATCCAGGAGATGAAGTCATTATATATGCACCTTATTGGGTGAGTTACTCGGCACTCGTCAAATTAGCTGAAGGCAAGTGTGTCCTTATTAAGGGCGATATCAAAGATGATTTTAAAGCCAATGCGGCTCAACTGAAAGCGGCCATAACAGATAAGACCAAAGCTGTTATTTTTTCATCACCCTGTAACCCTACCGGTTCGGTGTTTACTAGAGAAGACTTTGAAGGGATGGCCCAAGTTTTAATTGCTCATCCCGAAATCATTGTAATTGCAGATGAGATCTATGAATTGATTAATTTTGCAGGTGTCCATGTGAGTATTGGATCTTTGCCAGGGATGCAGGATCGTACCGTCACAGTGAATGGCTTTGCCAAAGGCTTTGCGATGACGGGATGGCGGGTAGGCTACATAGGTGCACCCCTCTGGTTAGCCAAGGCAGCGAACAAAATTCAGGGGCAAATCACTTCCGCAAATTGCTCTATTGCTCAAAGGGCGGCTTTAACAGCCTTAACTTCTCCAAAAGAGGCATCTAAAGTCATGGCGAATGCCTATTATCAACGCCGTCAATTGGTCTATAATTTATTAAAAAAAATACCGGGCGTTGAAGTAAACATGCCACAAGGAGCATTTTACTTTTTTCCAGATGTGCGTAGTTACTTTGGTAAGAAAGGAATCCGTGATGCAGCTGATCTTTGTATTTATTTATTAGAAGAATCACACGTCTCTCTGGTTTCAGGAGAGGGTTTTGGTGAGCCGAATTGTCTGAGGTTGTCCTATGCTGCTTCAGAAGAACATTTAAAAATAGCTCTGGCTCGAATAACCAAAGCACTAGAAAAGTTGAGCTGACCTATGCTTCACCAGACGTTAGCAGATATTTTTACAACCTTTAAAAAGCTAAAAGTTTTAGTGATTGGAGATGTAATGTTGGATGCTTACATATATGGAGCTGTTGAGAGAATTTCTCCCGAGGCTCCGGTACCTATTGTGAATGTGAAATCTCACGATCAACGATTAGGAGGAGCAGCTAATGTAGCCTTAAATATTCAGTCCTTGGGCGCCATCCCTATTTTATGTTCAGTCATAGGAGAAGACGTATCCGGGAATGATTTTTTAGGTTTAATGGCATCCTCCGGACTACCGATTAATGGAATTGTTCGTAGTACCCATAGAAAGACTACTCAGAAAAACAGAGTCATTTCGGGAGGTCATCATCTACTCAGAATTGATGAGGAAGAGGACCATCCTTTAAACAAGAAAGATAAAAAGTCACTCCAAAGCAGTGTCTTTGAAATTATAAAAGGTTGTCATGCCATCATTATGGAAGATTATGACAAGGGCTGTCTTGATCAAGGGCTGATCTCTGAGATAATGGAGAAGGCTCAAAGACTTAAAATTCCAGTCGCTGTAGATCCTAAAAAACGGAATTTCTCACATTTCAAGGGGGCCAGCTTATTTAAGCCTAATTTAAAGGAATTAAATGAAGGCCTTAAAGTGAATATTGATCCTACTCAGCAAAGCGCCATACACAAAGCCATTGGTCTTTTAGACAAGCAGATAGGCTGTCAAAATTATTTAATAACTCTATCAGAACATGGTGTTTTTGCGAGTAAAGGCAAGCAATTTATTAGTCATCCAGCTCATGTGAGATCGATTGCTGACGTCTCAGGCGCTGGAGATACGGTGATTTCTATAGCTGCATTAGGCCTTGTCCTTGATTTACCTTTGGCATTGTGGTCTGAATTGGCCAACCTAGGAGGAGGCATTGTTTGCGAGCACCCAGGTGTAGTCCCCATCGATGCCAAACAGCTTCTTAAGGAAGCCCTTGCTCATCCACTATTCGAACCTTTTTTTAAGTCTTAAAAGTTTTTACTGCTTCAATGAAAATTTTAACTTGATCTGGATCGGTATCTGGATAAACACCATGACCTAAATTGGCAATATGAGGATGGCCTTTAAATTTCTCGAGCATTTTTTTTGTTTCCAATTCAATCGAGTCTCGATTACCGTACAATACACAGGGGTCTAAATTGCCCTGCAATGTCTTGCCTTTGAGTAAAACCCTTGCTTCATTGACGTCCATATTCCAATCTAAGCCAATGGTATTACAGGAGAGATTGCTCATTTCTTTCAAGGCATAATAGGCACCTTTGGCAAATACAGTGACCGGTACGTGAAGAATGGACTTTGAAATCTTTTCGATATAAGGCATAGAGAATTCTCTGTATTGATCCGGTGAAAGTATACCTGCCCAAGAATCAAAAACTTGTATGAGATCAGCTCCTGCGAGTACTTGATTGTTTAAGTATTTAATGGTATTGTCGGTAATCATACTCAAGACTGTATGAGCCAATTTGGGTTCTTGGATAAGAAATTTCCGTGCATTGGAGAATGTTTTACTTCCCCCTCCTTCTATCATGTAGCACAAAATGGTCCAGGGTGCCCCAGCAAAACCAATAAGAGGAACACGGCTATTGAGTTCTTTTTTAACTAAGCGAATGGCCTCGTAAACGTAGTTAAGTTCTCCACCCTCAACCTTATGTAATGATTTGATATCTGCTTCGGACTTTAATGTTTTAGGGAAATGTGGGCCTTTTTTTTCAATCATTTCATAACTTAAACCCATGGCTTCGGGAATGACTAGAATATCTGAAAAAATAATAGCGGCATCTACGCCCAGTAAATTTACAGGCTGTAAGGTGACCTCGGCTGCCAATTCTGGTGTTTCAACTAATTCTTTAAATCCACTTAATTTTGCTCGTATACTTCTGTATTCTGGCAGAATTCTCCCGGCCTGTCTCATGAGCCAAACAGGGGTTCTTTCTGTCAGTTCACCTTTTGCTGCCCTGATGAGCAGATCATTCTTTAATTCCATATTGCAAAGATAATTGGGTAAGATTTTAACTCAATGAATTTGACTTGATGTTTTAGTATTTAATACATAATCATGTACCATTTTCATCTTTTATTATGTGAAGATGTATTAAGCTATTCTATGATTGAGGTGAGCATATTCCATGAATTTCCTAAGAAATAAAATAGAGCACTTTCTATAGAGGCCCAAAGAAGCGCACTCAATAACATCCATTTGATGATTTCTTTTTTCTTTGCTCCGACGGCATTAAGGAGTAGTGCTCCAATGACCGGACTGAGGACGATCGGGGTGATAAAAGCTATCCCTTTGACACCTGAATATTTCCATATTTTAATAAATCTCCTAGTTCTTGACGTAAATTTTTTATTCTTTTTTATGCTAAAAAAATGTTGGATAAAAATCTGAATAATATGACTAAAGAAGGTGATGAAAAAAACGGTTGACATCATCCCAGCAGTTGTTAATAGGATAGTGGGCCCTATGCCGAGACCAAATCCTATACCCAATGCAGGCCCTAAAAAGAAACGGACAGCACTTGAAACATAAACGGTGAAGTAGGGTATGATCTCTATCATTTATGGAACATCAAACTGTTTTGACTATATGTTTGTTTTTAGATTGGGCTAGTTCATCTTTGCCATCAAAAGTATCTTAAGAAAATTGGAATTACTTGAAAATTTAATAAATATTCATGCGCCATCCGGAGAAGAATTTCGGATGAAGGAATTTCTGTTAGATTATATCTCCACACAAAAGTATTGCTGGAAGGTGATGCCAGAGGTAGTATATGGCTCTGAATTTCAAGATGTAGTCATATTAGTTTTTGGTAAACCCAGAACAGCTATTTTTGCCCATGTAGATACGATTGGATTTACCGTCAGATATGCCAATCAACTGGTGCCCATTGGTGGACCTGAGGCTGAATTTGGATTTGAATTGACCGGAGAAGATAGCATAGGTCCTATTGAGTGTAAGCTACTTCCTCAAGAGGGACGACTTTTCCATGATTTTCCCCGGGACATTGATAGAGGAACTTCTTTGGTTTTTAAGTCAAATTTCAGGTTGACAGAA
The DNA here is from genome assembly GCA_002292365.1 of Flammeovirgaceae bacterium UBA976. Taxonomy (GTDB): domain Bacteria; phylum Bacteroidota; class Bacteroidia; order Cytophagales; family Cyclobacteriaceae; genus UBA4465. Next base: position 43,998 of record DBBU01000020.1, read on the forward strand.
GAATATGTGCAGACCCCATATTTAGATAACCGCTTGGGGGTTTATAATGCCTTAAAAGTTGCTGAGCAATTGGAAGATGGTGTCATCGCTTTTACCACCAATGAGGAGCACGGCGGTGGGAGTGTACCTTTTGTTCTTAGATATTTAGAAGGGCGCTTTCAAATTAGAAATGCATTGGTAAGTGATATTACTTTGGTGACAGAGGGAGTTCAGCCAGGTAAAGGTGTGGTGATTTCGTTACGAGACCGAAATATTCCTCGAAAGATATTTCTTGATAAATTATTACAATTGGTGGCAGAAAGTGGCATCCCTTATCAGCTTGAAGTAGAAGGTGGTGGCTCTAGTGATGGTAGAGAAATTCAAATGTCTCCATTTCCTATAAATTGGTGTTTTATTGGGGCACCCGAAGATTATGTCCACTCACCCGATGAACGCGTGCATCTCAAAGATGTTGATGCAATGATTGGAATGTATAGCTTCCTCATGAAAAATCTTTAACTTGACCAACTGATAATTTAATTAAACCATAATTAAAATGTTAAACATTGTGCTTTTCGGACCGCCTGGAGCAGGTAAAGGAACCCAAAGTGAGCTAATTGTAAAGCAATACGGACTTTTACATTTATCCACGGGAGATCTATTTAGAAAACATCTGGGAGAAGGGACAGACTTGGGAAAATTGGCTCAAAGCTATATGGACCAAGGTAATTTAGTTCCAGATGCTGTAGTTATTAAAATGGTTGAAGATCGAATAGCTACAGAATTTACGGCTAAGGGCTTTATTTTTGATGGATTTCCAAGAACCGTCCATCAGGCCCTGGCATTGGATCAAATGTTGTTAAAACATGATTTATCAATCACTGGGATGCTATCCCTTGAGGTGCAAGCTTCAGAACTGCGCATCCGTTTAAGAGAAAGAGGTAAGACGTCAGGGCGAAAAGATGATCAGGATGATATTAAAATTGAAAATAGGATCAAAGTATACAACGAAGAAACCAAGCCAGTAGCTGATTACTATAAGCATCAAGATAAATATGTAAGTATTAAAGGAATAGGCTCAATTGCGTCTATATTTCAATTAATTATGTATGAATTAGATGCATTTAAATAAAAAATCTTGGCTTCAAATTTCATAGACTATGTAAAATTTTTTGGTAAATCAGGTGCTGGGGGCGCAGGTTCGGTCCATTTTAGACGTGAAAAGCATGTGCCATTGGGTGGTCCTGACGGTGGAGATGGTGGACGAGGGGGCCATATTATTTTAAAAGGCAACAGCCAACAGTGGACGCTCTTGCATTTAAAATACAGGAAACACATAAGGGCAGACGGTGGTGGAAATGGAGGTGCCCAAAATAGCTTTGGAGCGAACGGAAGTGATATTATTTTGGAGGTGCCCATCGGTACAATCGCCCGGGATGCTGAGACGGGAGAAAAATTATTAGAGATATTGGCTGATGGCGAAACAAAAATTTTGCTTAATGGAGGAAGAGGGGGACAAGGAAACTCACATTATAAAACTGCGACCAACCAGGCACCAGCGTATGCGCAGCCGGGAGAAGAGGCCATTGAAAAGGCCGTAATTCTTGAATTAAAGTTATTGGCCGACGTGGGTTTGGTCGGGTTTCCAAATGCAGGTAAATCTACTTTGCTCGCAGCTATGTCTGCGGCCAAGCCAGAAATAGCAGATTATCCTTTTACGACATTGACTCCTAATTTAGGTGTCGTGGCCTATCGTGAGGATCGGTCTTTTGTGATGGCCGATATTCCAGGAATCATTGAAGGAGCTGCAGAGGGTAAAGGATTGGGGACTCGGTTTTTGCGGCATATTGAGCGCAATAGCATTTTGCTTTTTTTGGTGTCTGCAGATGCAGATGACATTTTCAAGGAGTATTCAATACTGCTCAAAGAATTGAAAAAACATAATCCAGAACTTTTAGATAAAAAAAGAGTTTTAGCAATTTCAAAATCAGATTTGCTTGATGACGAATTAAAAATTGAAATTTCGGCTACGCTGACAACGGTGTCACATTTATATATTTCGAGTTGGAATGCTCAAGGTTTTGTGTCGTTAAAAGATGCCATTTGGGGGTATCTAAATTAGACATCTGTCATATTGTCATCATATTGTATTTTGGCAATAAAATTGTCTTATCATGATCTGTATACTTTCATTAAGAGATTTATGACAAAGAAGAAAAAAAGCGCAGACAAAAAAGCGAAAAAAGATATTGAAAAGCTAGCTAAAGAAATAAATGAAGCAGTGGATCCTGCTATTGATCGGGAGGATTCAGTTGCTGATTCAGAAGAGATCGATTTAGCTGCAGAGGTAGCGGAATACAAGGACAAATATTTAAGATTATATTCCGAGTTTGAAAATTACAGGAGAAGAACTTCTAAAGAGCGTCTTGAGTTGATCAGTACAGCGAATAGTGGATTAATGAAGGCTTTAATTCCCATTGCCGATGATTTTGATCGAGCATTGAAAGCGGGAACGGAAGGCGCTGTTGAAGGCGTTGAATTGATTTTCAATAAATTTAAAAACACCCTTGAAGGGAAGGGGTTGAAAAAAATGGAAACGGCTTCAGGAGATGATTTTGATGAGGATTTCCATGAGGCGATAACTCAAATACCTGCACCTGATAAAAGTTTAGCAGGTAAAATTATTGACATTATCGAGCCTGGTTACTTTCTTGGTGAGATAGTGATCCGTTTTGCCAAAGTTGTAACTGGATCCAAAGATTAAGATGAGCAAACGAGATTATTACGAAATACTAGAAGTGAGCCGAAGTGCCACTGCAGATGAGATTAAAAAGTCTTATCGAAAAATTGCTATAAAATATCATCCCGATAAAAATCCTAACGACAAGGCTTCTGAAGATAAGTTCAAAGAAGCGGCAGAGGCTTACGAGATCCTAAGCAATGATGAAAAAAGAAGGCGTTATGATCAATATGGTCATCAAGGTAACCGAGGTGCCGGAGGATTCTCTGGAGGTTCTATGAATATGGAGGATATTTTTTCACAGTTCGGCGATGTTTTTGGTGGTGGGGGTGGAGGTAGCCCTTTCGAGAGTATTTTTGGTGGAGGTGGTTCAAGAGGCGGACGCAGGCGGAAAGGTACCAACTTAAGAATTAAGATTAAGTTGACCCTTCAAGAAATTGCTGAGGGAGTAGAGAAAAAGATCAAGGTCAATAGGCTCATGGTAGATCCATCGACCACTTTTAAGTCTTGCCCCTCTTGCCAAGGTACGGGCCAAGTACGTAAAGTAATGAATACGATGCTCGGTCAAATGATGTCAAGCGCTACCTGTCCGTCATGTGGAGGTGCTGGTGAACTCGTAGATAGTAAAGGATCAGGAGCAGATAATTCAGGGATGAATCGCACAGAAGAAGTCATTGCCATAAAAATACCTGCTGGAGTCAGTGATGGCATCCAATTATCGATGTCGGGTAAAGGAAATGAAGTAGCAGGAGGTGTTGCCGGTGATTTATTGATTGTCATTGAAGAAATTGAGGATGATCAGCTGAAGAGAGATGGAAATAATGTCATATATGATCTCTATTTATCATTCTTAGATGCGGCTTTGGGCGCCTCTGTTGAAGTACCCACCATAGACGGAAAGGTGAAGATTAAAATTGATTCAGGAACTCAAAGTGGCAAAATTTTAAGATTAAAAGGAAAAGGAATTAAAGATATTGAGGGATACCGTAGAGGGGATCAATTGATACATCTCAATGTTTGGACACCAAAAACACTTTCAAAAGAAGAGCGAAGCATTTTAGAAAACTTCAAAGGTTCAAAAAATTTCATACCCACACCTTCAAAGAATGATAAGGGATTTTATGAAAAAATGAAAGAGTTTTTTGAATAAGTAATATTGAATTAAGCAATCATTTAGGGTTATTAATTGTCCTGAAGAACCCCCTCTGTGATCAAAATCTGTGCACCCATATAAGTCGTTATGATTCCTATTCCAACGTAAGGAATATCCCAAACAAATTTATTTAGGGCCAATAAGGAATCAGAGATAAGGAAGAGTAAGGTTCCTATCAAGACATAGCGGTAACTTTTGGAATTCGTTCTTCCCTGTCTGAGTCTGGCGATACCTGCCATACCTATGAGACTAAGGCCATAGATAAAAACAGGGATCAGAAGCTCATCTGTTTTTGGAATAAGGATGTAGAACAAGAAAATGCCAGCTAGTAGATAAGGGATTAAAGGAAGGAACTTTAATTTAATAGGTCCTTTGACCGACTTTAGAAATAATAAAATATAACATAGCTGCGCTATGAAAAACATACCGACGCCTAATAAAAAATAATTATCTCCTTGCATAAGGACCAAATCTCCTAACCAAGCAAACACCAATGAAATCCAGAGCAGGATAGTATTTAGGGTCACCTGCTCAAATTGAGATTGATAAACATAGTAGAGTAGGATAGGCATTAAAAATGGCTTCGTAGCATTTAATATTTCTTGATTATTGAATACAATGCCCAATAAATGAAATATACCCACCAAGCCATAAAGCCATTTTAATAGTTTAGGAGTCATCTTTTTTTAGTTAACACAATGATAAAGGCAATAAATGAAAAAAATGACGAAATCATAAATAGCCAAGGAAAACGTGTAGTAAAACCTTGGTAGAAACTACCGGATATAAGTGATCCCACACCAATACCAACTTCTAAAAAAATAAACAAAGTTGAAATGCCTCGCCCTATACTCTTTTCGGGTGATAGGTCTACGGCCCAAGCAAATAGCGTAGGGGAATTGAGACCATAACCTATCCCAAAAAGAAAGGCTCCGGCAAAATAAGAGGTAGAATCTGTGGAAAAACCAATAATAATCATGCTGATACACAAACATAGCGTGCTGTATCTTAAAATTAATATACGTCCAAAATGATCAGACAACTTACCACCTAGGAATCTTACCAAAAGTGAGGAACCCGTAAAAAAAGAGAAAAATAATCCCTTATTATGAATACCCAAAAAGCTACTAAAATCAGGGGATAAGGTAATTACAGTTCCAAAGGAAAAAGTCGTTAGCATCATAATCAATGAAGGAGGAATAACCGAAGGTTCATACAAATCTGCTTTCCCTATTTTAAGAAGAGCAAGCTTGAAAGGCTCTTTGTTTTTGAGTGTTTCTTTCATACCAAATAAAATCAGTACCGAACCAATGGAAAAGACCGAACTAATATAAAAAAGCGTATTGATATCGTAGGTTAAAAAAATCCAAGAACCGAAAATAGGAGCGGATGCCATACCAATGGTACCAAACATACTTAGGATACCCAGAGCTTCTCCACGGCGGTTAGCAGGAATGATATCAGCGACATAAGCCGAGGTCCCGGTGGGCTTGAAGCCTGCACTGAAGCCATGTAATAATCGAATGCTTAGGAATCCAAAAACAGTAGTCGTTAAAGGGTAAATCATTGCAGCTAGACCACTGATGCAAGCCCCGATGAACATGACGGGAATTCGCCCCCATTTATCGGTCAATTTACCACTGAATGGACGAGATACGGCGGCACTCAAAGTAAATAATGATACGACCAATCCTAAATATTCTTGGCCATTTAAACTGGCAAGATAATCAGGCAACTCAGGTAAAATCATGGAGAAGGAACCAAAGAACAAAAAAGAGCTGGCACATAACAGCCAGAAACTCAAGGTATAAATTTTTACTTTTGGCGTAATCGATGGAGCATCGACATGATTATTAATCATTACTATCTCTTAAAAGAAAGGCCTTGATGTAATCATTAAGGTCACCATCTAAAACGTTTTGCACGTCTGTGCGCTCATGTCCCGTTCGTGCATCTTTAATCAATTTATAAGGATGCAAGACATAATTTCTTATTTGAGATCCAAAATCAATCTTCATTTTACCTGCTTCAACTTTATCACGTTCGGCATTTTTCTTCTCTACTTCAATCTGGTAAAGTTGGGATTTAAGCATAGTCATAGCACGCTCTTTATTAGCTAGTTGCGATCGATCGACCTGACAAACTACTACAATTCCAGAGGGCTTATGCGTTAGTTGAACCTTAGTCTCTACTTTATTAACGTTTTGTCCTCCGGCTCCTCCTGATCTTGAGGTATGCATTGCCACATCATTCGGATTTATTTCTATTTGAATGCTATCATCCACTACTGGATACACATAAACCGAGGCAAATGAGGTATGCCTTCTACCCCCACTATCGAACGGAGAAATTCGAACCAATCGATGAACGCCGTTTTCGGATTTCAGAAATCCATAAGCCAAGGGACCTTCAAATTCAAGAGTTACAGATTTGACACCCGCCACATCACCCGCTTGAAAATCAACTTCCCTCACTTTGTACCCATTGGATTCACCCCACATAATGTACATGCGCATTAAGATGCCCGCCCAATCATTGCTTTCGGTCCCACCCGCACCAGGATTAATTTGTAGCATGGCCGAAAGCTGATCTTCCTCTGAAGATAGCATTTTCTTTAATTCAAGTGCTTCAGTTTGTTTTAACGCATGCTGAAAGGTTTGTTCTACTTCTGTTATAGTAGCTTCACCCATCTCCATGAATTCAAATAGGGTTTCAGTATCCCCAAGGCTTTCTTCTAGTTTTTCATAACTTGAAGTCCAGGTCTTTTTCCCTTGAATGATTTTCATAGTTTTCTCTGCTTCTTTGGGATTTACCCAAAATTCAGGTTGTGCAGAAACTAATTCTAATTCTTTGAGTTCTTTTTTTTTGGAATCGTAGTCAAAGAAACCTCCTCAAGGCCAATATACGTACCTTCAAGTCTTTTAATTGATCAGTTGTCATTGGATCAAAAACTTTTTTTAGTGAATGATTTAGTAAGTTGCGAAGATAGATAAAACCTGGACATAAAAGGAATTTATCTTGTTGAGTATATTTTAATGAATTTTAATGTTTAAATCAGAATATTTCTTTAATGACTCGAGGTTTTGTAGAATTTATATTTTTTATATTCGCAATTACCAGTGTTGGCATCAATTGTTTTGCTCATGTTCCAAAAAGTCCTTGATAATAGGTTTGATCCACTCGTTTCGATGCTGATTTAGACTTTTAAACTTCTTCTGAGCAGTCAGCCATTCCGAAAAAGAGAGATAATAATTCCATTTATTTTTGTGATCTGGGTAGTAAGGTAATATTTGATCCATTTCTTTTTCGGCTATTTCATTGAAGTGTTCAGGGGAGAAATGATCAATTATTTCTAAAAACCGCTCAAAGAAATCAATCCTAAATTGTTGATTTTCCATAAGCTTGTTTAACATGAAAAATCCGTGTGAATGATGTTCGACTACATCGTCAGTATTCTTATAATAATCTCCAATCCATATATGCTCAATATGTTTTTCCTCTAGAGCCATGTCTAAATCATGAGCAATCCATTGCCATTTTTGATTAGAAGATTCTGATGATTTCCACCATTTCATATTATTTAAAGGCCAATCCCAGTTTCCGATATAAATCTCTGCGGCATAGTAGTCGATAAAGCTGAATTTATCCATATATTGATCAAAAAGTTGTTCAACTGTGGCATCTTCAGAAAAGTCCTTAGTCTCTAGAAAAGGTAAGACCGTGGTTAGATATTCGTTTGCGTCACCATCGTCAACCTGAGGTTCTTGAAGGTTATCTTGTAACATAGTTATCTGCTCATTATCCAATCCATATTTGTACTGGAAATGCCGAGGAGTAATAAGCTCTCTTAAATTATATAATCCCCAGTAGTCACCATTTATAAAGACCTTAACAGGTCTAGAATTAGCAACTTCTACATGGCGTAATTCAGCTATTAATTTGCTTAAAACGGCATCTTTTGTTAATAATTGATCAGCATCGGTACCACCATTACGTAGTTTGAGTCGTTTAAATTTGTTTAAATCATAATTTTCGAAAAAAGGGTAATTTATATTCTTTTCTCCATATTTTTCTCTCCAATACAATCCCATTGATCTGTTGGGTAAGTTTATGCTGTAATTCCCTTTGAGTCGCAATCCCAAGGCATGGTCGAAAATGGTATCACCTTTGTCGATGTAAATCACTTGAGAGGGGAATTCCCAAAGTACAGGGTGATTAACCACAAATAATCCAGAATCTTCCGACCAGAGATATTTTTCGTCGATGGTTATTTTAACAACAGGAAGCGAGTGTCCGAACTGAGTTAGTAAACTATCACCAGATAGAGACATTGAATCTTCTGTCTCTATAATTAAGGAATCTATTGACATAGAGTCTGTATCCCCGATATCAAGAGAGGGAACATATTCTATCCCATTGTCATCTGAACTACAACTACTGAGTTGAAGAGTATTAAAAGCCAAAAAGGCACTCAATACAAAACCAAAAAGGGTTTTTTTTACCAAAGGTTGATTCATCATTGAAGGCATCTTAGTATTTTATTTTGCTTTATAAATCCATCCAAATTTATCTTCAATGACACCAGATTTCATTTTATCCAAGGTGTCTAAAAATCCAAGAGAGTATTTCCTTGATTTGACATCAGTCAATTCATAATCAATGCCATTATAGCCGATGGTTTTGATGGGAGCCACGGTGGCTGCAGTACCCACACCAAATGCTTCTTGTAATCGCCCTTGCTCGATGGATTGAATAATTTCAGCTACCGTAACGGGACGCTCTTCTACCTTCATGCCTTGATCTTTGGCGATGGTCAAGATACTGTCTCTCGTGATGCCATTTAAAATCGTATCCCCAATAGGGGCTGTAATGAGCGTATCATTAATGATAAACATGATGTTCATTGTCCCCGATTCTTCAATATACTGATGCGACTCGCCATCGGTCCAAATTAATTGATCATAACCTTCTTTTTGAGCTTTTTTTGCAGGTTTGAGGGCTGCAGCATAATTTCCACCTGTTTTCGCAAACCCAGTTCCACCCAAGACGGCACGGGTATACTTGGTTTCAATTTTAACTTTTAAAGGTTGTGAGTAATAAGCCCCAACAGGTCCAGTGATGATCATGAAGGTATAGTCATCTGAAGGCCGTATACCTACATAGGGATCCATGGCGATTTGAAATGGTCTAATGTAGAGTGAGGTTCCAGGATGATTTGTTACCCAACCTTCATCAAGTCTGAGTAACTCAGTAATGCCGGTCATAAAGATAGACTCAGGAATACCCGGCATGCACATGCGATCCGCACTCAACACCATGCGTTTTGCATTGTCTTGAGGTCTAAATACGACAATTTCCTTGTGTATATTTCTGTATGCCTTTAAGCCCTCAAAAATCGTAGAAGCATAGTGCAAGGTGGTATTTGCTGGACTGATACTGATGTTTCCATAAGGGATAATTTTCATATCTTGCCAGGTACCTTTTTTAAAGTCACAACATAACATGTGGTCAGCATATACCTTTCCAAATACGGGATTGATTAGATCAGTAGTTGCTAATTTGGATCGAGTTGTCTGGGTAATAGAAACTTTTTGATCGATGGACATGTTTATTTTATTCTTTATTATTACCTATCCAAGGGGTTTCATCAAGATTTAGATCGTTGGATATTGTTCTAGCAAGGATAAAGAAATAATCGGAAAGGCGATTGATAAATGAAATGATATTTTTATCTATTTCTTTATGAAGAGACCATTTTACGATGGATCGTTCCGCTCTTCGGCATATGGTACGGCAAACATGACAGGTAGAAACGGTTGCGTGACCTCCAGGTAGTATGAAGGAAGTAAGTTCTGTTAAATCTTCTTCGTATTTATCAATCCATGTTTCAAGCTGTCTAATATGAGTGGTAGATATTTCAGGTAACTTAATGCTTTTAAAGTCGGTAGCGCAGGCAAGTATTGAACCTAAAGAGAAAAGGTTTTCTTGGATCCAAGTTAGCTGGCCCTTTTTTGAACTATTTAATCCAGATTGGTCTCGCAGCAAACCGACAAAAGCATTCAACTCATCCACATTCCCGTAGGCTTCAATTTGCAGATCAGATTTGGCAACTTTTTCACCACCTAATAAGGAGGTCTTTCCATGATCGCCAGTTTTGGTGTAAATTTTTAATGCCATAATTATGGGTTAAGTAAACTCAGGAGTAATGATTTCTTTATTTTTTTGATCAGATTCTACAATGCCATCACGGAGCCTCACAATTCGATGTGCATATCTTGAGATGTCATCCTCATGAGTAACCATCACAATGGTATTTCCTTCAGCATGAAGTTTCTCAAAAAGACCCATAATCGAATAAGAAGTTTTAGAATCTAAATTACCTGTAGGCTCATCAGCGAGGATAATACTGGGATTATTTACCAAAGCCCTAGCGATGGCCACTCGTTGTCTTTGCCCCCCGGAGAGTTCATTGGGTTTATGATAAGCCCGATCTCCCAATCCGACACCTTCCAATACTGCATAAGCTTTGGCTTCACGCTCCGATTTGGAATACCCTGCATATACCAAGGGCAAGGCCACATTTTCAAGTGAGGAGGCTCTAGGTAAGAGATTGAAGTTTTGAAAAACAAAGCCAATTTCCTTATTTCTAATTTCGGCCAATTCGTTTTCAGTAAGATCACTGACGTCTTGATTGTTGAGAATGTATTGACCTGAGGAGGGCGTATCGAGACAACCTATGAGATTCATGAGTGTCGACTTCCCTGATCCCGAGGGACCCATAAAAGCGACATATTCTCCCTTATTGATGATAATGGAAACGGTTTTGAGTGCATGAATGGTCTCACCACCCATGATGTAATTTTTGGCAATTTCCGTAGTTTTAATTATTTCAGACATTTTAAGATTTAGGAATAAGATGATTAAATGAGCAACTGAGTTATTTTACGAATAGGGTTTCTTTTAGTTCGATTTTATTTTCAATGACCTTATGTTTTTGATTTTAGTACAATTTTACAACAGACTTTTTAAGTGTACTGTCTTTTTGTTCCATCAATCTATGAATTTCATGGGCCATATCGAGAGGTTGTGTCCACTGAGTGAAATCTGCTGCTGGCATTTGTTGACGATTGATGGGAGTATCTATGGTGCCGGGTACGATAAGAGAAGTGAAAACCTTATCTTCAGCGCTTGATTCATTTAATGAATGGGTCAATTGTAATAGGAGACTTTTTGAAAGGGTATAAGGCAGAATTTCGCTGCTAGAGCCTTCAAACAAAACACGCGATCCAATCATGAAAATATCACCACCACCTACTTCGCACAACCATTTATGAACGGGTTTGATGACGTTGATAGCTGTGAAAAAATTCAATTTAATCATATGCTCATAATCACTCAGTTTGGCATTTGATAAATTATTCATAGCAAATCCCCCCACTGTTAGAATAGCTCCTTTGAGCTCGGTTTTTTCCGTTTGAAGCTGATCAATGAGTTCCTTTGCCGCATTTTCATCATTCAAATTTAACGGATAATATTTAGTGTTATTGCTGTTTACTGCGGTCTTACTTGGGGAAGTGGTTCCGAATACTTGATATCCTGTTGATGAAAAGTAATCCGTCAGAGGACTTCCTAAGCCACCTAAGGCTCCGGTGATGAGCAAGTTTTTCAAAATTAAATTATTTAGATTGCACAATGAATTATGAGTCAAAGATCGTCATTTTTCCAAGATGTTTATGAAGTCGTCATGTTAATTCCAGAGGGCAGAGTAACTTCCTACGGAGCGATAGGAAAATATTTGGGTATGCCATCAAGTGCAAGAATGGTGGGATGGGCTATGAATGCGTCGCATACTTTGCCCAAAGTACCGGCACATCGAGTGGTGAATCGAATGGGCGTTCTGACGGGGAAACATTTTTTTGAAACGCCCAGTCGTATGCAAGAATTATTAGAAGCAGAGCATATAAAGGTTGCTAATGATCAAATTCAACGCTTTGAAGATTTTTTTTGGGACCCAACAAAAGAGCTACCTTGATTTCTTGCTGTACAGCCAAAGTCCTAGGAAAGTAAAGGCGCCGTTGATCATGAGTAACTCAAAGCCAAATTGATAGCCATTGAGCCATTCGCTTGAATGTTTGCTCAGCAAGTAGCAAAAAATAGGGGCGATGATACAAATGAGGGGAACCCACTGGTCCCTAACAATGCGCCGAGTAAAAATACCAAAGGAAAATAAGCCCAATAAAGGGCCATAAGTATAACCTGCGACTGAAAAAATGGAATTGATCACACTTTGATCATTGATTGCCTTAAAAAAGAGAATTACCCCGATCAGTAGCACAGAAAAACCAATGTGAACCATCAATTTAGTTTGCTTTTTAGATTCAAAATTGTCAGGCTTGAAATTCAAAAAATCTATACAAAAAGAAGTGGTCAATGCAGTGAGTGCCGAATCGGCACTGGAGTAAGCTGCTGCAGTAATACCGAGGAGAAAGGCAATTCCAGCAATCGAGGAAAAATGTTCTATGGCTAAGTAAGGAAATAGGTTATCGGTTCCTGGAGGTATTAAGATGTCCTTAATCTCTACAAACTGATATAATAAAACTCCAAGTACCATAAAAAGTAAATTGACGGGAATCAGACTGAGACTCATCCAATAGATGTTTTTTTGAGATTCTTTTAAATTCCTACAGGTCAAGTTTTTTTGCATCATATCTTGATCAAGTCCAGTCATGACTACGGCAATAAAGGCACCAGAAAAAAATTGTTTGAAAAAATTTCGATTATGTTGCCAGTCCCAATTAAAAATTGTGCTTTTACTGTCTTTATAAACGTGGGAAGTCAAGGTAGACCAAGACCAGTTGAGATCTTCTTTAATGAAATAGAGACTCACCAGAACTGAAACAAGCATAAAGGTAGTTTGCAAAGTATCTGTCCAAACAATTGTTTTAATACCGCCTCTAAAGGTATATAACCAAATTAACAGAACGGCGGAGACCACGGCAACCCAAAAAGGTAATTTATAACTATCGAAAATAGCAAGTTGAAGTACACTCGCCACCAAGAAAAGTCTAAAAGAAGCGCCGATGACTCGGCTTAGTAAAAAGAAAAAAGCTCCAGACTTATAAGACCAGAAGCCTAAACGTTGGTCAAGATAGGTATATATTGAAATAATGTTATGCTTGTAGTATAGAGGCAATAATATTTGGGCAATGATGGCGTATCCGACGAGGTACCCTAGAACCATTTGAAAATAATAAAAATTACTATTACCAACCTCACCAGGTACCGAAATAAAGGTAACCCCCGAAAGAGAGGCTCCAACCATCCCGAAAGCGACTAGAAACCAAGGAGATTGTCGATTGCCATCGTAGAAGGAATGAGCCGTACTATTTTTGGAGGTGAACCAAGAAATAGCCATTAATAAAACAAAATAGCCACCAATAATGAGCGATACGAATAAAGGATCCATTCTTTTAATAAGTTGAGATAGTTGCAAAATAATAGTTATTGATAACTTTGTATCAAATTATTATCAATGAGCATGAATTTCGAGCCGGAAGTTGAAGAACTGGTTGAGGTAGCATTGGATATTGATCAAGAGAAGGAAAGAAGTCTCATTGTGTATAATGATGACTACAATACTTTTGAACATGTAATCTCAACACTGATAAAAGTATGTAAACACCGCCCTATTCAGGCCGAACAATGTACTTATATCATTCATTATAAAGGAAAATGTATTGTAAAAAAAGGGAGTTACGAAATATTGAAGCCCATGAGAGAAGCCCTATCCGAGGCTGGAATTAAAGCTACTATTGAATAAATGGAATTTTCTTCAAAACTAGTCGAGCAAGCCGTTGAGGAGATTTCTAAGTTACCAGGTATTGGAAAGAAAACAGCCTTACGATTGGCTTTGCATCTTTTAAAACAGCCAGAGGATCAGACCCTACTGCTGACTGAAAAATTAAAAGAATTGCGTGAGCACATCAAATATTGTCAGATATGCCATATTATAAGCGATATCGAAGATTGTACGTGCAAGACGATATCCGTAGATCCTGCGCTGATTTGCGTTGTTGAAGAAACGCCTGATGTGCTGGCGATTCGTAATACAGGCCAATACAATGGCATGTTTCATGTTTTAGGAGGTAGAATTTCCCCTATTGACGGTATTGGGCCAGATGAATTGATGATTACCAGTTTAGTCAATCGAATCAAACTAAGTGAAGGAGAAATAAAGGAAGTTATTTTGGCACTTAGCGGTACTTTGGAGGGTGATACAACTGCTTTTTATTTAACTAAACAATTAGAGGAGTTGTCCGTCGAGGTGACCTCAATTACGCGAGGAATTCCTGTCGGAGGTGAACTAGAATACGCCGATGAAGTCACTTTAGGAAGGAGCATTATGACCCGTAGTAAAGTAAATACAGATTAATTTGGGTTATTATTGATGCCCTCCCAAAGTGAATAGAAAATAAGGAGCAGGATCCCTATAATTAAAATAGGAAAAGCCCAATTGGCTTCCCCTTCTCTAAGACCAGCCAAGAACCTTATGCTGGCGAGCCCGGCCGCGACCAAGCCTAAAAGTATACCCAGACCCTTTCGAACAATTGTATTCATTTTTTATGCGTCAATAGAGCAGTTATTTTTCTTACCGAATATTCATTTAAATGAATATTATTCAATTTGTAGTTAAAATATTTCAAAAAATTATAAATATCGAATAATTTTCAATTTTTAATTCAACAAGAGAAACCAATTTTAATTTTTTTTAGCTAAATTGGTTTATTATTAAAAATTTTTAACCTAAAATAAAAACTATGAATTTTACACTTAACGCTATTTTGCAGTCTGGAGACTACGTTGGGTTTACCTTCTTTATAGGTAGTATGGCCATGCTTGCCGCTACTGTGTTCTTCTTTCTCGAGATGGGGAATGTCCAAGGTAAATGGAGGACGTCTATGTTAATTTCCGGATTGATTACCTTCATTGCCGCAGTGCATTACTTTTACATGAGAGATTTTTGGGCAGAGACAGGTACTTCTCCTACAGAATTTAGATACATTGATTGGATATTGACGGTACCCTTAATGTGTGTTGAATTTTATCTTATTTTAAAGGCCTTTGGAGCCAAGATGGATCTTTTGTGGAAAATGATTGCATATTCGCTATGGATGCTTATTTTTGGATATTTAGGAGAGACGGTATATAGAGATTCTAGTGCGATTTGGGGCGCTATCTCTACCTTAGGTTATATAGGTATTTTCTACGAAGTATGGTTTGGTTCTGCTAAAAAGCTTTCTCAAGGATCAAATGATCCCCATTTGCAGAAAGCATTTAACACGCTCGCATGGTTTATATTGGTTGGTTGGGCTATTTATCCAATAGGATATATGGCCATACCTACTGATGGATTGCTAAGTGGAGTACTACCTTTAGAGTCTCTTGATATTATTTACAATATAGGAGATGCAATAAATAAAATTGGTTTTGGACTTGTGATTTATTCATTGGCCATCAGTAGTGGTAAAAAAGCAGAAGCTTAATACCTTTAAACTTATTACAAAGAGGACATTTTTGTGTCCTCTTTTTTTATGACTAAATATTTACAATTCGGATTGGCTTTGGTTGTGGGATCACTTTATTTAGTGCTTATCCCTGACGATGATGTGACCAATATAATTGCACTAGCTGCAATTTTGTTTTTTGGGGTACCTCATGGCGCTATTGACCACAAGATTCATCTCAAGTTTTCAAAAAAAAGCAATGTGAAAAAATTCATTTTGATCTATGTCTTAGTGGGTTTAGGTTTTTTGTTGTGGTGGGTGCTGATGCCCTTGAAAGCGTTGTTAATCTTTATTATTTTGTCAGCCTATCATTTTGGCCAGGAGCTGATTGAAGACATCTCAGAAACTCCAAAAGACCCCATTCTTAATTTAAGCTGGGGATTGATCGTATTAGTAAGTCCAATCATTTTGAAATTCAATGAACTATTACCTACCATAAATTTCATTGGTTCACAACCGATATCAAGGATACCCAGGGATCTTCAATTAATTATAGTCTTAGTCATTCATTTACTGGGCTATACTTATGTAGTTTATCTTTTTGTTAAAAAAGTACTTCATAAGGCTGCGGTTATTCGCTTGATTCTTTTTTCTATATATTTATTACTGAGCTATCTGCTACTACCCTTCATTGTAGCTTTTGCCCTCTATTTTGTCTTGTTCCATTCAATCAATGCAATGCGACACCAATTTTTTTGGATGAGGGATCGCTCTGCTGATTATACTTTTCTTATTTTTTTAAAAGATTTGAGTCCTTTTACCTTACTGACTAATGTGGGTATGTTCGTTTTGATTTATTATTTAGATCCTGCTGATTGGTCGGTGTTTTTTACTTATTTCTTCGTGTTCATTTCTTTGTTGACCTTGCCTCACGCCTTACTTTTTGATGAGCTATATGTATCTAAAAATACAACCCATCAGACCAAAGAATAAGTTTCTGTTGGGATCAACCGATTAAATTTTTTTTAGTTGATAATGTCTACTCAGTGTTTATAGATCAATTAATTTTTAGCTCAACTCCTCCTCAAATTTATTATGAATCATTAGGATGAGTAGGCCAAATACGATGGCGCCTATAATCAGCCCTATGTTTAGCAATCCAGTTACTGAAAAGGATAATCGAATCAAGATGGTAGAAATGATAAACCCAGAATTACGGATGACCTTGTGGAACTTATCCGTGTAGTAAAATGAGGCCAGCAATAAAATTACATCTACTACGATCAATAGCGTGAAAAACTCATCAAAAAATATGTTATTAATATCTTTAAATGAAGTTTTAATTATCGCATCAAGATTAAAAAGAGTAAACGTCCAATTTGAAAGACTGTAAGTTGCAATGATGATGAGTATGGGAACTAGGCTAGCAGCGATGACTTTTTTCAATGTTATGAAACCATCGATATTGCTGGTAATTACTTTTTGAGTTTCCGAGTGCTTAGGCCTACTTTGGTTATAAAAAATGTAGAGTAGGTAGAACATGACTACCGAGGCAATAATATCGAAAGTAAATTGAAGGTCATTTTTAATTTCAAACCAATTGGTGGAGAGTTTTAATTCTGATAGGTCTTTGAACAGTCGCCTGATAACGATGAGTGTGATGATCTCATATTGTTTGCCGATATAAGTAGTTATAGATCTTGGTAAATAGTAGATGACCAGGTAGACCTCATATAATAAAATAAATGAAAAAGGGGTATAGATGGCTGCGATGGGACTGTCAAAAAGGCTAGATTCTAAGTGAATTAATTTGAGTTGAACTAATAAAATCAATATGAGATGTATGACAAAGCTTGTAATGGCGATGCTCAGAATAATTTTCTCACTTCTTTTTTTAGTGGTCTCGGAAAGTAAGTAACGAAATATATTTTGGATCTTATTTTTCACGTTTTGAGATTTTTGGACTTGAGATTTGGCTATTTTAAAATATTAAAAATCTACACTAAACACTTGATCAAGATAACTTAAAAATCACTCAATATCAAATTTAATGGCTTCCAAGAGGATTCATTAATACTAAAAAAGTAATAATTTAGATTGAGAGTGGGATTAGGTCCAATCTTCATTTTTGGTCAAATAAGTTATTATGAAATATTTACTAAGTGTAGTTGCTTTTCACAAGTGTTAAATTTGGAGGGTCAAGATTATAGAACTAACTTTTTTTTATAATTGTTAATCAGTTACCTATTTTCAAGACTTTTCTTTTATGATTAATTTCAATGTCATTCCTAACCCTGAATCCAATATTTGGATCGTCTTTATACATGGAGCGGGAGGGAGTATCCGAACTTGGAAACATCAAGTGGAAGCTTTGCAGCGCCATGCTAAATTATTACTGTTGGATTTACGGGATCATGGGGCATCCGAGATTATTAACCCTTCTCCGATTCAATATGATTTTGAATTAATATCTAATGATATTAAAGAAGTAATAGATCATTTAGAGATAGCAAAGGCACATTTCATTACGCTTTCTTTGGGGAGTATATTGATTCAGGATTTATCAATGCGTTATCCTACTTATATAGGGAAAGTAGTGATGGCGGGAGGAGTTTTCAATGCTAATATCATTTTAAAATGTTTCATTCAAGCTGCAAAGACATTAAATAAGATCTTGCCCTACGCTCTGATGTATCGTTTGTGCTCCTATATACTCATGCCGCACAAAAGAAATCAAATTTCAAGAAAAATCTATCAACGTGAAGCGCAGAAGTTGACCGGAGAGGCTTATATGCGCTGGGTTTCCCTTTCTAAATATTTTATAAAATTATTGAAGCGCTTTTTTAAGACTAAAAGTTCTTTTGAGAACCTGATCATCATGGGAGGAAAAGATTATGTATTTCTAAGTGGTGCTCGTAAGTACGCAAGGAATCAACCTAAATCAACTTTTATTGTCATTCCTGCCGTGGGGCATATTTGTAATATTGATGGTAGAAATGTGTTTAATGACCATGTCATTCAGTTTTTGTTCTATAATGAGTCAGTGGTAAATAGTGCAAGAAATAAAAGAATCTGAACGGAAGCATGTAATGTTACCTTCAACACATAAATTACATTTTTGATTTATGTATTACTCTTTTTCGGATGCTAGGGACTGAGGACTGGACCAAAATGAGGTATTGATGGGGGGGTGTGCTTTTGTGACATTTTGATTGAATAATAATGCGTTAAATAGGATTCGGAAAGTCCCCATAGGTTGACCGCGCCATTGTGGTTGAAATCCTAAAAGGATCACATGGCCTACACCATGGTGTACATCCAAGGCAGTAGCACAATCATTCATGTCTTCGCTTCAGAGTAAATATCCTGATGCTAGGGGAGATTCGTTGGGTTGGTATTTAGTCAATGCCTCACCTTCTAATCCCTTTAAGGTATAAAACACAGGGCTGTTAGAGACAAAAACATGTGTGCTTTTTGGCATGCCAGCCATGACAGGATGGGCATTATTATTTGTATTTTTCAATGATTTGTTTACCTGCTTGAAACTTATTGAATAAAAGCACTTTTGAATATTTTTCGGCATAATTTAATACTGCTATGGATACCGTTTGCATATAAGTAACGCCACCAGCCCCCTTTCCAAGGACTTGAATAAAGGGACTCTATACGAAATCCTTTTCGATCGGTCGAAAAATCTTTTAGGGTATAAAAATAAGGGGTGGCATATCGGTAAAGTGCCGTTTCGGTCCAATAGGCTGGAATGTTTTGTAAGACGGGCAAATAATCAATATAACCAGGGTACCAAGCATCAAAACCTTTGCCCATGTGTACGGCACCTGCTAAGCCCTGTGTTTCCAATTCTTGGGCGATGGCCATACCTATCATATTTACTTCTCTGGCGACCAAAGGAGGGGTTCGTGTGGCAACGGGTTCTGCGAAGGGGGGAAGCCATATACGTGTAGGAAAAGGAGAAGATTGATGATGAACATGAATGATATTGGGCTCCCATTCGCGCCAAATCCGCGTAATGTTGCGGGATTCAATCATATTGACCATGTAAGCATCCCTATTGTTGTCATGATCTATGTATTTTTGATAAAGCCAAGGTATGGGAGCGGCTTCATAAGGCGTACCCACATGTTCCTTATACCAGTTGACGACGATGTCTTGGCCATCAGGATTAAGTGAAGGCCACAGTAACAGGATGACATTGTCCAAGATATCTTTCACTTTTTTATCTTCAGTATGCGTCAATAAATAATGTGCCAGGGAGAGGGTGTGCTGGGCACCTGCGACTTCGATAGCATGAAGACCTCCATCGATATGGACAATAGGTTTGCCTTCTTGAGCCAAAGCTTTGGCCTGTGCTACTGACAATTTTTCAGGGTGGGCTAATAATTGTGAGATTTCCTTATACCTTTTGATATTGGCTAGGTTTTCTTTTGAAGAAATCACGGCATAATACCAAGAGCGATCTTCTGAAGTTTTTCCGGCGTATTGCAGTTCAATAAGATCAGAAGAGGCTTCAAGTTTTTGAAAATAATCAAGGGACTCTTCATAACTGGCCAATTTAAAATCGGCACCTACTTTAAAACCTAAGATAGATTCTGGTGAAGGAATCGAACTATTTTGTGCTTGAATAGGAACATTGGTGATCAGTAAAGCACTAATAGTTAGGATTATTGAGGTCAAGCCTTTGGAGCAAACCCGCTGCAGTTGGGATGAAGTTTTCATGAGTAGGGTAAAAAGATGTTTCATATTTAAGCGATTTCATTGGATACAAAATATCAGTGACCAACCCTCAAAGTTAATGCGTGTCCAAAAGAGGAGAGCGGCCAACCTTTAAATAAGACTATAATTTAATGTTATCTGGCTATAAAACCCGGATGTATACCTGAGGATAAATCAAAATAATCTCCCACAGCGCCTACTACAGCATCTGATCTACCCAAGTTTAATTGGATTCTTAGGGCATAAAGCGCATTAATTCCAGTACAATGGGCACCTATTATTTTTTTTAAACCGAAGGCTTTTAATTTTTCTCCGGTCCATTTCAAATGCGCATCATTGGCGGTCACCAGATGAAATCCCCCTATGGCGGCATATAACTTGGCTTCATTAATATGCGCTTTTATATATTCAAGGGTATTGATGATGCCGGCATGCCCACATCCAGAAATCAAAACCATACCCTTGGCTGTGTTTATGGCCATGGATTGATCTTCTGGGATACGGTCTTCTATGGGTCCATTTGGGGTTTCAATTTGACTATTTCCTGACCAATTTCGCTCATCGTGCAGTCGAGGGATAGGCCCCGTGACCCAAACACCTGGGAACAATGCTTCCTGTTGTTTGTGTATAATGAAAATTACCCCATCTGATTCTAAGCTATCTTTCAATATGAGCATGTCATTTTCAGCATTGACTCTTTTGCTAAAAATACCTTCAGCGACATGAATTCTAGAGAGGGCTTTCGGATTTTTTTGTTTCAAATGATTTCTTAAAGTCAACAACCCCCCCGTATGATCACTGTGATTATGACTCAGGAAAACATCTTCCACATCCGATAAATCTATATTTAAATCAAGGGCATTTTGAAGGACAGTTTTGGGTTTATTTCCGGTATCGAACAATATTTTATGGCCATCGACTTCAATGAGTGCTGCATAACCCCATTCTCCGATTCCTTTATCGGCCAACATAGTAGATAAGGTCGTTATTTTTAAGGTGTTCACTTGATCTGATTTTGACTGATCAAACCGAGGGGTTATAACTGTAGCGGCCTTGACATAGACATTTATTACAAAAATAAGGGCCATTGATTTTAAAAAGCGCATAGATTAAATCTCATATTTTCATAGATTTTATTAGAATAACTAAACCCACAGGCTACTGAGAACCCATGGGTTTAGCTTTTAATAAAGAAACAGGGTTAATTTTATTTTAGCTTATCTAAAGTCCAACCTATAGCCCCGCCAGCCAAAAGGCCAAAAGCGGCAGAGATGAGTGTATCACTCATCATTAGAGAGACATCATAAAACTTGAATAGAAATAAATTATTCATATTTGCAACCAGCCAAATGCCCCCACTGAACCAGGTGCCATTCAGCACACCACTTTTCAGCGTATTGAAATTCATTTTATCAAAACTGTAGGTCATCAAGATTGCTTGCGCAAGACCTACACCCATTCCCACTAGGAAGTTTTGGTCCGATTCTGAATTCATTGACTCTGGATACGTCGCAATCATTTCGGTCATTAAATCTTGATAAAACAGCATATAGGCTATCATGCCAGATACCATTGAGGTCACAAATCCAGCTAAAGTGGCAAGAATTAATTTTTCATTTTGTAGTTATTGAGTTGTGTGTTTTATAATATTCGAAATAGAACTCCTTTTCTAAATCAGAAAATAAAGTAAATTTATTTGTTGATAGAATTAACCATAATATTTAAATATTATAACAGTTCTAATGCTCAACTTTTTGACAATAAAAATGGTTTGTTAAATTAATGTCATTACCTGAATCAATAAAACCGGATCCAATTATTTTTTTTACCTTTATGTTGGATACTAATGACCTATAAATGATCTTTATATGTTCGAACATATTGATCCCGTTTATTTTAAAATGAATCATCTTTCATTAAAGTAGGGCCAATTTATTGAAGTGGACACATGGGCTTTGACCTATGGATCATTGAGTATAAAACTTATAAACATAGATAATGTATTCGGTAGGCATAGATTTGGGAGGCACCAGTGCTCAGGTGGTTGTAATCAATAAGGGTGAAATTTTATTTCAAACTTCAATTGTGGTTCGAGATAGTTCAAGTGTGCAATATATACTTGATGATTTGTCAGGTTGCATTGATGAATTTTTTGTAGGCCATTCTGAGCATGTGAGTTCTATTGGCATTGCATTCCCTTCTATTGTAGATGCCTACAATAATAAAATTTTGTCTCGCTATGTTAAGTATCCGGATGCAATGGACTTTGATTTGGAAAAGTGGGTCAAAATGAAATTTGGAGCAACTTTATTTCTAGAAAATGATGCCCGAGCAGCCTTAATTGGTGAGTATCATTTTGGGAGGGCCAAGGGCTATCATAATAGCTGTATGTTGACATTAGGCACGGGCATAGGTAGTGCCGTTATGTTGGAAGGTAAGCTTTTAAGAGGATCAAATCATCTAGCCGGTAACTTATTGGGCCATACGATTATTCAATACGAGGGAGGCAAATGTAATTGTAACGGAGTGGGATGTGCCGAAAGTGAAGGTTCTGGTTGGTGGCTAAACAATAAATTCCATGAGATAAATCGTGGGGATTTATGTAGTCAGGGTTTTAAGGCGCTGCTGGCGCCCGAAAACGTCCGCTCACCTGTCTTTCAAAATATCTTGGCTCAGTTAATTAAAGTATACAAGACCACAATGATTAATGCAGTCCATTGTTATGATCCTGAACTCATTGTTTTGGGTGGTGGGATTGCTGAAGGAGTAAGTGCCTACATCCCTGAATTTCAAGCAGCGATAGATGAACATTGCTGGACACCTTCAGGAGCAGTTAAAATAATGAAATCTGCATTGGGGAGCTACGCAGGGGCTATTGGGGCTGCTTGTTTGGACCGAACCACATCTAGAAGAACCCCTTCCAATGCAAGCTAACTTTATAGGTGTTATTCTTATAGACTTTGATCCGGTACTCTACAAATGGGATCACTTGTCATTGACCATTTATGGAGTTCTATTTGCTGCTGGGTTTGCCATTAGTCGTTATGTGGTAAAATATATGTTCTTACGGGAAGGATGCTGGCGTATCGAGGCAGATATGCTACTTGTTTATATGATTGTAGGCACTGCCATTGGGGCCCGTTCGGGACATCTCATTTTTTATGAGCCTCATCTGTTAAACAGCTTCACTTCGGCTTTGATGATGTGGAAGGGAGGATTGTCGAGTCATGGGACTTCTATCGGTATTTTGGTAGCGGTTGCCCTTTATACGTATCACTGGGATTTTACTCAGAGAACATTTATTCGTACTGAAAGAGAAGGTTACAGTTATCTTCAATATATCGATCGGATGGTTATAGTGGTAGCATTGGGGGGTTGTTTTATTAGAGTGGGCAACTTTGTAAATGCAGAATCATTGGGAAAGCCTTCGTCAAATTTTTTCGGGGTAATACATAGTTGGCCACTTGAGCGTGATATTTTATCACATGTGGGGTCTATCGATCAGATGGAGGTAAGCCTTGGTTTGGACGACAGTTTAATGCTTCTTTTTCATTTTCACGACAGAGTACGAGATTCAATGGTAGTAGCGGGTTATCGTCAAAATATTATTGAAAACAGACTTCAAGTTCTGGCAAGAAATAAAGGAAACAACTATGGGTCACATGCCCCTATTATTATGAAAAAGCATCAGGACCATTTTGATTTAAGTACGGCGGTTAAAGGAATTCCTCGACATCCTGTGCAGTTATATGAGGCCCTTGTCTATTTAATTTTATTTTTATCTTTAATTCGATTGTGGTATCAATCCCATTCAACGTTATCGATTGGCAGAATCTTTGGTATTTTTTTAGTGGTGTTGTTTGGGAGTAGAGTGTTGTTAGAGTTTTTTAAAGAAGAAACTTCTATGTTTAATTTTTCTTGGCTGAATATGGGCCAAATGTTAAGTATTCCTTTTCTTTTGTTAGGTATTTATTTCTGTTATGAGACATCGAAATCTCACAATGATCATGAAATATAAAATTTTTAATATATTCTTTTTTCTCACCATATTGCTCGGCTTTTCCTGTCGCCAGCAAAATGATTATTTTCAAATTGAAGTTCTTGATAGTGTTACAAAAAGAGGCATCCCGATCGCTAAAATATCTAATATTAATGGGATCACTTATTACAGCGATAGCTATGGAAATATTGCTTATAATGAGCAAGAGGCCATGGGCCGAGATCTTTATTTTTTGGTAGCGGCAGAAGGTTATAAAATCCCCAAAGATGACACGGGTAGACAGAGTGTAGTATTAACACCAAATAAAGGTAAAAAAGCGATTATTTTCATGGAAAGAATTCAGCCGGCGGAGCGTCTGTATCGGATGACGGGAATGGGCATCTATCGCGATACTGAATTACTTGGATTAAAAGTACCCTCTTTTGCAACATACTGGGATCGTGGACAAGTATTAGGTCAAGATTCAAATTTAGGGAGTATTTATAAAAATAAAATTTTTTTCATTTGGGGGGATACGTTCTTGCCGACAAGTTATCATGGTAATTTTTCGGTTGCTGGTGGTACTATCCCGCTCCTAAGTGAATCTGGAATTGATCCTGATGTGGGATTTGAGATAGATTATTTTGTAGACCAAAATAATCATACCAAAAAAATGATCCATCTTGTGGGCCCCGGATATATTTGGTTTGATTGGATAATGGTGGTAAAAGATCAAAAAAATCAAGAGGTCTTGGCTGCGAAATACGCTAGGGTTAATGCGTTATTTGGGAATTATGAAAGAGGAATTGCTGTTTTCAATGATCAAAAAGAGGAATTTGAAAAAAGGACAGAGATTTCAGAATGGCTGACGGCTCCCCATCTTACTCAGCATCCGCTTCTGACTAAATCAGGAAACGATTCTTACTTTTATTTGACTTCACAATTTAATTTTTCGAGAGTGCAACCCTCACTTACACATATTGAAGACCCCAATCAGTATGAATACTTTACATGTCTGGTCCCTGGCAGTCATTGGGCTGAACGCAAATTAGAAAGGAAAAATGGTCAACTGGTTTATGGCTGGAAGCAAAATACAGATGCAATTGATGAGCAAAAGCAGAAAATATTAATAGAAGAAGGGCTCATGAAACCTGAAGAGGGTTGGTTGCAACTGATGGATGTAGCGACAGGTCAACCCATAACATCTTTCAGAGGCTCAGTTTTTTGGAATGAATTTCGTCAAAAATGGATTTTGATATCCGGCGCCCAAACCATTTGGTATAGTGAGGCTGATACGCCGTTGGGCCCTTGGCACTATGCTGTAAAAGTGGCTGATCATCATAATTATTTTTATAACCCCCATCAACATCCCTATTTAGACAAAGAAAATGGACGGTTTATCTATTTTGAGGGAACTTATACCAAGTTTATAGGACCAGACCCTCTAGTGCCTCGCTATGATTATAATCAAGTGATGTATCGATTAGACCTATCAGATGACCGATTGAGATTACCTGCTCCAATCTATGAGCTAGATGGAGCGTTGAAAATGGGACATGAGCTCTTGCCAGAGGATTGGGAATCTATTTCTCGGGTTGCTTTTTATGCCCTTGCACCCGAGCAAGCCGCACCTGATCAGATAAAAATTTTTGATCCTAAAACGGGCTTGGCAGTTTTTGCTGGCGAAACCCCTTATGAATCGTTGATTTCGGCGTATGAAGGGAGCTGGGAGATTCAGATTGATTATGCCTCATTTGAAAATTTCTTTCAAGTAGTTATTTCAAATGATCAGGGGAAGATTGAGGTGAAGGCAAAAAAACTAAAATTTGAGATTTCAAAGGAGCGCCTTGTCGGAGATAGTATTTATTTTTCATTGAGGCATGAGGGGGTGAAATTTCATTTGCAAGGTAAGGTTATCGCTGGAGAGATTATGGGCACCTGGCGACAAGAAGGGTTTGATTTAGGAGGTAAATGGAGTGGAAATCAGTTGAACAATTATGGCTGGTGGCCCAAGTACAATGGTCGATTGATCAAACTTTATGAAGTAAGTAATGTTAAAACTGGAGACAAAATGTATCAAACAGAAGCCGATGAGGTACTCCAAGGTTGGAAGCGTTCCAAAGATCCAATTTGTCTGGTTTGGAAAAACCCATTTGAGTATCTTATTTCAGATCCTGAGGCGCGCCCAATGGCTACTATTAATTAGGTCTTTTAATGGTAATTTCATATTTGAAATCGCTTGCTAAATAATAGCAAAAATTGTATTCTAGGATTCTATTGGCAACATCGGAAACCAAACGTTTTCTGAAAAGGATAGGATCATTATTTTTGATACGAAGTTTTTGTGCCAATTCGTTGGTAGCCAAAATAGCGCTAATTTCTTCTTTAGAATTGGCGGGCACAATTTGGTGTTCTTTTTCTAAAATATCGTAAAGATGTAAAGTAAAATCTTCCGAGCCCGTCAACCCAATTCTGGGATGGAAATAGGAGACGAACAGCACCATAGGTTTGTTTTTTAAACCTCTCAATCGAACGAGTTTTAAAATTTTTGAACCCTTTTCAATGTCAAGTTGATTAGAAATGTCCGCGTTTGATACGATCCAACTGACTTCAATTTCATGGTTTAAAAAGTCAAGACCTCTGGTATGCATTTCTTGACTAAAGCTGTACCAATTCTCTAATCCAGTACTCATTAATGAGGGGGCTACTTTTGTTCCAACTCCTTTGGTCCTAATAAGGAGATTTTCATGAACCAACTTATTAGTGGCTTGTCGAATGGTATTCCTTGAGATTCCTAAAATTTTCGAGAGGTAAACTTCTTTCGGAAGAAGTTTACCCTCCTTAAACTCTTTTTGAGAAATTAATTCTCGTATTAATTCTTCGACTTGTTTGTGCAATGGAATATTGCTTTTTGGATCGACTGTAAGTTGCTCAATTGATTTTTTTTTATTCATACCATAATGGGATGGTTCTAAATTACAAGTCTAATAACTATTGTAAAATAATGTTTTGTTTATTGTTTTTAAATTACTATGTTTAAACATATGAAAGTCACTCAAATTAGCTTTGTAATTAAAAAAACATCTCTAGTATGTCTAGTGATTGGGCTTTTTCTGATGTGTGAAAGTCCAATATTTATACCAGAGGGTGCTTTTCAAGAAGTGACGGTAGATATGTCTGGGTCATGGAAAATTACCTCGGCGTATCGTAACGGAATAGAAATATCGGACAAGTTTGACTTTACTGGCTTTGGATTGAAATTGGATTTTGACAATTCAGAAGCGACTGCTTACCAAATTGAAACCAAGCAAGTGCCATTTCCCGTAATTTCGGATGGTAATTGGAAATACAATGATCCGGTTTATCCAACTCAAATGCATTTGTTTAGTACCCTCGACACAGCCATTATTGAGTTTGTTGAGTCACCTATTTCAGGTTTTAATGAAATGCGAATTAAATTTCAATTGGGTTGTTCTGACAATGTATATATCTATGATCTTGAGCTGCATTGAAAAATT
Organism: Flammeovirgaceae bacterium UBA976; assembly: GCA_002292365.1. Taxonomy (GTDB): domain Bacteria; phylum Bacteroidota; class Bacteroidia; order Cytophagales; family Cyclobacteriaceae; genus UBA4465. The sequence goes on from DBBU01000020.1 coordinate 71,602, forward strand.
TTAAAGGACATAGATTTGAGTGGAACCCCTATCGCGCTATGGCAGTATTTTTTGTTTGTATGCTGCTCATCTTTTCTATGTGCATGACCATATTACAGATTGATCAACCATCTGTGGTCAGCGCGGGGGAAGCGTTTGAAATCACCATGCAGGTGGATGTTTCCAAGGATGATGATACAGGAGATCCATTTTTTTTAATAGTAGGATTTCTGGCACCAAGGGCTTGGAATGCTGGTGTAAATACAACAGTTAGATTTGAGAGTAGCGTTGGAAATTCAACGATGCGGCTTACGACAAGTGATGAGATCGATGGTAATACCAAATTGCCTTGGAATTCAGCTTTTGAGAGAAAATTTGGAATTGGTGATAATTATGGAGAGGTCGAATGGGTCACTTTTATAGCTGATGAAGCTTTTGTGGCGGCTGATGGCGCTACTGGAACAGTTTATATTACCACCAAAGCGGGTGAAGACAATATGATTGTTCAATTGGCATATGGTATAAGTAATCAAACTTGGGGTTTTTCTGATGACAATTTTGATCTTGTTTTTACGGATTGTATGCAAGTAATCGATGGTGTTGGTTATCCTAGCAACTTATGTGGTCCCAAGCCCAGACAGCTGGTTGAGCAAGCAACCTTTACTATGAATGATTTGATTACTATCGTTTTTGATGCCAAGGATGGTGATGATTTTATGCTCGGCGCGAGTTTTATCGATTTATGCGCCAAGGCATATTCTGGGGATCTTGTTTATGAAATTTGTGATCATGAAGATGTGGCTGCGCTAAATTATATGGGGGATGACGTTTGGGAAATAACACTTTGGCCGAGGAGTTATTTTGATATTCCTGAAAATCAGGATATTGATTTCATGGAAGTAACTTTTACTAATGACAAAGGTAATCTGGTTGCGAGCAATGAAGATGGTTCAGCTTTTATTATTGCCCCAAAATGTTTTGATTAATGAGATTAGGGCCGAGAACCATGAACGTATCATTTAAATTATCTCTTTTTGGAGCGATTATTTTATTGAGTAATGGTTTGATATGGGCCCAAGAGCGTGTCGTTTCGGGAACTGTTTTTGATGAAAATCAAGAAGGCTTACCTGGGGTAAACATTATTCTAAAGGGGACTACCATTGGGACCATTTCAGATTATAACGGTTCTTATACTGTAAAGATGCCCGAAGAAGGTGCAGTACTCGTAATGTCTGCCATTGGGTATACCATTCAAGAAATTACCATCGGTGCGAGGGCTGTTATCGATGTGACAATGACTGTAAATGTTGAGGAATTAGAAGAAGTAATAGTGATCGGTTATGGTACCCGGGCCAAACGCGATCTTACAGGATCTGTAGCCACGGTAAGCCAAAAGGAGCTCTCTGCAATCCCTGTTATCTCTGCTGATTTGGCCTTACAAGGTAGGACGGCTGGGGTTACAGTTACACAAAATTCTGGGGCGCCGGGTGCGGCTACATCTATAAAAATACGGGGGACGAGTTCGATCTCGGCAGGAAATGAACCCTTATATGTGATTGATGGGGTGCCTATTTTGAGTAGTGTTCAAGATATAACAACGGGATCTTCTAAAGGGGATCAAATGAATCCATTATCGACAATAAACCCTAATGATATCGTTTCTATGGAAGTATTGAAAGATGCTTCAGCGGCTGCTATTTATGGTGCTCGGGGGGCAAATGGAGTGATCATCATAACCACAAAGAGAGGAAAATTGGGGGCTCTCAAATTGGAACTCGCAACGTATCAAGGTTGGCAGGAAGTGCGTGATCCCTATGAATTGTTAAATGCAACGCAATTTGCTCATTTCGTTAATGAATCTTCTTTTAATGGAGGTTTAGGACGTATTTATTCTAATCCCAGCTCCTTTGGAGAAGGTACTGATTGGCAAGATGCTATTTTTCAACGTGCGGCTATTTCTAGTTATGATATGACTTTGACAGGTGGTTCGGAGAAAGTGACCTATGGAGCTTCAGGTAGTTACTTTCAGCAAGAAGGCATCATCGTTGGGAGTGACTTTAAACGATATTCAACTCGTATCAACGTAGACGCCCAAATTACCAGAAAATTAAAATTTCAAAATACACTTTTGGCTAGTCATGTACGAAGTATGAAAGTAATGACTGACGACAATTCTGCGTTTGATGGCGGTTCAATAACCGCTGCCCTATCATTTAATCCTATGCTGCCAATTAAATTTGAAAATGGTAATTACGTGGATAAGAATTATCAAGTATCCGATGAGGGAGCAATTATTCTCTCGGACAGTAAGCTTCAACCTCTTAATGGAAATGCCAACCCACTTCTCAAAAACTTGGAGTCGCCCAGTGAAGATCGCTTGTCAAGAATCGTGGAAAACATGTCAGTCACGCTTCAAGTTTCAGAAAAATTGATGGCTAAGGTAAGCCTTGGAGTGGATTTCTCAACCAGTCGTGAGGATCAATTTACGCCTTCGTTATCACGTTCTGGAGGGGATGCCTTTGGATCGTCAGGAACCAATTCTAATTTGACCATACTCAATGAAAATACACTTAGCTATAGTAGCAAGTTCGGAATCCACGATCTAGATGCAGTGATTGGATACACTGCCCAAAAGTCGGAGCTTTCAAGAATGACCACTAATGCTATACGATTTGACAATGAGATGTTGGGTTATTATGATTTAAGTTTGGGGGAAGGTGTTTCCTTGAACAGCAATCAATCTGAATATACTTTTCTAAGTTTTTTGGGAAGAATCAACTATATTTTGATGGATAAATATCTTTTCACAATTACCGCGCGGCGCGATGGATCGAGTAAATTTGGTGCTAATGAAAAATGGGGATTTTTCCCATCGGGATCTTTGGCATGGCGAATTAGCGATGAAAACTTTATCCAAGCGCTTCATTTTTTTGATGATTTCAAGTTAAGGATAGGGTATGGGGTGGTGGGCAATGAATCCATTGGACCTTACACCTCCTTATCCCCTTTGATTAACAATGTGACATCTTTTAGTGAATCTTTGGCTTTTGGTTATGAGCCTTTTTTTCTATCTAATGCTGACCTAAAATGGGAATCAACCTCCCAGTTGAACATTGGATTGGATCTTTCTTTTTTTGACGCAAGAGTCAACATTAACACCGATGTTTATAGTAAACGAACTACAGACTTATTACTTACCACTTTGGTGCCATTATATACTGGTTTTGGTAGCGTTTTAGGCAATTTAGGAGACCTGAAAAATGAAGGATTTGAGTTTTCTGTTACTTCTAATAATTTAGTAAAAAAATTTAAGTGGAATACATCCTTTAATTTTTCAGCCAATAAAAATACCATTTTGAGTCTTGGTGATAGAGATTCCATACCTAATTCGGCAGGTCCTTTTACCAATGAAAGTTGGGCTATTTTGGTAGAAGGTCAGGAAGTTGGGACATTTTATGGTTATGAATTTGATGGGATTGTCCAGTTGGATGATAATTTGGATGCGATTCCAAAATTTGCTGGCGAGACGCTGCAACCAGGAAATCGTTATTATCGCGATTTGAATAATGACGGAATCATTTCGGCGGATAAGGATCGAACTTTTATTGGACGTGCACAACCTCAATTTACGGTGGGTCTTGATAACAATTTCTCTTATGAAGGCTGGTCCTTGAGCTTGTTTTTTCAGGGAGTAGTGGGCAATGATATCATGAACTTTAACAAGTTTCTGACGGAACGACAAATACCAAATAACAATATTTCGTTGGAATATTTTGCCAATCGCTGGACTCCTACAAATCCAAGTAATATTTATCCAAAAGTGACAACAACGGCCCCTAGTCAGCATGTTTCTTCTGCCCAGGTTGAATCAGGTTCTTACTTGAGGTTAAGAAGCGTAAGTTTGGGTTATGATTTTCCTGCGAAAATTTTAGAATCACTAAAAATATCTTCCGGAAGAATGTATATAACAGGTAAAAATTTATGGACTTTAACAAATTATTCGGGCTATGATCCAGAGGTCAGTCACTTTGGTCAATCGGCCACAGATTTTGGTGCAGATTTGGGTGGTTATCCCAACTCTAAAATGCTTTTAGTAGGCTTAAATTTAGGATTTTGATGGATCAGAAAAATTTAAATATAACTTTAAAACAGGGATTAAGAGCGATGGGATGGTTATTTTTGATAGTTTTATTTTCAACCTGTCAGGATTCATTAGAGGAGGTTCCGAAGGCATTTTTGACCCCTCAAAACTTTTATGAAACAGCTGAGGATGCATTGCTTGCAGTCAATGCTTCTTATGATCACATGGCGAGTGGGACCAGTAACCGTGATTTTGGTGGAGTTTATTTTAATAACTATTGGGTTGTACAGGCGCTGGCTTCGGATGAAGGATATGCCTCAGGAGCCAATAATCCACAATATTCATTGCCTTTGACGAATTTTACCTGGGATGCTAATAATGGCTACTTAGAGGATGTGTGGGAAGACCTTTACAAGACCATCAATGTAACTAATATTGCACTCCAACAAATACCAATCATAGAAATGGATGAAGACCTAAAAAATAGATTTTTGGGAGAATGTCATTTCATTAGAGGGCTGATGTATTTTGAATTGGTAAGGATGTTTGGAGATGTTCCGTTATCACTCGAACCAACCGTTGATTTATCTACTATATCTATCAGTAGGACTGCTGTTGCTGAGGTTTATGCCCAAATAATTATTGATTTGGAGCTTGCACGCGATCAGTTGCCATGGGCATATTATGGTGTGGACATGGGAAGGGCAACCAGAGGGGCAGCGGGAGGCTATTTAACTAAGGTATATTTGACCCTTGGGGAATGGCAAAATGCGATTGATGAGGCAAATGAGATCATTCAATCAGGAGTGCACGAGTTGATGCCCAATTTTGGAGATATTTTTAAAATTGAAAATAGCAACAATAGTGAGCTTTTGTTTAGTGTCAATTTTACACTTAATAACGATGCTATTTGGGAAACAAGCCAATTCAATGTACGGGTCTTGCCAGTAGAATTAAATAAAAATTCTTTGTCTTGGGAATTACCCACTCAATATCTCTATGATTTGTTTGATCCTTCAGACCTGAGAAGAGACGTCACCTTCAAAGTGGAATGGACCGATAGCAGTAGTGGTGAAACGTATACATTTGATCCACATATTTTTAAATATTGGGATGAAGCCGCTGAGCCCAATGCAAGTAGCTCGAGTAGTGATTTTTTCAATCTTCGTTATGCAGATCTTTTATTGATGAAGGCTGAGGCGTTGAATGAACTTTCAGGTCCGACCAATGAAGCATTTGAGTTGATCGATCAGGTTCGATCAAGGGCAGGACTTGATGATCTCGATATTACTTTGAATAAAGAGGCGTTTAGAGAAGCTATTCTTTTGGAAAGGACAAAAGAATTCGTGTTTGAAGGTCACCGGTGGTTCGATCTGGTGCGTACTGGTAAACTGAAAGAAAAAGTATTACTTGCAAAACCTAGCGTAATCGTAGACATGAGCAGGCATATATTATTTCCAATTCCGCAACGGGAAATAAATGTTAATCCTAACCTCGTTCAAAATCCAGGCTACTGATGAGAACTATATTCATATTTTGTTTCAGTTGGATGTCTCTTTGCTTTACTTATGGGCAACTGGATTCGTTATGGGTTGAGCCAACCTCGCTGCCTGTTACTACATTTAATTATTTGCATCCCGATGAATTACTCATAGGAAAGTTTGCTGGGACATGGGTAACTCAAGCTTCAGGAGCACCAGGGAGTGATTATTCTATAAGAGTTCGTGGTTCGGGTAGTGTTTTTGGGGGAGCTGAGCCGCTTTATGTAATCAATGGGATTCCACACTATAATACAGCTAATAATTCAGACCACATATATGGTTCTGGAGTAGATTTTTTATCATTAATTGACCCTAGCAATATCAAAGAAATTAAGGTTTTGAGCAATGTAGTTGCAACAGCACAATATGGTTCTAGGGGGGCTAATGGGGTGATTTTAATTGAAACTAAGGACGGAGCCAATGAACCGTTTAGTGTGGATATCCAGACCTTTACCGGTTATCAAAATACCTATAAACTGCCCATATTACTTGATGGGGGGGGATTTGCTGCATACCAAAATGACGTTGGAGCCAATGAAGGTAATGATCCAATTTATACAAATCCAAGTAATTTTGGAAAAGGGTCTGATTGGCAGCAGCAATTGTATCGTAAAGCTGCCTTAATTCAAAATTACAGAATCAATCTTAACGTTTCTAATAACAATACCTCTTTCTCAATGTTGGGATCTTACTTGAATCAATCAGGCATTGTTAATCACTCAGGACTTAAGCGTTACAATTTACAAGCGCGACTGGCAAGTCAGCCTAATGATCGGTTGTCTTTTAGTTCTAGTATGGTATTGGCGCGATCTGAAAGTAATTCGGTTTTGACGGATGATCCGGATGGTTTTGGTGTGGTTACAGGTGCATACTTGTTTTCACCCTTGTTAGGTTCTTCAGATATTTTAAACTATCAGGTCGATAATGATGGATTACCCATGAATGGTAATGATGGAAGGTCTTTAAATTTATTATCATCGCACAAGATTTTGAATCCCATTGCTTTAAGTCAATATGCCAGTTCTTTCTCAACTATTTCAAGGTTGTTTTGGTCATCTCATATTTCATATGATATTACTGATCGACTTACTTTTTATACTCAGTTGGGAGTTGACGGGATATTTAATGAAGATTTTTCATATTTCGGGTCCGTACTACAGCCTGAACTATCAGTGGGAGGAATTGGAATGAATGCCAAGCAGCAATCTTTTAATTGGTTCAATCAATCATATTTATCTTATCAGGTTACCCATGGTTCAAATGTCCTAAAGGCAAAAATAGGAACAGAGATACAGGGTACTTTGGTTGAACTATTGAGTGGACAGTCGAGGGGGTTTGATAATGAAAAATTGGGGTATTACGCCCTAGGAAGTGGAGCCACTAAAACTATAGGTTCAAGTTTGGATGAGGCCCAATCGTTTGCAGCTATGGCGAATTTAGATTACAATTTAAGAAGTACTTATGATATTAATTTAATTCTAAGGACCGATGCGAGTTCGAGATTCGGAGGAGATTTTGTTTTTTTACCTGCCCTTGGATTTAATATGGATTTAAAGGCTGCGGGGGTTCTTTCGGGAGTAGATTGGATATCTGGAGCCAACTTGTACGCAGGTGCGGGACGCGTGGGAAATCAACAAATACCCTCTTATTTGCGGTTCAGTCAGTTGGATCAAAGCATATTCTATCTAGGAAACACAGAACTAAAATCCTTTGTACCCACTCGCATAGCCAGCGATCAATTACAAATGGAGATCTCCAATCAATTTGACTTAGGGGGAGACTTCCTAGTCAGAAATGGATTTATGGGTTCGCTTGAATATTATAATCGAACAACGATCAATGCTTTTATTGAAATGCCAATGCCTTACTACAATGGTGTTGCTAGTTTAGTTACTAATTCTGGAGTCATCAGAAATTCAGGAATTGAGATGACCGCAGGATTCAAAAATCAAGTGGGAAAATTTGATTGGAATGTCAATGCCAACATTGCATTTAATTCAGGAAAAGTAATTTCTGAAGGAAGCTCGCAAATTTTGTATGGAACTGGTGTTTATGGGATGAATGATTGGTTGATTTTTGATGAGGGGGAGGCTATTGGAGCTATATATGGGTTTGAAATTAATGGGATGGTTACAACAGCAGGTGCGGATATAGCGACACTTGATGGCGAAGTAGCCAAGGCAGGTACGATTTCTTATAAAGATCAAAATGAAGATGGTTTGATTGATCATAGTGATCGAGTTGTATTGGGTTCCGTCACTCCAGACTTGATATATGGCTTTTCGACGAATATGAGCCGCTATGGATTTGATTTATCACTTTTATTTCAAGGGGTAGCCGGAAATGAAATTGTCAATTTTAACAAGGTCATATTGAATAATATGAATGGAACAGGAAATATATCTGAGGAGGCCTATGAAAATATGTGGAGGGCTACAAATCAACAAGGTGATCTACCCATTTCGACACCAAACGATGGTAAAATTGTAGATCAAAGTTTGGTGGAAAATGGTTCATATCTAAGGTTAAAGTATTTCTCAATTGGGTACAATCTACCCAAAAGTCTATTAGAAAAAATTAAGGTTCAGGGCATTAATATTTTCATCTCTGGTAATAATATTTTTACTCTTACCAAATACTCTGGCATGAATCCTGATGTGAGTTTATTCAATTCTGAGGCTCAAAATATGGGTGCTGACTTTGGGGGGTATCCAAGTTCAAAATTATGGTCAGTTGGATTTAAAATAGGTTTATAAATGCGTTCATTAACTTATTTCATCGTTTTTTTATTAATCTTTATAACAGGTTGTAAAGATTTTTTGCAAGAGGAAAATTTGTCCTATTTGGATGAAATTGATTTTTATAAAACTTCTGAGGATGCAGAAAATGCGCTCAATGCAATTTATAATCTCTTGGATGATCAAGGTGCTTACGGGGCTTCCTACTGGAGAGTAAAAGGGCTGGCGTCAGATGAAGGTTTGTATGAGGGTAACTTTTCAGACATTGCGACGCTGGCAAATGCTTCATATGGATCCAGTAATTCAGAAATTAAAAATGTTTGGAGTAGCTTCTACGCTGTCGCCTATGCTTCCAATATTGTGATTGAAAAAGTCCCGAGCATAGAAATGGATTCTGCTAGAAAAGTCGTGGTTCTGGCGGAAGCTAAATTTTTTCGTGGATTGGTCTATATGGAACTACAGCGTCTCTTCAATGAGGTGCCCTTGATGCTTGATGCTCCCTTTTCTGATTCTGAGACGTATCTCATGCCCCAGTCGAACAAAGCGTCTATACAGCAGCAGGTAGTCACCGACTTGGAGCATGCGGTGACTTCGCTACCGCTTTCAAGTGCTTGGGGTCGACCCAATAGTTATGCAGCAGCTGCATTGTTATCGCGTATGTATTTTCTGAATCAAGATTATGCTCAAGCCAAAACGTGGGCTATGTTGGTAATCAATTCTACTGCATATTCTTTGGAGTCAGATGTCAATTCTCTATTTAAAAACCGAAATGATGTTAATAATGAAACCATTTTTGCGATCACACGAAGCGCCAATAATTTGGGTAATATTAATGAAGATTTATTACCTCCATCTTTGGGTGGGTCCGGAAATTATAGAGTCCCATCCTCTTTTTTAACTAATTTTGATACACTAGATCGTCGATTAGAAGTTTTCTTGACAGAAGAAGATGACAGATATTATGTAACCAAATTCTGGGATGAGATCAATGAATCTGATGGAGGGACTACCTCTGTAGACTTTCCAATCATACGTTTTGCTGATATTTTGTTGATGTATGCAGAATGTGAGAATGAAATCAATAATGGACCAACAGCTGAGGCCTATTCAGCAGTCAATTTGGTACGCGCAAGAGCTCGACAAGCCCTTATAAATGAGGTACTAGAAGTTAGGGATATCTTACCCGATTTGGTGGGATTAGATTATGATACGTTTGTAGAAGCATTGCATCATGAACGTAAATTAGAATTTTTATGGGAAGGACTTAGATGGGCTGATTTGGTAAAAAAAGAGGGGCTCATTGATGCTGTTTCTGAAGTAAAGCCAACTGCAGTTCCTTCAGCGCGAAATTATTATTTTCCTATTCCTTTATTCGAGATGGAATTGCATCCGGATTGGTCACAAAATGCAGGTTATTAAATTGTTTCGTGACAAATAAATACAAATCAAATTATGATAAATCTCCGGTCGTTGTAATAGATGAGCGGGAGGTAATTATTTCTGGGTGGGATCGTATTATTTCAAAAATAAAAGAGGATCAACCTCAAAAGATAGTAATCGAGTGTTACCATGGGGTAGCTATGAACCTACTTGTTGCGAAATTGAAATTGCACTTCTCCGAGGGTATTATATTCAGCACTGAAAGAGGATTTCGAAAAGAGACATTGATGAATGAATTCTTACAGCCATTTTTAACTGAAGATAGAATTTTTGGACGAATGTACGATTTGAACTTGGAGGTTTATTTCGATGCTTCGGAACTCAATAAAATGAGAAAGGAGTGGCATCAGGCCAAGGGCGTGAAAATAGCAATAGGAGTGGGGGCCTCACTTTTGTGCCTCGATCCAGATCTATTTATTTATGCGGACATGCCGCGGTGGGAAATTCAAAAGAAATTCAGGAAGGGTATTTTAGGGAATGTTGGTTCGAGCAATGTAGGTGAGGATTTTTTTCGCTTGTATAAAAGGGCTTATTTCTGTGATTGGAGAGCTTGTGATAGAATGAAGCGAGGGACTTTTTCCTCGTGGGATTTTATTCTAGACACGACCCTTGATGAAAAGCCAAAACTGTTACCTGTCAAGAATTTGGTGATGGGATTGGAAAAATGCGTCCAACAGCCGTTTCGCTTGGTACCATTTTTTGATCCAGGCCCTTGGGGTGGGCAATGGATGAAGGAGGTTTGTGATCTTGATCGTTCAGTGAGCAATTATGCTTGGTGTTTTGATTGTGTTCCTGAGGAAAATAGTTTGCTTTTAAAATTTGGAACTGAGCATATAGAAATACCAGCTATAAATTTGGTTTTTTTCCAATCAGAAAAACTTTTGGGAACTCACGTTGTCAATCAATTCGGCAAGGAATTTCCGATACGGTTTGATTTTTTGGACACGATGGGCGGTGGGAATTTGAGCCTACAGGTACATCCTTTAACAGGGTATATTAAAAAACATTTCGGTATGGACTATACCCAAGATGAAAGTTATTACTTTCTTGATGCCGGCGAAGATGCTCATGTTTATCTGGGGTTACGTGATGGGATAGACCCTACCACAATGATGGCGGATTTGGAAAATGCTCAAAAAGGGGAAATGGTATTTCCTGCAGATAAATATGTAAATAAGTTTAGCGTTAAAAAGCATGATCATATTCTGATACCAGCAGGAACCATTCATTGTTCAGGTAAAAATTCAATGGTTTTGGAGATCAGTGCGACGCCTTATATTTTCACATTTAAGTTGTGGGATTGGGGAAGACTTGGTCTTGATGGTTTGCCTCGACCGATTCATCTGGACCATGGAAGAGAAGCGATCCAATGGGACCGAAATACGCATTTTGCTGAAAACGAATTAATCAATGCTATTGAGATTATCAATGAATCTGATGAGGTTAAGGAAGAGCGTACGGGCTTACATGCGTTAGAGTTTATCGAAACTCGAAGACATTGGTTTTCAACGAAAGTATCACACCATACCGAGGGAAATTTGAATGTATTAAATTTAATTCAAGGAAACTGTGCATTGGTAGAAAGTCCAACACAGTCATTTGAACCTTTTGAAGTTCATTTTGCAGAAACTTTCATCATACCGGCTGCCGTGGGCCCCTATGTGATCTCTCCTAGTGGGGATGCCATAGGAAGCCGATGTGCTACTATTAAGGCGTATATAAGAAATAATATTTAAATCATGAATGAGCTATCTAAAGTAAAATACACCTATCTTATTTGTGCAGTGGCTGCCTTTGGTGGTTTATTGTTTGGTTATGACACTGCAGTCATAGCTGGGGCTATTGGATACTTGCAAGTAAAATTTGAACTAAGTCCGATGCTCACAGGTTGGGCCGCCTCAAGTGCCATTTGGGGATGCGTATTTGGCGCCCTTTTTTCCGGTGCCCTTAGTGATAAATACGGTCGTAAAAAAGTCTTATTATTATCAGGACTATTATTCACGCTATCGGCTCTGGGTTCGGCAGTTCCGGACAACTTGACACAGTTTGTGTTGGCAAGATTTATAGGTGGACTTGGCGTGGGTTCGGCCTCCATGTTATCTCCATTATATATCTCTGAAATTGCACCTGCTAAAATTCGAGGAATGCTGGTTACCCTTTATCAATTGGCAATCGTGTTTGGTATCAACATCATTTATATCGTCAATTATTTAATAGCCAATACGCATGATCAGGTATGGAATGTTCAATTAGGATGGCGATATATGTTGGGATCTGAGGGAATTCCTGCAATTTTATTTTTTATACTTCTTTTCTTCGTTCCAGAGAGTCCGCGATGGTTGGTAAAAGAGAATAGATCTGATGAGGCCCTTAAAATTTTAAATAAAATTAATAGACCAGAGGAAACCCATCGAATTTTGAAAGAAATTAAAGAAGCTGTTAATGAGGAAAAGGGTAGTTTTTTAGATCTATTTAAGCCGGGGATTCGAAAGGCGATGGTAGTGGGATCCGTTTTGGCACTCTTTTCACAAGTTACGGGAATAAATGCCATAATATATTATGCTCCTGAAATCTTCAAACAAGTTGGATTTGGATCTGAATCCGCACTTTTCCAAACCATGATCATTGGTTTCGTCAATATGCTTTTTACTCTTGTGGCAATACGATTCATAGATTATTGGGGTCGCAGAACTTTATTGATATGGGGGATATCCGGCATGGTGTCTTGTCTTTTGGGAATGGGCATGTTTTTTTATTTTGAAATCACGAGTGGCTCGCTATTGTTGTTATTCATTTTGGGTTTCATCGCCAGTTTTGCCAGTTCTTTAGGTCCTATTCCTTGGGTTTTGATTTCTGAAATTTTCCCTACAAAAACAAGAGGAACAGCTATGTCGTTTAGTATTGTTATCTTATGGCTGGGGGTTGTTTTAATCACTCAATTTTTCCCTGTTTTACTTTCCTTATTTGGAGGAGCCTTTACCTTTTGGATTTTCATGATTAATGCCTTGATTTTGTTGATATTTACTTTAATATTTATCCCAGAGACGAAGCAAAAAACATTAGAAGAAATTCAAGAAATATGGAAATCATGACGAATGCTTTGAAGTTCAACTTAGTAATCCTCTATTTTTTCTTTTTTTTAGGGGGCGTATTTGCTGGGCCTAAAAATATTGCGCCTAAAGCCAAGGTCACCTCATCGAGTAATCTTAATGATTATTTTAATGCCAAAAATGCAATTGATGGGGTTATAAGAATCGCAGATAAAGGCGAATGGGCCTGTGAAGGAAATGGTACTTTTTGGGGGTTTATTAGGTATCCTTGGATTCAGCTCGATTGGGATACACTTCAAAATATTGATAAAATTATTTTATATGATCGCGCTTCTTTGGATATACATACGGCTGGAGGTCGTTTAAAGTTCAGTGATGGGTCGGTCATATCAGTGAATGCGTTACCCAATAATGGCGCTGCAAAAGTTGTTACTTTTGAGAGTAAGAAGGTCGATTGGGTTCGTTTTGAGGTTAACGATGGCATAGGTCTAGCATTGGGGTTATCAGAAATTGAAGTGTTTCCATCATCTAAAAGTTATGAGGATCTTATTTCATGGGTGAATCCGTTTGTAGAAACATCGCGAGGAAGGTATTTTTATTTTACGCCCGGCGCCTTGCCTTTTGGGATGGTAGCTACTGCACCTATCACGCGTAATAAAAACCAATATGGGGGTGGTTACAATTATAATTCAATGGAGATATTGGGCTTTAGTCCCGTACATGGTTGGATGATGTCGGGCATTCAATTGATGCCCACCACGGGAACTATTGATCCTACTTTGGGAGAAGCCCATTGGAAATCAAGTTTTAGTCATGATGATGAATTGGCACATCCAGGTTATCAAAGAGTTTATTTAGAAGATTATGATACTTGGGTAGAATTTACAGGAACAACTAGAGCTAGTATTTTTAGAATGACTTATACTCAGTCGGATCAAGCTTCTATTCTGACCAATTTAGGGGGCTATTTGGGTAGCACGACAATGTCTGGAGCAGTAGCCAAAGTAGTAGGCGATACCAAAATCGAGGGCGCCTTTGATTCTGGTGGAAGACTCTGGGGTGGGCCTACAAAAGTAAAAGTATTTTTTGTAATGGAGTTCAGTAAGCCTTTCGAATCTGTAAGCGGCTGGAATGAACGTGGCAATCAAAAAAATAGTTCTCAAATCTATGGGTCTAAACAGATGACCCGTCGTGACTCAATGGATTATGGGGTAGTTGTGCAAAGTTATTGGGATGCCCCAACTGCTGGGCTTACCGCTAATTATCAGGTCGCGGCGGGAGATCAAATTTTGGTAAAAATGGCTATTTCATATACGAGCATAGAAAATGCTTGGGAGAACCTTAATACAGAACTCGATCATTGGGATTTTGATTTGGTCCAAAAAAATGCCGAGCATGAATGGAATCAAATATTACAACGGATAGAGGTAAAAGGTGGGAGCGATCAGCAACAGATTAAATTCTATACTGATCTATGGCATGTTTTATTGGGGCGTAAGATCATTAATGATGTGAAGGGAACCTATCCGGACTATACCCAAGGAGAGAAGGATTGGAAATTTACAAAAGCCGATTTGAAGATAAAAATGCTTCCTATGAACAAATCAGGAAAGTCTTTGTTCAACATGTACAATTCAGATGCTCTTTGGTTGACTCATTGGAATCTTAATATTCTATGGGGGCTCGCTTGGCCAGAAATTCTTGATGATTTTTCTGCATCTCTCATTCAATATGCCAAAAACGGTGGATTACTTCCTCGAGGCCCCAATGCAGGTGGATATTCCTATATTATGACGGGAAATCCTGCGACCAGTCTACTGGTGAGTACCTATCAAAAGGGACTTATGACCAAAACATCTCCTAAAGATGCCTTTGATATAATGAATAAAAACCATAGGCCTGGAGGAATGATGGGCGATACCCCTGAGGAATTGCAATTCTATATTGATTATGGCTATTGTCCAGGGAATGCGGGTAAAACGCTAGAATGGTCGTTTCAGGATTGGTCGCTCGCGCAAATGGCCAAAAAAATGGGAAAACTTAAAGATTACAATTATTTCAATAACCGTGCTAAAACTTGGACCACTCTTTTTAGATCAGGAGAGCATTTAATATTTCCAAAAGATGAGAATGGAAAATGGTTGCACGATGATCCTTTGAGTATGTCGGGTTGGGTAGAATCCAATTCTTGGCAAGGATCTTGGCAAGTTTCTCATGACATACCGACGCTATCACGACTTATGGGAGGTAATGATACCATAGCATCAAAGCTTGATTATGCTTTTGAAAAATCTAAGGATGATGATTTTGTATTTGGTTATGGAAATGGATATGTAAGCTATGCCAACCAGCCGGGATGCTCTAATGCCCATGTTTTTAATTATATAGGGAAACCTTGGATGACTCAATTTTGGGTACGTGAGGTCAATGAGCGGGCCTATGGCGATATAACACCCGAAAGCGGTTATGGGGGCCATGATGAAGATGAGGGACAAATGGGAGGTGTAAGTGCTTTGATGTCTATGGGGCTCTTTAGTTTAAGAGGAAATAATTCGACCGCACCAATTTATGAATTGACCAGCCCTGTGTTTGATGAGGTCATCATTCACTTGAACACGGACTATTATAGGGGCGAGACGTTTAAAATTGTTACGGAAAATAATGGGGTTGAGAATAAATACATTCAATCGGTTCATCTAAATGGCATTGCTTTGAATAAAATTTGGTTTTATCACAGTGAGTTTCAAAAAGGAGGGGAGTTGCGCTTAAAACTAGGTAGTGAACCCAATTTTAATTTAGGCTCAAATCCGAGTGATGCTCCCTATACCAATGAGTCCAAATGATTCATTCGAGAAATAGCGTCATGAGAATAGATTGATTTTTTATTATGGAAAAGGGCCTACTTTTTTTAAGCGTTAATAGGGAATTTACATGGGATTAAATTCAATGGGAAGTTTTATCAAACTGAGTATTGCGTGTATTAGTTTATTTTTTACCGCGTTGGCTTACGGTCAGTGGGGGCCGAGTTATACGTCGGTAAGGGTCATCGTATCTGCAGACCATTCTGATTGGAATTATCGACTAGGAGAATCGGTAATATTTAGTGTATCAGTTTATAAAAATGGAAATCCAATCGAGGCTAAGGTACAATACGAAATTATGCCAGAAAAGATGGATCCTATTGATGCGGGTATTCTCTATCTTGAAAACGGGAGGGCACAACTTAAGCCCCAGCAGATGAAGACACCAGGTTATCTTAGATGTAAGGTTACCGTTGATTCCGAAGGAAAATTTTATGAAGGCATGGCTACCGTGGCTTTTGCAAATGATCAAATAATGCCTACAACTACGATGCCTGATGATTTTGAGAAATTCTGGGAGCAAACGCTTTTGCAAAACAAGGATATACCGCTTAATGCTAAAATGACCAAGATCGAAGCATTGAGTGATGAAAAATTGGATGTCTATCAGATTAAGTTTCAAAATTTTAGACTGGGAAGCTATATTTATGGTGTGTTGTCGGTCCCCAGAGGGGGCAAAAAATTTCCCGCATTGATCAAGGTCCCAGGAGCAGGGGTTTGGCCTCACTTTATGGTTCAAGATGCGGATGCACTTAAGGGATTAATTGTTTTGGACATTCGAATTCATGGAATCCCTATGGTTATGAATGATCACAATGAGATCTATGGAGAATTATGGAATGCAGCTTTGAATGATTATTGGGCATTTAATTTGGACAATAAAGAGCTGTATTATTACCGAAGGGTCTATGCGGGGTGTGTAAAGGCGATTGATTTTATCTATAGCTTACCACAATTTGATCAGGAACATTTAGGTGTCAGTGGAGGCAGTCAAGGAGGTGCATTGGCCATTGTCACAGCGGCATTGGACGAACGAGTGGATTATTTAGTTTCCTACTATCCTGCGCTTTGCGACTTAACAGGATATCTCAATGGCCGGGCGGGAGGATGGCCTCATTTATTTGACAAGAATAATTCCCCATTTCACGCTAAGGAAGATAAAATTGAGACTTCTAAGTATTATGATGTCGTAAATTTTGCGAGAATATTAAAAGTACCAGGCTATTATTGTTGGGGGTATAATGATCAAAGTTGCCCTCCTACCTCTATTCAAAGCATGTATAATGTAATCAAGGCACCTAAGGAATTGGGTATTATGAAGGATGCGGGGCATTACATTTACCCTAAACAAAAAGCGGTAACCGACGAATGGATATTTCAAAACTTGAGTGGTATAAAATAATACTTTTGTTGAGTAGTTTTTGGTTTCATGATTGTTCTCAAAAACAGCAGCCTATTCATGCGCTTTCAAGTCATCATACGGGCGTGTTATTTAATAATCAAATTGATCTGGATACGGACTTTTCGATTATCGATTATATGTATTTTTTTAATGGGGCAGGTACGGCCTTGGGTGACTTTAATAACGATGGTCTCGAAGATTTGTTTTTTACGGGTAACAGAGTGTCAAATGCACTTTATCAAAATACGGGAAATTTTAAGTTTCAAGACGTGACCAAAGAGGCAGGGTTAAGCACGAGTTCATGGTGTACGGGAGCATTAGTTGAAGATTTTAATCAAGATGGATGGTTGGATCTATATTTATCTGTCGCAGGAGAAAAAAATGCTGAAATGCGAAAGAATCTGCTCTATATAAATAATAAGGACATGACTTTTACCGAATCGGCCGCTCTATATGGCCTTGATTTTGAGGATTATTCTACCCATGCGGCTGTATTGGATTATGACTTGGATGGTGATTTGGATGTATATTTATTGAATCATACCAATCAATTTAATGACGTAAATGACCCCATTCCAAGAAAACTTGATGGTAGCGCTGCCAATACAGATCGATTGTTAAGATGTGACTGGATAGATTCTTTGGATCATCCAGTATATGTTGATGTCTCAACACAGGCGGGAATTGAAGTAGAGGGTTTTGGATTAGGCGTTGGTGTTTCCGATTTTAATCTTGATGGATGGCCAGATTTGTACATTTCTAATGATTTTATATCCAATGATATTCTCTATATGAATCAGGGAAATGGAACCTTTGTCAATGAAATTAATAAGGCCCTGAAGCATCAATCTTTTAATGGCATGGGTAATGATGCGGCAGATTTTAACAACGATGAATTGCCAGATATTCTAGTGGCCGATATGTTGCCCAAAACTAGAAAATCCAGGGTGATGATGGCAAATAATTTGAATACTTATTTGCAATCTGCTGCAGCTTCCATGGGTTATGAATTACAATATCCTAGAAACACGTTACAGCTCAATCAGGGAGCTGCCGACCGCGCGAGCACCTTTAGTGAATTGGGGCAATTTGCTGGAATAAGCAGTACGGATTGGAGTTGGGCCCCTTTGTTTGTCGATTTGAATTTGGATGGTTTTAAGGATGTTTTTATTAGCAATGGCTACTTGAAGGATATTACCAATCAAGATTTTATAGCCTATCGAAAAAATCGAATAACCTTCAGCTCGCAAAAAAAGATTGACAGTCTTTATCTCGCCCTAATGAAGGAGCTATCAGCGGTGGAGGTTAATAATCTGATTTTTTGGAATCAGAAGGATTCAACTTTTCAAGAATCTGGAATAGAGACTTTTGTAGGAGTTTCTTCGGGCGCTGCCTATGGAGACCTCGATTTGGATGGAGATCTTGATTTGGTGACCAATAATTCCAATGCAAAAGCAAGTATTTTTGAAAATCGTATTTCCGGAAATTCAATCAGTATAAAATTGAAAGGTCCCAAATACAATCATAGAGGGATAGGGAGTGTAATTACTGCTTACGTTGATACACAAGTCCAGAAATTTGAATATTACCTCAGTAGAGGTTATATGTCAACAGTAGGAGAAACCATGATCATTGGGTTGGGTGCGGGTAAGCTTGCAGATTCCTTGCGGGTGGATTGGTATGATAACACCACCTCACGGCAGTATGGGTTGCAATCGGGGAGGAGCTATGAGATCAGGCATGATGAAAATATGCCTAGAAAAAGAGACTTAGAGGAGGAAAATCTTCTTTTTGTAGAAGCTCAACCCATCAGGGTAGCACATCAAGAATTAGATTACAATGATTTTGATAGCCATCCCTTGCTTCCTTGGAAATATTCCAATACGGGACCTGGGCTAGCCATGTCTAGTAGAGATGATTTTGGTCGTATACTTTTTTATATGACCGGGTCACAAGGATTCAACGGTAATTTTTTTGATTTTTTTGGAAGAAATGATGAAAGCGTCAGAGCAAGGGCTTTTGTAGAAGAAACAGATGCTATTTTTTTTGATTGCGATAATGATGGAGATGAGGATCTTTATGTCCTCTCTGGTGGGATCGAGAATTTGAATAGAGAAGGGGCTTATCAAGATGAACTCTTAATTAATGATAACGGAACTTTCACAAGTTCCACGGATCGCATCGAACAAACTAAAGATCCAGGCTCCAAAATTTTGACCATTGATTTTGATCGGGATGGAGATCTTGATTTGTTCAGAACAGGTCAAACTGATGTAAAGGCCTACGGCAGGCCAACAAATAGTTGGCTTTATCGTAATGATAAAGGTATTTTTAGTTCAGTAGTAGGTCCTGATTTTGATGACTTGAAATCTTTGGGCATGGTGACCGATGTGGAAGTAGTAGATATGAACCATGATGATTGGCCTGATATAGTAGTGGTAGGGGAATGGATGGAAGTCACGATTCTGTATAATAACCTGGGTAAGGGATTTAAGAAAAGGAGTATAACGGGATCAAGTGGTATTTGGAGAAGTTTGGCTTCGGGCGATTTTGATAATGATGGGGATATTGACTTAGTTGTAGGGAATTTGGGTTTAAATACAGGATTGAATGTTTCGCAAGCGTATCCTATGGATCTTCTAGGCTATTGTCTGGGAAGTGATGCTCATTGTCTCGGTATTCCGACTACTTTTTTCGCATTAGGGGAGGGTAAGTTCGAGAGTTTCCCCCTTTACGGCAGGTCGATTATGCTAAAAGCATTGAAAAATTTACAAACTGCTTGTCCTTCTTATCAGACCTACGCCTATTTCACGACCCGAGATTTGATGGAATTAGAACAGGACAAAATTCTATATCAAACGCAAATTCAAACCTTAAACTCGAGTTATTTTGAAAATAAAGGCTCAGGTAATTTCATAACCAAGCCTCTTCCCAAAGCATTTCAATGGTCAAGTGTCGAGGCCCTGCTTGTTTTTGATTTTGATAATGACGGTTATTTAGATTTGATGGCAGCTGGAAATAATTCAGGTATGAATGTAGCTCTAGGTAATTTGGATGCGTCTAAAGGAATTTTAGCCTTGGGGACTGGAAGAGGTGACTTTAAAACTCTGTCCACCCACTTATTGGGAAATTTTCTCTCTGGAGAGGTTCGAAGCATAAAAAAGGTGAGGGTCGGAGAGGTACCTTATTTCCTGTCCGTTCATAATAATGGTAATTTGGATATATTTAAAATTAATCCCTTATATAAATGGTGAAACCATCAGTCATTTTGGTATTTCTATGGGTGCTTTTATCGACTACTGGCACATGTGGGGTCTCGATGCCTAAAATTTTCAGTAATCATATGGTCTTACAAAGAGATCAGCCCATAACCCTATGGGGTTGGGGTGATCCTTTGGAGTTAATATCGATCCATTTAGGTCCATTGATGGAGCAAGTTAAGGTAGGTAAAAATGGAAAATGGACACTTGATTTGGCTCCAATGTCAGCGGGTGGACCCTATGTTTTGATAGTAAAAGGTAGAGAAAGCGAGTTAATTTTTGAGAATATTTTAATTGGAGATCTATGGATTTGCTCCGGACAATCAAATATGGAGTGGACTAATGATCAGTTTCACTATCAAGAGACTGACACAACTTTTTTGAAGACCAACATAAGGTTATTTAAAGTATCTATTGATATGGATTATTTACCTCAAGAAGACCTCAAGGGAGGAACATGGCAATTGTTAGATGAGGAGACTATGGGTAATTTTTCTGCTGTAAGCTATTATTTTGGAAAAAATCTATCGTCCGAAATAGACGTTCCGATAGGCTTAATTAATGTCAGTTTAGGATCGAGTTCGATTGAGGCATGGATGTCGAATGATGCATTGGTAAAGTTTCCTCAATTTAAAGAGGAGGTGAATACAATAGTATCTAATAACAAATCATTTGAGGAGCTCAGGATTGATTTTGAAAAGGGCAAAGAAAAATGGTCCAAAAAACATTATTTGAAGGACATAGGGCTCGACCTAAAGTGGTTTGCAAAAAAATTGGATGACAGTGATTGGCTGGAGATGAAAGTTTCAGGATTTTGGGAAGAATTAGATACCACTTTAGTAGATCATGACGGTGCTGTCTGGTTTCGAAAGACTTTTGATCTTCCTGAAGGATATGATCGCCCAAGATTCAGCATCCAATTGAATCAAATAGATGATTATGACGTGGTATGGGTTAATGGTAAAAAAATAGGAGAAACGTATGGGCGCCATAATTTTCGAAATTATGATGTGGAAACCAATCGATTACAGCCAAAGGACAATGTGATCGCAGTCAGAGTTTTTGATATAGGTGGAAATGGGGGCTTTTCTACCAGCGCTTTTTGGGGTAACCCAATAATTTGGGGAGACTGGAAGTACAAAAAGGGTACGGCTATTAATGCCGATAACTTTAAAGCTCCGTTGACAGCCAATGCGAGCCCTTTTTCATCCCCAGGGGTTCTATACAATGGCAATATTGCCCCACTTACCAAGCTTAAAATAAAAGGGATATTTTGGTATCAAGGGGAAAGTAATGTGGATCGGGCTCATGAATATCAATCTCTTTTCCCTGAAATGATTGTCGATTGGAGAGGTCATTTTGGAGATGTTGAGTTGCCTTTTTTATATGTACAACTGCCCAACTATTTGAGAGAAGCTTCCGAACCCGTTGATCAATCTTGGTCCGAAATGCGAATGGCGCAGGACCAGGCATTGAAGTTGTTGCATGTAGGAAGAGTGGTCACCATTGACATCGGAGATGCTGACGATATTCATCCCAAGAATAAGGTAGAAGTTGGGCGAAGATCAGCAATAGTGGCCTTAAATCTCGCCTATGGTAGACACTTTATCTTATCACCTATTTATAAAAGTCATCGTGTTGAGGACCATCGTATATTCGTGAGTATCGATCAGGCAGTGGAAGATCTAGTGGTGAGAGACAAATATGGTTACATTCGTGGATTTGCTATTGCCGGTGCGGATCAAAAATTTTATTGGGCTAAGGCTACTATTTCAAATGGCGAGATAGAGGTATTTTGTGAGGAAGTAGAGAAGCCCGTAGCTATTAGGTATGCATGGTCGTCAAATCCTGGGACTTTAAATCTTTTTAATAAAGAGGGGTGGCCATTAGCTCCTTTCAAAACAGATAATTGGAAGGGTATCACAGAGGGCAATAGGTATCACTCTAAAGATACTCGATTTTGAAAAATATCATTGTTTTTATTTTTGCTTTTCTCTTAATGTCATGTGAAGATGAGCCACCGATTTTTACCATTTCACAAGATAAAAATTTAATAGATACGGGTATTTATGATTCGGATTCGGTCAATATTTCGAATCAAGAGGATGTCATAAATGAACTTGAAGAATTCCCACAGGTAGGATTAATGTCTCCAATGATTCGAGACGAATTAATTCTTGAATCCTTGTCTTGTACCGATATTCTTGTGTCCAGTGCATGTTGGGAGGATGTAAAAACTTCAAAAAGTTGCAAATGGGATCAAATCTATACACGTTATGAAAATGGATGGACAGGTGCCGATGCTACTTATTCCGTGCCTTTGCCTGATGGGCGTGTACTGTGGATGTTTGGGGACACATTTATCGGTACAGTAAATGAAGACCGAACTAGGAATCAAACTAAAATGATCAATAATACTTTTGTTTTAACAAGTGAAAATGAATTCATCACCCTTTTCGGAGGTACTAGAACTAATCCTAAGGCGTTAATCGTACCCAATCAAACAGATGATTGGTATTGGCCTTTTGATGCTACGATCTATAATGGGGAATTACATATGCTACTGGCTCATATGCAACGTGTGGGAGAAGGCATGTGGGGATTTGCCTATAAGCAAGTAGACTTGGCTATTTTTTCTTTACCTGATTTAACACTTAAATCGCTTACCATGAAAATACCCTCGCCTGAAATTTCTTATGGGTCGACGTTGATGGAAGACACAGACTATACCTATATCTATGGAATAACTACCGTTGGTTATAATAAATATGCCCATATTGCTCGTGCTCCTGGTGGTGATTTAAGTGCAGTTTGGGACTTTTATAACGGGTCAGAATGGGTTTCAGAACCTTCAACGTATCGAATACATGATGGGGTTTCGGATCAATTCAGTGTTTTTAAAAAGAACGATAAATATTACTTATTAACTCATCAGATTATATTTGGGAAGGAGATACAGTTATTTGAATCTGATTTCCCAATGGGTCCTTGGCACAGTAAAAAAATAGTATATTGTACACCTGAGACAGATGGCGATGTATTTACTTATAATGCATTCGTGCATCCAGAATTATCAACCAATGATGAATTAATTATCTCTTATAATATTAATAGTTTTGATTTTTGGTCTCTTTTTGACAATGCGGATTTATATCGTCCAAAGTTCATCAAAGTCGAAAATTGGCAATAAATAAGCCTATTAGATGAGAATTTTTTATTAAAATTATGAGGATTATAGCTATTTTAGTTTCAAAAAATGGAATAGGATTATTATTTATAATAGGATTATTGAGCGCTTGTGGTCCGCAGTCAAAGGAAATAGTCAAAACGGATTTGAATATTTCTTACTCCGTCGAATCAGCACCTGAATGGACCCAATTATTTTATAGAAAGGATGGTTGGTTTGGTGCAGATGGAATTTTCACCATTCCTCTTACAGGTAGAGATCGGCAGGGTAATTTGGGAAATGATTCTACGTTAATATTCTTTAGTGACACCTATATTGGCAAAGTTGTTGAAAATAAACCTGATCAAAGTTCTGTAATGGTAAATAATTCAGTCGCTTATTTGAAAGGAAATCAACCCATAGCGGATAGTCTTGATTTTTTCAGTTATCGCAGTTCAACTGGGCAGCCAAGTTCCCTTTTTGTTCCAAGTAATGAGCATGCTTCCGAGGATGATTTTTTTTGGTTGGGGGATGGTTTCGTCAATCAAGAATTGTCGAATACTCTTTATGTATTTGCTTATCATATTGAGCGTACCGGAGAAAATGTATATGATTTTATTGAACCCAACGTCTCACTTATAGCTATTGGGAATCGATCAATTCCACCATATGTGGATCAACGTCAATTGACTACTCCGTTGCATGTTAAAATTGATAGTCTTGGGGAAGGAAATTTGGGTTCGGGTATTC
Organism: Flammeovirgaceae bacterium UBA976; assembly: GCA_002292365.1. GTDB lineage: Bacteria > Bacteroidota > Bacteroidia > Cytophagales > Cyclobacteriaceae > UBA4465. The sequence continues at coordinate 95,870 of DBBU01000020.1, forward strand.
TGGTAAATACCACATGGGCCGGCGCACCAAATCCGGATGGTTATATATATGTCTATGGCTGTATTGGTGCAAAAAAAAGTTTGGTTGTCGCCCGAGTAAAACCAAAGGACTTCGAAAATTTCAAGGAATGGCGTTATTGGAATGGAGAACAATGGGATGTGCGTTCGGAGACTATGCAGCAAGTTGTTGATGCAGCCTCTAATGAACTGAGCGTCACGCCACTACCAGACGGTAGGTTTGTCCTTATTTTTCAGGTGTTGGGATTGTCTGATAAAATAGGCATGCGGATTGGAGCATCACCCGTGGGGCCTTTTTCAGAAATTCACGAAATCTATGAAACACCTGAAATGAAAAATGGACTCTGGTGTTATAACGCTAAAGCACATTTTAATTTGTCCGGCCCCAATGAACTTTTAATCAGTTATAATACCATCACGCCAAATTTTTGGATTGATATTAAGGAAGATGCCCATATTTATAGACCGAGGTTTATTAAAATAAAATTTGATCTTTAACTCAATGAAGTGTTTCGTTTACTTAATTATTTTTTTTCTATTCAGTCAATGTAAACCTACTGAAGTCGCACCGGACCAAGCCAGGCCTCTAATATCATCTTCATTTTAGCAGACGATCTTGGTTATGAAGATGTTGAAATCTTAAACAAATATTCAAAAATTCACACTCCTAATCTTAATAAGCTGGCCCAACAAAGTATGATTTTTACCCAGGGGCAGGCCCATGCGCCTTCGGCGGTATGTACACCTACCCGGTATAGTGTGTTGACCGGTAATTACAGCTGGAGGTCACCTAAAAAGTCAGGAGTGGCGTGGTTGTGGATCCCCCTTTAATTTATAAGGAGGATTACACTTTTTGGGGAAATGCTTCAAAGTAAAGGCTATCATACCGCATGTATCGGTAAATGGCATTTAGGGTGGCATTGGCCAACCATGGAGGGTCATTCATCTCAAGCGAATGGGAGAAATATTGATTATGAGCAAGCCATCACTGGAGGTCCTACCGAACTAGGGTTTAATTATTATTTTGGGGATGACGTACCGAGTTTTCCGCTACACGCCTTTATTGAAAATGATAAAGTGACTGTATTACCTACAAAATGGTGGGAAGCGGGCAAAGCAGGTGCCCCGGGGGCAATGGTACCTGGCTGGCGTTATGAAGATTTATTACCGACAATTTCTGAAAAGGCCATTAAATATGTAGCAGACCGTACTATTAACCATCCAAACGAACCTTTTTTTTACTTTTTTCGCTTTCTGCTCCGCATACGCCTATTGCACCTTCTGAGTTTTTTTTGGGGAGTTCTGGGGCTGGTAATTATGGAGATTTTGTAGTAGAGATAGATCATTACAGAGGAGCGTTACTTGATACTTTGAACCAATTAGGCATCTCAGATCAGACCTTGGTTATTTTTACAAGCGATAATGGCCCGACTAATATGGATGGCAAAAATTATGTTGGTGAGATAGGCTCGGTACTCGCACATGGTCACAACTCAGCTGGTATTTTTAGAGATTTGAAATCCGTTTCTTGGGAGGCAGGACATCGAGAACCATTTTTTGCACGATGGCCAGGAGTAATCCCTGAAGCATCGACATCCAATGCGCTGATTTCCTTAACTGATATGTTTTCTACTTTGGCTTCGATCGTTGGGTTTGATCCAAATGATTCAATGGCTGTTGATAGCTTTGATATTTTCCCACTTTTAAATGGGTCACCCACAAATATTCATGAAAATTTAATTGTTCAATCAGGCAATGGAATTTTATCTTTAATTGAAGGAGATTGGAAGATAATTACCTCATCTGGTGGGGGGGGTATTTGGTCTCAGAAAGGGGTCCTTTCCGTACAAGACACTCTTATTGATAAATGGAAAAATGTTCAACTTTATAACCTAAGTGAGGATCCAACAGAGGCTTATAATAGGGCTGATATTGAAGTAAAAAGTGTCAACGAGATGATGCATAAACTTTCGGATCAAATACGTAATGGTCGTTCTACAGCAGGTACTCAACGAGTCAATCAGGGAGTGCAAGTTTGGGAAACGATCAAATGGATAGAATCGATTCCTTGAAATAGCTTATTGACTGTTATTCCTATCAATCTATAAATCTTTTGTTCAGATCAGCATAGGCATCAATGCGCCGATCTCTTAAAAATGGCCAAATCCTTCTCACTGCTTCTGTCCGATTTTGGTCGATTTCCACCACTCGATTTGTCATTTCATTTTGATCTGCTTTCCAAAGTACTTCTCCTTGAGGCCCAGTAACGAAGCTAGTCCCCCAAAAATCAATGCCTTTTGTTTGATGGCTCAGGTCTTCTTCAAATCCAACACGATTAACCGAAATCACTGGGATACCGTTGGCTATGGCATGGGCACGTTGAGAAGTCATCCAAGCGTCATGCTGCTGAGATTTTTCGGTAAGGGTATCCTCTGGGTCATAACCAATCGCAGTGGGATAAATTAAGAGGTCTGCTCCAGCCATTGCCATCAATCGTGCGGCTTCTGGAAACCATTGATCCCAGCAAATTAAAACACCTAGTTTACCTAAGGAAGTTGTGATAGGCTTGAAACCTAGATCTCCTGGGGTAAAATAAAATTTTTCGTAATAGCCGGGGTCATCTGGAATATGCATTTTCCGATACCTACCTGCTTCTCGGCCATCTTTATCAAAAACGACGGCGGTATTATGGAAGAGTCCAGCGCTCCGTTTTTCAAATAGAGAGGTGACCAAAACGATATTTAATGACTTTGCAATTTCAGCAAACTCATTATAGATAGGACCCGGCAAAGATTCGGCTAAGTCAAAGTTGTCGATCGCTTCCTGCTGACAAAAATATCTACTGACATGTAGCTCTTGTAGTACCACCAATTGTGCACCTTTTAAAGCACATTGGCGGATGCCCTCAATACTCATCTCAATATTGATCTTTTTTGAAGCACTGCATTTTTGCTGAACAATGCCAACTTTAATTTTAGTCATGGTGTCAAAATTAAAATAATATAGGGACAAATCTAATTTTTAAATACGAGTCATTTTATTTATTCCAGCATGATTTTTACAGCGGAGGGATATTGCATGGAAATACAATGTAAGGATCCATTTTGCTGAATTAGTGGGAGGCAATCAACTCCTACGACCTTACGTTTTGGAAAAATATTTTGAATGCGGTCTAAAGCTTCTTGATCTTGTCTGACCCCATAGATGGGGACCAATACGCCATCGTTTACCAATAGAAAATTGGCATAAGTAGCGGGTAATCTGTTACCTTTCTGGTCATAGCAGGGATCGGGCATAGGAAGGGCGACGAGCTTGTACTTTTTGCCTGACAAGTCTTTAAATTCTTTCAACTCATCTTCCATGCGTTTCAATGTCTGGTAATGAACATCTTGTGAATCCTTACATGTTACATAAGCAATCGTATCAACGGCACAAAAGCGAGCCAGGGTATCTATATGCGTATCAGTGTCATCTCCAATAAGTGCGCCATGATTTAACCAAAGTATTTTTTTTAGACCTAGTTCTTTTTTGAGAAAGTGTTCGATTTGACTTTGGGTCATATCTGAATTTCTGGTAGTAGATAGCAAACATTGTGTGGTGGTAAGGAGTATGCCACTGCCATCTGATTCTATGGACCCTCCTTCCAAAATGAAATTTTTAGAGGCTATGGGCAGGGTCTTAAAAAGGGTATCAGAGAGTTCAATGGTGATTTTATTATCTAGGGCAGATTCAAATTTATTGCCCCAGCCATTGAAATTGAAATCTAATAATTTGGGTTGATCTCCTTCCAGTATCGTGATGGCACCATGATCCCTCGTCCAACTGTCATTGGAAGCTACCTTCACAAAATGAATAGGAAATTTAGTGTGATTCCTGAATAAAACTTGGGTGTTTTTGATATTATCACAGCCTACTATTGCAAGATCAAATTCAGCTACTTTTTCAATAATATTAACAAAGCAGCTCATGTTTTTTTCATAATTATTGGCCCAATCACTGTTTTTATGAGGAAAAGTGAATTGAATAAAACTTTGGCGCTCCCATTCTGCTGGCAATCTTCTTTTTTGGCCCATGGTCATCTATTTCTCAGAATGAGTGATTTGAGTAGTAGTTAATGCTCTAAAGTAATTCTTTTTTGTGTTTTCAAAATAGATAGTAATTGAATAATAATTTAGTAGCGTATAAAACAAGGATGCTATGCTTCGAATATTCAGAGGCATCTGCCTATTTTTCTCCTGTATTTCCCCATATTTGTTTGATATTTTGAATAATTAATAAGACTAATTTTAAACAAAAAACTGAATATGAAAAATAAAATCCTAATGACGATGGCCACCATATTAATGCTTGCGACAGCAGTGACGGCTCAAAAAAATAGTAATGGTAAAATCTTCGATGAGCA
>DBBU01000010.1:0-2189 GCA_002292365.1 Flammeovirgaceae bacterium UBA976
GCTTGCAGAACGACGTTTTGGGACTATTTTTTGATAGGCTTTGCTGTTAAACCAATTATTCATTTGTTCTACACTTGGAAATTCAAGTACCACATTGACATTGCTTCGCTTGCCTTCTTAGTAGTGAATGGTGCCACCGCTAACTAAAAACTTGCCCTCAAAAGGAGGGAGGGTAGCATCAACTTTGGCAGCATAATCTGTGGTGAATGCCCGATTTTTAACAGTCAGACTATCCAATACATAAGCTTTTTTCATTTTCATTTTTTAGTAGCGAAGGAGAGTAAATGTAGAGAACTTCTTACATTTATTCTATCCACATATTCAGAATATAATTATTTCTAATACTCTCCAACTGCTTTTGTAATATTTTGAGGATGAATCGCCTTATTTAGTAAATTTTATTGGGTTCACCATGGTTTGTTCAATTTCTAATCCGAATCTAATTCAAACAGGAGCCTTCAGTCCAGGAAACTACAATACCCTCAGCAAAACAGGAATTGCTATAAGTGACATCATTGCAACCACATACGGGTTGATAAATTTCGACACAAACTTCATTTGGATCTGGGGGATTGGTTAAACACATATTTTGAACTACTTCTTGATCTGCATCGCTACAAGAGGCGAGTACGAAGAGGATAATTAAGATGAGGGAGTATTTGATCGATTTCATAATTATTGACGTAATTTTAGAGGGAATCTGTAGATAAAAAAAGCACCTACAATATTAATGTAAGTGCTTGATTTACAGCGTGGAGAAGATGGGATTCGAACCCACGACCTCTTGACTGCCAGTCAAGCGCTCTAGCCAACTGAGCTACATCCCCATTCTATCAAGTGGCTAAAATACATTAAGTTTTTTATTTGATGACTCTTCGAAAGTATTTCGTGTTTTTTTTGTAGTAATCATTGTAAGTATCTTCAACTACACCTCTACTCGAAGAAGCATGAACAAATTTGATTGTACCTTTTTCGGCATAGGTAACCATACCTGTATGCCACCATTTTTCTCGTTTTTGTTTGAATTCAAAATAAACGATATCTCCTGGCCTTACGCTACTTTTTCCTTTCTTATTGCCTACCTTGGCTTGCTCTTGAGCCGTTCTAGGTAGTTTTATACCAATTTTGGCATAAGATTGTTGAATCAGGCTAGAGCAATCAATGCCATCTATTGAGTTTCCGCCATATCGATAAGGGGTCCCTATAAAGGATTTGGCATGGCTGGTAGCCCTGGTTATTTTGTTTTGTTTTTTTCTTCCTTGCCCTAGTACCTCATGATCCGATACTACAGCCAAAAAAAAGGTCAAAAAAGAGAGGATGATGAGTGTGTTTTGATTCATGGGCGAATAAAAACTTATTTTTCTAAGATACAAAATAAATCTAAATTGTCTTCCGCTTGTGGGGCCAGTAAATAATCGTCATGATGTATGGACGTTACCAAACGGTCCTCTGCTACTTTGAGTTTATTCCGATTCATTCGATTGAGTAAATCATAGGGTACTCTAAGAAAATTAGCGGGTAATCGGTGTTGGAGATCAAGAAAATCAAATCGCATAATACGGTCTACGGATATTTTGTTACGTCTATAATATTCCATTACTTTTTCATTTCCTTTGATCCCTTTCATTTCTACGTTTTGGAAATATTTTAAACAAAGGCTACTCAATTCTGTGGCAGTATACTCTCTCGTATGCCAAGGATTTCGACTTAAAGTCATTTTTCTGTTAGGGGTGGTGAGGATTGCACATCCACCCGGTTTTAATATTCGATGAATTTCCTTGATGAAGAGGGCATCGTCTTCAAGGTGTTCAATGACTTGAAAACTCACAATGCTATCAAAGCTATTGTCAGGAAAGGGTATGGGAGGAAAAAGGCTACTTTCAAAACGAAAGGACGGATATTTTAACTTAAGTTTTTCAATGATAGACCCAATTTTGTCTATGGCCGTGTAATGATCGACCCCGCCATCTAGTTCAGAAATCCCACGACCTTCGCCGCATCCCAATTCCAGCAGGTTTCCTTTGACATAGATTTTACCGAGCAGGTAGGCCTTCAGGAGTCTTTGATGTATCGGGTTGTCTGACGGTATTTTGTCTGAAGTAATCTCTGTGGTAAAAACACTCATAAAATATTTTATAACAAACTATAAAAGGGAAACTAATGCTTTATTAAAAACTTAAGGATTTATT
>DBBU01000010.1:2275-3785 GCA_002292365.1 Flammeovirgaceae bacterium UBA976
TATAATCCTTCAGATACCATAAATACGAGATTATTATTGCAGAACAATTATTTGGACGACACCGATCGATTATTACGAGCATATGCAATGGATACTTTAAAGGCCATGAAGGATCAGGTACTGCTAATGCTTACATTAAAGGAAGTGTCTGAACAATTGCTAGTCCTCGAATTTGAGCTTGCTGGGGCTTATTATTATTATCCGATAGACCTTAAAAAGGGAAGATTGAATCATCCTCAATTTTATCCATTACAGATGAATGAGATACCCCTTATTTCATCTTTTTTAAACTCATCTTCACTAAAATTTAATAAAGACTATGCTCAGGATACGCTTTATTTTTTCCAGTATAAAGCTGATTTTGAACCTGCAGATCCGCCTACGGGCATCGCGCAGTCTGTGGCTTCGAGGTTATTGATGGATTCTGTTTTTATCAGTACCCAGGAGGTATCATTGCTACAAAATCATTTTTATTTCATACAATCAGATACGTTCTCCTTGGAAGGATTAACCTTATTTATGGGTCCAAAGCATTATCCTGACATGAAATTAATTGATGAACTTATTCTGCCTTTGACATATTTCACCTCACGTTCAGAATTAGATGAAATAAGGAATGCCAAAGACCCTAAAATAGCCTTTGAAAATTTTTGGCTGAATATTCATGTATTTCCTGAAGCGGCGGGAGCTGCCATTAGGAGTTATTATCGGGCCATTAAAAAGGCGAATGAATTATTTACTAGTTACAAAGAAGGGTGGAAGACGGATAGGGGCATGGTTTATGTTATTTTTGGAAATCCGGATAGGGTCTTCAGAGATAATAAAAAAGAAATTTGGCTTTATGGAGATATTCAATTTGAATTTAAAATAATATCTAATCTCTTTGCACCCAAGATGTACGTCCTACTTAGAGATAAAGGATATGAAAAAATATGGATAAAAAAGATTACCGATTTACGCAGCGCCCTGTAAATAAACGGATCAAAGATGCTTCAATGATTTATGGTATCCGGGCTATCATAGAGGCCATTACATCGGGTCATGATTTAGAGAAAATTTTTATTCAAAAAGGTTTAAAAGGAGATCTAATAGATGAGCTGATGGAGCTTGTAAAAAACACTTCCGCGCCTGTGTCGACGGTACCTACAGAAAAGCTTAATGGCCTCACTCAGAAGAACCATCAAGGAACGGTTGCCTTTATCTCTCCTGTAAAATACCATGACCTGTCCAATTTATTAGCTACTACTTATGAAGAGGGGAAGGTACCCTTGTTCTTGGTATTAGACCGGATTACTGATGTTAGAAATTTTGGAGCTATAGCGCGATCGGCCGAAGCCATGGGCGTAAATGGAATTTTAATTCCTACCAAAAATGCAGCCCAGATAAATGCAGATTCTATAAAAACTTCAGTGGGAGCTTTGACTCAAATTCCTGTCGCTAGAATGATAAATCTGACGGAAGGGATCACCTATTTGCAATCAGCAGGCTGCAAAGTAATGGCCTGTACGGA
>DBBU01000049.1 GCA_002292365.1 Flammeovirgaceae bacterium UBA976
AATCTAGGAGGTGGCGTCATTGGAGATATGGGTGGTTTTGTTGCCGCAACCTTCAAAAGAGGTATTTCCTTTATCAATATACCCACGACATTGCTCTCTCAAGTTGATGCGAGTATTGGTGGAAAGTTAGGTGTAGACTTCAATGAATTCAAAAATCACATTGGTGTATTTAAAGATCCTGATGCCATCATCATATGTGATGATTTTTTGAGTACCCTACCTCATCGGCAACTCAAATCGGGCTTCGCAGAAATAATCAAACATGGCCTTATCTACGATCCAACATACTGGCAAGATATCCAAATGACCCTCATTTCAGGAATTAAAGATTGGCAATATTTCATCGAAAAATCCGTACTAGTCAAAGCGGATGTTGTCAAAAAAGATCCCTACGAGTCAGGGTTAAGAAAAATTTTAAACTTTGGACACACGATTGGACACAGCATTGAATCCTGGTATTTAGATACAGAAAAAGACCTATTACATGGAGAAGCCATAGCAGCCGGTATGATCATGGAGGCTAAATTAGCTCTCGACTTGGGTTTAATAGAAAAAGAATATTTTAAGCAAGTAGTAAGTTATATTGATCAACTTTTTGATCGTGTGATGGTATTCCCCCCTTTTTATAAAATCAAAATATTATTGGGACAAGACAAGAAAAATCAAGGATCCACTGTTATGTTTTCTCTAATCAATGGACCCGGAAGTTGCTTATTTGATATCGAGGTAAGTGATGCACAAATTGCGGACGCCATTAATTTTTATTTAGATTCAGGAAGTAATCCATAAATTGCCGTTCCTACAGATTACACTTTTTATTTATTCTAGACCCAAATAAATCATGAATTATCAACTTGATCGATATCATCAGCCATTAAATGGAGATATCACCTTGTCATCATCCAAAAGTGAAAGCAACCGCGCATTGATTATGAATGCCCTTTCTGGTAACCAATTGCAATTGAAAAATTTATCAGATGCTCGTGATACCCAAACCATGCAACGTTTACTCTCCAAAAAACAACCTGTCTGGGATGTGATTGATGCCGGCACTACGATGCGATTCTGTACGGCTTACCTTGCTATTTCGGGCTCAGGAGAGATCATTACTGGATCTGATCGCATGAAAGAACGGCCTATTAAACCCCTAGTAGATGCCTTGCGCAGACTGGGTGCAAAAATTGACTATTTGGCACAAGAGGGATTTCCTCCGTTACGTATTAGTGCCCAAAAAAATAAGCCTCAAGCTGATAAAATAAGTATCCCAGGCAATATCAGCAGTCAATATATCAGTGCGCTACTAATGATTGGTCCCACGCTGGCTGATGGCATTTCAATTGAACTAACTGGTGAGATTTTTTCGCGCCCCTATATAGAGATGACCTTGGCGCTTATGCATCATTTTGGTATTAATAGCACCTGGAAAGATCAGACCATACATATAAAACCGCAGCCATATAAAGCCCAATCTTACACTATTGAAAGTGATTGGTCGGGCGCCAGTTACTGGTACAGTATGGTTGCCTTAAATCAAGAAAGCAGTATTTCGCTTCGAGGTCTTCGATCCAATAGCTTTCAAGGAGATCAAAACATCGTTCATATCATGTCCAAGATCGGCGTTAAAACTGAATTTAAATCCGATAGGGTTCAACTAACTTCCATCCCAGTTACTGAAATAAATCAAAATATTGATTTTAAAAACTGTCCTGATTTAGCTCAAACGGTCATGGTAGTGGCGGCTATCAAGGGAATTAAATTAACCATGACAGGTCTCGAAAGTCTCAAAATAAAGGAAACCGATCGTCTGATGGCCATGAAAAAGGAATTACTTAAAATTGGGTGCCTTTTGAATGAAGAAAATGGAATCTGGAGGCTAAAATCGGGTACTGTTCCAGAGCACCTCAAAACCATAGAAACCTATGACGATCACAGAATGGCCATGGCCTTTGCTCCCGTATGCATGATTAAAGCCACTACCATTCGAGATATAGAAGTAGTGAAAAAATCTTATCCTGATTTTTGGACACATTTAAAATCTGTAGGGATTAACTTTAGTGAATGCTAAAAATATCTAATTATGAGTTTAAAATACTTTTTTAAAATATTACTCTTCTCAGGATTTTTTTCCATTTTTAATTCTTGTCAGCTTGCCCAAGAAAAATCAACTTCTTTCATACTCATCAGACATGCTGAAAAAATAATTTCATCGAGTGATAATCCCGATTTATCCTCCAAAGGCCGGCAACGTGCGGCGAAATTAGTTGATCTATTTGAAGCAGTCAGCATTGATGCTATTTATGCTACGCCTTACTTAAGAACCATTAATACTGCCGAACCTTTAGCAAAAGCTAAGCATTTAGAGGTATTAAATTATCAAGCAAATGATCTTCAGGACTTTGCTGCAAAGTTGTTAGAAAATCATCAAGGAGAAACCATCGTGGTCATTGGACATTCCAATACAACTCCTCAATTGACAAATGCTTTGGCTGGTACTAAATATTCTGATTTAGAAGAGACAGAATATGATTGGCTCTATTTTGTTGAGGTTAACACTCTCCGTTCTGCTAAAGTTAAAAAATTAAAGATTCGCCTCTCACAAAACTTGAAAAAAATTACTCAAGAGTATCACAATAAAAATAGACTTAGAGAAAATTAGCTCAAATAAATAATTCATAATGATTAGTTTTCATATCAATTAGGCGAAAATAACTCAGATAATTTCGCTTTAAAAATCTATCTCTATGTAAGCTACAAAATATTTTTAATGCTGCCTCCATCCACTGCCAACGAAGTTCCAGTGATGTAGCTCGCACGTTCACTAACAATAAAAGCGACAGCTGCCGCAAATTCATGGGGCTGACCAAAGCGTCCGAGGGGAATATTTTTGATACTATCCTTAAAGGAAGGATTGGCCTTCAGTAAATTTTGTAATCTTCCTGTTTCAGTAGATCCAGGCATAATATTATTAACCGTAATATGATGAGCACCGAGCTCATTGGAAAGGCTTTTGATTAATCCAGATACGGCCGCGCGTACACTGTTTGAAAGAATCAATCCATCAACGGGTTGCTTAACTGCCTGTGAGGTAATGGCCACAATTCTTCCCCATTTTTGTGCCTTCATTTGGGGTAAAAATCCCTTGATTAAGGCCACAGTACTGGCCAAAAGCAAATGATATGCGGCTTCCCAATCATCCAAGGAAAATTGATCAAAATTCCCTGAAGGTGGACCTCCTGAATTGGTAATCAAAATATCTACTGTTTTAAATTCATCTAGTGCCGCTTTGATCATCCGATTGCGATCTACTTCATTGGATACATCCCCCGCCAAAGCCACTATCTTACCTTTTCCAAAATCAGCCAAGATCTGCGCTGCTTGTTCTAAATTTTTGGCATCTCTACCTGAAATAATGACGTGGCATCCTTCCTGCAGCAGTTCCTTTGCGACTGCATAACCCAGCCCTTGACTTGATGCCGCTATAAAGGCTACTTTATTATTTATTAATAAGTCCATAGTCCGCTTAGATTTTGGGGATTTCTGTCTCCCATAACTTTTGATCAAAAAGAAATTTTGGTTTGAGATTGTGCAGGGATCGAAATGCCGTCTCCTTTAATTTGGGATATTGCTGCTGCAACCGATTCAATAACTCTTTCATCTCAAGACGTTTTAAATGCTCCTGCGATCCACAAAGATTACAAGGTATAATGGGCCATCCCTGAGCTTGGACAAAGTCTACTATCCAATCTTCCTGAACCGAAAACAAAGGTCTGATTACCTGCAAATCCTCTGCTTGGACCTGATAATGCGCAGGCATCGAGCCTAATTGACCAGAAAAAAACAGATTCATCATAAAAGTTTCCAATACATCCTCTCGATGGTGGCCTAAGGCTATTTTATTACAGCCAAAATTTCTAGCTGAATCATACAAAATACCTCTCCTTAATCTACTGCAAAGTGAACAATAACTCTTTCCGGGTAGTGTCTTTTTGGCTACTACACGGTAAGTGTCTTGCTCAACGATCTCATAGGGTACGTACCATTCTTTAAAAAGTTTTGGTAGTACCTCTGTAGGAAATCCAGGCTGTTTTTGATCTACATTTACTGCTAAAATCTCAAAATCTACAGGCGCTTTTTTTTGAAATTCTTTTAAAAAATGCAACATGCACAGGCTGTCTTTCCCTCCACTGATGGCAACTAAGATCTTATCCCCAGCAGCAATCATCTCGAAATCATTGATCGATTGACCTATCGCATGATTAATTTTTTGATTTGACAACTTGTTTTCTATTTTATGTACCTGAAATCTTGCGCTGATTCGATGTTTTTGATCGTTTCAAGAATTAAGTTGATAACATGTTCAACATCTGATTTTGCTACTGTCTCGACCGTAGTATGCATATATTTGAGCGGCAATGAAATCAATGCTGAAGCAACGCCTGCCCCAGAGTAGGCAAAGGCATCCGTGTCTGTACCTGTAAACCTTGAAGAGGCCAGTCTTTGAAAAGGAATCTCATTTTTTTCAGCTACCTCGACAATCAAATCTCTCAAATTTTGCTGGACAGCTGGTGCATAAGACAAAGTGGGGCCTTTACCTATCGCAATGTCACCACTATTTTTTTTGTCATACATAGGTGCATTTGTATCATGAGTTACATCGGTTATGATAGCTACATCAGGCTTAATTCGTCTCGAAATCATTTCAGCTCCACGCAATCCAATCTCCTCTTGAACGGCATTAACGGCATACAAACCAAAAGGAAGTTTGATTTTCTGTTTTTTAATTCTTCTAAAGACCTCTGCGATCATAAAGCCACCTATTCTGTTATCTAAGGCCCTACCCGTGTAATATTTTTGTCCGAGTTCCATCAGCTCATCAGTGAAGGTTATAACGGTCCCGGGATGAATTCCCATTTCCTCTACCTCAGCCTTACTATTGGCTCCCACGTCCACAAAAATATTTTTTAGGGTCGGTGAATCTTCTTTTTCCTTGCGCACATGAATAGCAGGCCAACCAAATATTCCTTTCACTATCCCCTTTTTACGTGTATGCAGATTTACACGCATAGAGGGCGCAATCTGGTGATCAGATCCTCCATTACGGATAACGTATATGTATCCTTTATCGTCTATGTAATTTACAAACCAAGAAATTTCATCGGCATGAGCCTCAATGACTACTTTGTAAGGTGCCTCTGGATTTATCACACCTACTACGGTTCCATAGGTATCAGAAATGTAATCATCTATGTAAGGCCTCATATAATCAAGCCATATTCTTTGTCCCCCTTCTTCAAAACCTGTAGGTGATGGGTTATTGAGATAGTTATATAAAAAGTCTTTGCTTTTTTGATCCATAATATTTGTTTTTTTTAAATCGATTTTGTCAGACCACCATCAATCACAAAATCTTGTCCTGTGATATAAGCCGCCTTATCTGATACTAAAAAAGAAGCCAATTCGGCTACCTCTTTAGGAGTCCCTTGCCGCAACATGGGAATTTGATTAATGGTTTGTTCATCTGCCGGATATGAATTGATAAATCCGGGCAAAATATTGTTCATTCTTACATTAGCATGACCCAATTCTGAAGCAAATAATTTACAATAACTGGATACTGCAGCTCTTATAACGGATGAAATAGGAAAGGTTAAAGAAGGCTCTTTGGCTCCAAATGTGGATATGTTGACAAAAGCGCCTCCTTTTTGCTTAGCCATAATGGGGCCAATGGATTTGGCCAGTCTGATTACATTCATCAATAATAAATTCATCCCTTTTTCCCAGTCTGAATCTGTCAGCGACAATATAGACCCTTTACTTGCATGACCCGTATTACATACCACCGCATCAATCCGCCCATACTTTTCGTAAGTAAAATCAACTAATCTAGCAATATCATTCTCATCTTCAATGGATCCCTGTAGTGGCCTGGCATTGAGTTGATCGCAAAGGGCAAACAAACTATCTGACCGAGACATCAAAACTAGCTTATATCCCTCAGATGCGAGTTGAGTCGCACAAGCAGCACCAATTCCTTTACTGGCCGCTGTAATAATGGCTACTTTTTGTTTTTTCAATAGTTTTAATTTTGAATATTGCAAAATTAATTGAAAACCTTTTGGTCTTCATGCATCCGACGCTTATATCTTGAGGATTAAAATGATATGATTCTATAAAGGAATATTAATACTTGGTGGATTATGACTAGAGGGGAAGAAATGAAACTTGATTTCCAACCCACAGATATAGTCAAAATTCGCAAACTAGAGCATGAAAAAAGGTTTATAAAGAAGTTATTGAGAAACTATCATTGAATTAGTTTAAACCTTTTTTAAACTATAAATTAGCTTAATTAACTATATGAGCATTTTTTTTGACTAAAATTGATTTACTAAAAAGGTAACAATTGCTTTTGAGCTTCAATAAATTATTTAAAAAAATTGTGTAAATTAAAAAATAACGTAAATCAATTATGAAACAAATAATATTAGCACTGCTAATAACAACACTATCAACTGTTGAATTAATAGGTCAGCAAATTTTTTCGCCAGATGACAAAATTTCTTTAACATTCTCGCTATTAGAAGATGGTTCGGTAACATATCAATTAGATTATAAAAATAATGAAGTTGTAAAAATTAGCAAACTTGGTTTTGAGTTAAAGAATGATTCTATCGATTTAAAAAGTGGATTTACGATTGTTAATACGGAAAATCTTACTTTTGATGAAATATGGAAACCTGTTTGGGGTGAAGAAAGTGAAATTAGGAACCATTATAATGAATTATTTGTAAGTCTATTGCAAAAATCAACACAACGAGTTCTAAATATTAGATTTCGTGTGTTTAATGATGGTTTGGGTTTTAGATATGAATTTCCTGAGCAAACAAATATGGGACATTTTGTAATAGAAGATGAAAAAACACAATTTGCAATGACTGGAGACCATACTGCTTTTTGGATACCTGGAGATTATGATACACAAGAGTATGATTATACAGAATCGCGTCTTTCAGAAATAAGAGAATTAATGTCTAATTCTGTAACCGATAATCTATCTCAGACTTCATTTTCATTAACAGGAGTTCAAACCTCATTGATGTTAAAAACTGATGGTGGGTTGTATATAAATTTACATGAAGCAGCACTCCTTGATTATTCCGTAATGCATTTAGATTTAGATGATGAAAACATGATTTTTGAAGCATGGTTAACTCCAGATGCAAACGGAGACAGACCATATATGCTTGCACCAACAAATACACCTTGGCGTACCATTATAGTAAGTGATGATGCACGTGAAATTTTAAGTTCTAGAATGACATATAATCTAAATGAGCCTTGTAAAATAGAAGATACTTCTTGGATTAAACCTGTTAAGTATGTTGGTGTCTGGTGGGAAATGATTTCTGGAAAAAGTTCTTGGGCATATACAGATGATCTCAAGGCTGTCAAATTAGGGACAACCAATTATAATAAAGTGACTCCAAACGGAAAACATGGAGCAAATACATCGCATGTAAAAGAATTAATAGATTTTGGGTCCAAACATGGTTTTGATGCCGTTTTGGTTGAAGGATGGAATGTTGGTTGGGAAGATTGGTTTGGACACTCAAAAGATTATGTGTTTGATTTTGTAACACCCTACCCTGATTTTGATCTAGAAGAAATTCAAAAATATGCGAAATTCAAAAATATCGAAATGATGATGCATCATGAAACTTCGTCCTCAGTAAGAAACTACGAAAGACATTTAGACCAAGCATATAAATTTATGAAAGATCATGGGTATAATGCAGTAAAGAGTGGTTACGTAGGAGATATTATTCCAAGAGGAGAAAATCATTACAGTCAGTGGATGGTCAACCATTATCAATATGCACTTGAAAAGGCTGCTGATTATAAAATCATGGTTAATGCTCATGAAGCAGTGAGACCAACAGGAATAGCGAGAACATATCCAAATTTAATTGGAAATGAATCAGCAAGAGGAAACGAATATCAAGCCTTTGGAGGTTCCAAACCAAATCATGTTACCGTATTGCCATTTACCCGATTAATAGGTGGTCCAATGGATTATACTCCTGGTATTTTCGAAATGGATATTAGTAACTTTAATCCTGCCAATACATCTTACGTAAATAGTACAATTACCAATCAATTGGCTCTTTATGTTACCTTGTTTAGCCCTTTACAAATGGCTGCTGATTTACCAGAAAACTACATTCGATTTTTAGATGCTTTTCAATTTATAAAAGATGTAGGTCTTGATTGGGAAAAGAGTGTGTATTTAGAAGCAGAACCTGGAGCATATGTCACAATTGCTCGTCAGGAAAAAGGAACAAAAAATTGGTTTGTCGGTAATGTTAACGGTAAATCAAAAAGGACTTCTAGTATTTCATTTGATTTTCTTGAAAAAGGAAAATCTTATATCGCGACCATTTATGCAGATACAAAGGATACAAACTATAAAACAAATCCACAGTCCTACAATATTAAAAAGTTAAAAGTTAATAATAAGTCAAAATTAAGTCTGATAAGTGTTGAAGGAGGTGGTTATGCTATTAGCATTATTGAAGGTCGGTTAAAGGAGTAAATAAACTTCTGATTTAATGATAGAGGTATTTCCTGTCTGAGTAATTACAATTCTGAAGTCAAAGAAAGCGAGTGGCATGTGCAAGACTGGACACTTCACCTATCTGGCACAGCGGCCAGAGCCGATGGGATTTTTCCATTGATAACAATATTACTGTCAGAGAACGACCGTAAAAAATTATGAGTTTGATTTAGAGTGATAAGTGAACAAAAAAATACAGTGAAAAACATAAATAAATGCTTAATGCTGAGTGCTCTAGTGATTTGCACCTTCTCATCATGTAAAGAAACACCTTATAGTGAATGGATTCACCTTTTTGATGGAACTAGCACAGAAGGTTGGAGAGCTTACAATGGAGATGATTTACCTCCAGGATGGGCAATAAAGGACAGCATCTTAACCTTTCATACCGAACAAATCTTAGAAGAAGACTATGATTATAAGGGGAGCAGAGATATTATTTACGGTGTCGAAGAATTCGAAAAGTTTGAATTATATGTAGAATGGAAAATTCCTAAGGGAGGGAATAGCGGTATTTTTTATCATATAAAAGAAGGCTATGAAGGGCCTCACATGATTGCTCCTGAATACCAGTTGATAGACGATCAGAACTATGCAACAATTCATGATCTTAAGGCTTATAATGAAAGTTTTGGAGCCTTAGAACCAGAAAAATTACAAGATTGGCAGTCGACGGCAGCCGATTATGCCATGCATACACCGGATACTGCCGAAAAAGTATTGAATCCCGCTGGGCAATGGAATTCTACAAAAATTGTATTTAGTACTGAAAAAGTAGAGCACTGGCTCAATGGTAAAAAGGTCCTCTCTTTTGTTCCTTGGTCAGAAGACTGGTACAAAAAAAGAGACTCAGGTAAATGGAAAAATGCACCTGACTATGGTAAGTTCAAAACAGGCTATATAGGATTTCAAGATCACGGTAGTGATCTCTGGTTCCGAAATATTAAAATTAAGAAGTTGTAGGTATAGACAAAAGGTTATCTAAAAAGAGTTCTTTATGGAGCATTTTTAATCTAATAAAATAGGTATATCAAATATTTAAATGGGTTAACTAAAATCATTCAATAATGAAAAGAAGAGACTTTATAAAAAATACGTCGGCATTATCAGCAATAGCAATTCTTCCTTCTTTTTCGAATTGTAAATTTGAAAAAAAAGGGCGTCTAAAAACGGCGCATATTGGCGTAGGCGGAATGGGAGGTGAAGATTTAAGAGATATTTCATCTCATGCTTTAGTAGATGTTACCGCTTTATGCGATGTTGATGCTAACAATTTAGCTGCGGCTAAAAAATTGCATCCAAACGCAAAAACATATTCTGATTATAGAAAGATGTTAGATAAGATTGGTGATTCTATTGATGCGGTGATTGTTTCTACACCAGACCACACACATGCACCAGCCTCTTTGAAGGCTATGAATATGGGGAAGTCTGTTTATTGTCAAAAACCATTAACCCATCATGTATCAGAAGCCAGAGCGATGCGGAAATTGGCAGAAGAGAAAAATTTGATTACTCAAATGGGTATACAGGTGCATTCCTTTTATGATTATAAATTAGCCACTTTGTTGATTCAATCAGGAATTATTGGTAAGGTAAATACAGTAAGGGCATGGTCACCTAAAAACTGGGGGTATGACGGAAACGCACCCTTAGGAAATGATCCGGTTCCTGAAACACTAGATTGGAACCTTTGGTTGGGGACATCTGCAGAAAGACCATACAAAAAGGATATCTACCATCCTGGAAACTGGAGAAAACTAGTAGATTTTGGATGCGGCACTTTAGGGGATATGGGTGTCCATATTTTTGATACGCCATACAACGCCCTGGAATTAGATGTACCTAGGACTATTACAAATAAATGTCGGAAACCAAATGGATTTGGATATCCTGAAACTAACATCGTGACTTATGAATTTCCAGGAACAAAATATACAACCAATGACTTCAAGTGGGTTTGGTATGATGGTAAGAGAGCTCCTGAAGACCATCAAGATTTAATATTGCCTGGCTCAGAGAATAAATTACCAAGTAAGATAAAATCAAATAATAAGGAAGCCACTTTAAAAGATAAAATATCGCTTGAAACAAAATTAACAGACGAAAGTAGTTTACCCGAACAGGGTGCTATGTTTATTGGTGAAAAAGGCCGCTTACTTTTACCTCACTTCATGCAATTACCAAAGAAAATTGTAGACGGAAAGTATGTTGATATTTCTAAAGAGATTTCTGCTATTGAAAAAGCAAACAATATGGGAAAACCTATTCGCGACTATAGCTCTGAAGGGCCGAAACATTACCACCAGTTCGTGGATGCATGCTTAGGAAATGACACTTGTAGCGCACCATTCTCATACGCTGCACGTCTTACCGAAACAATTTTGTTAGGTACGATTGCAGGGAGATTTCCAGGCCAGACGTTGAATTGGAATAGCGAAAAAGGCATGTTCTCTGAAAACGCTGCAAATAAGTACTTGGTTGGCAAGTACCGAAAATTCTGATCAAAGCAATAAAATTAAAAAACTTCACCGCCGTTTTGTGTCCTCACAAACGGCGGTTGAAATTAAAAATATGATGATATTTGAATGTTTACTGATGATCTTTTAAGATGAAATCAAGAAGAAAAGGATTCATTTTTTGAACAATTATATTGCTTTCCTATGTCTCCAAGATCGCAATTCTTATTTCTTTTCTAACTGAGATTCTACATTAAAAATAATCTCATCTGTAATGAATTGGATGTCTTTACTATAAAATATTGGATCTTGGGATGTAAGTAATGTAACGTATATGAGTGAAATGTTTCTAGCTGCTGAATCTTTCAATCAAGACATTGGATCTTGGGATGTAAGTAATATTGATTTTATGATAGGCATCTTTTACATGGCTATCTCTTTCAATCAAGATTTATTAATTTGGAATGTAAGTAAGGTGACAATGAGTGAAGATTTCAGCAAAGACTCAACCGTTTGGACATTACCCAAACCTAACTTCACGAACTGCAGTAAATAAGCGCATTTATTTAGGGTCTTATCCCTCCTCTATATGGTAGTTAAAAGTATTCCTTTAGCGTAACTGCAAGGCTTCTATTTTATTATTTTTTTGACCGTATTCAGTAACATGCTTTAAAATTTTTTCAAGTTAGGGCCGTTTTTATTTTATTCATTTCATTTTTAGCGTTGGCGAGAAAGCTCTTGACAACAGCATGAAGGAGGATTGCAATGTGCTTGAACTTACGTTGACTCATTCTTCACTTTTGTTTTCATAAGCTCTGTCACTGTCACTGCAAAAGGAATTCCAGCTGCTGCCATATGATTATTCTTCGATTTAATGGTTTTGTAATTTTCTAATTCTTTAACATTAAAACTTTCTCCGTTAAAGTCCATACTTTCTTCTTTTTCGATATCAATCACTAAATAATAATCTTTAAGTTTTTTAGTTATATAACCATCAGGTAAAAGCTTTCCTTGAATAACTTTTGGTCCTTTACTTTTTAACTTGAAAATTTTATTTGCTATATCTTTTCTTGGTTCTCTTAGAAGTAAATATTTCACATTTACAACGTTGGTTTCTAAACTTAATGACTCCTTATCATCATCCATTCTGAAATTATATTTACCTTCTTTCTTATACCATTCAATATTCGAATTATTTCTGCTATACCCAACTAAGACAAATGTTTCATCTGAAATTATTTTTTCTTTTTTAGCTGAGATCAAATATTCAGGCATTGACTCATTTAGAATATTCGTATAGTCTTTTTCATCTTTATGAATATCGTATATTTTAACAGCAGTATTCTCGTTGAGAAGCTTTGTCAATAAAGTTTGCGATAATCTTTTTAATGAAGGTTTTTAAATGCTCTTTGTCTTTATTGTCTTTGTTAGGTTAAACTACAAAAGCACCTAAGCCAGAAATTAATTCATGAAAGGCTGAAATATCGAGAAGATCTTAGGTTTTCTTATAAATGAATTAGGTCTTTATTGCGTAAAAGTTTAAATTCGCGAGGCCAGCATTGAACCTATGAATATCGCTATTATCGATATGGGAACCAATACCTTTCACCTCTTATTAGTGAAGGTAGAAAATGAAACTTTTGAGATCTTTCATAAAGAAAAAGTTGCTGTGAAAATTGGTGCCAACGGCATTAATAAAGGAGTCATCAACGATGCAGCCATTGAACGCTGCATCTCTGCGTTGAAGTCTTTCAAAAAACAAATCGATACAGCCAATATTCATGAGATTCATGCAATCGCAACCAGTGCGGTTAGAAATGCTAAAAATCAACAATTTCTTATCCAGAGAATCAAAGAAGAAGTAGGTATTGAACCCCGTGTCATTTCAGGGATGAAAGAAGCCGTATATATCCACTATGGGGTATGCAAAGCCCTAAAGTTAGGTGCCAATGTATGTTTGATTATGGATATCGGTGGGGGAAGTATTGAGTTCATTATTACCAAGGGAACTCAACCCCTTTGGATGAAAAGCTTTGAAATAGGGGGCCAAAGGATGATGGAAAAATTTCATAGAAATGATCCCATTACTTCTACTGAAATTTCAGCTATCAAAAACTATCTAGATATAAATCTTCACCCTCTATTTGAGGCCTGTGAGCTTTACGGCCCGAAAACGCTAATTGGATCATCGGGAACCTTTGATACTTTGAGTGAAATACATCAAAAGAAAATGAATAAATATATCCAAGAGCATGAAACTGAACTCCCCATTACTCAAAATAGTATGATCCAAATCTTCCATGAACTCATCGCAAAAAACAAACTAGAACGCTTATTGATTCCTGGAATGATTGACCTAAGGGTAGACATGATTGTTGTAGCCTCGATACTTATTCAGTTCATCCTCAAAAAAACGAGAGTGGAAACTACTCGTATTTCCTCTTATGCGCTGAAAGAAGGGGTATTGCTCGAAACCATTACCTCCCTTAAAAATCAAATAACACCCACCTCGAAAATATTAAAATATGACTAAATATTCTTTTGATCGGCTTCATCAGTTTGCTGTAAACTTATTCATGAAAATTGGGTGCCCCATTGAACAAGCCATTGAAGCAGCTAATGTCTTATTAAGCGCTGATTTAAGAGGGGTCGACTCCCACGGTGTCGCCAGGTTGGTAGGCTACCTTCGGCTTTATGAAAAGAATAGAATAAATTCTAAACCACAAATCAGTGTGGTACATGAGACACCCAGTACAGCCGTAGTAGATGGTGATGCTGGACTTGGACTTGTTGCGGGTCCTTATGCAATGCGGTTGGCCATAGAAAAAGCCAAAAATGTAGGAACAGGTTGGATTTCCGTCAAAAACTCCAATCACTATGGTATTGCAGGCTATCATGCCATGATGGCATTGGAAGCAGATTGTATAGGCATCTCGATGACCAATGCGAGCCCTCTCGTAGCGCCCACCTACTCCAAAGAACGACTCTTAGGTACCAATCCTATTGCAGTTGCGGTTCCGGCTGAAAACGAGCCTCCATTTGTCGCTGACATGGCCACTACAACAGCAGCCAATGGTAAGCTTGAGATACTTCAAAGAAAAAATGAATCTGCTCCATTGGGTTGGTTACAAGATAAAGAGGGTCAACCCACCCAAGCAGCTCAAGGTATTGTTGAGGGCGGTGCCTTATTACCCCTAGGTGGAGATAGAGAACATGGATCTCACAAAGGATACATATTGGGAAGTATTGTAGATATCTTATCTGCAGTACTTTCTGGTGCAAATTTTGGGCCTTGGGTACCTCCCTTTGTTTCCTTTTTAGATCCTGATCCCAATCCAGTGGGAATAGGAATTGGTCATTTTTTCGGTGCGCTCAGAATTGATGCCTTCAGACCTGCCTCCGAATTCAAAACCCACATGGACATATGGATTAAACGATTTAGAAATGCAACAACCATAAATGAAACAAATAAAGTCATTATTCCTGGAGACCCTGAGCGACGGATGGATCAGTTGAGAAGAAAAGAAGGGATTCCACTACTGGACACTGTAGTGAAGGATTTACAATCGCTCTCAGAGCAATATCAAGTCAAATTTTAAAAGCCAAACCCAAAGCCTGCCTCTAAGATCCATGGACTTGAATAGGCTCCATTCGTCTCAGTGACGTCGTACAGCAAGTCATACTGCCCAATCATATATAAAGAGGCAAACTGAGAGATAGGTACTACGTAACCCAATCCCACCGGAATGTTATAAAAACCCTCTCGCTTATTGATAAAGTCTACGGATAAATATTCTAATTTAGCCGACCCAAATATTTGTGAGGTAATACTGTATCTGGCAAAGATATTACCTCCATAATTATTTATTTTTAGATCCAAGATTTTATTACGCCAAAATTGATAATTTATACCTAAGCCTGCCGACCAACGCTCAGTCAATTTATAACCTGCATAAGGTGTTAAACTAAATGAGAAGAGATTTTGATTAAAATCGAAACCAAAGCCTCCGCCAAAATACATTTTATCAAAAATATTCTCTGATTGTGCTGAGACGATCTGAGACAGGGCCATCATTAAAATACAGATCCAAATTTTCATGAAATAATAAACTCGGTATTTACTTTACCTACTCATCTGTTGATTCTGGAACTATGACATATACATCTTCTCCTTCAGCCCTCATAAAATACTTTTCTCTAGCAATTCGCTCCAACAAATTTTGGTTGCTAAATAAGGCTTCACGATCAGTCTTTACGGTCTCAATTTGTTTTTGATAATAGCGTTGCATTTGTTGTAACTCTGCTTCTTTTTTTCTTAGGGACAGTTGGGTCAAAATATCATTTGAATCAAATATCATTAACCAAACTATGAAAAATACGGTCCCTAAAACATACATGTTTTTAAATATTGGGGGAGTCTGCTTCATCAAACTTTTCATATTCAAGTTAAAGATAAAAAAAATGTTCGGGAATGAAGATGAGAAGTGTGTATTTCGTTGATCTTGAAACAAAATCAATAGAATCAGGTCTTAAATAAAGGGTGACCTATCATCACACTACAAAAGGGACATAAAAAAAGCCAGGCAGTACCTAGTTTTTTTTCTTAATCAAATTGTCCCTATTTTTTAGCTGGATAAACTGCAGAATCATCTAGCTCCTCTTCAATCCTTAAAAGTTGGTTATACTTCGCCATTCTGTCCGAACGAGACAAAGATCCTGTCTTGATTTGGCCTGTATTCAATGCTACGGCAATATCTGCAATTGTATTGTCCTCCGTTTCACCGGAACGATGTGAAACAATCGCTGTCCATCCTGCCTTATGTGCCATTTCAATGGCTGCAAAAGTTTCGGAAAGGGTCCCTATTTGATTCACTTTAATCAAAATAGAGTTAGCACATTTTTCATCAATGGCTCGTTTTAAATAATCTACGTTGGTCACTAAAAGATCATCCCCAACCAGTTGGCAACGATCACCTATAGCTTTGGTTAATATTTTCCAGCCTTCCCAATCATTTTCATCCATTCCATCTTCAATACTATCGATGGGATATTTATCAATCAAAGAGGTCAAATAGGTCACCTGTTCCGCACTGGTTCTAACTTTGCCATTTTCCCTTTCGAATTTGGCATAATTGTAATTCCCCTCTTCATAAAATTCTGAGGCTGCGCAATCCATAGCTATGGTAATTTCTTCACCCGCTTTATATCCAGCCGCTTCAATGGCCTTAAGAACGCTGTCGAGTGCTTCTTCAGTACCGCCCGCGAAACTTGGCGCAAATCCACCCTCGTCCCCTACGGCAGTACTTAAGCCTTTAGATTTTAAAATACTTTTCAAATGATGGAAAATTTCAGCGCCCATTCTCAAAGCCTCACTAAAAGAGGAAGCCCCAATGGGGCGAATCATAAATTCTTGAAAAGCAATAGGGGCATCTGAATGAGATCCTCCATTGATAATATTCATCATAGGCACGGGTAAAAGGTGTGCATTGACCCCTCCCAAATATCTGAATAAGGGCTGACTAGACTCATCGGCTGCCGCTTTAGCAATGGCCAAAGAAACACCTAATATTGCATTGGCACCGAGCTTACTTTTATTAACGGTCCCATCTAAATCAATCATCGTTTGATCAATGATCTTCTGATCGAAGACTGAATATCCGAGAATCTCTGGAGCAATCAACTCATTTACGTTTTGAACAGCTTTCAAAACCCCTTTACCAAAATATTTACTTTTATCACCATCTCTGAGCTCATGTGCCTCATGCTCACCTGTTGATGCCCCTGAAGGGACGGCAGCACGACCCATGATACCACCTTCAGTGATCACATCCACCTCTACGGTTGGATTACCACGGGAATCTAATATTTGTCTAGCAAATACACTTTCTATAATACTCATGTTTTATTGTTCTTTATTAATTGTATGAAATTATCAAATAAATAGGTGGAATCATGAGGACCAGGTGTTGACTCTGGATGATGCTGTACTGAAAAAGCCCTGCCATTGGTCAACCTCAAACCCTCAACAGATTCGTCATTTAAATTAATATGCGTTAATTCGGCTAAAGTAGAATTTTTTAAAGACTCAAAATCAACAGAAAAACCATGATTTTGGGAGGTGATTTCACTTTTTCCGGTCATTAAATTTTTAACCGGCTGGTTAAGTCCCCGATGCCCATGATGCATCTTAAAAGTACTTACACCCACGGATCTTGCCAGCAGCTGATTTCCTAGACAAATACCAAACAACGGCATATTGGCAGCTAATATTTCCTTAATTGTATCAACAGCATAATCCATAACTTCCGGATCTCCTGGACCATTTGATATAAAATAGCCATCGGCATCCCAAGCCCTCATTTCTCCAAAACTCGTTTTCGCGGGAAACACTTTTAGATGACAATCCCTGATTAAGAAGTTATCTAGAATAGATCTTTTGACCCCTAGATCTAGCACACTTATTTTAAATCCTGAATTATCCACTCCCAATTCAAAAGCCTCATGAGTCGTTACGACACTTGATAATTCTAAGGATTTCATATCTGGAATTGTTTTTAATTCAGCTTCAAGCTTCGCGATGTCAAAAATTTCTGTACTGATGATAGCATTCATAGCCCCTTTATCCCTTACGTGTCGTACCAGCATCCGAGTATCTAAATCAGAAATACCAACCGTATCATGTGAACTGAGGTAATCATCCAAGCTATCAGAGGCAGAGCTGCGACTGTAGTCATAAGTAAAATCATTGACTACTAAACCCTTTATTTTCGGCCCATCCGATTCATCTTCATCTTTGTGCACCCCATAATTCCCAATGTGGGCATTGGTATTGATCACGATTTGACCATAATATGAGGGATCCGTGTAAATCTCTTGATATCCAGTCATCCCTGTATTAAAGCAAATCTCACCCCCAGAAGTCCCTTTTTTTCCAATAGACAATCCTTCAAATAATGTCCCATCAGCTAAATAAAGTACGGCTTTTGCTCTTTTCATAGACGTCATGATTCAAATAGAAAATTCAATAGTAACTAATGACACAAAAATAACAGAAATGCTGACCTAAGCACAAAAAAAAAGGACTGAGAAACCCCAATCCTTTAACTATTTTTGAAAAATTTAATCTTTTTTATCCTCCTCTTCATCAGAGACCTCCCTATTTGGGTCAGCTACCTCAATTGTTTCATCTTTTACCTCAGATTCAGAGGCCACCACCTCGGCTTCTTCAACTACTGCGGTTTCAGATGATGAAGACTTAGTTTTACTCCTTCTTGATCGCTTTGCCGCTTTTGGCTTTGCTTCTTGGAGCAATAATTCATTGTAATCAACCAGTTCCATCACGCACATTTCGGCATTATCACCTAACCTACTACCCATCTTTAAAATTCTAGTATATCCACCGGGTCTGTTGGCTACTTTTTCCGCAACAGCTCCAAAAAGTTCATTAATAGATTCTTTATCCTGTAAATATTGAAAAACTACCCTTCTTGAATTTGTTGAATTTTCTTTAGCCTTAGTGATCAAAGGTTCAACGTACTTTCTCAAAGCCTTGGCTTTTGCTACTGTTGTATTTATCCTTTTATATTTAATCAACGATGAGGCCATATTCGAAAGCATCGCTTTTCGGTGAGACGTTGTTCTACCTAAATGATTGAATTTTTTCCCGTGTCTCATTCTTCTTCTAGTTTGTATTTTGCCAAGTCCATTCCAAAAGTTAGACCCTTTTCAACAACCAATTGCTCTAATTCTGCTAGTGACTTCTTTCCGAAGTTTCTGAATTTCATCATTTCAGATATTTCAAGATTCACTAAGTCTCCAAGTGAGCGGACTTCAGCTGCTTTTAAACAATTGTATGCCCGCACAGATAAATCAAGATCATTCAGAGATGTTTTCAACAACTTGCGCATGTGAAGCAATTCTTCATCTACCTGTTCAGGCTCTCCCTTAGTAGCCGTATCTAAAATCATACTTTGATCTGAGAACAACATGAAATGCTGTATTAAGATGTTAGCCGCACCTTTCAATGCGTTTTCTGGATGAATAGATCCATCAGTTTCTATGTCCAGCACAAGTTGTTCGTAATCCGTTTTTTGCTCAACTCGCGTATTTTCTACACTGTACTTGACATTTTTTATGGGAGTAAAGATAGCATCAATGGCAATAGCGCCAAAATCTTGCTCCTCACCCTTGTTTTCCTCAGCAGGCACATAGCCTCTCCCTTTTTCAACAGTCAGTTCTAATTCAAATTTGGTGGAGCTATCCAATTTACATACAACATGCTCTGGATTCAAAACTTCATATGAAGCAGTGGACATTCCAATATCAGCGCCAGTCAATTTCTCCTTTCCCGAAACTTTCACTGTAATTTTATCTTCTTCAACTCCCACAATTTTTTTGAAGCGAACCATTTTAAGATTTAAAATAAGTTCACTTACGTCTTCGACCATCCCTTTAATGGTTGAAAATTCATGAAGTACGCCAGGCACTCTTATTTCAGTGATTGCATAGCCCTCTAAGGAAGATAATAAAATTCTTCGAAGTGCGTTCCCTACCGTAACTCCATAACCTTTTTCTAGGGGCTTAAATGTAAAGAGACCATGAAAATCATCAGCCTTCTCCATTACTACCTTATCGGGCATTTGAAATGCTAAAATCGACATATCGTTATTTTTAACTTTTAGTAAATCAATTATTTTGAATACAGCTCAACAATAAGCTGCTCCTTAATATTTTCAGGTATCTCTTCTCTCTCGGGAAGATTTAAAAATTTACCTGAATAATCTGTACTATTCCATTCCAACCATGAAAACGTCTTGGTTGCTGTCGATGCGAGACTGTTTGAAATTAACTCTAAAGATTTAGAACGTTCTCGAACTGATACAATATCATTATTTCTCAAAGTATACGAAGGGATATTAACAATACCTCCGTTCACCATGATATGTTTATGCAGTACTAATTGTCGAGCCGCTCGTCGCGTCGATGCAATACCAAGTCTGTAAATAGTGTTATCTAATCTCGCCTCAAGTAATTGGAGTAAAATTTCACCTGTGATCCCACTTTTGCGAGATGCTTTGTTGAAGACATTAGCAAACTGCTTTTCGAGCAGGCCATAAGTATATTTCGCCTTTTGCTTTTCAGCAAGCTGTATTGCAAATTCCGAAAGCTTCTTTCTCCTACCCTTTCCATGTTGACCCGGAGGGTATGCTTTATTCTGCAATGCCTTACTTGGACCAAAAATGGGTTCTCCAAATTTTCTTGCTATCTTGGACTTAGGGCCTCTGTATCTAGCCATATCTACTTCGTATTTTAGACTTAATTAAACTCTTCTTCTTTTCGGTGGCCTACATCCATTATGAGGAAGTGGTGTCACATCTCTAATTGCAGTAATTTCGATTCCGGTATTTTGAATCGCCCTAATTGCAGATTCTCTACCCGCTCCTGGCCCCTTGACAAAGACTTCCACTTTCCTCAGACCCATTTCATGGGCTTTCTGAGCACAGTCTGCTGCCGCCACCTGGCCTGCGTATGGCGTATTCTTTTTTGATCCTCTGAAACCCATTTTCCCTGCAGACGCCCAAGAGATCACTTGTCCTTGCGTGTTGGTTAAGGAAATAATGATATTATTAAATGTTGCCTGAATGTGGGCCTCACCGACAGCTTCTACAACAACTACCCTTTTCTTTGCCTTATCTTTTCTTTTTTGTGCCATTACGCTATTTTACTTGACCGCTTTCTTTTTGTTAGCTACTGTTTTACGCTTTCCTTTTCTGGTTCGCGCATTGTTTTTAGTTCTTTGTCCTCTCAGAGGTAAGCCCTTACGATGTCTTAGACCCCTATAACAGCCTATATCCATCAACCTTTTTATACTTAACTGTATTTCTGACTTGAGCACTCCTTCAACCTTAATAGTCTCAGTAATAATAGCTCTGATCTTTACTTGATCCTCATCGCTCCAGTCTTTTACCTTTGTATTTACATCGACGCTGGCCTGCAATAAGATCTTTCTCGCTCTATTTATTCCGATCCCAAATATGTATGTGAGTCCTACCTCACCTCTCTTTACATCTGGAATATCTACTCCTGCTATTCTGGCCATATTAACCTTGTCTTTGTTTAAACTTCGGGTTCTTTTTATTGATCACATAGAGCTTTCCTTTTCTTCGGATTACTTTGCAATCGACACTTCGCTTTTTTACTGATGCTCTTACTTTCATCTTAATTATTTATACCGATAAACAATTCTACCTTTAGATAGATCGTACGGAGACATTTCCATCTTCACACGATCTCCTGGTAATATTTTAATATAAAACATTCTCATTTTTCCTGAGATATGAGCGATTACTTCATGCCCATTCTCAAGCTCCACGCGAAACATAGCATTAGAGAGTGCTTCTACTATGGTCCCGTCTTGTTCTATGGATGCTTGCTTTGCCATTATGCGGTTCCTGTATTTTGAGATCTACCTCTTACTCGACCTGACTTCATCATTCCTTCGTAATGTCGCATCAATAAGTAACTTTCAATTTGCTGTAGTGTGTCTAGAATGACACCTACCATGATGAGCAATGATGTACCTCCATAAAATTGGGCAAAGCCCCTACTTACACCTCCTAAAATAGCAAAAGCGGGCAAAATAGCTATGATAGCTAAAAACACAGATCCTGGCAATGTAATTCGAGACAAAACACCATCAATGAATTCTGAGGTCTGCTTACCTGGTTTAATTCCAGGTATAAAACCCCCATTTCTTTTCATATCGTCGGATATTTGCGTAGGATTAATCGTAATAGCTGTGTAAAAAAAGGTAAAAACGATGATCAAAATGGCAAATAACAAGCTGTACTGCCAGGATTCCACCCTCGAAAATGTCGCGACTACCCATTGAGCCGTATCACTATTTTCGGCCCAAATTCCACCAATCATGGCAGGTAAAAACATTAAAGACTGCGCGAAAATGATTGGCATTACACCCGAGCTATTCACCTTCAATGGTATGTATTGCCTTTGACCTCCATACACTTTGTTACCAACGACTTGCTTAGCATATTGAACCGGAATTCTCCTTATGGCCTGAACTAGGGCTACGGTAGCCATCACTACAAAGAACAACGCCACAATCTCGATAAAAAAGAATAACATTTGACTCATCCCACGTGACATAGCTTCGGCTACAATGCTTGCAGGGAACCTTGAAATAATGCCGATCATGATAAGCATCGAAATACCATTTCCTATACCCTTATCAGTTATTTTTTCTCCTAACCACATGCAAAAAACAGTTCCTGCAGTTAGCATGATCATGGAAGATATTCGAAAGAAAAATCCATTTAACACAATTGCATCTGCAGAAATAGTAGTTAAGTAAGCTGCCGATTGAGCCATGCATATGAACAAGGTCAATACTCTTGTGATTTGGCTGATTTTTTTTCGACCACTATCCCCCTCCTTTTGTAGTTTCTGAAAATAAGGAACTGCAACGGTAAGCAACTGCAACACAATCGATGCCGAAATGTAGGGCATGATACCCAGACCAAAGATGGAAGCGTTACTGAAAGCACCACCCAAGAAAGTATCAAGGAGACCAAATATACCTCCTGCATTGTCCACGAGCTTGGATGGATCTATTCCTGGTAAGGTAATAAAAGAACCTAGTCTAAAAATGATAAGAAAGCCGAGCGTATTAAGTATCCGCGTTCGCAGTTCTTCGATTGAAAATATATTTGATATGGTACTGAAGAATTTTTTCATCAACCTATAATTGTTGCGGTTCCCCCTGCTGCCTCAATCGCCTCAATCGCAGCCTTTGAAAACTTATGAACTGTGACCGAAATCTTCGTCTTTATTTCTCCTCTACTTAATACTTTAACAACATCTTTTTTTCCTATCAAACCATTTTGGATCAAGACCTCTACAGTAATTTTTTTGAGTTTCTTACTCGTAGCTAATAATTCGAGCGTATCTAAATTTACCGCCTTTGAGGCAATTCTATTATTGTTCTTGAAGCCAAACTTAGGTATTCTTCTCTGTAAGGGCATTTGCCCGCCCTCAAACCCAATTTTTCGTGAATAACCCGCACGAGACTGAGCTCCATTATGACCTTTGGTCGAAGTACCTCCCCTTCCGGATCCTTGACCTCTACCAATAATTTTTCTCTTCTTGATCGATCCTGCTGCAGGTTTTAATAATTCTAATTTCATCTTAAACTTCTTTTAAGTCTATTAGGTGCCTCACTTTATTGATCATTCCGGCAATTTGGGGAGTTAACTCCTTTTCAACCGTTCTATTGAGCTTACCTAGGCCTAGTGCTTGAATGGTCATCACTTGTCTCTTGGGCCGTTTGATAGTACTTCGTATTTGGGTTACTAAAACTTTTTTCATCATCTAACCGTTAAAAACTTTGTCTAGTGAAACTCCCCGCTGTCTTGCAATGGTCAATGGATCTCTCATTTGAGCAAGCGCATCAAAAGTGGCTTTCACTACATTATGGGGGTTCGAAGATCCTTTAGATTTAGCTAAAACATCATGAACTCCAGCACTCTCAAGGACCGCACGCATGGCACCACCGGCGATCACACCCGTACCTGCTGATGCCGGCTTTAATAAAACAAACCCACCACCGAATTTTCCAATGGCTTCATGAGGAACTGTACCTTTGAAAACAGGAACACGCACTAAATTTTTCTTAGCGTCATCTATTCCTTTAGTTATCGCGTCGGTCACCTCATTGGCCTTCCCTAATCCATAACCTACTACTCCATTTCCATCACCTACGACAACAATAGCTGAAAAGCTAAATCTTCGACCTCCTTTAACCACTTTAGCCACACGCTTGATAGCAACAACCTTCTCTTTGAGATCAATATCGCTCGCTCGGACTATTTTAATATTTGATTGTGACATATTCTTTAAAATTTTAACCCCCCCTCACGTGCTCCATCAGCCATTGCTTTGACTTGACCATGAAAAGGATATCCACCCCGATCAAAAACAACTTTTTTTATTCCACTCGTTTGTGCTTTTTCAGCTAATTTCAAACCTACCTGTTTTGAAATTGCCACTGTTACGTTTGAAACTCCGATTTCTTTAGATGAAACAGCGACTACCGTTTCGCCCTTTTCATCGTTGATCAATTGTGCGTAGATAGCCCGGTTACTTCTGTACACTGACAATCGAGGTGCGAAGGTCGTTCCCGAGATTTTGCTGCGAATACCTTTTCTAATTCTAATTCTTCTATTAACCTTTGATATAGCCATCTTTCTACTTATTTAGCAGCTGTCTTACCAGCTTTTCTCCTAATCTCTTCACCCACAAAACGTATTCCCTTGCCTTTGTACGGCTCTATCTTCCTGAGCGACCGAATTTTGGCAGCTACTTGCCCTAGCAGTTGCTTATCGTTACTATCAAGGCTAATGATAGGATTTTTACCTTTTGCAGTCTCAGCCGAAACTGTCATTTCTGAAGGTATAGCTAGAAAAATATTATGTGAATACCCTACGTTCAATTCTAATATATTTCCTTGTACCGCTGCTTTGTAACCTACACCAACTAATTCAAGCTTACAACTATATCCTTCAGTGACACCCGTAACCATGTTATAGATTAAAGATCTGTATAGACCATGCAACGCTTTATGTCTCTTCTGCTCTGTAGGTCTCTGTACTGTTAATATGCCCGCCTCAATTGAGGCGGTAATTTCAGAACCTATATTTTGGGACAGTTGACCCTTCGGTCCGTTTACTTTTATATCCCCTCCATCTACAGTTATTTCGACTCCTGAGGGTATGGTTATTGGGGCTTTTCCTATTCTCGACATATTAAAAAATTAATAAACGTAACAAAGTATTTCACCACCTATGTTTTCTGTTCTGGCTTTCTTGTCCGTGATAATACCCTTGGATGTACTGATCACAGCGATTCCCAAACCATTCAAGACACGCGGCAAATCGCCCGCACCCTTATATTTTCTTAGCCCTGGCTTGCTTACCCGTTCAAGATTGGTTATCGCGGAACGCTTGGTTTCAGGATTGTATTTAAGCGCAATCTTGATTACTGACCCTGGGCCCTCTTTATCAAATTTGAAATTAGCGATATATCCCTGATCATGTAAAAGTTTGGTTATTTCTTTTTTCATACGTGAAGTTGGAATCTCCACAATCCTATGATTCGCGCCGATGGCATTTCGAATCCTAGTTAAGTAATCTGCTATGGGGTCTGTTACCATAAAATTTTTAAATTTTGTCTACTTGAAAAGGAACGCAAAGTTAATTATTGTTTTCTATTTAGAAAATATTTCGAACTTAAACTTACCAACTTGCTTTAGTTATACCAGGTATTTTCCCATCCGATGCCATTTCTCTAAAAGTTACTCTAGATAAGCCAAACTTTCTCATGTAACCCTTAGGCCTTCCAGTCAATTTGCATCTATTATGGAGTCTGACTGGGGATGAATCTTTTGGTAACTTATCTAGACCTACGTAATCGCCGGCTGCCTTCAATGCTTTCCTCTTTTCACCAAATTTAGCGACCAATCGCTCCCTTTTTCTTTCTCTTGCTTTTAATGATTCTTTTGCCATTATATAATTAATTTTTGCCCTTAGAAAAAGGCATACCAAATGCTTTGAGCAATGCTAAACTTTCTTCATCAGTCTTGGCTGTTGTTACAAAGGTGATGTCCATTCCCGCAATCTTATTGATTTTATCAATGCTGATTTCTGGAAATATAATTTGCTCTTGTACACCCAAGGAATAATTACCTCGGCCATCAAATCCTCTCGATTTAACCCCCTTAAAATCCCTTACTCGAGGAAGTGCCACGGTTAATAATCTATCGAGAAATTCATACATGCGGTCTCCTCGGAGAGTAACTTTTGCTCCAATAGGCATTCCCTCTCTCAACTTGAAATTAGAAACTGACTTCTTTGCTATCGTAGCCACAGCCTGTTGGCCTGTAACAGTGGTTAACTCTAATACACCGACATCAACTAATTTTTTGTCGGACACCGCATCACCAATACCTCTGTTTATGGCTATTTTCACCATCTTCGGCACTTGCATTACCGACTTATATTGAAACTTCTCACTTAACAAAGGAATGATTTCTGAAATATATTTATCTTTTAGTCTTGGGATTGCCATCTTAAATAAATTCTCCTGATTTTTTCGAATAACGCTGGATTTTGCCCTCAGCATTTAATTTTCTTCCTATTCTCGTCGGTTCGCCAGATGTCGGATCTATTAGCATCAAATTACTGATGTGCATCGCAGCCTCAGTATTGATCAATCCACCCTCCGGCTTGTCAGCTGAAGGTTTAACATGTTTGGTGACCATATTCACTCCTTCAACAATGGCTCTGTACTTACTTGTAATTATTTCTAATACTTTGCCTGTTTTACCGTTATCATTACCTGTAAGGATCTTGACGGTATCACCCTTTTTTATATGTATCTTTTTCATATTAGCCATGTTTATAACACTTCTGGTGCCAATGAAACGATTTTCATAAACTGCTTCTCGCGCAATTCCCGAGCTACGGGTCCAAATATTCTGGTACCTTTAGGCTCATTATTTTCGTTTAGTAAAACAGCTGCATTGTCCTCAAATCGAACGTAAGATCCATCCTTTCTACGTATCTCTTTTTTGGTCCGAACAACGACAGCTTTTGAAACTGTCCCTTTCTTAACAGAGCTTGACGAGATTGCAGATTTGATCGATACTACAATCGTGTCACCTATGTAGGCATATCTCTTTTTAGTACCCCCTAAAACGCGAATACATAGTACCTCTTTAGCCCCACTGTTGTCCGCTACTTTAAGCCTTGATTCTTGTTGCACCATATTATTTTGCTCTTTTTACTATTTCTACTAAGCGCCATCGCTTAATCTTGCTTAGAGGACGAGTCTCCATAATTTTGACCGTGTCCCCAACATTGCAATCATTTTGTTCGTCATGGGCTGTAAGCTTGGTGGTCTTTTGAACAAACTTTCCATACATGGGATGCTTCACCTTTCTTACCACAGCCACAGTGATGCTCTTCTGCATCTTATCGCCTATCACTAGACCTACTCTTTCCTTTCTAAGATTTCTTTCCATAAACCCTTTATTTAACAAGCTGCTTTGCCCGCACCTCAGTTTCTAGTCTTGCAATTAACTTACGCGCTGCTCTAATCTTCATGGGATTTTCAATGGGCGTGATGGCATGAGCAAACGTCAATTTATTGTATGACTCTTTTTCAATGGCAAGTTTATTTGCCAACTCATCTATACTTAAACCTCTTAACTCAGAATTTTTCATACTCGATAATCCCTTTTTACTACAAATCTTGAACTAATGGGCAGCTTTTGTGCCGCCAAACTTAATGCCTCTTTTGCTAAATCAAGACTTACTCCTGCTGCCTCAAACAATATAGTCCCAGGCTTTACACATGCCACCCAGTACTCTGGAGCACCCTTACCTTTTCCCATTCTTACTTCAGCTGGCTTTTTGGTCACTGGCTTATCTGGAAATATTCTAATCCATACTTGCCCTTCCCTCTTCATCGCACGCGTCATAGCAATACGAGCCGCTTCAATTTGCCGACTTGTCAGCCATCCTGGCTCTAAAGACTTAACTCCGAAGGTACCAAACGACAACAAGTGTCCCCGTTGTGCTAATCCTTTAACCCTTCCTTTTTGCCTTTTTCTAAACTTTGTTCGCTTAGGTTGTAACATCTTTTAATATCTTTAAAATTATCTTCTTTTTCTCCTTGGTCCATCGGGCCTAGCTCTACCACCAGCATTACCACCACCGGTGTTATTTGCAACACCAATATTTGGAGAAAGATCTCTTTTACCAAATATGAGGCCTTTAAAAATCCATACTTTGATACCTATTTTACCATATACCGTTTGGGCCTCAGAGACTGCATAGTCGATGTCTGCTCGTAAAGTGTGCAAGGGTATTGCACCTTCTTTATATTGCTCAGTACGTGCCATCTC
The DNA here is from genome assembly GCA_002292365.1 of Flammeovirgaceae bacterium UBA976. Classification (GTDB taxonomy): domain Bacteria; phylum Bacteroidota; class Bacteroidia; order Cytophagales; family Cyclobacteriaceae; genus UBA4465. Next base: position 28,055 of record DBBU01000049.1, read on the forward strand.
GGCACCGCCCAATCGACCCGCACATTTTATCTTGATTCCTAAAGCACCTACACGCATAGCTGAAGCTATGGCTTGCTTCATAGCTCTTCTGTAAGAAATTCTTGCCTTCAATTGCTGAGCAATAGACTCTCCTACCAATAAGGCATCCAATTCAGGTCTTTTAATCTCGAAAATATTAATTTGAAGTTCTTTACCAGTGATTTTTTTCAACTCTTCTTTCAACTTATCAACCTCGGAGCCTCCTTTACCTATCACGACACCCGGTCGGGCCGTGTGTATTGTCAAGGTTATCCTTTTCAAGGTCCTTTCAATAACTACTTTTGAAATTCCACCTTTTGTGATTCTTGCTAGAAGATACTTCCGAATTTTGTGATCTTCAACAATGTTGTCTGCGAATGATTTTCCCCCATACCAATTAGAATCCCATCCTTTAATGATACCAAGTCTTAAACTTATTGGGTTTACCTTTTGTCCCATCGATTAGTCTTTTTGCATTTCATTATCATTTTCAACTTTTGCATTACGATCATCTAATGTAATAGCAAGATGATGGGAACGCTTTCTTATCCTGTGCGCCCTACCTTGAGGAGCCGTACGCAACCTTTTCAACATCCGAGCGCTGTCTACATATATTTCTTTGACATACAAATCAGCCTCTTCAATGTTTACATCCTCATTCTTTAACTGCCAGTTGGCAATGGCAGATAATAATACTTTTTCTAAAATACTTGAAGCAAACTTGGAGTCGAACTTTAAGACATTTAGTGCCACACTTACCCGTTGGTCCCTGATCATGTCGGCAACTAACCTCATTTTACGTGGAGCAGATGGAAAATTGCGTAGAGAAGCTGTTACGGCACCTTGTCGTCCAGATTTTGATTTTATAGCTTCCTTTTGTGCTTCCTTCTCTATTCTGATCCTGACAGACTTTTTGATCTTTTTATTTTCTTTCGCCTCCATTATCTTTTCTTATCCTTTTTTGCGATATGACCCCTGAAGTTTCGCGTGGGTGAAAACTCCCCTAACTTGTGACCTACCATGTTTTCAGTGACCATAATAGGAATGAACTTATTACCATTGTGGACCGCAAAGGTATGTCCTACAAAATCAGGTGAGATCATTGATCTTCTTGACCAAGTTTTGATCACATTCTTCTTTCCGTTATCATTAAGTGCATCGACCTTTTTTTCAAGGCGAAAATCTATGTAAGGTCCTTTTTTTAGTGATCTAGCCATTATTTTCTTTTAGTTACGATCATTTTGTCTGAATATTTATTTGGCTTTCTGGTTTTATGCCCTTTAGCATAAATGCCATTCCTTGAGCGTGGATGCCCTCCTGAAGACTTTCCTTCTCCTCCGCCCATCGGATGATCTACAGGATTCATTGCTACCCCTCTTACTCGAGGTCTTCTACCTAACCATCTATTCCGTCCAGCTTTACCCAGTCTAACGTTCATGTGGTCACTATTAGAAACAGTTCCAATGGTTGCAGAGCAAGTAGATAGTACAAGTCTCATTTCACCGGAGGGCAACTTCAAGGTGACATACTTGCCGTCCTTAGCAACTAGCTGCGCATAGGAACCCGCGCTTCTTGCCATTGCTCCGCCCTTACCTGGCTTCAACTCAATGTTGTGTATGATTGTACCCAGAGGTATTTCTGATAGCGGTAAGGCATTTCCAACTTCTGGCGCCACGCCCGGACCACTTAACAACACGGTCTCGACTTCAAGACCATTTGGTGCAATAATATATCTTTTTTCGCCATCTGCATAGAACAATAACGCAATACGTGCCGTTCTATTCGGATCGTATTCGATCGATTTGACCGTAGCGGGGATATCGAACTTGTCTCTTTTAAAATCAATGTCTCTTAGCCTTTTTTTGTGACCGCCTCCTACATTACGAACAGTCATCTTTCCAGTGCTATTTCTTCCCCCGGATCTTTTTACGGATGAAATTAAAGACTTTTCTGGTTTATCAGCTGTTATCTTGTCGAAAACAGGTGCTATCCTAAATCTTTGGCCGGGAGTGGTTGGTTTAAGTTTTCTAATTGCCATCTCTTAGTAATTAAATTCCACTATAAAAATCAATAATATCTCCATCAGCAACCTTGACAATGGCTTTTTTGTATGTTTTCGACTTACCTTTAATGACACCGGATTTCGTAGATCTCGACTTAGATTTTCCCGGTTGTACCATCGTATTTACGAATTCTACAGTGACACCATATTTCTTTTCAACTTCCTGTCTAATCTGCACCTTATTGGCGCTTCTCTCTACCACGAAGCCATACTTGCCGTGCTCATTCATTGCAGATGATTTTTCTGTTACAAGGGGTTTAATAAGTATGCTCATCAGTTCAATCTATTTTCTATGGTGTCAATGGCACTCTCAAATAATACGATGTAGTCAGCATTCACTAGTTCGTATGTAGACAACTCATTGGCGCTGATAACTTTGGCATTCGGAATATTTCTAGCAGAAGTCACTGCATTGTCGTTCACATTACCGGTAATAAACAATGCCTTATCAATCTCCAATTTGAGAGCCTTTAAAATCGATTTAAAGACTTTGGTCTTGGGAACATCAATGATCTGATCCTCCATAACACGAATCTTTTTTTCAGCAGCTTTCGCAGAGAATGCTGAACGCTTGGCTAACCTTTTGACTTTCTTGTTTAAATCGAAACCATAGTCTCTAGGAACTGGACCGAAGATGGTACCTCCCCCTCTCAGTAAACCTGACTTTATACTACCAGCTCTAGCTGTACCTGTCCCTTTTTGTTTTTTTATCTTTCTCGTGGACCCTGTGACGTTAGCTTTACATTTTGTCTTGTGGGTACCTTGACGTTGATTAGCCAAAAATTGCTTTACCTCCAAATAAACCGCATGCTCATTGGGCTCGATCTTGTAAATACCATTTAGCAGCTCGATCTTTCGACCGGTATCCTCACCCTTATTATTTATAACTTCTATTTTCATGACTTATTTTTCTAAAATCACATAAGAATTTTTTGCTCCTGGAATTGAGCCACTTATTAATATAAGATTTTTTTCGGGATAGATTTTCATCACTTTGAGATTAAGAATTTTCTTTCGACCACCTCCCATTCTACCAGCCATTCTCATTCCCTTAAAAACCCTTGAAGGAAAGGAAGCTGCTCCTATAGAACCCGGCGCTCTCAACCTATTGTGTTGCCCATGTGTTGCTTGTCCGACACCTGCAAAATTATGTCTTTTAACAACTCCTTGAAAACCTTTTCCTTTGGTCGTTCCAACAGCATCAACAAAATCGTCTACTTTAAAAACATCAGCAATGTTGATTTCTTTTCCTAAAGTAATTTTGTCATCAAACTCACTTCTGAAATCTCTAAATTCAACTTGATATTTCTTGGGTTGGGATCCTGCCTTGGCATAATGTCCCTTTTCAGCTTTTGACGTATTCTTTTCTTTTTTATCATCATAGGCAAGCTGAACCGCACGATATCCATCGGAATCCTCATTTTTCACTTGCGTAACGACGCAAGGACCGGCCTCAACCAATGTACAAGCAATACTTTTGCCCGCTTCATTGTATATATTGGTCATCCCTACTTTTTTACCTATTAATCCAGGCATTTTTTGAAATTATTAATTGTTTAATACTCTTTTCTTCATGGATTCCCTCCAAAAGGTGTGCAAAGATAATAATTCTGTCTAATGAACCAATGATTAACTGATATTAAAAGACAAAAAAAGAACCAACTCAAAAATGTGTTGGCTCTTCATAATTTTTAAAACAAATCAGACCTTAATTTCGACATCCACTCCGCTGGGTAATTCTAATTTCATCAATGCGTCCACAGTTTTGGCACTGTTAGAATATATATCTACCAAACGCTTATACGTACATAATTGAAACTGTTCTCTTGATTTTTTATTTACGTGAGGGGACCTGAGTACCGTAAATTTTTCTTTTACGGTGGGCAAAGGTATCGGGCCGCTAACAACCGCTCCGGTTGTTTTCACAGCACGTACTATTTTCTCGGATGACTTATCTACCAAGTTGTGATCGTATGATCTTAATTTAATTCTAATTTTTTGATTCATAAACTATTCCGAAAACTGATTAACCATTAACTTCTGAGATTACCGTTTCTGCTATACTATTAGGCACACTGTCATAATGCGAGAATGTAAGATTTGCGGTGGCTCTGCCTGATGTGATCGTTCTTAAATCCGTCACATAACCAAAAAGTGCTGAAAGCGGGACATCCGCCTTAACAACTTGAGAAACTCCACGGGTATCCATACCTTTCATAATGCCACGACGTTTATTCAAATCACCAGTAACTGATCCAGTATACTCATCAGGGGTAATAACTTCGACAGCCATCACAGGCTCTAATAAGACCGGACTGGCTTTCTTCGCTGCCGCCTTAAATCCCATTCGCGCCGCTAATTCAAAGGAAAGCGAATCTGAATCCACATCATGGAAAGATCCATGATAAAGTCTCACTTTCATACTATCCAAAGGATATCCAGCCAATGGTCCATTAACCATTGCTTGCTTAAATCCTTTTTCAATAGCAGGTATAAACTCCTTAGGGATTATTCCTCCCTTTATGGCATTAACAAACTGCAAACCAGTCTCTTTAAAGTCCTCATCTACAGGACTTAGATCAAAAACAATATCAGCAAACTTACCTCTACCTCCAGATTGTTTTTTATAAACCTCTTTATGCTCTACTTTGGATCTTATAGCCTCTTTATAAGCAACTTGTGGCGCACCTTGATTGATTTCAACTTTGAACTCACGACGCAATCGGTCAATAATAATATCCAAATGGAGCTCACCCATACCCTTTAATATTGTTTGACCTGTTTCAAGATCGGTCTCAACTACTAGTGTAGGATCTTCTTCAACCAATTTGGCAATACTCATGCCAAGTTTATCAACATCTGCTTGGGCCTTTGGCTCTATTGCATAACCAATTACAGGATCAGGAAAATCCATCGTCTCTAAGACTATTTTATTTTTCTCATCGCACAAGGTATCCCCTGTTTTGATATCCTTAAATCCAACAACCGCTCCAATGTCTCCGCAGTGCAAAGTATCAATTTGATTTTGCTTATTGGCATGCATTTGAAAAATTCTTGAAATTCTTTCTTTCTTCCCTGTCCGAGTGTTAAAAACATATGAACCAGAATCTAGCGTACCTGAATACGATCTAATAAAACAAAGTCTACCAACAAAAGGATCAGTTGCAATTTTGAAAGCCAATGCTGTAAATGGATCTTCGGTCGTGGGCAGTCGCTTGGCTTCCTCTTCTGTATCAGGATTGATTCCTGTAATCTCATCTTTGTCTAGAGGAGATGGCAATAGCTCCATGACATAATCTAGCATTGTTTGAACCCCTTTGTTCTTGAACGCTGAACCACAAAGCATAGGTACAAAGGCTAAATCAATAGTAGCTGCTCTTAATGCTGCTATGATTTCATCTTTGGATATGGAATCAGGATCTTCGAAATATTTTTCCATTAATCCATCATCATACTCGGCTACTGACTCAACTAACTTTTCACGATACTCAGCAACTTCTTCAACCATGTCTTCAGGTATCGGAATTTCCTCAAAAGTCATACCTTGATCTTCCTCATTCCAAACCATCGCCTTGTTCTCAACTAAATCAACTACACCTCTGAAGTTATCCTCAGACCCTATAGGTAACTGCAACGGAACCGCTTTGGTTCCTAACATTTCTTTGACTTGCTTACAGACGTTAAGAAAATCTGATCCGGCACGATCCATTTTATTTACAAAACCGATTCTTGCCACCTTATAATTGTCAGCCAAACGCCAATTGGTTTCAGATTGAGGCTCAACACCGTCCACAGCGCTGAATAAAAATACCAAACCGTCTAATACACGCAGTGATCGATTTACTTCAACCGTAAAATCGACGTGACCTGGTGTATCAATAATATTTATGTGATAGTCGTCCTCTTTGTATTTCCAAAAAACGGTCGTAGCCGCTGAGGTAATCGTAATCCCTCGCTCCTGCTCTTGCTCCATCCAATCCATCGTGGCTGCACCATCATGGACCTCTCCAATTTTGTGACTTGCACCTGTGTAATACAATATACGTTCCGTGGTAGTGGTTTTACCTGCGTCAATATGGGCAGCGATACCAATGTTACGCGTAAACTTCAAATTCCTTTTAGCCATGATAACTTAATTTAAAATCTGAAGTGAGAAAAAGCTTTGTTGGCTTCTGCCATTCTATGAGTATCATCTTTCTTCTTGACTGATGCCCCTTCACCTTTTGAAGCGGCCATGATTTCACCTGCAAGACGTTCCTTCATTGTTTTTTCTCCTCTTAATCGAGAATACTTGATCATCCATTTGATCCCCAATGAAGTTTTTCTTTCGGGCCTTACCTCAATAGGAACTTGAAAAGTAGCGCCTCCAACTCTTCTACTTTTTACTTCGACAGCGGGCATAACTGTCTTAAGAGCCGACTTCCAAATCTCAATTCCGTTCTCACTCGTTTTTTCTTCTACTATTTTTATGGCATCATAAAAAATACTATAAGAAAGGCTTTTTTTACCATCTACCATGAGGTAATTCACAAACTTCGTCACCAAGGTGTCTCCATAAATTGGATCTGGTAAAATGTATCGCTTCTTTGGCTTGGATTTTCTCATTTTTCTTACTTATTTTTTAATCTTCGGCCTTTTGGCACCATACTTTGATCTTCTTTGCAACCTTCCGCTTACTCCAGCGGTGTCTAATGCACCACGGACAATATGGTAACGAACACCCGGGAGATCTTTTACTCTTCCACCTCGAATCAATACAATTGAGTGTTCCTGCAGATTGTGACCTTCACCTCCAATATATGCATTGACTTCTCTACCATTGGTCAATCGAACCCTAGCAACCTTTCTCATCGCTGAATTAGGTTTTTTAGGTGTCGTTGTGTATACACGCGTGCACACACCTCTTCGCTGAGGACATGAGTCCAAAGCGGGAGACTTAGATTTGGAAGTTAACTTTTTTCTTCCTTTCCTTACTAACTGCTGTATTGTCGGCATTTATCCTATTTTTTTCTAAAAATCCTCAAATTTGGGAACGCAAAGATAGGGAGAAACATTGAATATTTCAATATGCATTCCATATAAATAATCATGCTTCACCTACTGTACCTCCAAAATTAATTGGAAACTTGGGTGACTGTTCATTCTTTTTTATTTCTCCAAAAGTCTTTTCGTACTTTTGAATGTTTTCCTCCAACGCAGATAAGAGCCTTTTTGCATGCTCTGGTGTAATTACAATACGTGCCTTCACTTTCGCCTTCGGCACACCAGGCATCAATCGTATGTAATCGATAACGAACTCACTACTCGAATGCGCAATCATAGCTAAGTTGGCATAAACCCCTTCAGCAATTTCTTCTGATAGCTCTATGTTCAAGTTCTTATTGACCTCCTCTGGTTTATTCATCTAGACTTCAGTTAAAGACGTTTCCTTTGGTTTAGAGAATTCTTCTCTTGCCAGTGTCATCTTGTCAAACTCTTCTTTATTGGCCACAAAGTTTTCATGGAATCTCTTGATCCCTGTTCCAGCAGGAATTAAATGACCTACAATCACATTTTCCTTCAAACCCTCAAGTCCATCTCGCTTTCCTTTGATAGCTGCTTCACTCAAAACCTTAGTCGTCTCCTGGAAGGACGCTGCTGATATAAAGCTCCTGGTGCCTAGGGACGCCTGCGTAATTCCCTGAAGAATGGGTCTAGAAACTGCCGCTGAAGCGTTTCTTACCGAGATAATTTTAACATCTCTCCTCCTTAAATTAGAGTTTTCATCCCGCAGCGTTCGACTAGAAATGATCTGTCCAGCCTTGACCGTATCAGAACCTCCCGGATCAACCACTACTTTTTTATCAAGAATTTGATCATTTTCTTCCATAAAACTCAATCTATCAACAGATTGATTGGTCAGGAACGAAGTATCACCAGCATCTATAATGATTACTTTCTGCATCATTTGACGCACGATCGTTTCGATATGCTTGTCATTAATTTGAACTCCTTGCAATCGATAAACTTCTTGTATTTCATTTACCAAATACTCTTGTACTGCCGTAGGTCCTTGAATAGACAATATATCTGCTGGGGTAATCGATCCGTCAGACAAGGCCTCTCCTGCCTTAATAAAGTCATTATCTTGAACCAAGAAATGCTTAGATAGCGGTACTAAATAACGTTTTTTGATACCATCTTTCGATTCAATAAACACTTCTCTGTTACCCCTTTTTATCCCACCATAAGTCACAACACCATCGATTTCTGTGACAACGGCGGGATTTGAGGGATTTCTTGCTTCAAAAAGCTCTGTAACTCGTGGTAAACCTCCGGTAATGTCTCTGGACTTACCTGTATTTCGAGGTATTTTAGCCAACACCTGACCTGCCTTTATTGTTGCACCTTCGTCCACTGAAAGGTGGGCACCTACCGGTATATTGTATCCCTTCTCGGTATCTACCGACTTAATAATGATGGCTGGATTTTTTGCTTTGTCCTTAGTGTCAATAATGACCTTTTCTCTGTGTCCCGTTTGCTCATCGGACTCTTCTTTGAAAGTAACTCCTTCAATGATAGCCTCAAAAGAGACCTCACCGTCAAATTCAGACATGATCACAGCATTGTAGGGATCCCAAAAACAAACTTCATCCCCATTACTTACCTTTTGACCGTTTTTAACTTTAAGAATGGCGCCATATGGTACATGGTTACTCATCAATATTTTTGACTTTTTAGCATCTATTATTCTTAATTCACCTGATCTTCCCATGACCACTTGAATAGGATTTCCTTCATCATCGGTACTATTTACAGTTCTTAATTCATCGAACTCGACGATCCCATCAAACTTTGAAAGAACGGTAGCATCTACAGCTATATTCGACGCCGTACCTCCAACATGAAAAGTCCTCAAGGTTAATTGAGTCCCTGGCTCACCGATAGACTGAGCCGCAATCACGCCCACAGCTTCGCCTAAATGAGACATTCTTCCCGCTGAAAGGCTACGACCATAACACTTCGAACAAACTCCCCTTTTTGCCTCACAGGTCAATACAGAACGTATTTCAACCTCATCAATACTTGTAGCTTCTATGATTTCAGTAATCTCTTCGTTAATCTCATTACCTGATTCAAGGATCATTTCTTCCGTGATTGGATGATAAATATCATGTACGGATACGCGACCCAATATTCGTTCTGATAATGATTCAACTATATCTTCATTATCCTTCAAGGAGCGAACAACCAATCCTCTCAAAGTACCACAATCGGGTTCATTTACAACGACATCTTGTGCCACATCAACTAATCTTCTTGTAAGATATCCTGCATCTGCCGTTTTCAATGCAGTATCGGCTAAGCCCTTTCGAGCACCATGCGTTGAAATAAAATATTCAAGAACGTCTAAACCCTCTTTAAAGTTAGAAAGTATTGGATTTTCAATGATTCCACCAACAGAACCTGCTAGATTTTTTTGAGGCTTAGCCATCAAACCTCTCATTCCTCCCAATTGTCTAATTTGTTCACGAGATCCCCTTGCACCTGAATGCATCATCATATATATGGAATTAAAACCTTGATCATCTTCCTCTAGTTGCTTCATTAGCGTTGAGGTCAATTGTGTATTGGTTCTCGTCCATATATCGATCACTTGATTGTAGCGCTCGTTATCAGTAATTAAACCCATCAAATAGTTGTTCCAGACGCTGTCTACTTCTTTTTTCGCATCTGCTACCATTTGCGGTTTAGTTGCCGGGATATTGATATCACCCAATCCCATAGACAGACCACCAGTATAAGCCATTTGGAAACCTAATGACTTGATATCATCTAAAAAAACAGCGGTTGCTGCCATCCCTGCAATCTTAAAGACCCTGGAAATAATGTTTTGAAGCTTTTTCTTAGTAAGCAAATCATCGATATAGCCTACTTCTTTGGGGACAAATTCATTAAAGAGTACCCTTCCAGCAACGGTATCCACTAATTTTTCTTCTAATCTTTCTCCAACTTTTACATGGGTTCTTACTTTGATATGCGCATGCTTTGAAATTACTCGCTCATTTAAGGCAATGATAACTTCCTGTGAACTATAAAAGATCATACCCTCACCTTTTACCATTTCTTCAGGAGTACTTTTTCTACCCTTAGTAACATAGTAAAGGCCAAGGACCATATCCTGAGATGGCACGGCTATCGGCGCTCCATTAGCTGGATTGAGAATGTTGTGCGAGGAAAGCATCAAAAGTGAAGCTTCCAAAATAGCCTCTTGTCCCAATGGAACGTGCACCGCCATTTGATCTCCATCAAAATCGGCATTGAATGCGGTACAAACCAATGGATGTAATTGTATGGCTTTGCCCTCTATTAGCTTTGGCTGAAAGGCTTGTATACCTAATCTGTGCAAGGTTGGAGCTCTATTTAAAAGAACGGGATGTCCTTTTAATACGTTTTCAAGTATATCCCAAACAACTGGATCTTTTCTATCAACAATCTTTTTAGCTGATTTTACTGTTTTTACAATTCCTCTTTCAATCAACTTTCGTATCACAAAAGGCTTGAAAAGCTCAGCAGCCATGTTCTTAGGCAATCCACATTCGTGCATTTTTAATTCTGGACCTACCACAATCACTGATCGACCAGAATAATCTACTCTTTTTCCTAATAAATTTTGACGAAACCGCCCCTGCTTCCCCTTAAGCATATCACTCAATGACTTGAGCGCACGATTTCCATCTGAACGAACTGCATTCACTTTACGAGAATTATCAAATAACGAATCTACTGCCTCCTGAAGCATTCGCTTTTCATTACGAAGTATTACTTCCGGTGCCTTGATATCAATCAACCTTTTGAGTCTATTATTTCGGATAATTACACGCCTATAAAGATCGTTCAAATCTGAAGTCGCAAAGCGTCCTCCATCCAAAGGAACAAGAGGTCTTAATTCAGGCGGTATTACAGGAACCATTTTAATGATCATCCATTCCGGTCTGTTTTCGATCCTAGTTTTAGCTTCTCTAAAAGCCTCAACTACTTTGAGTCTCTTTAATGCTTCCGCCTTGCGCTGCTGAGAAGTATCTGTAGCCGCTTGATGTCTTAATTGATAAGATAAATCATCTAATTCAATCCGAGAAAGTAACATTTCTAAAGCCTCTGCACCCATTTTTGCAATAAATTTTTGCGGGTCATCATCAGGCAACAGCTGGTTTTCTCTGGGCAACTTATCGAGAATATTTAAATATTCATCCTCAGTTAGGAAATCAAGCTTATTTATACCTTCTTCTAATTTTGCTCCGGGCTGAATAACGACATAACGTTCGTAGTAAATGATCGTATCCAATTTTTTAGATGGCATTCCTAATAAGTAGCCTATCTTGTTGGGCAATGATCTAAAATACCAAATATGGGCTACCGGGACAACCAATTCAATGTGCCCCATACGCTCTCTTCTTACCTTCTTTTCGGTAACTTCAACCCCACATCTATCGCATATGATTCCTTTATATCTTATCCTCTTATATTTTCCACAATGGCATTCCCAATCCTTAACAGGACCAAAAATACGCTCACAAAACAAACCTCCCATTTCTGGTTTGTAAGTCCTATAATTAATGGTTTCCGGCTGAGTTACTTCTCCATTAGATTCCTCTAGGATGGATTCGGGTGATGCCAGACTAATGGTCACCCTTGAGAAGTCAAGTGTCAGTTTTTTATTTTTTCTGAATGCCATAATTTATCTTTTCTAAACTTAAATAAGCGATAACTATTTAATCTAATGTAATTTCAAGAGCCAAGCCTCTTAATTCATGAACCAAAACATTAAATGATTCCGGTATGTTCGGCTTTACCATGTTTTCCCCTTTAACAATGGCTTCGTATGCCTTTGCTCTTCCGATAACATCATCCGACTTGATCGTGAGAATTTCCTGAAGTACATGCGCTGCACCAAAAGCCTCAAGAGCCCAAACTTCCATTTCTCCAAATCTTTGACCTCCAAATTGAGCCTTACCACCTAAAGGCTGTTGGGTGATCAATGAATAAGGCCCGATCGATCTAGCGTGCATTTTATCATCTACTAAGTGCCCCAATTTCAGCATGTATGCAATACCCACCGTCACTGGTTGATCAAACTTTTCGCCCGTCAATCCATCATAAAGATACGTCCGCCCGAAAGAGGGTAATCCCGCTTCTTTCAATTCATTTTGAACTTGCTCCTCAGTCGCTCCATCAAAAATAGGTGTCGCATAAGTTCTATTCAGCTTCTTTCCTGCCCATGCCAAAACGGTTTCATATATTTGGCCAATATTCATACGGGAAGGAACCCCTAGAGGATTCAAAACGATATCCATGGGTGTGCCATCTTCCATAAAAGGCATGTCTTCATCACGAACGATTTTAGCCACAACACCCTTATTACCATGGCGACCTGCCATCTTATCTCCTACTTTTAGTTTACGCTTTTTGGCTATATAAACTTTAGCTAGTTTCATAATGCCTGCAGGAAGTTCATCGCCCACTTCATAGGTAAATCTTTCTCGTTTAAACAGACCCGTAAATTCATTCCTCTTTGTAATATATCGCTTGATCAAACTGAAAATTAATTCATTTGTCTCAGCATCCTTAACCCATTCTTCATGTGCTAAATCACTTATAAGATTGGACTCTTCGGGAACAGAATACGTACTTTCATCTCTGAAAATATTTTTGGTAGGAAATAAATTCTCTTCTATATTCTTTCTCGAAAATTTAGCTCCTTTTGACATAACTGGTTCACCAAACTTATGATTGATTCCCTGACATATATTACCCTCCAACAATGTGACAAGTTTATCCACCATTTGGTTTCTAACTTCAGTCAACTCAGCACCGTATTTTTCTTTGAGCACCTCTACCGCCTTTTTCGTTCTTGCCCTGAGATCCTTATCTTTTTTAGGGCGAGCAAATAGCTTGGTTTCAATAACTACTCCCGTTAATGAAGGTTTTGCCTTTAAAGAAGCATCTTTTACATCACCTGCTTTATCTCCGAAAATAGCTCTTAATAATTTCTCTTCAGGGGTTGGATCCGATTCTCCCTTTGGGGTGATCTTACCAATCATAATATCCCCTTCCTTGATCTCCGCACCGATGCGTATGATCCCATCTTCATCTAAATTCTTCACAGCCTCTTCACTTACATTAGGAATTTCTGAAGTTAATTCTTCTAAACCCCTTTTAGTATCCCTGACCTCGAGTTCAAACGAATCAATATGTATAGAAGTAAAGACATCTTCGCGAACCACACGATCTGAAATAACGATTGCATCTTCAAAATTATAACCTTGCCATGGCATGTAAGCTACCATAAGGTTACGCCCCAGCGCAAGCTCACCTTGCTCAGTAGCAAACCCTTGACAAAGAGGTTGTCCTTTCGACACCCTCTCGCCTTTCAGCACTATGGGCTTAAGATTTACTGAGGTATCTTGATTAGTTCTACGAAATTTTATTAACTCATAAGTCGCAGTATCTTTATCAAAAGACAAGATTTTTTCATTTTCATCCTGATCATATTTTACGGTGATCATCTTAGCATCAACATATTCTACAATACCATCAGCCTCCGCTAAGATCAAAGAGCGCGAATCTAAAGCTACCCTACTCTCCAAACCTGTACCTACAATGGGTGCCTCAGGAATTAAAAGTGGAACTGCTTGACGCTGCATGTTAGACCCCATTAATGCCCTGTTTGCATCATCGTGCTCAAGAAAAGGAATCATTGAAGCGGCTACCGATACAATTTGGTTTGGAGCTACATCCATATAGGTCAAATCTTTTGGCTCGACGACCGGAAAGTCACCTTCGAACCTTGCCTTTACCTTATCATTTAAGAATTTACCCTCATCGTTTAATGGTGCATTGGCCTGTGCAATGTTGAATGTATCCTCTTCCTCTGCTGTCAAATACCTGACGTTTCCGGACATGTCAACTTTTCCCTCGCCTACCTCTCGATAGGGCGTCTCAATAAAGCCCATCTGATTCACCTTGGCATGTACACACAAGGAAGAAATCAAACCAATATTCGGACCTTCGGGAGTTTCAATTGTACACAATCGACCATAATGGGTATAATGAACATCTCTTACTTCAAATCCAGCTCTTTCTCTTGAAAGACCACCAGGCCCTAGTGCAGACATTCTTCTTTTATGGGTAACCTCTGCCAATGGATTGGTTTGATCCATGAACTGAGACAGTTGATTAGTTCCAAAAAAGGAGTTGATTACCGAAGATAAAGTTCTGGCGTTAATCAAATCGACAGGTTTGAAATCCTCGTTATCTCGTACATTCATCCGCTCCCTGATGGTTCTTGCCATTCTTGACAAGCCCACGCCAAATTGCGCATAAAGTTGCTCACCAACCGTTCTTACTCTTCTATTACTTAAGTGATCAATGTCGTCAACAAGTGTCTTGCTGTTGATCAAACCGATTAAATACTTAATGATAAGAATAATATCTTCACTCGTCAAAACACGCTTATCGTAGCCTGTCGAGAGTCCTAACTTTTTATTAATTCTATATCTACCTACTTCTCCCAAATCATATCTTTTCTCACTAAAAAATAGATTTTGAATAATATCTCGTGCTGTCTGCTCGTCAGGAGCCTCGGTATTTCTTAATTGACGATAAATGGTCTCAACGGCTTCCTTTTCAGAATTTGATTGATCTTTTTGAAGAGTATTGTAAATAATAGAATAATCGGTAACATTCACCTCTTTTCGATGGAGAATAATAGACTTACTTCCTGAATCAAGAATGGTTTGTATGTCTTCTTCCTTCAACACACTATCCCGCTCAAGAACTACCTCATTTCGATCAATAGAGACTACTTCTCCTGTATCTTCATCAACAAAATCTTCAATCCAAGTACGCAATACTCTTGCTGCTAGTCGACGATCGATGACTTTTTTAAGTTCTTTTTGAGTAGCCTCAACCTCCTCAGATAATCCAAATAAATCTAGTATGTCTTTGTCAGTACCGTACCCAATTGATCTGAGTAAAGTCGTAATTGGAAACTTTTTCTTTCGATCAATGTAAGCATACATAACATTATTTACATCTGTTGCAAATTCTATCCATGACCCTTTAAAAGGAATGATTCGGGCCGAATACAGCAACGTACCGTTTGTGTGTTTACTTTGAGCAAAAAACACTCCTGGTGACCTGTGTAGTTGGGAAACAATGACCCTCTCTGCTCCGTTGATAACAAAAGAGCCCTTATCGGTCATGTACGGGATGTTCCCTAAGAACACCTCCTGCTCAATAGTCTCAAACTCTTCGTTTTCTCTATCGTTGCAAAGTAATCTCAACTTGGCTTTTAAGGGTACTGAATACGTCAACCCTCTTTCAATCGATTCTTGAATCGAATATCGGGGGGGATCTACAGTATAATCAATAAATTCCAATTTAAAATTATCTCGCGAATCAGAGATGGGGAAATTCTCCATGAAAACCTTGTACAGGCCTTCGGAGTCCCTCAACTCAGTCGGAGTGTCTAACTGAAAAAAGTCTATAAATGATTTGAGTTGTACGTCCAGAAAGTCGGGATAATCTATCACAGACTTAATAGATGAGAAATTTCTTCTCTTATTTATTTTTTTGGTAGCCAAGGATTAAACAAGTTATTTTTAAACTACATTACACGTTCGTCGTACCTAAGTACAAACAGGAAAAGACCTGACCAAATGGCCAGGCCTACTTCCAAGATTCTAAGTAGAATTTACTTTAATTCTACTTCCGCTCCAGCTTCTTCCAGTTGCTTTTTGAGACCTTCTGCCTCTTCTTTAGCAAGACCTTCTTTTACCGACTTTGGAGCAGAATCCACAAGATCTTTAGCCTCTTTTAGACCTAACCCTGTCAATTCTTTTACCAGCTTCACGATTGCCAATTTGGCACCCCCTGGTGCTTTCAATATCACATCGAAAGATGACTTTTCTTCAGCAGCCTCTCCGCCACCAGAACTTGCTGCCATTACTGGAGCAGC
This sequence comes from Flammeovirgaceae bacterium UBA976, assembly GCA_002292365.1. Classification (GTDB taxonomy): domain Bacteria; phylum Bacteroidota; class Bacteroidia; order Cytophagales; family Cyclobacteriaceae; genus UBA4465. The sequence goes on from DBBU01000049.1 coordinate 44,134, forward strand.
TGCTGCTGCTGGTTCTATACCATATTCATCCTTAAGGATTATTGCTAACTCGCTTACCTCTTTTACTGTAAGATTGACAAGCTGTTCCGCAAATTCTTTTAAATCCGCCATTTTAATTTGTTAATTTATTGATCAATTATTTATTGTCTTTCAGATAATGCCTTCATTATTCCAGCTAATTTGCCACCCCCACTCTGTAGAGCAGTAATAACATTTGTTGCTGGAGTTTGTAACAAGGTGATGATTTCCCCAATAAGCTCTGTTTTTGATTTCAAAACGCTAAGCGTAACTAGTTGATCTTCGCCAATGAATATATCTGTATTAATGGAAGCCGCTTTAAAATAGGGTCTGCCGTCAACATCTTCCTTCCGATATTTTTGGATGATTTTTGCCGGGGCTTTCCCATTTTCTTTTACGAACATCACCCCAGAAAACCCCGTAAGAGTGGCCTGTATGGATGAATAATCCGTATCTAAGTTGTCAAGCACACGTTTTATAAACGTATTTTTGATAACTTTATACTCAACCCCTTCCTTATAGCACATCCCTCTGAATTTGTTGATTTCGGCAACATTTAGTCCAGAGGTATCTGTAATATAAAAGTGATTGTTATCTTTGAATTTTTCAGTCAAATCTATAATTAGCTGACCTTTATCGTTTCGTGTCATATTAAGTACTTGCTATGATGCTTTTATCAATACTTATCCCGCTGCCCATTGTAGAAGAGAGTGAAATTGAACGAAAATAAGTTCCCTTTGCTGACGCTGGCTTTAACTTTGAGATCATATTTAACATCTCAAGTGCGTTTTCGCTAATTTTCTCTGCTTCAAAAGACACCTTACCTATACTGGCGTGGATAATTCCTGTTTTGTCGACTTTAAAATCTATTTTTCCTGCCTTGACTTCTGTCACCGCTTTGCCTACTTCCATCGTTACCGTACCTGACTTTGGATTTGGCATTAAACTTCTAGGTCCTAATACTCTTCCCAGACGGCCTACCTTTGCCATCACTGTTGGCATAGTGATAATTACGTCTACATCTGTCCAGCCTCCTTCAATTTTTTTAATGTATTCATCTAGCCCTACATAATCTGCGCCGGCTGCCTTTGCTTCCTCCTCTTTATCTGGCGTACAGAGTACAAGTACTTTAACTTCTTTACCCACACCGTTGGGCAAAGTCACTACCCCTCTTACCATTTGATCAGCTTTTTTCGGGTCAACGCCCAACCTTATATCTAAATCGACTGAACTATCGAATTTACTGAAAGCGATCTTTTTTACAATTTCAGAGGCCTCCTTGATTGTATAAGACTTAGTAGGATCATATAAATCCAAAGCCTTTTTTTGATTTTTTGTCAATTTTCCCATACCCCTAACCTATTGTACTATTTCTGTTTGAGGAAATTCTCCTTGAACCCTAACCCCCATACTTCTTGCTGTTCCTGCCAACATTTTCATCGCGGATTCTATTTTAAATGCATTCAGATCTGGCATTTTCACTTCTGCTATTTGCTTAATCTGATCCCAAGTAATAGAGCCTATTTTGTCTCTGTTAGACTCAGGTGAACCTTTTTTCTTTTTTATCGCCTCTAATATCAATACCGGAGCAGGTGGCGTCTTGATGACAAAATCGAAACTCTTGTCCGCATATATGGTGACTAAAACAGGCAACAACTGACCCATTTTTTCCTGGCTTCTTGCATTAAATTGTTTGCAAAAATCCATTATGTTAAGCCCTTTAGAACCCAAAGCAGGTCCCACTGGAGGAGACGGATTGGCTTGGCCGCCCCGAACTTGTAACTTAAGATATCCTGAAATTTCTTTTGCCATCTTAATCTTCTTTTTCTACCTGCACGTAATTTAATTCTACAGGTGTATTTCTACCAAAAATTTTAACTGTAACATTAAGTTTCTTTCGATCCTCAAAAACCTCTTCGACAGTTCCCGTAAATCCACTGAAAGGTCCATCCATGACCTTGACACCTTCTCCAATTATAAAGGGTGTTCCTAAAGTCTCTTCTGTATCTTCTACTTCATCAACCTTTCCTAAAATGCGATTCACCTCATTTTGCCTTAAAGCAACAGGATCTTTACTTGTCCCCATACCTCCAGCACCTAAAAATCCAATAACACCTGGAATACTTGTTATTAGATGTTGCGTTTCTCCGAAACTCAAATCGGCAGAAATTAAAATATATCCTGGAAAAAAATTGCGCTCTCGAACACGTTTTTTTCCATTTCTCATTTCATATACTTTTTCGGAAGGAATGAGCACCTGGGTGATGGTTTCTTCCATTCTATTTCGTGCGATTTCGTTGTCTAAATAAGTTTTAACTTTTCTCTCCTGGCCACTAACGGCGCGCACAACATACCATTTCACATCAGCCATTGTCAAAACTCGTTATAAAACCAGGTCACTGCATTGTCAAAAGCAAGATCAATGACACCTATAAGTAGGGCGAAAATTAATGAGGATACTAGTACTAGGATAGAACTATTGCTCAATTCCCCATATCCTGGCCAAGTCACTTTGTGAACAAGCTCGTCATAGGAATCCTTAAAAAATGTTATTATCTGCGACATATTATTTCTTAGCACGGGAGGAGGGACTCGAACCCCCAACCAATGGTTTTGGAGACCACTACTCTGCCAATTGAGCTACACCCGTATAACTATGCGCTCAAAAGGATTGCAAAGTTAGATCAATTCAAATTGAAAACAAATGCGATCCTTAAAATATTTTAGGATCGCATTCATTAAATTGGTTTTAGTCTAAAATTTCTGTTACCTGACCTGAACCTACGGTTCTACCACCTTCTCTTATGGCAAATCTCAATCCTTTTTCCATAGCAATCTTATTAATTAAAGACACTTCTATAGTTACGTTGTCTCCAGGCATTACCATTTCTATGTTTTCAGGAAGCACGATCTCTCCGGTAACATCAGTAGTTCTACAATAAAATTGGGGTCTGTACTTGTTGAAGAAAGGGGTGTGTCTTCCTCCTTCTTCTTTCGATAGCACATAAACCTCAGCTTTAAATTTTTGATGGGGAGTTACTGATGCTGGCTTACAAATGATCATACCTCTTTTGATTTGATCTTTTTCAACTCCCCTTAAGAGAAGTCCTACATTATCACCTGCTTCACCTCGATCAAGAATTTTTCTAAACATTTCAACACCCGTAATGGTAGATTTTAAATCCTCCGCCCCCATGCCGATAATGTCTACAGGATCGCCTGAATTAATCACGCCTCTTTCTATTCTTCCCGTGGCTACTGTACCTCTACCCGTAATTGAAAATACATCTTCAACAGGCATTAAAAAATCTTTGTCGGTAAGTCTTGTTGGAATTGGAATAAACTCATCTACTGCAGTCATAAGTTCTTCGATTTTTTCAACCCATTTTGCATCTCCATTAAGACCCCCTAATGCGGACCCTTGAATGATAGGAGTGTCATCTCCTGGAAAATCATAAAAAGATAACAGCTCTCTGATTTCCATCTCTACAAGCTCAAGCAACTCAGGATCATCAACTAAATCTACTTTATTCATAAATACGACTAGTGCGGGTACACCTACCTGACGCGATAATAGAATGTGCTCACGTGTTTGAGGCATGGGTCCATCAGTTGCTGCCACTACAATAATCGCACCATCCATTTGGGCCGCTCCTGTTACCATATTTTTAACATAATCAGCGTGACCCGGACAATCTACGTGAGCATAATGTCTCGTCGCCGTCTCATACTCTATGTGAGAGGTGTTGATTGTGATACCTCTTTCCTTTTCCTCAGGTGCGTTATCGATCGAAGAAAAGTCTCTCGCTTCTGCTAATCCTTTTCCAGATAGCACAGCAGAGATAGCAGCGGTTAAGGTTGTCTTTCCGTGATCAACGTGACCAATAGTTCCAATATTTACGTGCGCTTTTGAGCGATCAAATTTTTGTTTTGCCATTTTTGATAATCCTCAGGTTTTTAATTTTTATTCTTGTTGTTTAATAATTCTAGTTACTCTTTTTACTCTTTTTTAATAATTTGTACTGTCTACTCTTCATAAACTGTATTTTGTACTTTACTTTTACTTTATTTTACTCCAAATATTTGTGCAATATAAGTTAAATACACTAAATATCTGAGTAGAGCCAACGATGGGAATTGAACCCATGACCTCTTCCTTACCAAGGAAACGCTCTACCCCTGAGCTACGTCGGCTGATTGTTTTTTAAAGGCAAAAGCCCCAAAATTGGAACAATCAACTCCAGAAACCCAATCTTACTACTTAGTAATCTGAGCGGGTGACCAGGTTCGAACCGGCGACCTACAGCTTGGAAGGCTGTCGCTCTACCAACTGAGCTACACCCGCTTTAGATTTATAAAAATACGTGGGGGGAGAAGGATTCGAACCTTCGAAGACATAAGTCAACGGATTTACAGTCCGTCCCAGTTGGCCACTTTGGTATCCCCCCTAAGAACACTCTTGCTCACAGGATACCTATGAAAAGGATTGCAAAATTATACGGATTTTCTTTTTATTCAAATATTTGATTTAAAAAATTAAAAATACTTTTATCCCCTGTCAAAATTATATTTTTTTTAAAGAAGCGGCTAAAAAATACATTAGTGTCTCATTGGTGTTTTCTAATTTTAAAAAGAATAATAATTCTCACCTCACTTCTCTTCGATAAGTACTCGTTGCCCTTTGTTTTTTTTGAAGAGAAATATTTTTTCAAAACAAACTCAAAAGGATTCATTTTGATTAGTGGAAAATACATGTTTTTGATAATTTTTTTAGTAAAATTCGAACTTACCGTTGGAGGACACCAACACAAAATATCAGAAAGTAAAGGATCATTTTTCTTAGACGATCTACTTTTAGAAACCAAAATTTATAAAAATACCCCAACTCAGTTTTATGTTCATTATAAAAATAAAATGCATGAAATTGAAATTTTGAGACATATAGATAAGAACATTGATATAAAAATTAATGGGAAAAAAGCATCCTTACATGTTAAAACCGATCTTGATCTAATGCTCGAGAAAATGGGCATGATGTCAAAAAAGATCCCTAAAATAAATTAAACGCTCCAATGCCAGGTAATATTCTTGATATTTTGATCAGCAAAGAGGATAAAGTAGCCAAAGGTGATCCGCTGCTCATAATGGAGGCAATGAAAATTTAAAATGTAATCAAGGCTCCCACAGATGTGACTATCCAAAAAATAAATATTTTGATTTGTGATAATGTGGATAAAAATAAAACATTAATTGAATTCTAAATTTATCAATTGGATAGATACATTATATTTGCTGAGTTTTAAAAAAAATGGATGAAATACAAACGCGTATTACTCAAGTTAAGTGGCGAAGCTTTAATGGGAGATCAAAAATATGGCATTGATCCCCAAAGACTTGACCAGTATGCCTTAGAAATTCTGGAAACCAAAAAACTTGAGATTGAGTTGGCCATCGTAATAGGTGGAGGAAATATATATAGAGGTGTTCAGGCTGAGCATGCGGGGATTGATCGGGCGCAAGGTGATTACATGGGCATGCTTGCTACTATGATTAATGCAATGGCTCTTCAAAGTGCCTTAGAGAAATATGGTGTTTATACTCGACTTATGAGTGGCCTTAATATGGAACAGGTGTGTGAACCCTTTATTCGGCGAAAGGCCATTCGACATCTAGAAAAAGGGAGAATTGTGATCTTTGGTGCGGGATTAGGAAAACCCTATTTTACTACTGATTCTACCGCCAGTTTAAGGGCCATTGAAATTGAGGCTGATGCCGTTCTGAAAGGAACACGTGTGGATGGTGTTTATTCTGCCGACCCAGAAAAAGAACCCAATGCCATTAAATTTTCAAAAATATCATTCAATGAAGTCTTTGAGCGAAACCTCAATGTCATGGACATGACAGCCTTCACTTTATGCCAAGAAAATAATCTTCCTATTATAGTGTTTGACATGAATCAAAAAGGCAATTTAATAAAGATCATAGAAGGTCAAGAATTAGGTACTTTAATCAACTAAGATCATGGAAGAAGTAGACTTTTTTCTAGAGCATGCAGTGGAGACTATGGAAAAATCTCTTGCTCGATTGTCTCAAGAATTAACAAAAATAAGAGCAGGCAAAGCCATGCCTAATATGTTAGATGCGCTCATGGTAGACTATTATGGCAATTTAACTCCCATACATCAAGTGGCTTCTATAACGACGCCAGATGCGCGGACTTTAATCATAAAGCCCTGGGAAAAAGCAATGATTGGGGAAATAGAAAAGGCCATAATCAACAGTGATTTAGGTTTAAATCCTCAAAATGATGGTGAGATTGTCCGGATCAATATACCAGCACTGACGGAAGAACGAAGAATTATTTTGGTTAAGCAGGCAAAAGCGGCAGCTGAAAATGGGAAAGTTTCTATTCGAACCATTAGAAAAGAGACCAATGAACAATTGAAAATATTACTGAAAGAAGGTGCCTCAGAGGACCTGATCAAGAATGCTGAAGGAAAGGTTCAAGAACACACAGATGAATATGTAAAAAAAATTCATGCTATTTTTACAGTGAAAGAAAAAGACATTATGACCCTCTAAGCATAATACCTTTTTGATTCAATTAACTTCAAAACTTCTTCTGGAACTAAATACTTGGGTGCTTTTCCTTCTTTTAACATTTGCCTTATTTGAGAAGCGGATATATCAAGAAGCGGGGCAGATATCCACTCGACATTTTCATGATTGATCGAAGGCGGTTCAATGTTAACTTTTCTGGGATAAATAATGATCCCGTATTGATTTAATATTTCTTGATGATTTTTCCACTTTGTGAATTGAACTAGATTGTCCTCACCGATAATCAACTTAAACTCATGGTTTGCATAACGCGAGTTAAAATGTGCCATAGTGTTGATGGTGTAACTAGGTCGAGGCAAACTAAATTCTATGTCATGAGCTTTGAAATGATAATGATCTTGAATGGCTACATTGACTAGATCCAATCTATCAAATTCGTGCAACAAGGTTTTATTTTTCTTAAATGGATTTTGTGGGGAGACGACAAACCAAATTTGATTCATATCGGTCATTTCATAGACCATATTGGCCACGATTAAATGCCCGATATGAATGGGGTTGAAAGAACCAAAAAAAAGCCCAATCTTCATGTGTTCCTATCTAAAAAATAACTCACCGCGTGCTCTGCACTTTCAAGTGCCCTATTTAGATCATGATTAAGTATTGACATATCAAATTTTGTTTCAAAAGTCGACTCTTCTGCTACTTTCAATAATCTCGAGGTAATCTGTTCTTGGTTTTCAGTGCCACGCGCCAATAATCGAGCTTTCAATATGGAAATATCTTCTACTTTTATATAAATTGCAAGTGCCCTGGTCTTGAGAATTTCGTTAAGCTTTGCTCCTCCTTTCACATCAAGATCAAAAATAACGTGATTACTCGCATTCCAAATACGATCTAATTCTGATTGTAACGTTCCATAGTAAATACCTGGATAGACTTCTTCGTACTCAAGGAAAGCACCTTGATCTACTTTATCGAGAAAATCCTGTTCAGAGAGAAAGTGATAATCTTTTCCTGATACCTCGGTAGATCGAGGCTGACGCGTAGTTGCCGAGATAGAAAATTTCAAATCGGCTCGTTTAGCTAAGAGATGATTGACAATGGTCGATTTCCCTGATCCCGAGGGCGCAGAAAAAATAACTGCTTTACCTGAACTCATTTTTATGATTTTGAGATAATAATATCTCTTATGTGGGAGACAAAGTTAGCGGGAATTAGCTTTTTAGACAATTTTGTCTTGAATAAAAATCTAATGGAACTTTCAACTTCGTATTGCTCGAAACATTCAAAACAACTATTTATATGTTGGACCACGGAAGAGTGTTCCACCTGTGAACATTTTCCGTCAAGTATCAACCTAACAAGTCGAATGTTCCTGTTTATTTGCAAGCATTGAAATGCTCGGTTTAATTTTGACATTTAAAGCAATAAACTGATGATCAATAGCCCATACTTGAAGCATAGACGCTCAATTTCTCTTTCAATAAATTACGAGCCCTATGAAGCCTAGATCGAACAGTACCAATCGGGATATCCAATATTTTTGACAGTTCGTCGTAAGTAAACCCCTCCAAATCACACAAGATGATCACAGTTCTGAAGTCAACAGCTAACGAAGAGAGTGCTAAACTTATTTCATCGCCTAGCATATCACGGACTGCATCTATTCTAAGATCCACTGTTTTATTTTCTTCAACATTTTCCGAGTTATAAAAGTTCTCTACTTCTTGGTAATCTACTTTAGCGGGCTCTTTACTTTTCTTTCTAAAATCGTTTATAAAGCTATTCTTTAAAATTCTGTAGAGCCAGGCTTTTGCATTGGTACCTTTTTGAAAAGATTCTGCAAACCGATATGACTTGAGATAGGTATCCTGTACCAGATCTTTGGCATCGTCTTCATCATAGGTAAGGCGATAGGCAAAATTATACAAAATGTCGAGATGTGGCATGAATTCATTCTCAAAAATCGCGGTTCTTTCTTTAACATTAACATTGCTATTCTTGAATTTTTTTCTTAGCTGTGAATTAGCTTCTTGTGTTTTTTCAATGATTGCATGCATTTCTTATCGTGTTTTAATTTATTATCAATTAAACAGTTTTTTTTAACAATACGAAGATAGTGATTTTTGTTTAATTAATTCTAATAAAAATTAGACAAAATTTTATTTTCTTAATTTCGAGATAAAATAGTTCCTACACTCTTATTTTATCCCCTTATTTAAAATAAACGTTGATATTTTCAATAATCCCATAAAATTTTGAGAATATATATGACCTTTTTACTATCTCAATAAAAAATTTCATGATTACAACCTGTAATTTTGTTTATCTTTTTTTAAAAAAAAATAGACATGCTTTAAATTGTACTAAATAGAAGTGATCTTCTGGGGTGTAAGAAATTACAAGTTTTGAAATGCTAAGATCTTATTGAGTTAGTATTCTTCGTTATTTGATCTTTGAAAAAAAAATTTGCACTCTAAAAATAATGAGAAGATATAATTTTATCCTGATTTAAAAACATAATTTCCCTTTTGCGTTTACTCCTTTAAAAGATATTTTTTCTAAATCAATTTTGATCAATGTATCTTACATGTATTACTGTGACGCAGCTATTAAACATGAGAAATATATGCTTTTTTAACACTTTGAAATCATGGGGGGGTGGTGAAAAATTTTATCTGGAAAATGCCGTGGGATTTAAAGAAAAAGGATACAATACCCTTGTAGCATGTGATGATCATTCCATTTTATCTCAAAAAATATTTTCTCATGATTTAGTAAAACTTAGTGTGAATAATGTTAAAAATCTTTCATTTTTAAATCCTTTTCGCATTTATAAAGTGTATTTACTTTTAAAGAAAAATAACATTGATACCCTGATTTTTTCTACCTCTCAGGACTTAAAGCTCGGAGGCATTGCAGCCAAGCTAGCAAGGGTAAATAAAATTATTTACCGTAGGGGACTTGCGCATCCAATAAGAGGTAGTTTCTTAAATAAAATTTTACTTAAACATGTGATAACACATATTTTTGCCAACTCAGAAGAAACAAAAAGGACCATTCGAGAAAATCTTCGCTCTCAAATTTCAGAAAAGAAAATTACCGTTTTATACAACGGTATCAAAACAAATAAAGTAGATACAGAAACACAGTTAGAAGAGATCAAGAGAAGCAATTCAAAAGAGATCATCTTGGGTAATGCTGGTAGATTATCTAAGCAAAAAGGACAAATACTCCTTTTAGATTTGGCTAGTGTTTTATTACAAAAAAAAATACCATTCAAGCTTTACATTGCCGGTACTGGAGAACTACAAAACGAACTTGAAAGGGAAGTTAAAAAAAGAAATCTTCAGGAAACGGTTATACTAATGGGATTCGTTAAAAACATTGATGCCTTCATGAATTCAATTGATGTTTTTCTGCTTTCAAGTATTTGGGAAGGCTTTGGTTATGTTTTGGTTGAAGCCATGATGCACTCAAAACCAATCGTTGCCTTCAAGATTACTAGCAATCCAGAGATAGTAATTCATGAAAAAACTGGATTTCTTGTGGATTATCTAAATATGGATGACTTTGTCCAAAAAACACTTCAGTTGATTGAAAACTCCAAACTTCGAAAAGAAATGGGAGCGCATGGCCTTTCCCGAGTCAAAGAGAAATTTAAGTTAGAAGATAGCATCTCTCGGCTAGAACAATATCTAATACAATAATTCAAGCAAAAATATTATTGACTTTATTTCACATCTGACTAAAATTAGCGTGCTCCTTGCGAAAACTATTTTCCCTTATTCCAGCATGGTGTGAGAATTTTTATTTAACTAAATTGTCATTTTAAAATGTATTATAATATGACAAGCGCCTCCATAATTATTTCATTTTATAATAAGACTGATTATCTGAAAGCTGTTTTAGCAGGATTCGAAAGGCAAACCCACAAAAAATTCGAAATACTTATTGCCGATGATGGTAGTAAGGCCTCTGTTGTCGATGAGGTAAAAAAAATCATAGCAGCTTCACCTTTAACGATAACACATGTTTGGCATACGGACAACGGATGGCAAAAAAATAAAATTCTCAATCGAGCAATTAAAAAGAGTAAATACGACTATTTGATTTTTATCGATGGTGATTGCATACCCCACAAGGCATTTGTTCACGAACATTTAATCAATTCTGAGTCAAATGCTATTTTAGCGGGTCGCAGGGTCTTCTTGAGTGAAAAATTTACCAATAGCCTAAAAACAAATCAAATAAAAAATGGATATTTAGAAAACATTTTCAGACTATTCTTGATGAAATCAATCTCATGGTATTTGGGTATTTACTTGGGTAAATTTTCAATCAAAAAAATAATCCTCAGAAAAAAAGGTCGACATGTCAAAGGATGTAACATGTCTCTCTATAAAGAAGCACTATTCTTAATAAATGGATTTGATGAACGCTATGTTCATCCTACCATTGGAGAGGATGATGATATCGAATGTCGATTAAAGAATGCAGGCTTTTACGTAAAAAACCTGAAATATCTCGCTATTCAATACCATCTTCATCACAAATTATTGTCAAGAGAAATGAATCATGAAAACAAGAAACTCATCACTGTTGTCATGAAACAAAAAACAATTTCAACTCCATATGGCTTAAACCAGGAAAAAAGAATAAATCAATACCTATAATTTTCTGGCTTAAAAGGTCCTTCAACGGGAACAGATATATAATCGGCTTGCTCCGAAGTCAATAAATCCAATTCCACACCAATTTTAGCGAGATGCAAGGCTGCCACTTTCTCATCCAAATGTTTAGGTAAGGTGTAAACTACTTTTTCATAATTTTCTATTTTCGTCCACAACTCGATCTGCGCCAATACTTGATTGGTAAACGAATTGGACATCACAAATGAAGGATGGCCTGTAGCACAACCCAAATTCACTAATCTACCTTCTGCCAACAAAATGATATCATTTCCATTCACATTATACAAATCCACTTGTGGCTTTATTTCAACCTTAGTGTTTCCGTGATTGTCATTCAACCAAGCCACATCAATTTCATTGTCAAAATGTCCGATGTTGCAGACAATGGTTTTGTCATTCATTTTCTCAAAATACGCACCATGAATAATATTTTTGTTGCCTGTAGCAGTTATTATGATGTTGGCTCGTGGAATAGAATCTGCCATTTTTTTGACTTCATAGCCATCCATAGCAGCTTGCAAAGCACATATTGGGTCGATTTCAGTTATAATTACCCTGACACCAGCACCTCTGAGTGAAGCAGCTGAACCTTTGCCAACATCTCCATATCCTGCTACGATCGCCACTTTACCAGCAAGCATTACATCAGTAGCTCTTCTGATGGCATCTACTAAGGATTCTTGACACCCATACTTATTATCGAACTTTGATTTTGTCACCGAATCATTAACATTGATTGACGGTAATAATAGAGTTCCATTCTTCATTCTTTCATACAATCGGTGCACTCCTGTAGTCGTTTCTTCAGAAAGACCATTAATGTTTTCGGTCAGTTCAGGATATCTGTCAAAAACCATATTGGTTAAGTCTCCGCCGTCATCTAAAATCATATTCAAAGGTTTTCCCTCAGGAAACGCAAAAAGCGTTTGCTCAATACACCAATCAAATTCCTCTTCATTCATCCCCTTCCAAGCATAAACGGGAATCCCTGCTGCTGCGACGGCTGCCGCTGCGTGATCCTGAGTAGAGAAAATATTACAAGATGACCAAGTCACCTCTGCTCCCAAAGCCTTAAGGGTTTCAATTAATACCGCAGTTTGAATGGTCATATGTAAACAGCCTGCGATCCGTGCTCCCTTGAGTGGTTTGGAAACTCCAAATTCTTCTCTAAGTGCCATCAAGCCCGGCATTTCTGCCTCAGCTAATTGAATTTCTTTTCTGCCCCAATCGGCTAATGCTAAATCTTTAACTTTATAATTTTCTTTCACAGTTTTCTTAATTTTTATGCAAGATTAAAGTAACTATTTTTCTCCAAGAAATTATTTGATGAAAATCAACTCTTTGTGATTGAAGATTCTGTCTTTGCCTCTTATTTCTACGATCAGCTGACCGCGATCATTGATACCTTTAATTTTCCCTTCCATCGGTTCCCCTTGAACCCTGAATTTATGCTTTTCATTTCTCCAAAAAAGGAGGGCATGATACTTGAGAATAATTTCCTCATATTGTTTGTTTTTTAGCCTTTGGAACCACTTCTCCATATATAATAAAATGAGCTCCATTACCTTATCTCTGTTTTGGAAGATACCTGTTTCCAGTAAAACAGATGTAGCTTTCATTGTTCCAAATTCCTGCTGATTGATATTGATACCGACTCCTATGATCACGTGATCAATGCTTTTTTTGGATACGGAGGCTTCTATCAAAATCCCTGCAATTTTGTTCGCGCCCACAAAGATATCATTAGGCCATTTAATTTTCACATCATTAATCATGAAATGACTCAGCGCATCGGTAACAGCCAAACCCTGGATAATTGTCAAATAATATTGTTGATGCAAAGACAGAAAAGTGGGGTTTAACAAGACGCTCATTAAAATATTTTTCCCCTTTTGACTTACCCATCGACCGTTTAATTGTCCACGTCCTTTGATTTGAAAATCTGCCATTACGACCGTTCCTTCCTCTAAGATCGTTTTTTTCAAAAATGTCTGCATTTCAGTATTGGTCGAGTGACATTGTGGCAGATAAATCACATTTTTTCCCATAAATTGTGTTTTGGCAAAGAATTTATGCATGGTCTGTGTAATTAGTTACAGCAAATTTAAGTATACAAAAATTGAATGAATAAAATTGGGGGGCAGGTGACGAGTAAAGCATTGAGTGAATGGATTTCGCAGGGAATGATAGAAAAGAAAGCAACTGACATTCAAGTTTTTGATTTAAGAGCCGTTCAACACGCCATTGCTGATTTTTTTGTTTTGTGCTCTGGTAATTCCGATACCCATATTGATTCAATTTCCCAAACAATCGAAAGATATGTCTTCGATATGGCAAGACAAAAACCTTGGCACAAGGAAGGATATTCGAATAAAGAGTGGTTATTGATTGATTTTGTAGATGTGGTAGCGCATGTTTTCAATAAGGAGAAAAGAGCATTTTATGACTTAGAGAAATTGTGGGCAGACGCAAAAATTTCTATTTTAAAAGACTCAGTAGAACAAAATATAAAAACCAACGTCTGATATAACTAAGATAAAATTATAAAATAGATGAAAAAGACACCAAGGTCTAAAAAAAATATAATGGGAGATCCCAATCGGGGTAATTATCAAATTTGGATCATTAGCGCGTTGCTGGCAGCCATTATGGGATTTACGTATTTCAGTAAAAGCAATGCTGCGTTTACCATTACTGAAAGAAGGTTTGAGGAAATGCTGCTCAGTAATGATGTGGAAAAAGTTATTTTAATCAAAAATAAAGATCTTGTTGAAGTAACGCTCAAGCCAGATGCTCTACAAAACAGCAAATATAAATTAGAACTGGAGGATAATCATCTGATCAATGGCCCCCACTACAAATTTAAAATTGTGGACGCCAAGATCTTCAATGACAATTTTAATCGTATCCAAGACAAAATTTCTGAGGAGCGACGACTAAACTATGAAATAGAAGAAAGGCAAGGCTTAGAAGACCTCTTTTTTAATTATGGTTTCATCTTCTTGCTTTTGTTTGGTTTTTGGTTCCTCATGAGACGAATGTCCGGTGGCGCTGGGCCTGGGGGGCAGATTTTTAATATTGGTAAGTCTAAAGCCGCTTTATTTGATGCTGAAAATCAAGTGAAAATAACCTTTAAAGATGCTGCCGGCCTAGAAGAAGCGAAAGAAGAAATAAAAGAAATTGTTGATTTTCTTCAGAACCCAGGTAAGTTCACTAAATTAGGAGGTAAAATACCGAAAGGAGCTTTATTAGTAGGCCCTCCTGGGACAGGGAAAACTTTATTGGCTAAAGCTGTCGCAGGTGAAGCTGCTGTTCCCTTTTTCACCTTATCTGGATCTGATTTTGTTGAAATGTTTGTCGGTGTGGGTGCAGCTCGGGTGAGAGACTTGTTTAAACAAGCCAAGGAAAAGGCTCCTTGTATCATATTTATTGATGAGATCGACGCCATTGGACGTTCACGGGGCAAAGGACAAATGCCTGGTTCCAATGATGAACGTGAAAATACCTTGAACTCTCTGCTGGTCGAGATGGATGGCTTTGCTACCGACGCAGGGGTGATCATTCTAGCAGCGACCAATAGGCCTGATGTATTGGATTCAGCTTTACTCCGCCCCGGTCGTTTCGATCGACAAATAAGTATTGATAAACCAGATATTGTGGGTCGAGATGCCATCTTTAAGGTCCATCTAAAACCCATAAAATTTAACAAAGAAGTCGATTCGCGCAAGTTGGCCTCCCAAACGCCTGGTTTTGCAGGTGCTGAAATTGCCAATGTTTGCAATGAGGCCGCATTAATTGCTGCACGAAAAAATAAAGAAAATGTCGAAATGGTTGATTTTCAAGATGCCATTGATCGAGTCATTGGTGGCTTAGAAAAGAAAAATAAAATTATTTCGCCAGTAGAAAAGAAAATTGTTGCCTATCATGAGGCAGGACATGCCATCTCGGGTTGGTTTCTTGAGCATGCAGATCCATTGGTCAAAGTAAGTATTGTGCCTAGAGGTATTGCTGCGCTAGGTTACGCACAATATCTGCCAAAAGAGCAGTTCTTGTATCAGACAGAGCAATTGATGGATGAAATGTGTATGGCTTTAGGTGGGCGAGCTGCAGAGGAAATAAAATTTGCAAAAATTTCTACGGGTGCATTAAGTGACTTAGAAAGAATTACCAAAATGGCTTATTCTATCGTCTCTGTTTATGGTATGAATAGTAAGCTTGGGAATGTTTCCTTTTATGATTCTAAACAATCAGAATACAATTTCAATAAGCCGTATTCAGATGCTACTGCCGAACTCATTGATGAAGAAGTCAAAAAGTTAATCAGTGATGCTTACAAAAGAACTGTGAATTTACTCAAAAAACATCAGGCAGAACTCGAAATAGTGGCTAAAGAATTGTTGGATAAAGAAATTATTTTTCAAGCAGATCTAGAAAGACTCATTGGAAAACGACCGTTTGAACAACCTACTACATACCAAGCCTTTGCTGATCAAGAAGATCCTAAAAAAGTAGAAGATCCTGATCAAGAGGGGGGGGTAGATAATGTAGTTGATGAATTGAAAAGGAATATTCTTTCCGAAATTAAGGAAGAGGAGTCCGGCCCTCCCAAAAAATCTACCACAGAATCTGATGATATTAAATAGGTCTATCAGATAATCATACTAAATTGGCCTTTCAAAAAGGCCTTTTTTATGCAGAAGCTAACCATAGATCTTGATCAAAATAAAAAAATATTCTTCGCAAGTGATTTCCATCTAGGTTCACCCAATAAAGAACAAAGTCGATCACGAGAGAAAAAAATAATCCGCTGGCTCGACGCTGTCGAAAAAGATGCAGCTGCCATTTTATTAGTAGGTGATCTTTTTGATTTTTGGTTTGAATATGATTATGTGGTTCCCAAAGGATTCGTTCGGTTTTTGAATAAATTAGCAGCATTCAGTGATAAGGGAATTCCTGTTTATATCTTTCATGGCAATCATGACATGTGGATGTTTGACTATTTAGAAACTGAAATTGGAGCTACTGTTTTTTCAGATCCTATCGAGCTAATAGTAAATGATAAGCTCCTTTTTGTAGGACACGGAGATGGACTAGGTCCAGGCGACTATACTTTTAAGGCCCTACGTAAAGTTTTCAAAAATAAGATAACCCAATGGCTCTTTAAATGGATTCATCCTGATGTTGGTGTTGGGCTTGCGAACAAATGGTCTTCGAGAAGTCGAATCAACAATGAGATAGAAAGTCAAGAAATCAATAAAGAAAAAGAATGGCTATTTTTATACTCACGAAAATTAGAATCTGATCGGCATTTTGACTTCTATGTCTTTGGACATCGACACCTACCCTTAGCATTGGAAATAAATAAAACATCTACTTATATTAATCTTGGAGAATGGCTACATTTTAACTCATTTGGGGTGTTTGATGGTAAAAATTTTCTAATTGATTATTTTGAATCTGATGCCAATTGAATAAGTCATAGAAATATTTTTACCTTTAATCATCGGAATGACGCAGCGCTCATCTTACAAGACAAAATGAATTTTGTTTTCATCGTACAAGGGGAAGGCAGAGGACACATGACTCAGGCCATTGCACTGAGTAAAATTCTCAGAAAAAATAATCATACATTATCAAAAATCATCATTGGCACAAGTCCGTCCCGAAGCATCCCTGCATATTTTATTCGTAAAATAGGTGCCCCAGTTATTCAACTTGAAAGCCCTAATTTTGTTAAGGATAAGAAACAGAAATCTATCAATCTTTCTCTGACGCTTTTTCAAACCTTATGGAAGAGCAATACCTATCGAAAAAATATAAAAATTTTATCTCACATTATTGCTGATGAAAATCCTGATATTATTATCAATTTTTACGACTTTTTAGCAGGGATGTATAATTTTTGGTATCGTCCCAAGTCAAAGTTTATTTGTATCGCCCATCAGTATTTAATAAGTCATCCTGAGTTTACATTTCCCAAAGGAAAAATCATGGATCGAATGATTCTTATATTGGCCAATCATATTACTAAACTCAATGCTGATAAAGTACTGGCGCTGTCCTTCCGATATTTTAAAGAAAGTATGACAAAAAATATTATTGTTACCCCTCCCTTATTAAGAGACGAAGTACTTGAGATAAATATCAAAACAGGAGATTATTTACTGATCTATATAGTTAATGCAGGATATGGAGAGGAAATCGAATCCTTTCATCGAAAAAATCCTGATATACCCCTTATTTGTTTTTGGGATAATGATAAAAAACCAATTAAATATGTAATCTGTGAAAACTTAATTTTTCATCAACTCAATGATCAATTATTTTTAGAAAAAATGGCAGCTTGCAAAGGTTTTATTACCACGGCTGGTTTTGAATCTGTTTGTGAAGCCATGTATTTAGGCAAGGCCACCTTAATGATTCCTGTAAAAGGTCATTATGAGCAGGCGTGTAATGCGATCGATGCTGCGAAAGCCGGTGCGGGTATTGCAGGGTCAAGTTTTGATTTAACCCCTTTGATTGATTACTTTCCACAATACAAAAACATAAAAATCCAATTTCAACCATGGGTGGCCAAGGGTGAAAATATATTTATTCAACATTTGACGTAGATGGCTTTAATATCCAAAAAGAAAATTGCTTATCCTATAAGCGCTCAATTAAGATCCTACTTAAAAAAGTATCGAAAGGATATAAACCTACCTATCACGTATCAAGATTTATTAAGATACAATAACAGTATCCCACTCTATGATTCAAAAGGGGCTGACACGCTTTGGGAAACCGTATTTTTCCCACAGGATGAAATGCAAGAAATACATTTTGCCCTCAAAAAAATTTATGCAATCATGCAATCAGGAGGAGATGTTAGCGTCATGAAGCACCTGTTTGTCGATCGTATCGATTTATGCACCTACGGGAATACAAAACCCTTCAGAATTAGAATGGTAAATAAAATTAATGACAATTTTGACTATTTTTATATTAAACATGCCGACGCCTCAAGAGTATATGGTTTGGAGCTAGAAGACTTGCTAGCTCCAAACAGAATGAGATTCCTCATTAATGCAGAAACCTTAATAGAGGAGCATGTCGTGGGTATTCCTGGGGAGCAGTTTATCAAAACGCGCCTCGAAGACCTCGATCTCAATAAAATCAGATTAACCAAAGAGTTTGTAAAATTTAATGAGCGCTGTTTTGTAAGACTCTTGGGTGATATGCATTCAAGTAATTTCGTAATAGATATAACTCCTGATTTCGAGGAAATAAGCTACCGACTACGGTCCATCGATTTCGATCAACAATCCTATGAGGGAAGGAAATCCATTTATTTACCCAAATATTTTAAAGAAAATAATCCCATTATTAAT
This sequence comes from Flammeovirgaceae bacterium UBA976, assembly GCA_002292365.1. Lineage (GTDB taxonomy): Bacteria > Bacteroidota > Bacteroidia > Cytophagales > Cyclobacteriaceae > UBA4465. The sequence goes on from DBBU01000049.1 coordinate 62,780, forward strand.
CTAGGCTTTGGACTGATGACACCAGAAACTGTTCAACAATACCAAAGAGAAGAAAGGTCTTTAATGGCCAATAGAGTCAAATCCTCTCAAGACCAAATCAATGAGCTGATTACAACAATGAAAATGGATCCCATTGCCCCTATTGAAAATGTCAAATCATTGGGCAAAGAGCTCGCTGCCTTTTATGAGGATAAGGATTTTTTAAAATGCTCAAGTATGGGAAGTCTTATAGAGAGAAGTTTGCTCATGCTCTTTGTAAAACCTGACCTTTACAAAGAGCGCTAATTTTTAATTTATTAAACGCATACTTAAACTTGAGCCATTGGCCTTATCAAAGGCTTTGATCAAAACAGCTCCATCAACCTTTATAGGTTGGGTATACAAAATAGAAGACACACTCGGTTCGCTACCATCAAGGGTGTAACGAACATCCATTCCATAAAGATGATTGATTTTGAGTAAGCCGTCCTCTTTAATTCCACCTGGTGGAGGAATGCGGTATTCGTATCCTCCATTGAAATAGTTAAGCCTTGGTAATTCCTTGGAAGCCAATTTATAAACGAATCCCTGCCAGGCTTTCGTCTCTTGGTTTTCCCGATTCATGGGATCTTTGACTGTAGCCCATTGAGGATGAGCTGCCCATGCGCGCTCGGATAATCCAATGAGTCGAGGCAAATAATAATACTCTAGCATTTCATCAGACCCATTGAGCGTCTCGCTCCATAAATGCCCTTGAATACCAGAAATATTAGCCAACCCTTCCTTGGTTAATCTGACGAACTCTTTAAAATCAACAGCCGGATTAAAACGTTTTCCCAATGATGAGCGCTTCGACGACCAGTACAAATTTTCTGGAATGAACTCCCATACTTTTCGGGTATCCACAAAACCTCCCCAATATGAGCCCTGCTCTCTAGGATCTTTAGTGTAGGCCATATCAAAATAAAGATTAGAAACATCGCACAATACGATGGGAAAGCCTGCATTAGCCAACCGATAACCCAAATCAATATTGTTGGACAAATTATTCCAAACAAACGAGGTTACATTTTTCCCAATGAGGTCAAGATTCGGAGACCAAGATCCATCCTCATTGATATTCATAGCCACTTCTTCCCACCCTGCAGTGGCCAATCCTCGATCAGAAAGAATTTTATTAATGCGTCCGACAAAATAGCTTTGAAGTGACTTGGCATCATCGTATTGATCATTGATTGCTAGAAAATCGATGCAATCAGGAGACTTCTCCCAGACGCCTCTAGGGACCTCATCTCCGCCTGTATGTAACATTTTCAAAGGTACTCCCGCCCGTTCATATAACCCTATAACTTCATCAACAACCGTTTCATAAAAATGATATACCGCTTCATTACAAACGCAAACAACATTATCATCATAAAACTGTGCAGATAAATATTCTGAATCATCTGCATCATCTGACAAATAATATTCAAGTGCCCCTTGCTCATCTCCAAGCGCGATCAATTTCTCATATCTTGCATTCATAGCTTTAATGGCTGCACGTGCATGTCCAGGCATATTTAGTTCTGGAATCACCTCAATATGGCGCTCATGAGCGTAGCGTATGATCTGTATGTATTGTTCTTGAGTATAATATCCTGAGCCCCTTACACCGTCCGAAGGGCCCGAACCATAAGCAGGTCTCAATGCGCTCTTTTCATCCATTGTGTGCGCCCTTCGGGCCCCAATCTCCGTCAGTTCTGGAAGTATTTTAGATTCCAAGCGCCAACCCTCATCGTCGGTTAAATGTAAATGCAATTTATTTAATTTGTACAAAGCCATCAGATCTATGAGTTTAATCAGAGACTCATATGATTGAAAATTTCTGGCAAGATCCAAATGCATACCCCTGTAAGGATACCTTGGTTGATCTTTGACCCGTCCCAGGGGAAGACTTATTTCTGATAATTTATTTTGAAATACTTCCACAGGCATCAATCCAATTAAACTTTGAATGCCATAAAAGACCCCACTTGCATCGGCCCCTTGAATCAAAATTTCATCTTTATCAATGCTGAGCTGATATGAAGCTGCTTCCATAAATTTTTTATTTATTTTCAAAATAATTCTTCGCTTTGCATCCTGCTTTGGACTTTCTCCAAAAAATACCGTCAATTGCTGAAGTAAAAAATTGCTCTCTGAGCTCAATAAGGGACTTGCCTCAATGCTCCAACTTTGATCTAGCGACACAAATCCATCAAAATATACTTCCTCTAACGGCGTCGGGACCAACTTAGATAAGTGCTCTTGATCGTCAGACTTTATTCTTTTGTTTTGATTATAAATGGACTCCGCAGTCGGGATTTCATAATAATCAGCAGATCCCTTGGTAATCATCTCAGGATTTTTAAAAGATCTAAACGTATAATTTGGCTCATAAATCACCCCATCATTCATCAAAAAATAGAGCCCTGCCGGCCGATCACTTTGCTTAATAATAAAATCTCTCCCTTCAAAACTCATTGCTATTTTTTCACCAGGAGCAAGTAAAAATCCACTGTCTGGCCTGATAACAAAAAGATCACCATTTACATGATTAAAAGTGACTTGCCCTTTAAAAGAGTCTTTTACTAACCCTCTTGGGGTCATACTGTAATACAAAGACCAATTTTTATCATCCAAGGCAACTGTTCCCAAATTGGAAAGATAAAATGTACTGGCAAACTTGTTTTGGCCCTTTATCTGATTACCATTCAATTCCCATTCAATACTTATTTTTAATTTATTGGGATCTTGAACACAGGAGAAAAGGAGGGATACTCCTATAAAAAGCTGACAAAAACGACTGGTATAAAGCATATGAAAAATAGTATTGGGAACTATCCCTATTGAATAAAATTCACCTCTTCAATAAAGAAAGGCCCCTCTTCCGGTCTCTAAGGAGACTTCGACATGTTCTTCCAAAGTGGTACTCAAGGCCAGACCACAATAGCTCGTGGAGACCGGAAACAACTTATGACTTCTATCTACTAAAATCGCTGTTTCTAATTTTTTAATGGCTGAAGTTAATAGAAACTTTATCCCGTAAGCCTGAGTTCTCCCTGTGTTAATGACATCATCTACCAAGATAACTGTTTGATGATTTAATAGATTAACATCAATGGACAAACTTATGTCTCCAGCTACAGGATTTTTTTTATCGATAATTAATTCAGCTAACTCACAAGTCATAGCGGCACTATGGGTCGTTTGAAGTATTTTTTGGAGAATGAGCGCCATCTGATAGCCTTGCCCGGTGATCCCGACCAACACGACCTTTGAAACTCCGAGATTATTTTCTAAAATTTGAATGCTCATCCTTTTAAGAATACGCTGAATCTTATCCGAGGTTAATATATTTAATGTTTTTCCATCACTCGTCATTTCCTAAAGGCATTACTTTAATTTCTTTAAAAGTTGATAGAATTACCATCGACTGTAAGCTATCTACTACTTCTATTTCACTAATTTTTCCAAGCATTAATCTCTGGTAAGCAGCAATATCATAGGATATGATCTTGAGCATAAAATCTCCAGAACCGGTGATATGATGACATTCTATTACTTCTGGGACTTCATCGATGGCATTGATAAAAAGTTCAATATTAGCTTTATTGTGACCTTTTAAAGTAACCAAAACAAAAGTACTTACCCCTAAACCAATTTTGACCTTGTCTAAGCTCGCATGATAGCTTTTGATAATCCCTAAATTTTCAAGTTTTTTGACCCGCTCAAGGGTGGGTGCAGGAGACAATGAAATATCCTTGGCCAATTGGGCATTGGTAATCTTAGCATTTGACTGAAGAATTTCTAAAATTTTTCTATCAGTGTGGTCTAATTTAATATTTTCAGGGTTTGATTTCATTTAGGAAAATTATCTAAAGGTAAAATTAATCTTTTTTTGTAATTATTTATGGTGTCATGATCCCTAAAAATATTTTCTCCTCTATAAGATTTATTTATTCAAGTCTGCCAAGTGATTACTGATGTTCTATTTGCTTGATTTTTTCTTTGGCCGATTGATTCGCGGGATGCTTTCTTGCTGTAACCTTCCTGACCTTTTTAAAATATTGCAACGCCAAATCAACTTTTTTCTCCAAAATAGCAATTTCTCCTAAATGGAGTAAAGAATAAAAAAAATAGCCTTTTTCAGTAGCATTGGCCAGGTTCGCATATGCTATACTTTCCTTGAAATATTTCTTGCTCTCCGTTAAATTTCCACGCGATTTCCAAATATTTCCCAAAAAATACGTCGCATATCTGGCGGTGTTATATTCATAGCCCTCTTGCTCAGCAAGGACCCGTTCAAGAATAGATTCAAAAATGGCTATCGATTCACTCTGCTTACCCAAACGATATAAAATTCGCCCATAATAAGACTGAAAATAAGAATTATTTGGATATAAATCAGTTAAATAAGCGGATAATCGAGAGGCCTCTGCTAAATTTTGCTCTTCCTCATACAAGATCCTTAATAAATAATATTGGGCTTCGGTCCGTGCATAAAAAGCATTTCTCGAAGTTTCTTTTAATTGTGCAATTCCGATGCTTTTATCCCCTTCTGGAAAAAATGACATGATGGGTTTGAGCATGGGATAATGTTCTGGAATCCATTGCGCATAATAATTAAAAAGGCCCTTTCCTAATAATAGTTCAGGGCTGAAGTCCTCTTCATCTTTTCCAATATTGAGATATTTTAGAGCGTTTTTACCTGCCAGTGAAGCTTTTAAGTATTGTCCTCGATCTCCATAAAGCCTTCCTTGAAATCCATAAGCCGCTGCCAAAAAAAAAGCCCCTTCAATTTGATTGACCTCATCATATAATCGATGGGCCTTAATTTGAGCAGAATCCATTTGAGCCAAAAAAAGTTGATCCCATTTTGATCCCATTTCACCTTGTGGAACCAATCGCCACCAATAACATAAACCGAGTAAAAAGTCAGGTAATGGATGCCAGCCATATTGCTTTTTTAAATAGATAAACTGTCGTTCTGCCTGATCGAAATTCATGTTGTACATGTCGTACATGGCTTGAGCCGCTTCAATTTCGACATAACGATTTTTGAGCAAAATGTCCGATGATTGATCTAACTTACCTGTCCATGGTTGGGCCTCTGCAAGAAAAACTGAAAAGAACAAAAACAGAAAATAATGATACTTTGGGTAAATGCTTTTCACTCTTTTGAATGAATCCTTTTTAATAATCAAAACCTGCTTAGTATAAAATACTTAACAAATTTAGATCATCTTCGTTGAGTTATATTGTATATCTTCACAAATGTAGGTGTCGTTCCATGGCTAAGTTTACTCACAACCCCTCAAAGTCATTTGAAAATTGGTTTAATTTTCAGAGCTCTCACATATTCGTCCTGATCTCCTTGCTCTATATCTGCATCCTTTTTTTAAATCGTGCTTTTATTCTTGCTGATATAGCTGTATTTGAACTGCTTCAAGAACGCAATCAGTTATCACTTTTTAATTTTTTCTATGGTAGTCAATATTTCATTACGCCGATATGGCTTATCTGGAAATTTTCAGTAACTGCCTTGATCCTATGGATGGGTTGTTTCATGTTTGGTTATAAAGTAACCTACCAGGCCTTATGGAAATGGGTCATGTGTTGTGAAATCATATTTATTATCCCTGAATTAATTAAATTTTTATGGTTTTTTTTGATCCCAGGAGATCCAAATTACAACGATATCTTAGCTTTTTACCCTTTATCACTCCTCAGCTGGTTTAATTATGAAGACATTCCTGAGCAGCTTCATTATCCACTGAAATCAATGAATGTTTTCGAATTGGGCTATTGGATATTACTTGTGATGGGAATTTTCTTTTTGAGTGGGAAACAACTAAAAATTGCTATCTATATAGTTTTGAGCTCTTATTTATTGTTTTTCTTATTTTGGCTCATTTTTTACGGTTTGGTATTCAGATAATCTTTTGAGAAGCCCAATGATCAATTTACCCTTAAAGCCAAATTATTAGTCATTAATTAGTAATTTCGCTGGATTGATAATTATTTAGAAAAATGGGATACCAAAAGATCAACATTATAACAGGCTGGATTACTTTTTTAATCGCTCTTGTCGTATACACACTTACCGTTGAGCCTACCGCTAGTTTTTGGGATTGTGGGGAGTTTATTGCCACCTCGTATAAACTAGAGGTGCCGCATCCACCAGGAGCACCGTTTTTCTTATTAATGGGCCGAATGTTTTCTCTTTTCGCTGGAGATAATGTTGAGCAAGTCGCCTTTTGGGTCAACATGTTGAGCGTATTATCGGCGGCCTTTACCGTGCTCTTCCTATTTTGGTCAATTACACACTTAGCTAAAAAAATGTTAGTCAAGGCAGGAGATGTCTTAAATACAGGACAAACCATTGCCGTGATGGGCGCAGGGCTGGTTGGAGGACTGGTGTGTACGTTCTCTGATTCTATTTGGTTTTCAGCTGTTGAAGCGGAAGTTTATGCAATGTCCTCATTTTTTACCGCTTTTGTATTCTGGGCCATTCTCAAATGGGAAACGATTAACGATGAATCGGATCACAATAAATGGTTGATATTGATCGCCTACATGATGGGACTTTCCATAGGGGTACACTTACTCAATTTGGTAACCATTCCTACGTTAGGACTCATCGTATATTTTAAATATGTAAAAAAAATTACGCCTAAGGGTGTGTTCTTGACGCTCCTGACGTCTGGAGCCATCATCATTGCCATACTTATTGGTGTCATCCCGGGCATTCCTTCTACCGTTGGGGCTATGGAAGTATTTTTTGTCAATTCTATGGGCTTTCCCTTTGGCTCAGGTGCTGTAGTATTTGTGATCTTGTTCGTCAGTGCTATTGTTTTTGGTATTTATTATTCGATCGTCAATCAAAAGGTGATTCTCAACACCTCCATGCTTGCCTTTGCTTTCATAATGATTGGCTACATGTCCTATGCCATAGTTTTGATACGATCAGACTATGATACCCCTATTGATGAAAATAATCCAGAAGACATTATGACCTTCGTTTCATATCTGAAACGTGAACAATATGGCAGCCGACCCCTATTTCATGGACAATACTATACCGCTGATATCATCGCCTCCGAACAAGGAGATCCTGTTTATAAAAAAGGGGCTGAAAAATATGAGATCATAGATTACAAGGTCAACTACAAATATGACAAAAAGCATACCACTATTCTGCCCCGAATGCATAGTAAGAGTCCCCAACATGAAAAAAAATATAGAGAAATTACAGGACTGAAACAGGGCGAAAAACCCGCCTTTACAGACAACCTTTATTTTATGTTCAAACACCAATTGGGTACCATGTATTTGCGCTATTTTATGTGGAATTTTTCAGGAAGGGCCTCGGATATTCAAGATGCCAATTGGGTGGGTTTAACCAACGCTTTTAAGGAGCTTCCATCAGAATTGGCAAATAACGAAGGAAGAAATATCTATTTTGGTCTTCCGTTGTTGCTAGGTATCATTGGTTTACTTTATCAATACAAAAAAAATGAAAAATACTTTTGGGTCACTTTGCTTTTGTTTTTCCTCACCGGAGCTGCCTTAGTGCTCTATCTTAATTCACCTCCTATTGAACCAAGAGAACGAGACTATATTTATGCCGGATCGTATTATGTCTTTGCTATTTGGATTGGTTTTGGGGTGTTGGCTATTTACGAATTATTGGGTAAAATACTTAAAAATAAGACCTTAATTGCAGCTGTAGCTACGCTTCTTTGCTTGGGTATTCCTGCCCTGATGGCAGCGGAAAATTGGGATGATCATGACCGGTCTGATCGTTATTTTTCCGTCGATGCCGCAAAAAACTACTTAGATTCTTGTGCCCCCAATGCGATATTGTTTACAGGAGGGGATAATGACACTTTTCCCTTGTGGTTCGCCCAAGAGGTCTTGGGACACCGTACAGATGTACGTGTGATTGTATTGAGCTATTTCAATACAGATTGGTATATCGAACAAATGATGCGAGACGCCTATGAATCGAAAGCCCTTCCCTTTGGATTAAGTCTAGATGATTATCAACAAGGAGGACCCAATGATTATCTGCCTTATGCAGAAATAGAAGGTGTCGATGGTGCCATCAGTGCTTCCCAATTTTTGAAGTTGATTAAAGAAAAACATCCGGCACTGACAGCACGTACTAGGGGCCAATATAACAGCTTGCCTTCAAAAGAGCTGGTTCTGAGATTAGACAGTACCCAAGTAAATGAGCTCACTTGGATAAAAGAAACCTCAATGCCTACAGATCGATTGAGAACCAATGTACTCTCTATGAAACTCAAGGGAAGTCATTTGGAGAAAAAGGATCTTGCTATTTTAGATTTAATCGTAAATAGCAACTGGAGCAGGCCTATATATTTTAACAATACTTCATTGAATGCTTTCAACTTAGATATTAAACAACATGTCGTGCAAGAAGGCCTCACCTATCGTTTGGTACCCATTCGGAATCCAGGAGGCAATACATTGGTAAATGCTGATTTGATGTATGAAAATATTGTAAATAAGTTTGAATATCGAGGCTTAGATGATGCTGATGTTTATTACACTGAAGACTACAGGAATTTTGTGTTGAACCATCGATCCGCTTTCAATACACTGGCTACTGCCTATTTAAATCAAAGCGAAATGGAACGTGCCAAAGACGTTTTATTGAAAGGGCTTGAATACATGCCTGACGCAGGGGTCTCCTATGATATTTTTAGTATTCAACAAGTATCGCTGCTCTTGGCCGTTGGAGAAAGAGATTGGGCACTTGATATTGCCACAACTTATAGCGGACGTGCAGTGGAATGGTTAGATTATATCACAAAAAATAATCAATTAGCATTAAATGGCTACAGCTATCAACAAAGAGTGTTGGCTCTTAATGAGATGGCGCGTGCTTTCAGAGCCGCCAATGAAACAGAATTAGCGGCAAAATATGAAGGGATGTTTAATCAATACTATAATCAATAAAGGTTTTTCGTATTCATCGAAAGACTAGTTCGGCTGACTAAAGAAAGGTCAGAGTAGGTTTAATAATAGGTTGAAAAAACTGAGTTCGATGACAAGCTTTTGGGCGAGTCAGTCGGACAATAATTATTTAATTAAAAACCTAAAAGCTTTTTTGAATTGGGAAGGATCATCTTCGATGACCAAAAAGTAGAATCCAGTAGGATACCCCACCAACCCTATACGAAATTTATCCTCTCCCAATGCCTCTTGAGTAATTTCTATTTCATTCCCAATCATACTTGTAAGGACAAAACGGGCATTTTGAAGTTCTAGCTGTTTGATTTCAACAATGATGTAGTCGGTTGCAGGATTAGGATAAATTCCGATGATGTTCACCTCCTCAAAATTATTTGGTGATATCTGACCTTCCGTTTGGGCTCCATTTATAGTATTTTGAGCCAAACTAAAGGATACTTGAATCATCCCACAAAAAAGAAGAAAGTATTTCACAAATGACATATTCTTCAAAAATAAGCAAATAAAATGCCAAAATTTATCTACATTATAAAATAATTGACTCACTCAATCGTTAAAGTTGGCTAATTTGGCTATTTTTAATTTTTACGCCTTCTAAATGTAGGCTAGATTAAATATGATAGGATTACTCACAAAAAAAATGATCTTTTCAAAAGATCGAAAGAAAAAACTCACTAAACATGATGTACAAAAAATCTTCTCAAAACAAAACTATTGATCCAATCAAAATAATGCTTCTTATAGGAAGTATGATGTGTGCGATCTGGGTTACTGCGCAATCAGATCCTGAGATCACCAATTTGGGTAGTGCGATTAACTCCGATCAAATAGAATACGCTCCTTCCATTAGCGCCGATGGTAATACCATGATCTATCAATCAAATAAAGAAGGTAATTACGAATTGTTCATGGCCCATCGTGACCCAAGTGGGGCTTGGTCGTCATCTGAGGTGATTGAAAGCATCAAAAACTTTGGTTCAGCTGATGTACTTATTGCAGGTTCGAGTCTTTCTTATGACGGTAATTACATTTACTTCTTTGCCTCTTACCCAGGAGGATTTGGAATCGAAGACATTTGGTATGTAGAAAAAGAAGGTGAATCATGGAGTAATCCCATCAATGCCGGGCCTAATGTTAACTCAAGTGGCTATGAGGGATTTCCAAGTATTTCTGCCGATGGTTCTACCATTTATTTCATGCGAACCGTTGAATCTCCTTATCCTGGTAAATTTTGCTATCAATTGTATTCATCTAAAAAAGACAAGATTGGTCAATGGATGATCGCTGAACCCTTGCCTAGTCCGATTTCACAAGGTTGCGAAAACTGTCCACGCATCATGTCTGACAATGAAACCTTGATTTTTGCCGCAATCCGCGAGCCCTCTGACAATTATGAAATCTATCAATCTAGAAATTTAGGAGGGGGAAAATGGAGTGATCCGGTAGCCTATGACTTCATCAACACCCCTTTAGATGATAAATACGGTACCATTCCCTCTTCTGGAGACCTAATGTACTTTAATAGAGACTTAGGGAGTGGTCACGATATTTATAGTATTCCTATTCCACTTGCTTTACAACCCAGAAAAGTAGTCAATATCCAGGGTGTGCTCAAAGACTGCAGTACAGGTAAACCTATTGAGGCGCAGATTGCTATTTTTGAAAATGGTAAATCAATGGGCACCAGTGGTTTAAAAAGTAACGCCTTTGACGGTAATTTTACGGTCGTCCTTAAAACGGGTGCGAGTTATGAAATTAAAATCGCACCGAGAGGCTATGTTGCTTACAGTGTAGTTTATGATTTAACCGAGACCAATGATTATGGTTTGATCAATAAGGATATATGTATGGAACCCTTCCAGATGCGTCAACATATCTATCCACTGATCGATGGAGATACAGCCACAGCCTCCCTCTTTGTGGACGATGTGATGCTCACAGATACCACAAGCATGTTTGTAGTTGAAGCCAATAGTAGTTACCTGATAAGAATTGAAAAAGAAGGTTACAAGACCATTAAACAAACCCTAAGAATTCCCGCTGGTACCCGCACCGCACATTTGCATAAAAGCTACAAACTTGCTGCGACCAAACCACAACTGAATTTAAGGATAGTCAATAACATAGATTCCCTAATTAAAGGGAGCTTACTGCAATTGTATGACGGCAAAACTAGAAAAGTGGTCTATCAAGGTAAATTGGAAGAAGGTTTTTACAATATGGAACTCGAATATGATAGGAAATATATGTACAAAGCGTTGGCACCTCGGCATTTCTATCATCAAGGCGAACTTGATTTAACCGGTATCAACTATGGTAAAATCATCAATGAAGATGCTGTACTTACGCCCATTGAAGTAGGTGCTAAAATCACCATCAACTCTATCTTGTTTGAAACGGCGTCGGCTGAATTAACTGAAAATGACAAAAATGAACTTAAAAATGTCATCAATGTATTGGCTCAAAATAAAAATATCATTTTAGAAATCTCTGCCCACACCGACGATGTAGGAAGCGATGGAAATAATTTGAAATTATCTGAGGCACGGGCCCAAGCGGTCATGGATCACCTCATCTCCCAAAAAGTGCCTTCGAGGATGCTCACCTCCAAAGGTTACGGAGAAAGTCAGCCGGTGGTGCCTAATACATCAGACGTATTCAGAGCCCAGAACAGAAGGGTTGAATTCAGAGTAAGTGCAGTTAAATAGACCGCAACAGCTTAAAATTACTGTATATTGCCTTTCTTTGCATTGGATAGAAGGTCTATTTTTTTTTATTAACCAAAAAAAAAGGCAACTTGCATATAATTGGAATATTTAAACAGTAGAAAATGCCAATTCAAATACTAAGTAACAACCAAATATGAAAAAAAATCACATCCTCCTCCTAATGCTATCACTGCTTCTGACAGGCATAAGTTGTGATACAGATAAGCTAGAAGAAGAATTAGACGGCGCTGACAACATCGTCGTGCCAGATTACAACGGCATATTTGCATTTACGATTGGAAATATTGAGTATACAGTCGATTCTCTGCTTGCGGACGCAGGCGATGATCTAGAGTATTATACTAACTCGGATGGTGTAATTGTCTTTAGATTCAACGAAGGTGATACCATTAATATTGATGAAGAATTGGGAGAACAGCCTGAATTAGATTTTGATGTCGAATTAATTCAAATCTTGGAAGTGCCTGCCATCTCTTTTGCAATAGATTTTTTTGAGGAATTTAGTGGGGGTGCTTTCGAAGTAAAAAGTCCCAAATTATCGTTTAACTTCAAAAATACTTTACAGATTCCATCCTCACTAAGGTTCTTGAAATTTCAATCAGTAAAATATGATGAAAACGACATTTTGCAAACATCTGTTGATCTAGTTTGGAATGATCCTGCCGATTCACTCCAGACTATAAATACACCAACACGTTTAGATACGGTAAAAAGAGAAACCATAGATATCTATATGGACGAAACCAATTCTAACTTAAGAGAAATGCTGGCCATTCAGCCAGACAGTTTGACTATGGAAATTGGTTTTGTAGCTTTTCCTGACGTACCGGATACTGTAATCTATTTTGATATTGACACGTTGGGTCCCTATATTGTAAATGTTGATACTGTGATTGTCACAACAGTCGACGCAAATGGTGATAGCATACCTGATTTAGATGGTGATGGTGATCCTATCCTTATTATTGATACAGCCTTTTTTGATCTGGGATCCCAGACTTGGAGCAAAGATCCATCTGGAGCACCCAGGACAGATATGACATTGATTCCAGACTCTACTGAAATTATCCCAATATATGTCGCCTCCGGAGAACAAATTTTAGAGGCGACTACAGGTACTGAACAAGATGGTGTGCCGGGTATCCTTACATTTGATGATTTAGAGGTTGTTTTCAATACGAGTACTGGTCGTGTAGTTGAAGGTAAAGAAGAATATATCACAACTAATTTAACCTACAATCATCCTGAGTCGACCTATGATTTGCTAGATACTCTTTTTGTAGGAACTGATCTCACAGGCATTCCGGAAAAAGCTTACAAAGATCCAGATACAGGTGAAATTGCCTGGGCTGTCGTGGTTACGAGATATATCGCACTCTACGGACTGAACTCAGGTGCGATTATTGAGTCTGATGTGGTTATGGAGCTCCCAGTTGAAATTAACCTTACAGATCTCACAGTAATCCAAGAAATTGATTTTGACGGTGGTGATGATATCAAAGATTTAATTGATGAGCTCGAGGATAATGAACAAAATATCCCAGAAGTAGAAATCAGGCTAACAGCTGTAAATGAACTTCCGTTAGGTGTAAGCGTAAACATGCACTTTTTAGATGCTGGTGATGTATCACTACATAGCGAAGAAGATCAGCTTATAGATCCACCAATATTGACAGCTGATGGTTCAATAGTAGCTAGTACTTCTACATATCCCATAATACTTGACGCAGATGCAATAGAAGCACTAAAAACGACCGAAACCATTCAATTGATATTGTCCTTAAATACGGCTGATGGTGAGTTTTTACCATTATTAGAGAGCGCTAAGGTAAACATTACCCTTTCGATAAAAGTTACAAATTAATATTAAAAAATTGACCATGAGAAGCCATTTTTTAACTACAGCCCTTTTACTGCTTTCTTTTTCAAGTTTTGCGCAGTATGGTACGTCCTTCTATCATCTGGGGAATGCTACAATGCAAAGTACAGACTACAATCCTGCCTATTTTCCAGAAGGTAAGTTTTTCTTAAAACTACCTGGGCCCGGTATGAACTTATATCTAAATAATGCCTTTAGCTACAGTGATGTGATTACCAAGCAAGACAATGGAGATCTTGCCATTAATGCTAATGAACTTATCGATGGCTTTGGCAAAAGCTTTGGTATGTCTGGAGATCTCTCTTCGAACCTCTTTCATATTGGCTATCAGTTTGGCCCAAGAAACCAACCTGATTCTACAGGTCTAGGAATCAGCTTATTTGCTAACGTTAGATCAAATTTTAATATGGCTCTTCCAACAAGTCTTCTTGATCTACTGTGGCAAGGAAATGGAGCTTTTATTGGAGATAAACAAACATTACCGTTGGGAGTTAACTCTACCGTGTACCTTGAGCGTGGCTTGGGATTAGCTTATACACTACCTGAATCAAAAATAAAATTAGGATTAAGGTTAAAGTTACTTAATGGTTATTCGAACTTCAGTACTCCATCAGATACCGAAGCTACCTTTTTAACTAAAGGTCCTGAAGATAATTATGCATTGGAAGCAAGCTACCAAAGTATGATGATCAGAAGTGCCGGCTTGGTGAATATTGCTGATATTGAAGAAGGATCAACAGACTATCTCGATGGTTTTACCGATACGGATGATTACACGGGTCTAGCCATCTCAGATAATAAAGGATTTTCTGTCGATTTAGGAGCAGAGTATAAAATAGACTCAAATTTTACAGTGGCTTTGGCCATTAATGACTTGGGCCGGATAAATTGGACAGAAAATGTCTCTGCGTATGGTATAAGAGACAGTTCCGGGGTAGGATTACCCCTCTTTGATTTACTTGATGACGACTTGGGAAATGTTTTAGAAGATACATTCAGCAATGCTTTCGATTATTATGAGTTAAATGAAGCCTATAAAACCAACCTGCCTACACGCGTTATTGCCAGTCTTATTTACAATCCATGGGACGAGAAAACTGATATTACCGCTACCCTTAATTCCAGAATCATTCAAGGAGAACTTAGATCTGGTTTTGGCATTGGTATCAACAGAAAAATTAGCCCTAAATTAATTTTATCTACCTCTGTTACCAAAATGCCGCAGCAAGGATTGAACATGGGTGCAGCCATTTCGGCGACTGCTGGATTTCTACAATTCTATGCCGGCGTAGATAAGATGTTTGGATATAGTGTCTATGATCTTGATTGGATTCAAGGCCAAGCAGGGATCAATCTCGTTTTTGGTAGCGGACCCAAACGGATCAAAAAGGTCAAGCCGCCTAAACAAAAGAAAGATAAAATCTTACCGTACAAAGGAACCATGTATTTCTATCCTGTGGTGGACCAAGACACTACAACAGCTGATATCTACATCAACGATGAATTAGTTGCTGATGTGTTCGGAGTTTATTCAATAGGTATCGTAAGTGATACCACTTATGAACTAAGGGTTGAAAAAGAAGGTTTCATTACTTCAATGGAATCTATTGTTATACCTGATTCAGTTCAAAGTAAATGGGAAACCCGTATCTATAAAAAGATAGCCTTGGTTGCTGAGGAACCAGAAGAAATAATTCCTTCCACCATTGATCTTAACCTCGCTATCGTATCTACCAGTGGTGAAAAGGTCATGGGCAGTAAATTAGAACTCTTCGATGCGACCAACAAGAAAGTGGTGTATAAAGACTATGTTACCTCAAACACGTATAAAATAACTGCCATTGAAAATACTCAATTCACCTATAAAGTCAAAGCTAGAGAATATTTCTTCACTCAAGGGATTATCAAGTTAACCAAGGCAAAAGACCAACCCGTTGTTAATGAAGAGATTGTCTTAACCAAAATTGAAATCGACAGAAAGGTAAATGAAGGTGATATTTTATTCGAGACTAATTCTACAACATTCACATTGAGTAGTAAGGCTGGATTAGAAGCTATCGTTGATTTAACTGCTAATAATGAAAACGTGGTTGTTGAAATTGCTGCCCACACCGATGATGTCGGACAAGAAAAAGATAACCTCATCCTGTCTGAAAAAAGAGCAAATGCAGTACGAGATTACTTGATTGGTCGTGGAATACTAGAGCAGCAATTGATTGCCAAAGGCTATGGTGAAGTACAGCCTGTTGTTCCGAATACTTCTGAAGAAAATAGATCTCTAAACAGAAGAGTAGAAATCATCATAAGAATAATTAATTAAAGAAGAAATAGATAATTTATAATCAGTCATTAAAGCGGATTGTAAATTATCTATCGACTTCACCTAAGACTAAATCAAGCGAGCCAACAATGGCTATGAGGTCTGAAATCATAACACCTTTGCTGATTTCTGGAAGGACCGATAAGTTCACAAAAGAACAACCTCTCGCTTTGCAACGTACCGGGATATCAGAGCGACCGTCGGTTCGAAAAAAGAAGCCTAGCTCGCCCTTTGGGTTTTCAGCCCGGACATAATAATCGCCCGCCTTAGGTCTTATTTTTTTAGGAACTAATGCTCTGGGATTGAAGTCTTTGTCTCGCTTCAATTCACTGCTAAGCATGGTAAGACATTGATCTATGATCTTTAAAGACTCGCGACACTCTTGCATTCGCACATACGTACGATCCCAACAATCTCCCACAGTTCCCATAGCACCCGTTCCTATAGGTATGTCAAAATCTAATTCAGGATAGACACTGTAACCATCTACCCTTCTTAAATCATACTTGAGACCACTGCCTCGAAGCATTGGGCCAGTCACACCATAATTAACAGCTAAATCCAAAGGTAATACTCCCACTTTTGCAGTTCTTTCAATAAATATTTTATTAGTAATTAAAAGAGTTTCTAAATGTTCTAGTTTGGGTTTTAAATAGGCACTGAATTCTGCACATCGCTCTTCAAACTGCAAAGGCAAATCATAATACAAGCCTCCTATCCAAATATAGTTATACAACATACGCGCACCACACGTCCATTCTAGTAATCTTAAAATATGTTCTCTATCCCTCATCAACCATAAAAAAGGTGTAAAGGCACCTATATCTAAACCGTAAGTACCTATGGCCACAAAATGAGAGGCAATTCGATTGAGTTCAGCGACGAGCACTCTGATGTACTCAACACGTTTGGGAATTTGATCCGTAATGCCTAGCATGCGTTCGACCCCCATAGCGTAAGCATGCTCTGAGTTCATCGCTGACATATAATCCATTCGGTCTACGTAAGGGATCGTTTGATTGAAAGGCATTGATTCTGCATGCTTCTCAAAACAACGATGTAAATAGCCTATATGGGGAATTACTTCCTTAACAATTTCGCCATCTGTCACGACCTCTAACCTCAGTACGCCATGAGTGGAAGGATGCTGTGGCCCTATATTGAAAACCATTTCTCCACGTTTAAGCGAAGATACTGAGGTGTATATAGGTTCAGAATTTTTTAAATGATCTGGATGATATGTATACTGAATGGCCAAAATTACTATTTAATAATCCACTTTAATCCCATGGTATCGTTCTTGCAAAATATCATCTTTCCTTAAAGGATGACCCTCCCAATCACTGGGTAATAGAATCCGTCTCAAATCTGGATGACCCTCAAAACGGATCCCTAACAAATCAAAAATTTCTCGCTCATGCCAATTGGCTGTTTTCCAAATGTCGGATACGGTAGGTATTAAGGGTGTTTCTCTATCAAATCTAATCTTGACCATCAGATGCAAATCAAACGGAATGGAATAGAGATTATAAATCACCTCCATTGTGTTGACCTCTGGCCCGTTATCAATCCCCGTAATCGACGATAACATGTCAAAATACAACCGATCATCATCTCTCAAAAGGGTAAATAATTCACGGTTTTCTTGCGCCATTATTTCAATAGATTGAGGCTGATCATTTAGGTCAATTTGTAAGACTTTTTGTCCAAAAGACGCCTTTAATAAGTCAAAAATTAGGCCTGCATTCATACCTTTTGATTTTCTTCTTTTTCCATTAATCGTTCGAGTGCTAAGGGCTTCACACTAGATGCTCCCCTGATTTTTTCTTGTAGTTTCATGAAACCCCCAATCAGCGCCTCGGGCCGTGGTGGGCAACCAGGTACATATACATCTACTGGAATGATCCGATCTACTCCTTTCACTACATGATAGCCATGCTCCCAATAAGGTCCTCCACAGTTGGAACAAGAGCCCATAGAGATCACATACCTCGGTTCAGCCATCTGCTCATAGAGCCTTCGAACTCGATCAGCCATTTTGAACGTGACCGTACCTGCTACAATCATCACATCTGACTGCCTTGGAGAAGCCCTTGGAAACACCCCCAATCTATCCATATCATAGCCCGTCGCCATGGCTCCCATCATCTCGATAGCACAACACGCCAACCCAAAGCCCATAGGCCATAGACTGGACAATCTCGCCCAATTGATCAGGTCATCAATATTAGAAACAATGACCCCTCCTTGAGACAACTCTTGGTCATGTAATCCTTTCATGAATATTTTTGATTAATTTGATCATATAACTTTTTGGGTACTTTTGAACTAAAGGTAGCAATAGGGCTATCCGGGCGGATCCAAGTCAACATACCATTCGCCCAAACATAAGCCAAGCCTACCGCTAGAATAAGTATAAAAATGCCTGTTTCAATTAAAGAGAACCACCCCCATAAGCCATCCGTAGCCAAGATAAGATCTGCATCTGCAAATACCACAGCCCAAGGAAATAAGAACACCAGTTCAACCTCAAAGAGTATAAAGACCAGCGCAATGATATAAAAGCGCAAATTGAACTGACCCCAAGCGTTGTTGATCGGATCTTCTCCAGATTCGTAGGTAGTAAGTTTTTCTTCGTTGGGCCGATTGGGTCTTAACAGCTTTCCTAGCATTAAAGCCATGAGGATAAACCCCAAGCCTCCCAAAACAAATAACCCTACCGTTCCAAATCCATTGATCTCCACAACAGCAAATTAATAAGTAATACTTTTGAATACTCGGAATACGAGATAATACTTACCTCACCTCTATACTTTTTTAAAGTATTTGAGGTATTTTGAATATTCAATGAGCGTGGAAAAAGAAAATATCATTCGAATAAGTCGGGGAAATAGTCTTCCCATAACCTTCAGGATGGTATTTTCTTTGATTTTGTTTTTGATTTATATAGCACTTACCGGCTATCTACCCAAAGCGCTTGTCATTGCACTTATGATTTTATTAGCTCCCATATTACCTTTGATTTGGACCTTGCAAGATATGATTGAAATCAACATGAATAAAAAATTCATTCTTGAATATATTTGGGTTTTAGGTAGCAAATGGGGTACACCAAAATTATTCGAGCACATCAAATACATCTTCATCAATGAAACAAAAATGAGACAAGCCATGACTTCTTGGGGCGGGCGGGTACGTTATAGCCAATACTCTGAATATGTGGCCTACTTAAAATTAAATTCAGGAGAAACGTTTCTACTGACAAAATCAAAAAATCATAACTCGATGGCTAAAGCTCTTCGGAAAATATCAGTAAAACTAGATACTACTCTCAAAGACACTACTCAATAAATGAACTATGAAATATATATTTATCCTCTCTTATTTATTCCTTATATCCACAAGTACTTTGGCTCAACCCTATGCCGTCGCACAATTGGAACATTCACCAAGGCACCATGAATGGATTAAATTAAAATCTAATGGTCGTGATCTGAGTTGTTTTGTGACCTATCCTGAATCAAGTAAGTCTACTCTAGTAATTCTACTTATTCATGAAAATCGAGGCCTCAATGATTGGGCCAGGTCCATGGCGGATCAGCTTTCTGAAGCAGGTTATGTTGTAGTGGCTCCAGATCTGATCTCAGGAATGAGTTCCGAATATATGAAAACGATGGACTATCCCAATTCCGATCAAGCCCGCACCGCTATTTATGGACTCAAACAATCTGAAGTACTAAATGATCTTGATGCCGTGTTTGCCTATGCGGAAAATATCCCTGCCGGTACGGGTCAGGTAGCCGTCATGGGATTTTGCTGGGGGGGATCTCAAACTTTTACCTATGCCACACACAACGAACGTTTACTTGCCGGCTTGGTTTTCTATGGAACAGGGCCTAAAAATGAAAGTAGCTATGAAAGTATTACGGCGCCTATCTACGGTTTTTATGGTGGAGCTGATCAACGAGTCAATGCGACACTCCCCTCTTCAGAGGCCGCTATGAAGCACTATCAAAAACAATATGAATACGAGGTTTATGAAGGTGCTGGGCACGCCTACATGAGATCAGGTGGTGACCCCAACGGCAGCCCTGAGAATATTTCAGCTAGAGATCAATCTTGGCAACGAATCAAAGCAATCTTAAAACCTTGAAATTAATCTTGTTCTAATCAAGTGTACCTATTGAGATATTTAGCCTAAGTCCCTTCTAGACTATTCAGGTGTTTTTTCATCCGGCCAGTCTTTCTTGAAGGCAATCCAATATTCTGACACAGAACTCTTAACATCTTTTCTCAAATACAGTAAGCCAAAAAGATTAGGTAAGGTCATCAATGCAATCGTAATTCCTGAAAGGGTCCATATAATGGTCGTATCGATAAATGCTGCCAAGAAAAAAGCAATGACATATACAATCCTAAAATAAATGACACTGTTCGCTCCAAACAAATAGGTCATCGCTCGGTCTCCATAATAAGACCAAGAAATGGCCGTACTGAAAGCGAACAAGAGTAGGCCAATCGAAACAATGTATTGGCCCCATATGCCAAAATAACTCCGCTGAAAGGCAATGGCCGTAAGAGGTGCACTGTGAACCAATGATTTCCCACTGAACACGATTTCGGGATTTTGAGATTTCCCATTGAGCACCGCTACGGCTCCTGTCCAAGGCACGTCATCTAGTGATAACTTGATATCTTCTGCTTTTGATCGGGCATGAATGATGGTTACCTCATTTTGAATGATTCCGTCTATCACATCTAAATTTCCAGCAAACAAAGGCAAGGGATTTTCACCAGAAATATGACCATATAAGTCGTTTATACCCTCCTCTGTATCATCATTGTAAATGCCTTGCAATACTTGCATATCCGTATACTGAAACTCATTTTGGTGCTTCTCATTCCAAACACCCGATGAAAGTAAAACCAAACCGGTAAGGGTACAGATGACAATCGTATCAATAAAAGGCTCTAGGATGGCTACCAAACCTTCTGATACAGGTTCTTTGCCTTTGGCTGAGGCATGTGCAATAGGTGCACTTCCTTGCCCAGCCTCATTGGAAAAAAGGCCCCTTCCAACACCCTTATTTAATGCAAAAGCTATAGAGGCCCCTAGAAAACCACCCGTAGCTGCTGTTTGACTGAATACGTGCTGGAATATGGATAGAAAAGAAGGCCAAATGTTTTCAATATTGTAGAAAATAACGGCAAGGGCACCTATAAAATAAATCAGTGCCATACTAGGTACTAGTTTTTCTGTAACCGATGCAATTCTTTTGATCCCACCTACAATCACGATAGCCAAGAGAATAGATAGTACCAGACCTGTCATCCAAAGATCTATTCCAAAAGTGGATTGCATGGCGTTAGAAATACTATTGATCTGAGGTAGACTGCCCGTTCCAAATGATGAAAGTACGGTCGCCACGGCAAAAATGCCTGCTAACCAGGGCATCTTCATTTTATTTTTCATAAAGTACATCGGGCCCCCTGCCATGGTGCCATCTGCTCCCTTCTCACGGTACTTGTGAGACAAAGTCACCTCTACAAATTTGGTACACATGCCCACTGCGGCAGTGACCAACATCCAAAAAAGGGCGGCAGGTCCTCCCATGTGTACTGCCAGAGCGACGCCTGAAATATTTCCAGTTCCTACCGTCCCAGATAATGCTGTGGTCAATGCTTGAAAATGAGAAGTATCTCCTTCATCTTCAGAACGTTGAAATTTGCCTTTTAATACCCTAATAGCAAAACTAAAATACCTTATTTGAGGAAATTTCAGATAAATGGTGAAAAACAATCCCGTTCCAATCAACACGTAAGGAAACCAAAAAGAACTTCCAATAAAACCATCAATTAGTGCGAGAAAATCATTAAGTGCTTGCATGCTGTACCTTTTGAACCAAGACAAAAATAGGCCTTTCACTGAGAAATAAAAGTCAAAGTTTGATAAAGGGATTTTACTGAAAGCTTACAGAAAATATTTTAGGTAGTTCTTTTCATCAATAAATCTCCTTTTTTCCAAAGTATATCAGGCTTCAAAGTCCCCTGTTGGTAGAGAATCTCTCTGTAATCATGGGTAGGAAAAGCGATAGCATCAAATAAATGCTGAGGAGCTAATCTGCCTCTATCGGTAAATCCAAGTGCTTGTGCTGCTCTAAAGGTGATTCCAGACAATGTCTCCGCAGCAGTCAATTTTTGATGCGTGGCTAAAATGCCACATTGTGCCAACAAATCCCCATTAGGAGCAGAACCAGGATTCCAGTCCGAGGCAATCGCAAGGCAAGCACCCGCATCTAATAAGGCTCGGGTGGGCGCAAAAGCCATACCTAAACCCAAAGAGGCGCCGGGTAAGACAACGGCCACTGTATTGGAAGTCCCGAATAAGGCAATATCCTTGGAGGTAGTTGCTTCCAAATGATCCGCACTTTTTGCCCCCATTAGGATGGCCAATGCCGCGCCTCCGCTCGAGAATTGATCGGCATGCAACGTTAAATCAAACCCCAAATTTTTCATGGCCATTAAATAAGGCTTGGCCAAATGCACTGGAAATGCCTCAGCTTCGATAAAAGCATCTGCACGGTCAGCCAATAACTTCGCTTTTGGTGCTACCTCAGCCAATAAATAGTCCAAATAATCGGCCCGTTCATAGCCTTTTGGACACACATGAGCACCCAAAAAAGTAGGGATTAGATCTACTTTTACTTCCCTATTGACCTCGTGAATCACTTCCAACATTTTCAATTCATTTTCAGCATCTAAGCCATAACCACTTTTGATTTCTTGGGTGGTCACTCCATCATACTGATGCCTCAATATCTTTTCGTGAAGATCCTCTTTAAGGTTTCCTTTGGATGCATTCCCCACCAATTTTACCGTATCCAATATACCACCTCCCGAGGCTAAAATTTCTTGGTAACTCAACCCACTATTGCGACGTTCAAAATCTGCCGCTCGTGAGCCTGCCCAGACCATATGGGTATGGCAATCTACCAAACCCGGCATCAAAACATGGGATCCGCTGATCTCCATTACCTTTAGGCTCACATTATTTTTTACCAAGCCCTCAAATGAGCCAACTTCGACAATAACCCCCGAATCAACACGCACTCCGGCATTTTCAAGGATACCCATATCTGATACCTGCAGTGGCCCTTTTAAAGCGGTTTGCTCGAAGGTTAGCATTTGAGAAAAAGGGCCTATGATTTGCTCCATAAAGGCATTATTTTAAAGTAAATTTTATAAATAAAGAAAAGGTAAATATACACGAACTTGGAATTTCAAAATCTCTAAAATAAAAAAGCTTCTTAGGCGAAAGATCTGATCAAAAACTATAATTCTTTTTTTGGAACCTCAAGAGGTGGGCAGGATCTAAGGTAATAAAAATCTCTTTACGCTCGATCAGCACTTGGGCATCTATCATCAAATCTAATTCAATTTGACTAGAAAGCTTAATCCTGTACTTGCGCCATAAACCATGGAAAGTCTCTCCCATAATCACTGCAGCATAACTGTTTTTCACAGGTGTCAGACTGTAGGTTATATGCTCAGGTCTAATCCCATAAAAGTCAGCCTTTTCCAATTCTATATCAAAATGCTGAAAATCCTCTTGATTAAAAATATTGATTTCTCCAAAAAATCTTGCAATAGCGGGTGTAAAGGGTTGATCAAAAAGTACTTTGGGAGTACCCATTTGAATCACTTTTCCTTGATCTAATACGGCAATTTTATGGGCTAATGAAATCGCATCTTGTGCATCATGGGTAACGAATATGCAGCTGATGCCTGTAGCTTTTATGATCTCAAAAAGCTCATTTCTAATCTGGGATTTCAGCGCAGTATCTAAATTACTAAAAGGTTCATCAAGAAGTAGCAACGTTGGATTGGGTGCTAGAGCTCGGGCTAGGGCAATCCGTTGCTGTTCGCCTCCTGAAAGTTCATGAGGATATCGATCTCCATGGGACCCTAATCCTACCATCCGCAATACCTCTGATACGCGTGCTATCTTATCTTGGGATTTAGCTAACCCATAACCCACATTCTTTTTTATGCTCATATGGGGAAACAAGGCAAAGTCCTGGAATACAAACCCGATGCCTCTATCCTCTGGTGCTACAAATTTGCTAGCGCTTTCAACCGTCTTACCCTCGAGAATAATTGTCCCTGAATCACTTGTCTCTAGTCCAGCAATAAGCCTTAATAAGGTACTTTTCCCCGTCCCGCTTTCACCTATGAAAGCACAAATATCTCCCTTTTCTAAGGTGAAATCTAAATTGGATAGCACAAACTTTCGATCCAATGTATAACTTTTAGTAACTCCCTGAATATTGAGTACAGTCATGCGTTCATCATTCGACTTAAGAGAAATATCGGGATTAATCCGGTCATGATAATAAATAAGGCAGGCAAGGCCGTTTCTGCGATACGTTCATCACTTGCATATTCAAATGCCTTCACAGAAAGCGTCATGATACCATAGGGTTTAAGCAAAAGGGTCAGTGGTAATTCCTTCATGGTATCTACGAAAACCAACAAAGCACCGCTCAAGAGTCCCAGCTTATTGAGAGGTATATTGATTTGTAACATCCTTTTCCATCGCTGGACTCCCAACATTTGTGCCGCTTGCTCAAATCGCATACCTGTTTTTTGTATACTAGCTTCGATGGGATGATACGACACCGCTAGGAACCTCACTGAATAGGCAAAAATTAGGCCTATAATAGTTCCATTAATTAAGAATCCCATCGACCAGTTTAAATAATACTGAGTCATATTTACCAACCATTTATCAAAAATTAATGTAGGGATCATGATCCCTACGGCAATCACTACACCAGGAACTGCATAACCGAGGACGGGTAAGGTACTTAATCGTTGAATAATAAGAGATCGACTCCATTTTGCCGCATAAATCAGAAAGAAAGAGATACAAATACAGATGAATCCAGTAATCATAGAAATATAGAAACTTGACCAAACAATAGATAAGAATGAGGTTGACCAAACCCCATGAAACGTAATAAAAGCCCAATATATCATCTGAATTAAAGGTAATATAAAACCCAATAAAATGGGAATGATGGTTACCAGCATATATATGACCTGAATATGAAATTTAGATGTTTTTTTAATAAGCTCTTGACTACCCTCACTGTTAAACTGATAATTTTTCTCCCCCCGAAGACTGCGCTCCGTCACAATCAAAAAAAGAATGAACATACAGAGCTGAGCAGACAAATATACGGCCGTTTCGGGTTCTTCAAGGGCAAACCAAGACCTGAAAATAGCAGTAGTATAGGTACTGACCCCATAATAATAAGCCGATCCATAATCGCCCAAAACTTCCATCACTACGAGTAGTAAACCACCGACGAGCGCTGGCCTTGCCAAGGGCAGCACAATTGAATAAAAAGCCTTAAACCAACCTGCTCCCAATACCCTAGCCGCACTCATTTGCCTATGCGATTGGTGAGAAAAAAAACTTCTAGCAGAAATGTAAACATAGGGGTAAAGTGAAAAACTCATGACCCATGCCAAACCCCAAATCCCCATAATATCTATATGTGAAACATGATCTAAATTGAATATTTGAACCATCAAACGCTCATAAATTCCCGAATAATTAAATAACCCAGCATAAGCGTAGGCAGTGAGATAATTGGGGAAAGCCAAAGGTAAGATAAGCAACCACTGCAATAACTTTCTGAAAGGGAAGCTGTAAGCAGATACGAGCCACGCAGGTATAACTCCTAAAATTAGAGTGAAAATACTGCAAGCAAACATTAAGAATAGAGAATTGAAAAGATAATCTAAGAGTAAATATTCCTTGATGTGTGCCCAACTTTCACCCGGTCCACTGAATAATTTCAGTAGAATGGTCATTAAAGGAGCCCCTAATAATAACACGATGGAGATGGTCAGTAAAGACCACTTCTTGTCAATTTTAGCGTTATGGTAGAAAGATGAGAACAAGAAGTATCTGGCTTAATGGGCCTGCGTGAAAAAGGATATGAAAAAACTTAAATAATTATTTGTAAATATAATTGAAGTCTGCCTAATGAATTTTTTGTAAAAGCTATTCGATAGCTCTTGAATAAAATAGAGAAGGGGAGATTTAGATGCCCTTATCATACTTTCCACAGCCATGGTCCCTAAACCTCGATGCGATCATATTACGCGTTCTGAACGCATCTTGCTCAACTATTTATTTTTTATTTCCAGCCTACTTGATCAAATAACAATACGGCTGATTTATTCAGTACTCCCAGGGTAGACAATGACAACTTATCTTCTTTAAAAGTGCCCCATGACTGAAGTAAAGGAGATATTTTTACCTTGGGGTTTACCGGATATTCAAAATTGGAAGAGGAAAATGTTTCCTGGGCAGCCTCACTTGACAAAAACTCAATGAATTTGATCGCATTGGCCTTATTTGGTGCATACTTCGCTACACCAGCACCACTCACATTGATATGTGTTCCTCGTCCTTCTTGATTTGGGAAAAAAATCCCCATCTGCTGACCTACCTCACGCTCCAGAGAATCTGGAGAAGTAAGTAGTTTACCCACATAATAGGTATTCACAATCGCAAGGTCCCCCAAGCCAGCTGCTACAGCCTTCATTTGATCACGGTCACTTCCCTTGGGTGATCTTGCCATATTTTTGAGTATGCCTGCGGCCCATTGTGCAGCCACTTCTTCACCAAGATTGGCAATCATGGAAGCCATTAAAGACTGATTATAAATATTACCTGAAGAACGTATGAGTATCTTCCCCATCCATTGATCCTCAGTAAGCGCTTCATAAGTGGATAATTGATCTTTAGTGACTCGATCTTTTGCATAAACGATGACTCGGCTACGTTTAGTCAAGCCAAACCAATGCCCATCTATATCACGTAGATGATCAGGTACATTATTGGTCAATACCTCAGAATTGATTATTTGCAAAAGGTCTTTTTCCTTAGCTCTCTGCAAACGCCCTGCGTCAACGGTAATCAACACATCTGCTGGAGATTGTGCTCCTTCATTTTCCATTTTAAGCATCAATTCATCAGCACTCGCATTGACTACATTGACCTTGATTCCAAATTCCTTTTCAAATTGAGTAAATAGTTCTTGATCAGGTGCATAATGCCTGTGCGTGTATACATTGACTTCTTGTTGCTGCCCTTGAGCCTTCTCTTTATTAGATTGAGGCATGCATGAAGTGAAAAGAAAGCATCCAATATGGACAAGGGCAATTAAATATTTATTCATGATAAATCTTAAAAAGTCACTTTGTTAGATGAGTAGAAGTATCTGTTTTTTTCTTCTAACAGACCTAGTCATCATATTACAAAAATAGCAAACATTATTAGGGTAGACAATACCCATTACTAGCGATCGCTATCACTAGAAATAATGAGATTTATAGACTTTTAAATCCCTACGATGACCTGTGTAAACCTTTCATTGAGATCACTCCCTTTCAATACCCATACTTCTCCTTCCATTTAACTCTCAATTGCTTCCGTAATTCCTCTTCTCGAGGATTCTTTCCTGGATCATAAAATTTCGTTCCAGCGATTACGTCCGGTAAAAATTCTGATGAAATGAAATTTCCAGGATGATCATGCGCATATTGGTATCCTTTACCTGAGCTTTCTGTTTTCATCCATTGTGTAGGTGCATTTCGTAATGCCATGGGTACCGGTAAATCACCCGTCCTCCCCACTTCTGCTTGTGCCTCATTAATTGCATTATAACTGGCATTACTCTTGGGTGAACTCGCCAAATAAGTGACGCATTGGGCCAAAATAATACTAGATTCTGGATAACCGATGAAGCTCACTGCTTGAAAGGCGCTGGTAGCTATCACCAAAGCCGTTGGATTGGCATTGCCTATATCTTCAGCGGCCAAAATCACCAGTCGCCTTGCGATGAATTTGACCTCCTCACCTCCTTCGATCATTCGGGCCAAATAATATACCGCTGCGTTGGGATCGCTACCCCTGATGGATTTGATAAAAGCTGAAACGATATCATAATGCATCTCCCCTTTTTTATCATATAAAACTATTTTTTTTTGTGCCACCTCTATAACTAAGGCATCTGTGACAACTGCCTTATTAGATTTTTGACTGGTAACCACTTGCTCTAAGAGGTTCAATAATTTGCGTGCATCACCGCCTGAAAGATTGAGAATCGCCTGGGTTTGTTTAATGGTAATCTTATAATTTTTTAGGGTATTGTCCTTCTCAATGGCCTGCATCATGATGTCACTGAGTTCGTCAGATGTCAAGGGATTGAGCCGGTAAACTTGGGCTCTAGACAAAAGTGCTGCATTGACTTCAAAACTGGGGTTTTCGGTAGTGGCACCGATCAAAGTAATCTTTCCCTTCTCCACTGCACCCAACAAAGCATCTTGTTGAGTTTTATTGAACCGATGGATCTCATCAATGAATAAAATGTTTTTATGACCCGGACTCACCTTCGCAATCATCTCTCTTACGTCCTTGACACCTGCGCTGATCGCGCTAATTACATGAAAGGGCACTTTTACCTCATTGGCGATGATATTGGCTAACGTGGTCTTCCCTGTTCCTGGAGGTCCCCAAAAAATAATAGAAGGTATTCGACCCGAAATAATGGCCTTACGAAGTATGCCCTCATCGCCTACCAAATGCCATTGCCCAATGATTTCGGACAAGCTTTTGGGTCGCATGCGTTCGGCGAGGGGTGCGGTATCTTGAAACATAGGCTAAAATTACAGATTCCTTTTTGAGAATATCCTGTATTTAATTTTTTTTGTAATATGATTTATTTTAAATGCAAGTCAGATAAAATTACCTCGTTCGCTTGATTAGTTTAAAAGATAGATTAATTTTGCCAACCGATTTTTAAGGTGCAAAATGCACAGAGGAGTGGCAGAGTGGTCGAATGCACCGGTCTTGAAAACCGGCGTACCGAAAGGTACCGGGGGTTCGAATCCCTCCTCCTCTGCATAAAAACCCTAGTATCATTAGTATTGGGGCTTTTTTATTTATGGTTACCAATAATAGGTACAACCATTTTGTTTTCAGATTAAAATCTCAAAGATTTCTTAAGCTTTTATATCGATCGAAATCTTTTTGTCAATAAATGTTTGGTTTGAAGTAGGATGACAGCTTTAAATCCAAATATCTCAAAAATCATTCAGCAATTAAATACCTATCGGAGTTCATGAAATTTTCTTCTAGCTTAAAATTAGTAACTAAGGCTATAGGATTGTTTAAGATGAGGTTTACTCCATCTCATATACCCTGACATAATCAACTTGCATTGAATCACTAGAAAAGTCTGCCTCAATGGCTCCACCTAAATTTCCACCCATAGCTATATTAAGTAAAATATAATGTGGGTTGTCATAAGGTATTGAAGCCGTATTATTCATTGTTAAAAATACTTTATTATCGAGTAATACTTTAAGTTGACCTTCGGTCCATTCCAATGAATAAATATGAAATTCATCCATTGCATCTTCTATAATGGCTGTGTTACCATAACTTGCATATTCACCTGTGCTTGTATGCCCCCAATGAAAATGCCCAATGAGTTCAGTCTTGTCCCAGCCATTTTGTTCCATAATATCGATTTCACCACAACTGGGCCAACCCACATTCCCATAAGTACTCCCAAAATAGTTTCCAATTTCATTAATGTTGGTCCCCAAAGTCCAAATGGCCGGCCATGTCCCGGCAGATCCTGGTAATTTTGCTCTCACATCAATACGCCCGTATCTAAAAGAAAATTTAGAATTTAGTCTGGCAGAGGTGTAATTCTGTGTCGAGCCATCAATCTCATAGCTTTCCTTAATGGCCTTTATTACCAAGATATCATCGCTCACATAAGAGTTTGTAATTCTATCTGTATAATGCTGTTTTTCTCCATTGAACCAGCTGCCATTATTAGGAGGTATTGTTTGATGATGCCATTTAGAAATATCTAAGGCACCCTCATCTGAAAATTCATCTTGCCAAACTAAAAAATAATTTGAATCGTATTCATTTATAATACGGCACCCAGAAGCATCTACTATGGCCCCAAAAGGTGTTTTTTCGCAACTATCTGCCTCATTTATTATACCATCTTCATCCAGATCTAAAAGGATGAGATCTGAAGGAGTCTCATCCTTGTCAATCGCTATGGGGTCCATATCATTGCTACTACAATTATTGATTAAAATAAGGGTACAACTTACGCTCAATATTTGTATGTACTTTAGTAGTTTTATATTCAAAATTTATGATATGTTTAATAGTAATAGATAGCTATTAGCAATATTATTGATTTTATTCAGAAAAGTAAAATACTAACAACGTAATCAGCCATTAAAATATCAATATCCTGATAACCTTTTCTATCTTTTAAGTGTGGTGTTAGAAAAAAAAACGTGACAAATGATCAGATTTCGTAGCTTTTCCAATAAAATAATCTTTTTTTTAATGAACTCCTGATGCCTCCAGCGCCTCTTCAAAGCCATAAGGTCTGTGGGCCTCCAAATAGAATAGATATTGCATACATCATCGGAAATATCTGCCCATTTGTCTGAAATCATTCCCTGTTTAATTTATTATGCAGGAAATAGCGTTACCAAAACTTCCGATCTGATGAATTCTCAAGTGTATGGAGATTCGACGCATTGGTGATATTCGTCGCGATGTTACCCCTTTTTAAGCATCCCATATTCCCTAAATAAACATCTGAAGCCCTGTCGGTGGTACTTCCCAATGCTATCTATTGATCATAATGATCATACAAATACCAAGGCAGGGCTAGGGAAAAACCAACTAAAAAGAGACAAACAACGTACTTAATAAATTGAGAAAAATTTATTCGCCTTTGTACCTTTTGATAAATCAAAAAAATCAAAAAAGACAAAGCCGCTACGCTTAAATCCATGGCCAACATGGAAGCTGGATACGAACCGACGGCTTCTGTCCAAAATTGGACCATTGATCCATCCCCTTGAATAAACAATAGTAATTGATAATACGGCAGTGCTATACCCAGTAGGCATAGGACTAAAAACACTTTTTTCATAGCTCTCTTGTTATCTATTGTTGATGTAAAATAGAAAAATATTCAGGACTATGAAAACCAAATTTGCTTCTCAATCTATATTTCGATATTACGCGTAATATTCGGTCCTTAATTTAAAAAAGTGAAGCGACCCTAAAACAAAAAAAATTACCGGAAATCCTTTTGTCTAAAAATTTAAAAATCACTTAATCCAACAAACCAAAATATGTAGAGATTGAGCAACATATAAAAAAATGAGGGGAAAGTGAGCGCCAAGCTGTCTCTCATTTTAAGCCTTACTCCAAAACCCAAAACCATTAAAAGGAACAATCCCAAAGAAGCCAAAGTCAACAATACAGGCACCCATAAACCAATGATAAGACCTACGCCTCCAACTATTTCTAAGCATCCCGTAAGACCACCAAATTTTTCCAAACCAAATCTCTTAAAGTCAGCTTTCATCTCTTTTGAAAAAAAATAGCCACCTCCATAGATCAGGAAGGATATCGCAGAAAATCCTATAAGTAAATTGTGAAAAATAATCAAAATTAAATTACCTCAGCAGCAATCCCTGCGATAAGTAGAGAACAGATCAAGAGGACAAACGAAGGTACATGTTTATTCCATGGATTCTTTACCTTAAAATGTGCTAACTGGGCAAAGACCATTAGAATAGCCATAGCTATAGATGACATGAAAACTAAAGGCGGAAACCAAATACCTGCCACCATTAAAGTTGATAATGCAATCTTAGCAGCACCTACAAAATTTCGTGTTAAGTCTGATAATTCATACTGCTTGAATTCCAAAACAATGTTGTCGAATCGGAATACCCAAACGTAAACTATGGATAAAGCCATAATTATTTGTAGCACATAAGATAATTCAATCATATTTATGTAACCTTTGTATTATTAAAAAAGTTCAATTAAAATTTCTAGTCTGCGTAATGTTTGGTTTTTAAAAAAGATGAAAATTTCACCTGTATTGTTTTGAGTGAACTCCTCTGTAGCTCGTTTCAATATATATTTGAACACACTATTCAACCCCAGTGCACCAACTCACTTATGCATTTATTTCATTATAAAACGTTCTTTTAATCACATTTATATCAGGTCTGTCGTTGTTTAAATTTATTGCCTTGAACCGTAAAATAAGGCAAGGGGATGAGTAGTGCAATCACATAAATGATGAAAGCTATTGAGGTGACAAAAGTAAAATAAAAAATGATGAAAATGAACGCTGTTGATAAACTGTACTGAGTTAGAAATTTTTTTTGGAAGGCAAGATAACCCTTGAGGTCATAATTGTCCCTGTCCTCCTCTGAAAGCGTATTGTACCCTGCGAGGTAATATTTTGCATTGGACTCTTTAATGAGATAGGGAATTCCCAAAAAGGTCAGCTGCACCAATGCTATTGAACTGAATAATATGATGTCTGCTGTCTCCAAGATACAATAATAAGAAAAAATGTTCATCTTTATCAGTTTGGGGATTGTAAAGTCACCACTTGTTCATTTCTTTCCTATTCTCTAGCCTTATAAATCAGAATCTTTGAGAAGAAGTTATTCATTATCAACGGTAATTATATAGTGCACAGCTTTTTTCAATCTCCCAAAAAAAAATTAACTCTGACTTTCAACAAACAACTAAAATTATGAAAAACATTACCAACAAAAGATAATACTCTTATTCCTTTTTGGTCTCAAACTCAGTGCACAAAAAAGAGATAAAAATGGTAACATTTATAAAATACATCCAGGCATCATTTGGTGCATCAATATCAACAAGACTTTGTAAGCGGTGATGAAGCAACTTTGAAAAAGATATTAGCCGATGACGAAAAGAGTAACAATGCGCTGAGATCTAACAAAGAAAATAAGGGAATCAATAAATCCAAGATCATTGGAATACTAAAACGTAGTCAGAAAATATAGATTATTTGCGTATTACTGATGATAAACCAGCTTATCCCAATTCCATAGAATACAAAGAAGGAGCTCAGTTATGGGTACAGACTTGCGAAAAACATATGATGTTCAAAAAAAAGACAGGAGTCAAATTAGACATGCCGATGCACCGGTTATATAAGACAAATAATGAAGAAAATCAGATTGAAAGTATCTTCGATTACGCTGACTGGCGCGTTTATGAAGAAATCTGGAATAGTTTTTCGGATATAGAAAACGGCAAGATTTATATCAACCACGAAAATATAAATTCGGTTAGAAAATCTGCATATGCATTCAAAATAGTGAATTAGAAAAATCTTATGCTTATTTCAATGATGACGCAACCATCAGCGACATTAATTTGCCTTATGGCACCAAATTATCGTGGGATGAAGCCAAAGCAAATGATCAAGCTTTTTTTAAAGACTTGGAAAATTGAATTAATAGATAAGGTAGGCTATCCTGATTATGTTAGAATCTGACCTTAGAGATCTTTCTTATGTGCTGTCCTGGTGGAAGTTCCGATTAGTTAGAAAAAGTGATAGCAAGAAACTTTCCCTCACTGTTCACTTTATAGATGACTTCTGTAAGGAAGGAAAAATCAAGGTTCGGTCTTTGTACTACAGTGCCAAGCTCATGGAAGATTTAAAATAAGAGAAAACTATAAAAAAAGGGCCTACAATGAATAAAGAATAGGCCCTTTTTTATATATTCCCTTTAAATACTTCTTAAAGGCCCTTGTTTACATGAAACCTTTTTTCTAAGGTTGTAAGATACCTTTCAGTAACAACTCATTTTTTTACGAAAAAATCATGTTTGAGTAAATAGTTTTTTTATAAAATTTTCATTAAGCTACAATTTCATTATCTTCTATTTTTAATCTACTCAAATGAATTAATGAAACTAATAACGAGACTTACTTTTGCAATTTTTATATTAACCATTATAAGCTGTACAAAATCTGAACACAAAAGTCCTACGCTAAAAATTGCCATTGCAGGACTAGCCATTGAATCCAGTACCTTTTCTCCTGCTTTAACACATGAGGAAGCTTTTCATGCCAAAACAGGTAAAGCTATTTTTGATAATTATCCTTTTTTAGGTCAAAATTCTCCTATGAGACAGCGGGCCAATTGGGTACCTATCCTCCAAGGTCATGCGCTACCGGGAGGTCGAGTTACCCGTGAAGCTTATGAGCGCCTGGTCACCAAAACATTAGATTCACTCAATAAATATAAACCTTATGATGGGTTATTTTTTGATATTCACGGCGCGATGAGTGTCGTAGGTCTAGACGATCCTGAAGGGGACTTCATCGAAAGAATTAGAAAGGTCATTGGTACTCAAACACTCATTTCAACTTCGATGGATTTACATGGAAATGTTTCTCAAAAATTGGCCCAGTATACAGATATGATCACTTGTTATCGCATGGCTCCCCATGAGGATGCACGCGAATCGAAAGAACGTGCAGTAGAAAACCTTTTGATCCGACTGGAAAATGGCAAAGGAAAACCCACATTCAAAGCATGGATCCCCATTCCTATATTATTGCCTGGTGAAAAAACAAGCACCCGCATTGAACCTGGGAAGAGTCTTTATGCACAAGTAGCTCCTTCCACTGCTCAAGAGGGCATCATCGACGCCGCCATTTGGATTGGTTATGCTTGGGCTGACGAGCCTAGAAATCATGCCGTGGTCATGGCAACCGGTGATGACCAACTTGCCGTCAAGAAAACAGCTGAACTTTTGGCGTCCAACTTTTGGGAAAAGAGAAACGAATTCGAATTTGTGGCCCCCACAACTACTTTCGAAAAGAGTTTATCTTATGCTTTAGCCAGTAAAAAAAATCCTTATATCATTAGCGACATGGGTGACAATCCTACAGCAGGAGGTGCTGGAGACGTCACTTGGACCTTGAGGGAAATACTGGCGCACCCCGACCTCAAGTCAGCCGCCGGACCCGAACTTATATACGCTTCGATACCCGGACCTGAACTAATAGAACAAGCCATTGCTGTAGGTATTGGTGGGAAGGTAAATGCCGAGGTAGGTGCACAAATAGATCATCGCTATGCACCTCCTATCAAACTCGAGGGAACCGTAGAAGCCCTCATCCACGGTGATGTATATGCTGAGACAGAAGCAGTGGTCAAGGTAGGTAGTGTTCAAGTCATTGTTACCAAAAAAAGAAAACCGTATCATCATGAGAAAGATTTTACCCGATTGGGACTGGATCCAAGAAATGCAGCTATTCTGGTCGTGAAAATTGGCTATTTAGTTCCTGAACTTTATGATATGCGGGGAGATTGGATCATGGCCCTTACCCCAGGTGGTGTAGACCAAGATCTGGAAAGACTAGACTATAAAAGGATTCAACGACCCATGTTTCCCTTAGATAAAGAGATGCAAGACCCAGACCTAAGTGTCCGTTGGATTCCAAGTATTGAAAGCCTTTGATATTAATTCAGATTAAATAGGTTCGTCTCATTGGTATAAAAATTAAATTCTTACATCGAAATAAAATCATAATATTTATTCAATGTTCTCTCCATGAGTATCTCCATTAAAGTTCCCCATTATTTTGATGCGTTTTATAAATTTTTTGAGCTCTAAAACAAACATGAATAGGAAACCCATATGAAGCATAGACTAAGTATTGATGAAATTAGACGAGGACTTCCTTTGATAGACCCGTCCTTCTTAAACACACCTCAATTTATTTCCAAAGGCTTAAGTGACCTCTTTGATTGCCAACTTACGGTCAAAATTGAAACCCTTAATCCCATCAAATCCTTCAAAGGACGGGCTGCTGAAATGCTCATATCCCAAGCAGCACCTGATGAGCCCATTGTGTGTGCCAGTGCGGGAAATTTTGGCCAAGCCATGGCTTATGCCTGCCAGAAGAAGAAGATTCCTTTAACGGTTTTTGCGAGTAAAAATGCCAATACCTATAAAATTCAAATGATGCGATCCTTTGGGGCCTCGGTACTATTGATGGGTGAAGACTTTGATGAAGCCAAAATAAAAGCGAAAGCGCATGCCAAAAAATTACAACTGAGATTCGTTGAAGACAGTCAAGATATAGAAACCCTTGCGGGAGCAGGTACCATAGGATTGGAATTATTGAATCTCCCTTATACATTAGATACACTACTGATTTCTTTGGGAAATGGGGCATTATTGGGCGGCATTGGGCGAGCTTTTAAAGAATTAAGTCCTCAAACAGAATTAATAGCCGTTCAATCGGAGGGCGGTCCTGCCATGATTGAATCCATTCGTAGCCAAAAGCTGATCAGTCATCCTTCTGTGAACACCATTTCTGATGGTATAGCGATTAGACTCCCTGTAAAACAATCTTTACTCGATTTAGAGCATTTGATAGATGATACCCTTTTAGTTTCAGATCGTACTACTTTAAAAGCTATGAAACTCCTACATCATCATTTGGGTATCGTAAGCGAGCCTTCTGCTGCGGTTGGTATCGCAGCAATACTAGATAATAAAGATCGGTGGCGCAATAAAAAAGTGGGAGCTGTTATTTGTGGAAGTAATTTAACTCCCGACCAATTAAAAAATTGGATAATGAATCCCTGATTAAAGAAATATATAAACTTCAACAAACTGAAATATAATTTTTTACTGAGGTAAAATCAATGGCTTTTTTGAAGTTTTAATTGCACTTAGATACTCCGTATTGAGGGAACTTATTTTTTATTTTCTGAGTTTTTTAACAATTAATAGGTGTTTACCTAAGTGTGTTGAAAATTTAAATTCTCTTAATGATATAAAAAGTTTAAAACTGACCACACTATACAGCCAAAATAAAAATCAATACGACCCAATGAATAGGATCGCACACATTACTCACGAACTTTCTGATCTTAGAAAAAATTTACGTGACCACAAAATATATGGAACCCTACAAAATACTAGGGATATAAAGACTTTCATGGAATATCACATCTTTGCGGTATGGGACTTCATGTCTTTACTCAAATCTTTACAGCAAAGCCTTACGCACGTGCATACGCCTTGGACACCCGCCAAAAACCCAACTTTAGCTAGATTTATCAATGAAATTATATTAGGTGAAGAAAGCGATTTGAATGAGTTAAATCAACCCAAAAGCCATTTTGAAATGTATTTAGAGGCCATGGCACAAATGGGAGCTAGTACTTCAAAAATTGACGCTTTTATAAAAGAAATTAAAAAGGGTACAGAGGTAGAAAAAGCTTTAGACAATCTCCAGCTCGAAAAAAGAGTAGCTGACTTTACAAAATATACGTTCCAAATCATTTCACCCCAAAAAGTACACTTGATCGCATCTGCTTTCACCTTTGGTCGAGAAGACATTATTCCAGATATGTTTAATGAGATCTTAAGCGAAGGGGATATCAATAATGAAAAGTATAACAAAATTACGTACTATTTTAATCGACATATTGAGCTTGACGGTGACGAACACGGCCCTCTAGCTTTACAAATGGTTTCTGAACTTTGTGGGGATGATGCTCAAAAATGGAAAGAAGTCCTGGATGTAGCAAAAAAAGCCTTAAGGCACAGAATCCATCTTTGGGACGCCATATCCGATAAAATAATAGAACAAAAAGTTTCAGTCAACAGCTACTAAATAATTTTGAAGAGTGGTGAAAAATTCGTTGGAACGCTTCTTTTTTCCCTTTCATCTTGAGCCTGGTTGATATATGATCTTCGCTTGAGCCTCTACATCATCCCGATAAAAAAACACCTCCTTGAATGAGTGATCTGCATACAATGATATTTGGTCATCAAAGTGGGGTGAATTAGGATCACCACTTTGACCACCTGCTAAAATCGATTTGGCTTTTAACCTATCCCCAAATGAAACTACGGCCACAAAACTGTTTCCCCGAGTCCCATACATCTTTTTGGTGTTGTTATCATGGCGTGCGCCATAAGCAGCTAAAGCTCCCCAATTTCCCGAAGCCAATCCTATGGGTAAACTAGGCTTTTCATCGCTGAAATTTTGCCTAATGGCGCCATCCAAACGTTGGTATCTATTGATCTGACCCCAAGTTTGATTCCAAGAACCGAAATCTTCATTTAGGTGGGCTATCGCCTTCTTGAAAATGGCCAGCCGCTCACCTACTGGAGATACTTCACTCCAATACTTTACCAATTCTATGAATTTTAATCCACTTGGTCGGACCCCTTCATTTACATAATGAGTCCCATAATAATGGGCCAGCGTCATGGCAATGGATTCCTTTGAAACAGCAAAATCCCAATGACGCAATACCTCAATCGGAGCCGAAAGTAATGCTTCTTTTTCAGACTGATCATAGGCTTTGATCAATCCTGGAATCAATATTTCGAAAGCTGGCAAATAGGGATCATAAGCCAATGTGATAAGCTTGTCTAAATCCATGTCCATACTTTTTTTAAGTAATCTAATGGCATGAAGGCCTCTAAAATTTTCTTCATCTTTTGACATGTAATAAGGATAATCCTCCTTTTTTGGACTGAATTGATCCGCAGAAGTAAAAGGAGTTGAATTACAATTTTGAATCCATCCATTGAGAGGATTGATGACCTTTATGGCCTCAGCAACAGGATGCAATCCTTTCCAGTCCGTGGCAGGATTACTTCCATCTACGGGTTTACTATAATCAAATTTTATATCCCTTATGGGAATGAAATTACCATGATAATAGGCAATATTTCCTTGTGCATCCGCGTAAACAGTATTATTGGAAGAGTTTGTACGCATATCCATCATTTGATTGAATTCCTCTAAACCATGCACTTTGGTTCGAATATAAGACTGTGTTAATGCCTCAATGGGTTTCCACATTAATGCAGTTGCCGTCCATTTATTAGCCGTCATATGTGTGATCGGGCCGTGATGTGTACGATAAGCCGTGACGCTCTTCTCCATGATTTTATCCCCTTGCTTATATTTCAGCTTGACCTCATAGGAAGAAATCGGTCTCAATTCTTCACCATATCTATAATAATAACCTCCTTCTTTTTCATGTACCTCTTCCACAAATTCGTCAATAACATCTGTATAGGTACTGGTGTGCATCCAGCCCACTTTTTCATTAAAGCCTTGATAAACAAAAAACTGGCCCCAAGTCACAGCTCCATAGGCGTTTAAGCCCTCTTCACTCACGACATGAACTTCTCCCCGAAAGAAAAAAGAGGTGTGAGGATTGATCAGCAGCAAAGTATTTCCCGATGTCGTTCGTTCCCCACCAATGGCCATACCATTAGACCCTTGCGGTTCCATCAAATATTCATGGTTCAGTGTTTGGCGATCATTGGTGATGAGCGAAAGTGGCTGCACTCCCTCATAAAAAGTTTTTATTTGAGGTATTGGCACCCGCTCGATATCTCCTCCGATGGATCCCTCGCTAAAATAAAATGGCATCCAAGGTTCAAAATGGTTCAATAACTCGGGTTTTACTTCTGGATGGGTATATAAATAATAATTAATGCCTGCTGCAAAAGCATCGCAAAGATCCTGCAGCCACTTGGGACTGGCTTCATAAGCGTCGATTGCCTCGTTTTTGGTCATAAACAGATGGGCTCTCAAATCACTATAAAGCGCCTCCTCTCCGGTTACCTCCGCCAATCGCCCAATCGCCCAAATATAATTTCGCTCCACCCTGTGAAAATCATCTTCACATTGAGCGTATAAGAGACCAAAAACCGCATCAGCATCTGTTTTTCCATAAATATGTGGGACTCCAAAATCATCTCTGATGATCTCAACTTGTGCAGCTTGTGTCTCCCACTGATCAATTTCTGTCGTCTTTGAGATTTCCCCAGCACACCCCAGTAATCCTAATGAAATGAGTAAATAAAAATAGCTGTCTGTTTTCATGATTTTTTTCAACCTCATAAATGAAGTTATTCATAAAAAAATTGATAAAAAAACAGGTTGTGACGATCGGTCTGTAAACAGACACGAATATTGGCTTCAACTAATCATCTCATTAAATTTGACCTTAATCACTAAAAAGCAATCTAAATACCGCGCCAATAATCTCACGTCCAAAATACTATCTATATTTTCATTATTCTTGTAACCTCATGAAAAACATATTTACCACACATTTCCCAAACTCTATGAAAGGTTTGGTCCTAAAAAAATTTGATGAAGGCCTCGCCATTGAAGAATTAGAAGTCCCCAAGCCTGCCAAAGGAGAGGTATTGGTGAAAATTGATAGTGCCCCTATCAACCCTTCAGATTGGGCCTTTTTGAGAGGCTTGTATGCTTCTCCAAAAAAATTGCCCGTAGTGGCTGGTTTTGAAGGTAGCGGCATCGTAATGGCTACTGGAAATGATTTTTTCTCTAGGAGATTATTAGGTAAAAAAGTAGCCTGTTTTGCCCCTCCTACTGGAAATGGTACGTGGGCAGAATACACGCTAACCCAAGCCACTACCGCCATTCCCTTGAAAAAGAATTTAAGTTTAGAACAAGGATCGATGTTATTGGTCAATCCTTTATCCGTGATCGCTATGATCAGTATTGCCAAAAAAAAAAGGAGCCATGCCATCGCCAATACGGCAGCGGCCAGTGCTCTAGGCCAATTATTGGATAAAATGTGCAGACAAAATGACCTTCAATGTATCAATATTGTGCGGCGACCCGAACAAGTTGAGTTGCTTAAGAAAAATGGTACTCAATTTATACTTGATAGTTCGTCTCCTAATTTTAATACCGAAATGCGTGACTTATTTAAACAACTAAATGTGAAAATCGCTTTTGATGCCCTTTCAGGAGTCATGGTCTCCCAACTATTGGCCGCCTTGCCCAAGGGTGGAGAAGTGATGGTCTATGGCGCTTTGTCTGAGCAAGAAATGATGGTTCCCCATGGAAGATTTATTTTTGAAGGTAAAAAAATAAGTGGTTTTTGGCTTTCTCAATGGATCAATCAGCAATCAATGTTCACCCTACTGCGCGGCTTTAATAAGGTCCAAAAATTTTTAGACACTCAGCATGAAATTCAAATAAGAGACCGGATGTCATTGACACAAGTCATTGAAGGTCTGAATACCTTTCCCGAAAATATGTCTGCAGGAAAAATTCTAGTCAAACCATGGCAGCTATAATATTAATGATCCACTAAAATCACTTTGGAAATAATACCAATAAATCAATAAAAGTAACTTTGTCTCTTCCACAAATGAACCCACGTTGACCTTCTAATATGAAAGAAATAAGCTTGAATAGCTCTCAAAATGAACTCAAACACATACTTATTAATAATGGTTGGATGCTTGAGGAAGACCAAATTATACATGTAGAAACACCGGGAGCAGGCAACATGAATGTGGTACTGCGCTTAACCACTCAAAAAGGCAGTATCATACTCAAACAGTCAAGGGCTTACGTCAACAAATATCCCCAAATACCGGCCCCC
>DBBU01000062.1 GCA_002292365.1 Flammeovirgaceae bacterium UBA976
AATGGAGAAAGCTATCGACAGGAAGTTTCAATGATTGAGATTACCAGTCGAGCAGAATCACAAATGAGAGTGATCAGTAAAAATGAAACTATTTTTCTTGATTTATCAACTGATTTTGTAGCTAAAACAGAACAAGATTTAATGGATGTAACATTAAAAAACTCAGAAGTGGTTTTTGCTGGATTTGGCATTGTAGCACCAGAATATGGTTGGAATGATTATAGGGATATTGATGTATCTGGAAAAACCGTTTTGGTACTCGTCAATGATCCGGGTTTCAACAGCGGAGATCCGAGTTTTTTTAAAGGTCAAGAAATGACTTATTATGGTCGCTGGACTTATAAATACGAAGAAGCCGCAAGGCAAGGTGCTGCTGCCATTTTTATTATTCATGAAACAGCTGCCGCGGGTTATCCTTGGTCCGTTCTTCAGCATTCAGGCGCAAATTTGACCTTAGATGATTCATCTGCAATGAATACTTGTCCCATTCAAGGTTGGATTTCTAGTGAGGCGGCACTAAAGTTGTTTAAAAAGGCCGATATGGATTTTAATCAATGGTTCAAAAACGCGAAAATTCGAACTTTTCAAGCTACAGATTTAGATCTTAAGATTTCTTTTGGTCTAGAAAA
The DNA here is from genome assembly GCA_002292365.1 of Flammeovirgaceae bacterium UBA976. Lineage (GTDB taxonomy): Bacteria > Bacteroidota > Bacteroidia > Cytophagales > Cyclobacteriaceae > UBA4465. The sequence goes on from DBBU01000062.1 coordinate 630, forward strand.
CTCAATTAAAAGAGCCGTGTCTAGCAACGTGATTGCTAAAATAGTGGGTTCTGAATTTCCCGAAGAGGTCATCATTTACTCCGCACACTGGGATCATTTAGGCGTTGGAATTGCCATAGATGATGATTCTATCTATAATGGGGCGCAAGACAATGCCAGTGGTACGGCCATGATTCTTGCATTGGCAGCGGCTTTTAAAAAAGAAAAAGAGGTTAAAAGAACTTTGGTGTTTTTAGCTCTCACCGCTGAGGAAGAAGGCTTACTCGGTTCTGCCTTTTATGCCCATCATCCCATCTATGAGCCGTCCAAATCGGTTGCCAATATCAATATTGATGCCTTGGCATCGTATGGGAAAATGAAGGATTTAACTATCATGGGATTTGGTCAATCCGAACTCGATGATTTGGCTGAAAAGATTGCTAGGCGACAAGGACGATACGTCTATCCGGATCCCTACCCCAATAAAGGATTATTTTTCCGATCAGATCATTTTAATTTTGCTAAAATAGGCATCCCTGCCTTTTTTGCTTTCGCATCATATGATGCAGTCAACGGGGGTAAGGAAATTATTAAAAAAGAATATGATCAATTTTACGCGCAACGATACCATGCGCCATCTGATGAATTCAATAGGGATACTTGGCAATTTGGAGCCATGCAACAAGACGGGGATCTCTTTTATCAAATGGGCCTTGAATTGGCCAATAACCGCATTTGGCCCAAATGGAATCAAGATTCTGAATTCAAAATAATTAGAGAGATGAAATAAATGAGTATACAGTTACTGAGCCCGATTAAAAAAATGGCAATAATTTTTATTTTAGTTGAGATTAAAAATTAAATCGACATAATTTGGGTTTAATTTTTTAATTATAATTAATTTGAAGGAAATTATAAAAAAATATACTTGCTACGGTGCGACGTGAATTAAATATATCAACTGAAAATCACAACAATAATACAGATTTTGAATTAGGTCAAAAAGATGCTTTTGAGTCCTTAAATCAGGATTCAATTAATTCTTTGGATGATGTACGACTTTGGGAATTGTTTAGGGAAGGCAAAGAGATTGCCTTCACTCATATTTACCAAACTCATTTTGAAGCTCTCTTTCAGTACGGTTGTCAATTCACAAAGAATGAGTCTTTGGTGGAAGATGCGCTCCAGGATATGTTTATTGAATTAAGAGAGAAAAGAAAGCAGACCATAATACAGACGTCAGTCCGAAACTATCTTTTTACTTGTTTGAGAAGAAGAATCCTGCTGTACAAGAAAAAAGTCAATGACAACACCACCAACTTTGAGCATTCTGAATTTAGATTATTTGAAATCGAAATTTCAACCGAACAGAAAATCATCGATGAGCAGATAAAATCTGACAATAAAAAAAAGCTTAAAGAGGTTATTAAGTTACTAACCAATCGCCAAAGAGAAGCTATTTACTGTCTTTATTATGAAGACCTCAATTATGAGGAGATAAAGGAATTGATGGGATTCACTAACATAAGGTCTGCCAGAAATCTTATTTACAAGGCCTTGAATCATATGAAGTCCGCCCTTTCATTATTTATTTTATGGAATTGTTATTAAATTTCTACCTCCTCGTTTTCATATAAATTCTCCCCCCCCCCCTCTTTTTTTCTGCAAAATCAAATAAAAACAAAAAAAACTGATGCCCTTTTGATTGTAATGTCCTCTAGTTTTTAAACACACATAGGAACGAGATTCAAATCATGGCATTTAAAAGTGAAAATTCGCTGGAATTATTATTAATGGATCTTAATTTCAGAGATTGGGTCATTCAGCCCAAACCTGAAACAGAGCGATATTGGAAAACTTGGCTCAAGAATAACCCAAATAAAAAAGAAGATTTTTTACTGGCCAAAGAATTAATTCAAAAATTAGAATTCAAGAGAGTAAAGTTAAGTGAAGATCGTTTTGACAAAATATTTGAAAAAACGATTTTAGGTAAAAAATCCAAATATACTAGTAGCAATCAACACTTCTTGAAAAAGTTAGATTTGCCCTCTTACTGGCGTGTGGCGGCTATACTAGTGGCTGCAGCTTTTATATCTCTACTCTATCTTTCAAAGCAGTTTCACGATGCTGAAGGGATGGCAGGCCAAATGGAGATGATCACTAAAACTAATGATGCGGGCAGAAAGTCACAGATTTATCTTCCAGATGGAACCATTGTTTGGTTGAACTCTCAAAGCAGCATCCAGTACAAACCTGATTTTTCAGGAAGTACAAGATCGGTTGAACTTTCAGGAGAAGCTTATTTTGAGGTGGCCAAAGACCCTTCAAAAAAATTCATTGTAAAAACTTCAGCGATGTCGGTCACCGCCATTGGTACTCAATTCAATGTAAATGCTTACAGTTCTGTAGATCGCCATCAAGTCGCTTTAGCTCAGGGAAAAGTAATGGTTCAAAAGACAGATAAGTTAAATAAAGATGATCAGAAAGTTTATTTAGATCCAGGACAATCATTGAGTGTTTTCAAGGCCAATGGGCAAATGATTCAATCCAGCTTTGACCCCAAGAAGGTCTTGAGCTGGAAGGATGGGATCATCTATTTTGATGATGCTGTCCTTGAGGAGGTAGTGGAAGTACTTGAAAGATGGTATGGCAAGACAAT
>DBBU01000051.1 GCA_002292365.1 Flammeovirgaceae bacterium UBA976
TTACTCTTAAGGATAAATTACTACAACCAACTAAAAGAAAAATATAATCTTTCCCAAGATGCTCGAAAACTATCTGAAATAAAACTGCAAAAAAACTATAAGACCTATTATTTTGATTTGTATGAATATGGTCGGTATTTCAATCAGCATCTTAAAGGGCATTTTTTATTTGGAGATATTACCAAAACTCCCAAAGAACCTGGATTAGTAAAAAGTAGACCCATCAATAATCAAAATACTAATTCTATAGTATTAAAATGGAATAAAATAAGACACTTTACATTTATATCGAAGGATGATTTGCCATATACAAAAAAGAAAGACCAGCTTGTATTTAGAGCTAAAGTTCATTCTTCACAACCTCAGAGAATAAAATTTTTAGAAAAATACTATGGGCATCCATTGTGTAATATTGGCAAAGTAAACAACAATAGCCTAAATAAGCTTTGGATGGTTGAACGAATGACTTATAGCGAACAGCTCCAATATAAATTTATTCTATGTCTTGAAGGTAACGATGTTGCCAGCAACTTAAAATGGGTAATGTCCTCCAATTCTATAGCTATAATGCCTAAACCCAAATATGAAACATGGTTTATGGAAGGTCTGCTTATTCCAGACCAACACTATATTCTAATCAAAGATGATTATTCAGATTTAGAAAGCAGGATTAAATTCTTTCTAGACCATCCTGAAAAGGCAAGTTTAATTGTAGAAAATGCCAACAAGCATGTAAATCAATTTAAGGATCAAAAAAAAGAGGATTTACTTTCCTTTATGGTGCTCAATAAATATTTCACTAAAACCAATTAATAACTAGTAATAAAGATGGAAAAAACCTCTTCCTATTGTGAATATGTAAATACTATTGGTATGTTGGCTCAAGCCATCGTGGACCTCGAAAATAATCAACTTTCCCACAAACTTGTAAAACCTATTGATTACCAGTTTGAATATAGGTGCTGAATGGACGTTTTTTAATAAAGTTGGCCTTTGCCAATCCATGGTTATTTGAAAAGCGCATTCTTGAATCTCTGAATGCCCATACAACGACGGCACCCAAAATCATTCAAGGAGGATTAAAGAATAATGTCATTCGACCGTTCCATCGGCAACGATTAATTTTAGAATTCTGCCCGGAGAGACCATTCCTTACGTGAACCACATATTGAAAATAGCATATCCAATAAAATAGAAATAGTACCTGTTGGTTTCTTGAACAATCCTTCGCCAGTCTCAAGAATTGATTCTTAGGTATATGCCACCCTAGAAAAAACTATACGGAGTATATTTTCCAACAGCATTGTCGTACCTGGTTTGGTCGAAGGGGGTAATGATGTTCCCTATTTTTATGAAATTTTGGATGATGTCTATCGTTTTTTTGCCATTCGGGTTCAATCTGAAAGTATGACACGCTTGCAAGGTATTGACGAAAAAATAAGTAAGGACAACTACAAGGAAATCATTGATTTTTCTTACCATTTGATCAAGAAATTTAATAAAAATTAAGCTTTTTTTGATTTTGCAAAGCGTAACATATAGTAATAGGATCTTCACGAGAAAGTCACCTGATCCTATTGATCACTATCAGATCAGAGGATAACATTAAAAGCGTCATTATTATTGTTCTACTCACAAAATTTCAGCTTATTTTCACTTCAGGTTTAATTGTTAAATTGGTTGAGCTTACAGTGGGCTATCCTGTATAAAAGGTCTATATTGAATTAAATGGATAGATATTTCGAAATAGATTGACTAAAAATAGTATTATGAATTTATTCATTATTATTTACGGAACGCTAATTTTCATAGTGGTAGCCATTGCTAAATTTAAAATTCATCCTTTTATTACCTTAATTCTAGCGGCCATAATGGTGGGATTTTTAATGGGCTTAGATGGGGTGGTAATTCTAGATAAAATAAGTGAAGGTTTTGAAAAGACCTTATCCAGCATAGGCATTATCATAGGATTCGGAGCAATCATCGGCATATTTTTAGAAAAATCGGGAAGTACCGCAAGCATAGCAAAATATCTTTTATCAGTAATAGGGGATAAAAAATCTCCCTTAGCCATCAACTTGTCAGGTGTATTGGTTTCAATTCCGGTCTTTTGCGATTCTGCATTTATCATTCTTTCATCCTTAAACAAATCGTTAAGTAAGAAAACAGGAATTTCAGTAGCTGTTTTCGCGGTAGCACTTTCAACAGGCCTCTATGTTTCTCATGTTTTCGTACCTCCAACTCCGGGTCCACTGGCAGCAGCAGCAGCCTTAGAGGCGGACTTGGGCTTAGTCATAATCATAGGTTTGGTGATAGCCCTACCTACCGCCTTTGCTGGTTATTTTTGGGCTGTAAAATTTGGATCTAAACTTACCCCAACTACTCCTAAAATAGGGAACGAGATCGAGGAAATAGTTGAAAATAAGGCGAACATTTTAGTAATTTTCCTACCCATAATCATGCCTATCATTTTCATTGGGTTAAGATCAATGGCTAAATATCCATCCCATCCTTTTGGAGACGGAATGATCGCGGATACGCTTTCATTTGTTGGATATCCCTTACCCGCATTATTTGTAGGGATGCTGCTCGCCTTGCTGCTGGTTGATAAAAAAACACCCGTAAAAGAGCTTTATTCTTGGGTATCACATGTGTTAAAAGAAGCTGGAGTCATCATACTCATAACCGGGGCAGGGGGATCTTTAGGTAGTATCCTCCGATCGGGCAATTTAGGGAAACTTATTGAGGCTCAATTTACAGACTTAGAGGTAGGGATTTTTTTACCGTTTATATTGGCAGCCTTATTAAAGACAGCGCAAGGATCATCCACGGTGGCAATCATTACAGCGGCAACGATAATATCACCTATGATGGATGTATTGGGATTAGACAGTGAGCTATCTCGGGCGCTGACGGTATTGGCCATTGGAGCAGGTGCCATGACCGTTTCTCATATCAATGATAGTTATTTTTGGGTAGTTTCTCAATTTTCAGGGATGAACACCAAAAACACCTTAAAGATGCACACTATGGCAACTCTGATTCAAGGAATAGTGGCCATTTTACTATTATTCTCTGTTCAATTTATTTTAAATTAGTATGAATTTATTCCTTTTTTTCACCATTTTATTTACCTCAATGCAAGCACAAGTAATTTTCGATTTTAATAAGAAGTCAGATCTTCAAGATTGGATTATTGTAAACGATATAGTGATGGGGGGTCGTTCGTCAAGTACATTTAAATTAGATGAAGACGGCTCAGGTGTTTTTGAAGGCAATATATCTTTGGAAAATAATGGTGGATTTTCATCATTGCGATATAGGTTTTTAAAAAGGACCATAAAGGGAGATACTCAAGTTAAAATTACCTTGCGGGGAGATGGAAAAAAATATCAATTTAGGATAAAGTCCAATGCACGTGATTATTATTCCTACATAGCCCCATTTTTGACCTCGGGTGAATGGCAAGAAATAGTCATTCCTTTAGGAGATATGTATCCTTCTTTTCGTGGGAGAAGATTGAATCAACCTAATTTTTCTAATGATTCTATTGAAGAGCTCACCTTTTTGATCGGGAATAAAAAAAGCGAAAGATTTAAGCTCTTGATAGATAAAATAGTACTAGAATAATATTGATATATCTATCTATTATTAATTTTAAATCATTCTTTATTTTACCTCTGACCATTTTTAGACAATAAAAGAGACTCAAAATGAGATCTGAAAAGAGTTTAGAGCCTGTACTTATGGATTGATGAGAAGTTGTGAGCTCAATATATTAAAAGATATAGGGGGAGCAGGTGACCATTGATAAATTTTATCAATTTATGGATGTACTCACCCTATGCGGATAGTCTCTTTCGCGGCATTGAAATTTAAGAATAGCTTCTTTGACGATATTGCCTTGTTCTACGTTAATGGCATTTTTGATCGTCAGACTTTGAGCCCAACTTGATCGACCTTTCAAGACAGAAGGAAAATGTACAATCAATGCTGCAGAAAGGGATCTGGAAGCACTTTCCCAAAAATAATTGGGGGTGTGGTCTACGGCATAATAATTAACATGATCGATTTCCAATATGGGGTTTTTAAAAGTAGTGGGTTGGGCAAAATAAAATCCCATGCCTTCATCGCAACTCACATCAATGATCAATGTGCCTGCCCTCAGACTAGATTTCTCCTCTTCAATGATAAAATTGACAGGATCATTGATATCTTGATAGGTACCGTTAACGATGATTTCCGATTCGCTGATTAAATCCAATAAGGCTCGTTCAGTTCCATCATGTTCTACAATTTTTAATCTAGGTTCATTATAACCTCCATTCTTGATACGGACATAGTTTACATCTAAGACCTCTTCTCGGACTTCATGATCAGGTCGCTGGATACATATGGTAATATCTCTAAAGCCATGGGCTTTTAACGCATAAATGGCACCTCTACTGACGGCACCAAAACTAAAGATGAT
>DBBU01000011.1 GCA_002292365.1 Flammeovirgaceae bacterium UBA976
TGATTTGATTTTAAGGGAATGATACTCATCCACCTTCGATATCTGTTATGGATACCTCAGTCTGTCAACAAAGGCTTTACCACCTCCCTCAATCTTAGATAACCCGCAGTATTCGGATGTAATCCATCAGAGAAGAACAACTCATCAATTTTATTTTCCTTATTTAAAAACACGTACCCAAGATCTCGGTAGGGCACCGCTACTTCTCCTGCCAACTGAGCTATTTGAAAGTTCAGCTTTACAATTCTAGCTTCATAGTCTCTTCTGGGTAATAAGCCCATAAGTATTATTTTAGCTGTGGGTTGTCTGATTTTAATGGCCTTAATTAAAAGGTGCAATCCCTCTATAATTTCTTCATTTGTATTGAGATGTAAATTGTTGGTCCCTATCATGACCAAAACTTTTTTTGCCTCAAATCCGTCAAGCTCACCATGATATACCCGCCATATGACGTTCTCGATCCTATCCCATCCGTAAGCATAATTCTTGAGACCCAATGGTGTGAAGAACTGATCCCAAGAAGCTTGTTCTCTTCTTAATTTAGTCGTGGGTAGCCCTCCCCAAAAATGAATAATTGAATTGGCCAAAAAAACTGCTTTTGGTGGATCTATTTGATTGATATTCAATATTTCTCTATGTCTTTTTTCCCAATCATAATTTCCGGGCTCCCTATATTGGGTAATGGCATGTGTCGTCGAAGCAGTTCCAGTCGGTTCTTCCAATATGGATCGTATTTTTTTCTCATAACTCATGCCATATTTCATCATTCCCAGATCTGTCGGATGAAGCCCATCAACAGTATCATCCATCTGAAAACCAATTTCTTCCTTGGTTAAATAGAAAAGATAGTCCATCCCTCCATCTTTGAGCTCATGAAATACTTGCTGCTGAAGTACATTGACTTGGCTGACTTCTTTGCCCTTTTTATCACTTACAAGTGCTTGGGTATAACCTGCATGATCCACCAAAAGAATGGGTGTCCTAGGCTGTTTTTCACGAAGGGATTGCACAGCTACAAGTATTCTATCTTTTAGGATCTGCTCATTTTCAAACCCTAATCTTTCCCAACCATCTGAAGACAAATTGGGAAGACAATCTAGTACATATATTTTTGCCTCAATCTCACCAAGTAAGTCAATCAGCGGCATATCCAGTTTTCCATAACCTGAGAAACCCAGATTGATCAAGGGTCTATCCATTTTTCTTCCTAAAATGGAAGTCCAAGCCATACCCGGTCGCGAAGCACATGCCCCCTGTGCGATTGATGTACCATACACTACAATAGGTAACTCTTTTCGAACAGGCAAGGGTTCAAAATACACTTGTTCCTCAACTCCAATCTCCATCCAATTAACTTGATTATAAAGCGGTAAGTAGAGTCGATATTCTCGACCTAGATCATGATAACCATCATTGGGGTTCAGAAGTCTATAAGCATACGTAATAGTATCTCCAAAAGTGCGACCAGCGGCACACCAAACTTCCATTCCATCACTATTTATGGCATATAAGTCCAACCCACTTACGCCCGTGGTCGACATGTGATCCATGTACCTCAAATTTTCATCCTGAGTCTGATATCTGATCTTAATCTCTTTTGCATTTGAGCGAAAACGAATCATCAGACCTGCCGAATGTTTGGATAGTCCCCAGATCTCTGGAACCACCTTATCAACTACGCGATGGGGCAGTCGATCGTAGGATTCTTGGACTTCATCGAACCAAGCCTGACCCTCTATAACTTGAAACTCATGCGCTGCAGGATTCCACCATTTAAAATTGGAATCACTTTGACTCATTGCCAAATGACAAAAGATAAAACCATAAAATATAAAGGTGTTTTTCATGTAACTAAATTAAAATAATTTCATAAAATTAGTATTACCGATCTGAGTAATTACTTGATTTTGAACTTCCTATCTTAAATTGAATAAGCATTTTTTAAACATATGATCAACTCTCAATCTTTCCTTAAGTACCTAAAATTAACCTAATAAAATGATTAACACTGGGCAGTTAAACTAATCCAACCTATGTAAACTTGTATTAGGTCAAAAATTTATAAAAAAAAATACGCGTTCATCTACCCTTCTATCCATGGGTAAAGGTCTCTATCATTGGGAGGAAAAAGATGCTGCAGGTAGTCCTCCTCCATTAAATAGCGTCCTCTCAAAATAATCTCTCCACCCATACCTGCATGTTTAGGATCAGACATCATATCAGACCAAGCGATGACTTGATGGTTCACAATCTTTGCTTCTGTTGAAACATATATTTGATCCTCACCCGCCAATTCAAATCAAGTAAGACTCGATTTATGGCTCATTAAACCCTGTCCCTAGATAAAATCAATGACTACTTTGCCCTTCTTCACGTTATAACTTTTGTAAAGGGGGCCAGAAGCCAATATGTCTTTATTGTAGTCGTTGGCCAGGACCAAACGCGCTAATCGATCTCCAACATCTTGTTTATTTGAAGAATGGATCGTCGTAGGTGATATAATATCCATAGTGATCGCCATACCTGTATTGGTCACTTTTAAATTTTTTCGCTGGGCATCTCTCAACGCCGGTGATAGGTTGTTTTCAAATCCATAATAAAATAGTGATATTTGAACAAATTGAAAGGGAAATAATGTCCCAATAACTTCTCCAGTCGGTAATCAGTGCCGGAAAAAGTTTTTCATATTCTTCAGCTCTCGCTACATTTTTTTCTCCGTGGTATCAAATAACTCCTTTGATATTATAAGGGATCAATGGGTGTATCATGGCATTAAACAATGAAGATGGATTATCGTTGGGTCCACTGAAATAAAGAAAGGGTCTCTGACTCAACTGATCCTGGTGTTTTAAACAATAAATAATTAACTCATAATTAAGGAGGTCTGCGTAAAAAAAGACCTAACCAACTACCTTCCAAAAAAATCTTATCACCTTTAGTATTTTCTAGATATCTAGGCCCATCAACTGAGGATTCCCCCCAGTAATCACAATGCATGATGGCAATAATGTTTGCTCCTTCATATAGTATCTCTTTAGGCACCTCATAGACTCTTTGATCATGCCAACCCAAGGTAGTACCCACTTTTTCCCCATTTATATAAATAATATCTCTATCATGGATAGTACCAATGGTCAACTCATATCCATATCGGTATGATCTAAAATCACCGTTTTCGGTACCAAAAAGACCATTAATACCCTCTCGATAACCCACATAAGGTAAAAAAATATCTTTATAACTATTTTCTGAAGGTAAATTCATTTTTGCCCACTACGCACCATCATATTGAGAATCACTAATTTTCCACTGACTCAAATTCATGACTTCCAAACTATCGAAGCTAGGCGATGTCGTTAATTTTTCAAATTGTGTAATCTAAGTACATATCTTGGTTTCGTCGAACTGCTCTGGGTCATCTTAATCAACTCAGGAAATTCACTCAAGCCTTATTTACTGGTCCAAGCTTCCACTACGGTCCCCCCCCAGCTTGAATGAATAATACCAATGGGAATCTTCAGATTTTAATGTAATTTTCCTCCGAAAAAAAAGCAGAGGCACTGAATTTTCCCACCACTTCAGGTGAACATACATCCCATGAGCCCATCATTTCTTTCTGCTTGACCGAGGCAAAATCTCTTTTCACAGTAAATATTCGTATCTCAGGATAATCGGCTGCTGCTATTTCTTCGAGATCGTTATCAATATTCTCATTAGGCAAATATCCAGTGACCGGCATTTCCATATTTGACTGGCCTGAAGCAAGCCACACTTCCCCTGTCGAGACATCATTAAAAATGATGGCAATATTTAGGCCCAAGATACTGACTTTAAAAAGGCCTCCTGCCTGGGGTGTTGGCAATTGGCGTTTCCATTTACCCAATTCATCTACCTTATTAGAATACTCAGTTAACTTATTAAAAAAATTCACAAGCAAAAGGGCAATCAATAATGGATAAACTACTTCCCTTATTGAAGTATGAAGAAGAAAAGCCCTTAATACTTGCGAATTTAATAACTATAGTTTTTAGATATACATACTATTCACACTATTAAACTTAGGGAATCTCAATATCCCCATTTATCTCATAGATCATCACATCAGAATTATTTCTTCCAAATAGTATGCGATTCCTATCGACAATAATTTTTCTTACGTCACCTGAAACATTTAGGCCCGAATTGTTTTGATTTAAGTAATGGTAAGTTCCAGATGTGCTTCCTAAAAAAACAAATCCGTTATTACCTGTATACTTTCCCGTGCGCACCCTCGCTTTTTCAAGATTTCCACCCAGTACAATGTCTAAAACATCATCTCCATTGACATCTAAAACCGCTATGGAATATACAGGCGAGAACTGAGCTTCAATGGGAAAAGACATTTTTGAAAATTGCTGGTTCGCATCATTAATAAATACTGAAGTTTCAAAAGTAGTGGCTATCAATTCTTTAGATAATGCTTGCTCCTTTTCAGTGAATATAGTTTCTAATACGGCTGATGAATAAGATTCATAATCCACAAAACGCTTTTTTAACATAGGCAATTGCGCAATTAACTCATCTCTACTTGCATAAGGGAAACTCTTTCCCTGGATGTGATAAAAAAGTATTGGATCCACAGAACCATTTTCATCATAATCTGCATATTGCATACTTACAGGTGATTCACGTGAGGCTTTCATTTGGTTATTCATTCCTAAATTTCCCACTATAAAATCCATATCACCATCACCATCAAGATCACTTACTTCTATGGTATTCCACCAACCCTTATAGGCATTGTCAAGGAATTCATCGGACTTATCTATCAATTTTCCATTTTCATTGATGAATATTTTGATACCCATCCATTCGCCCACTACAATAATGTCCTGTTTCCCATCTCCATTGATATCCGCCCATTTAGCGTCAGTTACCATACCTATGCGCTGTAAATCAGGTGCCACACTTGATGTCACAACTTTAAAGAACCCTTTGCCATCGTTTTCAAGGAGATAACTTAAGGGTACTTTGGGATAGCTCCCTGGAATAATTCTTCCTCCGACAAAAAGATCTAGATCCCCATCTCCATCAAAATCAAAAGGACGAACGCAAGATCCACTAGATAAAAAGGAAGGCAATCTGTTTTTAGCCTTATTAAATTTTCCATCACCTTTGTTAATATACAAACGATCCTGTAAACCTCCTTCGTTTGATGAAAATTCATAACCTCCACTCACTACGTATAGATCTAAATCACCATCTCCATCAGCATCAAAAAAAGATGCATCTACATCTTCAGTAGCTCCGTCAAAACTTTGTTGCAACTTACTATAATCGCCTTTATGATTTTTTAAATAGATAGCCCCTTTATGACCTTTTCCTCCCCCAACAAATAAATCATTTAACGCATCTCCATTAATATCTCCGATGACCATCGCAGGGCCCTGAGTAGAATACATTCGAGGCAGCAAGGGTTGTATTAAAAAGTCAATGAATTCGTTTTCTAAATGACTGATAGGCGATATCTGAACTTCTTCGAGCAGCGGACTTACTATCGGTTTTTGTGCAATAGTTGAGTGGTTTGTATCACTTTCCTTGATGGATAGTGTTTGATTTACGCTCGTACCCATAAGTTTCTGTAAGCTTCCTTTGGGCCAAAAAACATGAATGGAATCAACTTGTGTCACAGAATCAAGTCCAAAATGCAAAATAGGCTCTACTGAAGACTGGAATCCTCTCACAGGATATTGTTCACGAACAATTAATTGATCATTGGCAAAGACAATGACCCGTGCACCAATGGCAAAGTAATTTTTATCATTTCCTAAAAGTTTGATTTTTAAATAATTATTTTTTTGTATGTCTCCTACATTATTGCGATAGATGCCCGCAGTTGCATCCATATTATTCAATATTATATCCAAATCACCATCATTATCAAGGTCTGCATATGCCGCTCCATGAGTCAATCCTCCTTCATCAAATCCCCACTGATCACTCACATTATCAAACTGAAGCCCTCCGGAATTTTTAAAGAGGTAATTGGTTGGCTTACTTGAAGGTATCTTTTCAAACATTTCGGTATAAATTCCCGCCTTCTTTTGTGCAATCTTGATTTCTTGATCGGCCTTATAATTTAAGAAATCATGATTGGTAAAATCTCTTTTATAACCGTTGCTGACAAATAGATCTTGAAACCCATCATTATCAAAATCAGCAAACAAAGCTGACCAACTCCAATCAGTATTTGATACCCCTGAAATTTGTCCAATTTCACTAAATGAAGCATTTCCATTATTTAAGTGGAGCATATTACGCATACACTGACTTGAATAACCGTTTTTTTGCATGGAGGAGTACACGTAATAGTGCTCAGGACCAAATAATAATTTTTGCCGCTTATTATCTTCTGGCAGCATATCTAAGGTCATGATATCCATATTTCCATCTCGATTCACGTCTCCAATATCCAAACCCATTGAAAACTGTGATATTTGACTGAGCATACTGTCCGTAGCCATTATAAACTTCCCTTTCTGGTCATTGATTAGCAACTTATCACTATCCACATAGTCGTTAGAAATATACAAGTCTGGCCAGCCATCATTATTAAAATCTGACACACCTACGCCCAATCCATAATTTGAAGCAGGGCCATAAATTCCAGATGTATCACTTACATCAACAAATCGAC
>DBBU01000025.1:0-3948 GCA_002292365.1 Flammeovirgaceae bacterium UBA976
ATTGAAAGATTCAAAGCCAACAACAGCTTTACTTATCAGGGTTCGAATTCTATCATAATCATCAATCAATGCATGCCAATCAACAATATCATTTCCTATGGTTCTAGAGGCAATCTGAGCGATGATATGAGGTTCACTCAAAAGACGGTCCGTATGTGATTTCACAAAGCCCCGCGTGGTATGTACCGTCCCCATGGAATTCTCTACCGTTAATGTTTGAGGGCCCGACTTTTCAATAATGGTATCGGTCCTGCCTAAACAAGGTAAAATCAATCCTATCTCACCATGGTGTAGGTGGGATCGATTCAGTTTGGTAGAAATATGCACTGAAAGTTGGGTCTGCTCCAAGGCTTGTGTCGTATAATCCGTATCTGGAGCCGCTGATAAAAAATTACCCCCAAGTGATATGAAATATTTTCCTGGTTCTTTGTGCATCAATGCTATGGCTTGCACAACATCTACTCCGTGTTTTCTAGGAGGCTCAAATCCAAAGGTCGCCGCTAAGGTGTCTAAAAATTGTTTGGAGGGCTTTTCCCATATACCCATGCTTCTATCTCCCTGGACGTTACTGTGGCCGCGCACAGGGCAGGTTCCTGCGCCCTCCTTACCAATACTTCCTTTCAGCAATAACAGATTAACAATCTCTTGAATATTGTCTACTGCATTGACATGTTGGGTTAAACCCATGGCCCAACAAGCAATGATTTTATCCTTTTTACAGAGCCAGTCTATTAGAACCTCAATTTGAGAGACTTCTAGACCGGTGCGCTCAACCAGGGAATGATAATCCTGAGATTTAATTTCGGTAATGAATGCCTCAAATCCTTCGGTTTTTTGAGCAATGAAATCCTGATCTATGATTTCAGGGGATTTTTCTGCCTCTTCTAGTAACCTAAGTAGCAAAATTTTGAGCAGGGCCACATCTTCATTGATTTTGACCTGCAAATACAAATCCGCAAGATCAGTTCCTTGTCCCAATATCCCAGAAACCGCCTGTGGATTGTTGAATTTTAATAATCCTGCCTCCTTCAGTGGATTAATCACGACGACCTTAGCCCCCTGCTTCTTGGCCTTTTCCAAAGCGGATAACATCCTGGGGTGATTGGTGCCTGGATTTTGTCCAAATATCAAAATCAATTCGGCATGATAAAAATCTTCGAGCTTGACCGTTCCTTTGCCTATGCCTAAGGTATGATTTAAGGCAACACCACTGGACTCATGGCACATGTTTGAGCAATCTGGTAAATTATTGGTACCAAAAATTCGGATAAATAATTGATACAAAAAAGCTGCCTCATTACTCGTCCTACCCGAGGTGTAGAATATGGCGTCATCAGGACTTATGCGCTGGTTTAAATGAGATGCAATGAGATCAAAAGCTTCATCCCATGAAATGGGGGTATAATTTTTCTCCCCTTTTCTTACCCTCATCGGCGTTACAAGCCGCCCTTGCTGACCCAACCAATAATCAGATTGATTTCTGAGGCTATTGATTGAATGTTTGGAAAAAAAAGAAGCATCTACACTACGGTCGGTGGCCTCTTCAGCGATTGCCTTGACCCCATTCTCACAAAACTCACCCAAATTGGATCGATGATCAGGATCGGGCCATGCACAACCCGGACAATCGGTACCGCCTTTTTGATTTAAGGGAGCTAGAACCTTCCAAGTTTTTACAGGGCTCATTGATTTCAACGCCATACGCATGGAATGGAAAACAGCTTTTAGGCCAGCGGCACTTTTAGAGGGTTCTTTTATCTTCATTTCAATATTTAATCGCGTTGACTGAATATTATATTCAAATAAAGGATTTTCACACGAGTCATGAGCTTACAAAATATATTTACAAATAAATTCTACCAAATTTTAAAGAAATATAGAATATCGCAAATAATTTTTATTTTCTTCTATTTATTAATATTTGATTTGATTTTGAGCTATTTAAATTTCAATATAAATATTTTTTTATGATCTTAAATAAGCGACCAAATCCAAAATTTCTTGATCACTCATATTATCTAAGAGCCCAGCAGGCATCATAGAATTAGGCGTATCTTCTCTTGATTGTATATCTGACTTGTTGATCTTTACTTTACCCTGCCCCAAGATATTTAAAACTAAATGTCTATCAGTATCACTGGCAACTGTCCCTAGATAAGTTCGACCATCTCTAGTGGTGACAACTACCATTTTATAATCGTCTTGAATATCGGCACTAGGTTCCAATATATTGGAGAGGAGATAATTAATATTTGATCGGTTTGACCCTGTCAATTCGGGGCCTAAAACGCCTCCTTCACCGTACAATTGATGACAAGCCCCACAAGTCTTTGTGAAAATTACTTTACCGTTAATAGTACTTGCAACTTCCAATTCTTTGTCTGTTAAAAGTTTTTTATAGCGCTTATAACTAGACTCAACATCAGCAGAAATATCGTCTATGGGACCCCAAACTTCAACAAATCCATTGCCCATGACTCGTCTTAGCTGCCTAGCTATATGGGCAGGAATTTCACTCTTCATTATCAAACCTTCTATAATAGCCTCGGTTAAAATATTCGCATAAACTCTCCTTGAGGACAACGCTAATAAAATTTCAAGCTTCTCTTTTTCATTAAACTTTTCAAACTTTTCAAACATATCCCAACCTAATTCGGTATCCTTATAATGAGTTATTGCTCTAATCGCCTGAATTCTTAAGTCTGGATCATCCAGGAATTCAGATATTTTAGGCTTTAACCCTGACCATGCACGGCTAGCCAAGGCTGTTAGTGATTTCTGCCTATCTTCAAGTAATGCATTGGTATCTTCAAGAATGGTAAGGAGCTGATTGGCAGCGTCTGCACTACCAAAAAGCTGAGCAATCTCGATAGCAATACCTTTTGTGGATTCATTGGAAGACAATAATGCATAGGTTTTTTTCCAATTGTCTGATGGTTTTATGTCAGAACGATTTTCAATTTCGTTTCTCAGCCCATTTAATAGATACTTTTGATTTGCAGAAGGTTTTTGTATTGCAGTCAACAATTGCTCCATTCCATTGGCATCTAACACCCTTCTTGCTATATACTCGGCAATAATTGGCATTTTAGTTTCTAATCCTATTTTTAATCCTCTTTCGACATCAATAGCGACATTAGGCTCCATCGCAAACCATATCATTTTAGGTATATTATGATCATTTTTATCCTCAGACCTTTGGCTTAAAGCAGATACAATCTCCCAACGGTCATCTATGGGAATGCGTTGTAAAACTGCTGCCAAATATAATCTTACAATAGCAGACGTATCATTAACGGCCATAGTGTAAAACTTTTGTAATGCGTTTGATGATATAATCTTATCTTCCCCCAGTAGCTGAATTGACCACGCTCTAATATATTCATCCGAATCTTCTAAAGCCGCTAGCAGATCATTTTCTTTTAAGGAACGCGTAACGTGAAGAGCCCAAAGTCCTCGTAATCTCAAATCGGAATTACTTTCATTCTTATAAATATTTATCAACTTTTCAATTGCCTGAGGAGATATGGCTTCTTTAACAGCTCGACCTTGAAGAATGACTCGAGCACGTCGTGCATGCCAATCGGATGGACTAAGCTGAAGTTCAGCAAGTTCTAAGTCTGAGAACTTGGCCAAATCATCATACCTTCCCACCCATTCTTCAGCATGGGATTTTTGCGGCATTATTCTAAAAATCCTACCGGTCTCCTTATGGGCCACCGAAGTGCCACAAATATCTGCATCATGCCAGTCGAGCACATACAGCCCTCCATCAGGACCTATCTCCAAACTAAACCCTATCCACTGTGCATTGTTAGCCATCATAAAATCTTCTCCATGTTTAGCTACAAAACCGGAACCTCTGGAAACAAGAATATCAGATAGAACAGCGTGCTCATGAATATTAGCCATAAATATTCGATTATTTTGCATCGGAGGAAATGCATC
>DBBU01000025.1:4105-5399 GCA_002292365.1 Flammeovirgaceae bacterium UBA976
CTTCGAATCTGTCTTTAGTTGGATGGTATTTCCAAACACCCCCATTAATATCAATGCCATCTGCTTCTAATAAATCTTCAGGGAATGGCTCATTGTGTTTATAAATTTTACCCTTTCCTATCGGCCTTCGTATTTTTGATGGAGTGGCAAACCCTTCCAAGCCATAAAGCCAACCATCAGGTCCCCAATGAAAGCTATTTATAGTCTCATGCCTGTCTCTTATGCCCCATCCAGTTAATCTTACCTCAATATCATCCATTTCAGCAACATCATCTCCATCTCTATCGGGGATAAATAACAGATTGGGCGGAGCTCCCACAAATACACCACCAAAACCCACTGCTAATGCTGATGGAAATGCAATACCTTCGGCAAAAACCTTTCTTGAGTCTGCTCTTCCATCACCATTAGTATCTTCAATTATAAGGATTCTACTGTCTCCAGATCCAGAGAAACCACTACCGCGTGACTCATAATCTCTATTTTCAGCAATCCACAACCGCCCTTTGTCATCCCAACAGAATGCCATTGGTTGAGTTATCATCGGCTCTGACGCCCAAGCATTGACCTCATATCCATCTGTGATAGTCATTTCATCTACTTGCTCATCAGAAGTCAGAAACTTAGCCTTAAACCCTTCTTCCTGAGCTATTTCCCATAAACCAGCGGTTGCGTAGAGATTATTATCTCCTACATAATCTTTCCATTTTTCTGTAAGATCCAAATTATTTAAAGCTCCAGTATAAATTACTAATCCGTGTTTAATGGTTTCTGTCTCCCCCTTTGGAATTTTCCAATCACCCATAATGGCTCGGCTAGGTCCAATCCCTAATTGTGAATCTACTCTCCAAGTTTGCGGAAAACCCCTATTCTCGGGATGATCAAAAATGGCGATATGGGCCAGATCATCTCTTCCTTCTACCTGCATGCCTACATCCATCCATAACGCATGCTGACCTGCTGCGTTTTCGTTTTTCTGCCTGGCAAAATTAATAACTTCACCTTTTATTCCTTCTTTCCATGGCATCCGAAGAAACATTCCGCCATACTGCATTTCTCCTATAACAATTTCTTCGATAGCTTCGCCATTCCACTCCAACTCAAGTAAATATTCCTCTTTTTTTAATTCTAAGGACCAAACCTGTGTTTCTTTCATCAGTGGTTCTCCATTTGCATCCAACATAAAATATACCGTCTGCCAACTCACTTTTTCACCTATTGAATCAATAATATTAAAGCTCACTCGTTTCCAATAATCCTCTCCCGGATTATGAAAATAGTCCCGACCTTTAAT
>DBBU01000025.1:5484-21127 GCA_002292365.1 Flammeovirgaceae bacterium UBA976
CCATCCGGTGCTGCAATGGGGTGCAAATAAGGACGAAAACCTAATCTCGCGTTTTGAACAAGGATCGGTTGATTTTTATTGCCTGCAAATACAGATATAGTCGCAGCATCTTTATCCAAAATAGCAGTTAGCACCTGATCTGATTTAAGATTAGATGGATTGCAACAAATAAATAATAGAAGTAAAAAGTTAGCAGTAATGAAATAGTATTTTATCGTTCTCATATTAATCATATTTTGCTAAAGAGTAATTTTTTATCAATTAATGATAATAGACATTAATTTTTTCTGTTGCTCGAGGAGAAGATACTTATGGCCTTTTTTAAAATGTCAGTTCCATTACGCGCATCTGGTAACTCCTTCGGAAGTCTTGAAATTTCTTTCTCTGTTGTTACTTGCCTTTTCTTTCCAATTAAAGGAATGCAATCTCTTTTAGTTCTTATATTGAGATCGCCATGATGAGCATGTGATTCTCTGCCAAGCTCTTATGCTAATCCTCTTACCTTGCCACTTGTAGGCTTAATTCAACAGCTGTGAGCTTATATACTTATTGCATTTTCTTCTTTCTTCTGCCATAAAACTTGAAATTAATAATTTTGGTTTTACAGCTTAAGGCTAACTCTGGTATTTTGACATATTCCAAACATTCATCAAGTTAAGTCTTATTAGACTTTGGATAAACAAAAGATTTTTAAAACATAATCCAAAGTAATTTAATCAAAAAATCAATTTTTAGCACAAAAAATAACTGATGTAAATGATCGGGCGTTTTTAACTTTAAAATTAACTGAGAAGAGGAAAATACTTCAATAAATTAATCATATCAGGGTACACGGATTCCTCAAGGGGCACTGTTCTGTTAAAAAATATAAGAAAAAAAAACCAGATTAAATCTGGTTTTTTTAGTGATTCGTCTGGGGTTCGAACCCAGGACCCTCTCCTTAAAAGGGAGATGCTCTACCAGCTGAGCTAACGAATCGAAACTATATTTAACAAAAAAACATTGGGTTTTTGACCTATCCTTTAATTAATTTGCGGTGCAAAACTATGCAGCCATATTACAAAATCAAACTAAATGAAATATAAGTTTTTATTATTTTTATTATTTCCCCTTTTAACCGCCTTAGACAGCAGCGCTGATCCCAAATTATTTGAGGCAGATTCTCTATTCAGGTCGAAGAAATATACTGAATCCAAGACAATATTCAGTGAAATAACTACAACGGGTAAAGCGAGTCCAGCCCTTTTATTAAAAATGGCTTACATAGACGAAGGACTTGGTGACTATGTTCAAGCACTCTTTCATTTGAATAGTTATTATTCGATGACTTCAAATGAACAAGCATTAAATAAGATGAGAAATATTGCGGAGAAAAAAGACTTGGTGGGTTATGAATATTCAGATTATGGCTTTTTTATAAATTTATTGACTGAATTTAAAATTGAAATTGAATTGAGCCTGTGTTCGATTTTACTGCTTTTAAGTTTTTTGAGCTTCCGAAAAAAACAAGCAATGAAAGCGTTTCGACCCATCATTTATATCCAAATGGGTTTGATTTTTATCTTAGTACTGTCGGTCAACAATTTCCTTGAATATGACCGAGCCATCATCAACTCAGACAACGTTATCCTTATGTCCGCACCCTCTGCAGGTGCTGAACCCGTAGAGATTATTGAAAAGGGTCACCTCATTGAAATAATAAGCAGACATGATACTTGGGTGAAAATTCTATGGTTTGATCAAGAGGTTTTTATCAAAACTCAAAAACTATTGTTTATTTAAGTAACAATAAATAACCCTTATAATCAGTTTTTGAAAAGTTTAATAGATAATAATAGACCCCCGCGGGTGCACCCTTGCCCTCCCAAACAAAGGATCGTTCTTTACTAAAAAATACCTGGATGCCTACACGATTGTAGATGGCCACATATTCAAAAGCATCTTCACAATTATCCGGTGGTAAATTTTGACTGGCATCATCATAGCCCGTTAAGCTGAATACATCATTAAATCCATCTCCATTCGGCGAAAAGGCATTTGGAGGTAAAAACCCTTCAAATCTATCCCTGGTTTCTACTATTTCAAAGCGTATTCTCGTCGTATCGTATGCTGACAGTGGACAATGATCATCTTCGGCAATAAAAATTAAATCATAAGTTGAAGCAGCATCCTTTTTTAATAGGGAACATTCTGGTGTCCAATACAATGTAGTGGCTACCGAACCCTGTCCCATTTGGGTCTCCATCTGTAATGACGGGGAACTGGGCCTTCTAAACGCTTGAGAAAAACCCAAACTGATGCTATCCTCCGAGTCTAAATCAAATGCCTCGATCTGTAGACTATAGACTTCATTTACCTCTAATTGTATGGGTTCAAATCGATCAATAACCGGCCTTTGATTCACTGGCGCAACTACGTTGACCACAAACCTGACCGTATCTGTATTGGTAACATTGCATTTATCTTCATCTTCAGCAAAAAAAAGGAACTCGAACCGATCTACACCAGAAGTGGATAAATAAGCACAGTCAGCCGTCCAGCTAAAATCAGCTTCAGTACTTTCACCTATCCTTTCTTGAAAACCTACACCTATGGCATAAGGGTTGAACCCGACCCCATCCAAACCTAAGCGGATATTATCTTCATCTTCATCTTCACTGAAAATGGTAAA
The DNA here is from genome assembly GCA_002292365.1 of Flammeovirgaceae bacterium UBA976. Classification (GTDB taxonomy): domain Bacteria; phylum Bacteroidota; class Bacteroidia; order Cytophagales; family Cyclobacteriaceae; genus UBA4465. The sequence goes on from DBBU01000025.1 coordinate 8,156, forward strand.
ATCTAGGATTTCCTTGGGCTCAATAGTCACCTCAAAATCTGGATAGCTTGGAATAGAAATGATCGGTACGGTATTGGCAGGAAGATCTACAGATAGATTATATTGGGCAAAATTAAGGTTTGAATTTTGACAGGTATCGGCATCTTCCACCCTTACAAAAACATCAAACTGCTGTCTCATTGAGAAATCATATACCCCACATTGCGTATCCCAAACCAAAACTGCCCCTAAATTGCCTGCAGCACTGTCCGTTTTTTTCAACGAAAATCCATAAATACTAGGATCTTCAACCCCAGTTATGAAATAATCTATACTCAAATCATCTAGGTCTTCATCACTGGCAAGGATGGGGAATTCTATACGCTCACCTTCTGAAATGAGTGTTTCGACATACGTAACCTCATAGGTGGGGAAAGTATTGGGTGGGGGCTCCACCTGTATGCTCAAGCGTAAGGTATCTAGCTGAGGTAACGGACAGGCATCATCTCCGGCGATTAAATCGACAATAAAAGGTATGTTGGTAAGCGGTGGACAACCCGGCGCACAAACCTCAATAATCAATGAATCAGATTCAACATTTTCATAGAAGTTAAATTCAAAAATATCATTTACCTCTTCTTCAAAATTAACCCCTTCCGCCCTTAAACTGATGGTTTCTCCAGGACTGATGTTTCTAACAATAAAGTCAAAACATTTATCATCCGACAGACTATAATACAATACCTCTGTCTCTGGAATAAAATCTTCATTATCGGGAATTTGAACCCCCACTATCGGAGGATCAGGAGGATCACAACCCTCAGATCTTACCAGCAGTTGAAAATCCCGTTGTACCTGGCCTATTTTTAATCCTGCTCTATATTCCTCAACTACCACAGAAAACAAATACAATCCCGATGCACTTGGATTCACACGTAACAACCCACGGTCGCTTATGGAGAGGCTGGGATCTCCTATAATCATATGGTCCAAATCATAGCCCTCCGCAAAAAATACCAGCGGATGGGGTGCGGGCTGGGGAATAGGCAAGGCGATGGCGGAAGATGAATTCAAAGGCCTAGCCAGTGAATAAACCAAAGAATCTCCATCGGGATCTGTTCCTGTAAATTCTGTATAATAGAGTTGATTGATACAAGCATAATCTCCCAAAGGGGAAAAAAGCTGAGGTGAAGAATTGACAAACGCCTGGTTATCCACCCCCCACAATGGAGGTATTTCAGTAACGTATTTCATACCTGTACCCCCTGGATTTATAATGTTTTTAATTCCTGCATTTCTACAGCAACGCTCCCAAATAAGGGAATAACCTCCAGCATCAGCATAATCTTCAGGATTTAAAGTCACCACCCCACTCCAAATTATTCTCGAGGTAATCAATTGCTCCCAAGAACATTCTGGATTGGTATAATTTACTAAGAATTCAGCCTCTAAGTTCAATATATGATTGGACATTTCTGCCCCATCTGAATTTCTGAAAATATATACCCGAACTTGACTTTCTGGATTGGGATTATCCGTTTGAAATCGATCAAAATACTGAACTAAATTGATCCGATATTCACCTACCGATACCATCTCAAATTCAATCTCACCTCCCACTATATGATAAGCCATACCCGGGACTGTCAAAAAAATAATAATGAAAGAAAAAAGATTTTTCATACTTAGAAGTAAAGGCAGCTAATCTAACTTAGATCCCAAGAATGAGCAAACATTAGAACGGTAATCCATCACAATTATTACTTTTGCGCAACATGAGGAAAGTAGAGGTTATTGAAAAACTAGAAATCACAGGCATTTCTTCCACGGGAAAAGCGGTCGGTCGAAAAGATGATTTGGTCATTTTTGTGAATCAAGGAGCTCCAGGAGATGTTATAGACGTCAAGATCGTAGGCAACGAAAAAAAATTTCTGATTGGATCTCCTGTGTTTTTCCATGAAAAATCTCCCGATAGAACCGCCCCTTTTTGTGAACATTTCGGTGTTTGTGGTGGATGTAAATGGCAACATCTTAACTATCCGGCACAATTAAAATTCAAAGCCAAACATGTTAGGGAAAATCTCAAGAAAATAAGCAAAATGGAACTGCCAGAAGCCGAACCTATCATGGGATCAGCCGAAACGGATCATTATCGCAATAAATTAGAGTATACCTTCTCTAATAAAAGATGGCTGACCCAGGAAGAGATTCAAACGGATGGACTCATCAATAAAAATGCTTTGGGCTTCCATATTCCAAGAATGTTTGATAAAATATTGGACATCAATCAATGTCATTTGCAGCCTAATCCATCGAATGAAATCAGGTTGGCACTCAAAAATTTTGCAGATACTGAGGGCTTCACTTTTTACGATATCAAAAAACAACAAGGCTTGCTAAGAAATCTCATTATTCGAACGACCACTACGGAAGAGACGATGGTCATCGTCCAATTTGGAGAAGCCGATGAGGAGAAGATAAAAAAGGTCATGCAATTTCTTGCAGAGCAGTTCCCACAGTTAACTTCTTTGCTCTACTTGGTGAATTTGAAAAAAAATGAAACGATTTATGATCAAAACATCCTGACCTATGCAGGCAACGATTTTATCATCGAAAAAATGGGTGACTTGCGCTTTAAAATTGGTCCAAAGTCCTTTTTTCAAACGAACCCCAAGCAAGCCTATGAGCTTTATAAAAAAATTGACGCATTTGCCGATCTGAAGGGTAATGAGCTTGTATTTGACCTTTATTCAGGAACCGGAACGATCGCCAACTTTCTTGCCAAAAATAGTCGTAAGGTAATAGGAATAGAATCGGTTCCTGAGGCCGTTGAAGATGCACATTTCAACTCAAAACTTAATCAAATTGACAACACCGAATTTTATGCAGGAGACATGAAAGATATGCTCAGTGGTTCTTTTATTAAGGTACACGGACGTCCTGACCTGGTCATCACGGATCCTCCCCGAATGGGCATGCATCAAAATGTCATCAAGGCACTCAATCAATTGAAACCTGATCGCATCATTTATGTCAGCTGTAATCCGGCCACACAGGCACGAGATATGGAGCTTATGAAGGATCATTATGAAGTGATTAAAACCCAACCGGTAGATATGTTTCCACATACCCAACACATTGAAAATATTGTATTATTAAAATCAAAATAGTATGCATAACGACCCCGAGCTCAGTCCTAAATTTTTAGGTAAAATATCCTCTGATTTTATCAAGGTATCCGACCATTTAAAGGAAGCTAGCTATCAAATCAGAAAAAGAGATTTTTCTAAATTTCCTGTTTTTGTGATCTCTCAGGAGGCCATTCCTTTGGGTTCCCTACTCTATGAAAAAAATCAAATGGGCAATGAGTGGACCTATCATGCCTCTTTTGCTGAAGAATTTGTGGAACGTAAGCTGATCGAAAATATGAAAGATTTCATGGCGGTTTACAAAGATCCAGATGAATTCTGTTGTCTCTTCGTCTTACATCCTGATTTCACAAACTTTACATTTATTCCTTATCCTGATGATGATCAAAACGTAGATTAGTCCTCAAAAAAGCTGAAAGTAAATGTGGCCCCCTCCAATTATTAATTGGAATTCCCCAGGATATCAAACTCGCTGATTTTTACCAACTCAGGTAAGTTAGAAATATCATATTGATACATCACCTGTTCTCCAACTACCAAAGCCGTAGGATAACTCACGATCACATCATAAGCAAAATCAATAGGATAGGTCCCTAGAATCTTGGGCGCCGTGCGGTCTGCGATGTCTACTACCTTCACTCCTGCCGTTCCATCACACACAATCAAGTGATCTCCTATCACTGCAAGTCCGTGAGGATTGTACAAAATATGTCTACCTACAACACTTAAGTTCTGTGAATCCTGAATATCTATGATCTGTAATTCATTCAAATCTGTCCAACAATTGGTTCCTCCCCTTAACGTTACATAGGCATATGCCTCGTCTGCCACCACTGGATCACAACTCCTAAAATGCTCAATCCTATTGATATAACTTGGATTACCCGCATCGGTTATGTCATACATCAACATTCCATTGGTAGATCCCACGTATAAAATGTCGTTCAATCTAAACAATGTTTCTGCCCAAGTCTCCGTATCTAATTTTCCCCAACGTAGGGGTTGATGACTTGAGGTCAATTCAAATAAAACCAATTCATTAAAACTGATGGTGTATAAAAATTGATCAATAGGTAAAAATCTCGTCATGGAACCGGCCGTACTTACTTGTCCTGAGCCACCATCTTCAGTTGACTTATCATCAGAATCCATCACCGCAACGCCTTCATAATACATGTCGTAGTTTTCTACTTCCTCTTCTCTAATTTCTACCTCCCAATCCAGCACAATTCCTTGAGACATATCTATATTTTCATAACCTACACGATCGTACTCATAGGCTTCAAGCTCTTCCCAAGAGGGATAATTCCAATATTGATCAAAATAGAACACATCCTCCACCGTATAATCTTCCAAAAGAATGGGTTCATCTATATTACTGATATCTAACACCACTAATGCTGAGAACATATCGGCATATAAATGATCATCCACAATGGCCATATCTATGTTGCCCGCTAGTGAAATAAAGGATTTATTGATGGGGTTAGCCGGATCGGTATTATCAACGATATGAATGCCCTTATTTGGACTATTTACAAATACGTAATGACCATACGTGATGACCTTCCCTGATTGTGCATAATCCATGGGGGGATCTATAGAAATATCCATGGTCAGCTCTTCAACCGTGGCAAAAATGGGTTTAAAATAGGCCACATCAGCCATCTCTGTTCCATTCATTAACTCGCATCCTGAAAAGATGAAGCTAAAAGCAATCATAACAATATACAATAGTGGTGCAATACGTTTCATCATGAAATCTATTAATTTAAGTAATTATAAATCAATAAGTATGCCAAAATGCCTACCCAAATATTTTTATTGTAATATACGAAGATTTATTATTAATATTTTTTGAAAAAAAAAGACTTTATTCCTACTTTTTAAAATTAACCATAAGGTCATGACATAGAATACCTCATTCTATTATTTCCCGCATCCATCAATGTTTAATTCTTAATTTCCATCAAACGCTCCAACTCATGAAAAGAGATGCCAAAGATTTCTTTAAGTGTTGTAATTTGTTCCTTAATAATAGGATCGGGGAGCTCTATTTCTTTTTTTTTCACCGCAGCAATTAAAATATTTTTGGGCGTGTGATCGGTCGCTATAAATTCAAAGACTTTTGTTTTGTAACCATAGGACTCCAATATAAGTGCTCTAATGGTATCTGTCAATATTTCTGCCTGTCGCGCTTCCATGATTCCAAATTTGGTCAACGCAGCCAAAGATCCTTGATTTTTCATGCTATTTCGGATTTGTTTGTGGCAGCAGGGTGCGGCAAGGATGACTTTTGCCTGGTCCTTAATCCCTCTCGCAATAGCGTCATCCGTTGCGATATCACAGGCATGAAGGGCCATCAGTACATCTATTTTTGGAAGGACAACCTCTTTGATCGCACCCTGCTCAAAACTTAAATGATCGAATTTTGCTTTCTCGACGATAGCATTACATTTTTCAACAAGTTCTGATTTCAATTCAATACCCAATACCTTAGGTTTCTTTTTTAACTTATTGTGCAGATAATCATACAGTGCAAAAGTCAAATATCCTTTCCCTGCGCCCATATCTACCACATTAAAGGATTCAGGAAGATGGACTGAACTCAAGATGACTTCTATCGTTTCTATGTATTTATTGATCTGACGGTACTTGTCCTGTTTGTCTTTTTTGACGACACCATCCCTTGTTGTTACTCCTAGTTGCTTCAGATAAATATTACCAATGGGATCTAAAATGCGCTTTTTTACATGATCATGAGCCAAATCAACTACATGTAAAGTGGCTGGTTTACTTTTTAATTTGAATTTTCCACTCCGATAATAAAGTAAGTGCCAATCTTTTTCTAGCGTAAATAAATCAGCTTGATAAAAGTCTTCCTTGAGCAAATTTGAAATTTGAAGGACACTTTCTTCCAAGGTGAAATTTTTGGTCACATTATTATGCATGTTACAGGTCACCATGGATATCCGCAATTCGTCTTTGAGTTGAACGGGCTTGAGGATAACCATTTTAATCATCGTCGTTTTTACCCTTTTTTTAGAAAGGATCAGTTTAACTAGATTATTTTGGCTGAAACTATGTTTGAAATGATCAATGAATAGATGTTCTTGTGTCATGATTTTTTTTTGCGATGGGCTATAAATTAGTATGTGTTGGGTAAAAACCCCTTCTAAGCTCTGATCAAACCCTCCTGAGCCAATGAAGTAATTAATCTACCCGATTGATCATAAATACTCCCTCGGGTCAACCCTCGAGAATTTCCTGCCTTAGGACTGTCCATCAAATACAGCATCCAAGAAGAACCATGAAAATGCTCATGAAACCACATACTGTGGTCTAAACTAGCGGCATGTTTTACCCCTTTCAACCAAGAAATACCATGAGGTATCAAAGCGGTCGAAAGCAGCATATAATCAGATAAGCAAGCCAAACTCGCCTGACGAAAAGCCAAACTCTCCGATGATATATCTTCTAATATTCTAAACCAAATACCCAATTTGGGCGGTGCCTTTATTGGATTTAAGGGATCAAATGCTTGGATGGGCCTGATTTCAATCGGCCACTTCGTTTGTGCCCAGCTTTTCAAACGTTCTTTCAAAACACCCTCTGTCCTTTCGGCAGCTTCAGAGTTGATCTGTTTAAGATTTAACAAACCCTCGGGCCCTTTGACCGGCTCATGATCCAATTGATGAGAGATCCCAGGCTCTTTTATTTGAAATGAAGCAGACATATTAAATATAGCTTTCCCGTGCTGAATGGCAACAATGCGTCGGGTTGAAAAACTCTTTCCTTCTCGAATGGGATCTATTTGATAAATGATCGGCGCATAGGGATCTCCTGGAAGAATAAAATACGCATGCATAGAATGTATCATCCGATCACTCGGTACGGTTTGTGAGGCAGCATAAACAGCTTGTCCCATGACTAAGCCTCCGTAGAGTTGTGGAGCGCCTATATCAACCGTTTGACCTCGATATATATGATCATCAAGGGCTTCTGTTTTTAACAATTCAAAATTTAATTCCATAAAATAAATTTATAAAATATGAGCAAAATGATTCAAATACCAATAAAAGTACACTCCTATTTTACAAAAATAAGGTAATTTCAATCGGTGAGGTACCCATCCCTCATGGCCCTTCTAATAAATCTTATATCGAATATTGAATTACAGATAAAAAAATAGTTTTCTCATGACAATCTTATTAAAAATATGACTCTAGAGAAGCAAAATTCACTATCATTTAAATTTATTGACTTTGCAACGTTACTTATTGACTTTCGTTTTGAATCGATCAAACTTTGATGGAACTTTAGTTTTTGGAAAATAATTATTTTGAAAATTAACATCTGCTGTTTGATCCAAAGGATCTAAAATAATTTGAGAAACCACTTTTTCTTTTATAAATACTTTACTCACATTCAATTCATTAATTCTCCATATTTCTGCCGGAATCTGCTCTATTTCACTCGTTCCATCTTCATAGATCCATTTGATAATGATCGGACTTATCAATCCTCCATCATTTCGGAAAAATAACTCATAGGCATTCTTTCCAATAAATTTTTCCATCACTGCATCTTGATTGACTGGATGAAGATAATCATCTATCAATCCTTTCTTATCTTTAAAAACATACCAAGGCTGAGGCGTTGCTTGAAAAGCTGTCAATTTTGTACCATCTACATAAGTAGACTTATATTTACTTTGAAATTTAGAAGCAGGTTCACTGAGCACATACCAACTCACACCTTGTAGGTTGATATCAACGTGATCTGTCGTATAGAACCAACCCCGCCAAAACCAATCAAGATCTATGGCTGAAGCATCTTCTATAGTTCTAAAGAAATCAGCTGGTTTCGGATGTTTAAAGGCCCATCTTCGAGCATATTCTTTAAAAGAATAATCAAATAATTCAGGACCCATGATCGTTTCCCTTAATAAAAATAAAGCAGCACTTGGCTTACTATATGCATTATTACCAAAAAATAAAATATTCTCAGAATTGGTCATAATGGGTCTCATGAAATCTTTTTCCCCGCTCATAAAATCTTTTATGGTTGCCGGTGTGCCTAATTGGATGGGCATCTCAGGATACCATTCCATAGAGGTTTTCGTTTCTAAAAAAGTATTCAATCCTTCGTCCATCCAAGACCATTGTCTTTCATCAGAATTGATGATCATCGGAAAAAAATTATGACCCACCTCATGTATAATAACACTGATCATACTCCATTTGGTCATTGAAGAATAGTCACCCTTCTTATCGGGCCGTCCATAATTGAAGCAAATCATAGGATATTCCATCCCAATAGCTGCTGTATGGACACTTATGGCTACCGGATAAGGATACTCAATGGTCATTTCACTATAAGTCTTTAAGGTATTGACCACGGCCTTGGTCGATTCCTGTTCCCACAGCGGATTACCTTCTTTGGGGTACAAAGACATGGCCATCGTAGTTTTTTGATCCAATTGTACGGCCTGTGCATCCCAAATGAATTTACGTGAAGATACCCAAGCAAAATCACGTACATTATCAGCCTTATAATGCCAAGTTTTGGTTTGATTGGACCTTGAACCTTCGTTCAAAACGGCCTCTTCCTCAGTAATAATTACTACAGGCGCATCAAAACTTGCCCTTGCACTTTGTAATCTTTCAAGTTGTATTGAATTTAGTACCAGCGATTCATTTACCAATGACCCGGTTGCCGCAATTACATGGTCGGCCGGAGCCGTAATTTTTACATCGAAATTTCCAAAATTCAATGTAAACTCTCCCTGACCTAAAAATTGCTTGTTTTGCCAACCATTAAAGTCATCAAAAACAGCCATTCTGGGATAAAATTGAGCAATCGCGTAAAGATAATTGTCATCCTCAGGAAAATATTCATAACCCGAACGCTCATCATCATCTCTCCTATTTCCAATCAAATAATTCCAATCTATTTGGAACTTCACTACCGAACCCGGTTTCAAAGGTTCAGCTAAATCTATGCGCATCATGGTTTTTACTCTGTGAAAACTGAGTCCATTTCCCTCTATGTCCTCAATAGATATGATGTGAAAGCCTCCATCAAAATCAGCATCAAAAGTTAAATGGGGTAACCGTTTGGCATCAACAGAATATCCAGCATAGAATCTTTCATTAATTTTATACTTGTCCGAATCTTTCGCTCTAATATTCTGATCTAACTGAATCCAAAGAAAATTCAAGGTGCTAGGTGAATTATTATAATAAGTGATGATTTCATTTCCAGTAATGGATTGATCTTCATCATTGAGTACGACCGCTATCTCGTAATCGGCACGCTGCTGCCAATAAGCAGGTCCAGGTGCTCCGGCTCCTGTCCTGTAACTGTTGGGTGTAGGTAGTTTCCTGTCTATTTGTTCAAATTTTTCATCAAAAATATCCTGTCCTATAAGACTATTGATTGAAAAAAACATAGCAAAAAAGATCCAAACGAAGGTTTTCAACCAAAGTCTATTTCTTTTCAAAAAAACTAAATTCATTACCTTTTTATTAAATTATAAAAGTAAATTTAATAAAAAAAAAACCGTGAAATGCTATCGCTATTTATTAATATTAATAAGTCTGTATGGCTGTAAAACAGAGCATTCAGAAGACTTAGATTCAAAAATAATAAACCTCTTGGAACAAGTTGAGGGCGACTTTGCGATTGCCTTTCAAGATCTTAATCGCAGAGAAAATGTTTTTTTACTCAATGAAAATGAGCAATTTCATGCCGCAAGTACAATGAAAGTACCGGTCATGATCGAAATGTATCATCAAGCATCTCAAGGGCAATTTTCACTTACTGATAGTATACTCGTCAAAAATATATTTGAAAGTATTGTAGACCATTCGACCTACAAAATGAATATCGCAGAGGATTCGGAACCCTCACTTTATACTCAGATCGGCAAACAAATGACCCTGTTTGATCTCATGCATCAAATGATTATTTCGAGTAGTAATTTGGCTACCAACATTCTAGTTGAAGAAGTTGGTGCTAAAAATATTACCGCTTCTATGCAGCGTTTGGGGGCTTATGATACCGAAGTGCTTAGGGGCGTAGAAGATCAGAAAGCATACGATTTAGGACTGAACAATATGACTACCGCCAAAGATTTGATGACCATTCTTAAAAGTATTGCTTTGCCTTTGGGTGAAACAACTCAAGACCAAATAGCAATGATCGATGTGCTCAAAGCACAAGAGTTTAATGATATCATTCCTCGATTTTTACCCGTCGATGTACAAGTCGCACACAAAACAGGTTCAATCACGGGGTTGCATCATGATGCAGGTATTATTTATTTACCAAATGGAGAAACTTATGTGCTTATTTTACTATCAAAAAACTTAAAAGATTTTGATCAAGGCACCTTGACATTGGCCAAAATATCAAAGCTTTTTTATGAACATGTTACCGCATTGGAAGTTTCTTCAAATAATTGATCACCCCTTCGATCCAATTAAGATGATGAGTAAATATGAGCTCAATCCCTGAGCTGCTCAATGATCCGCATATTATTCAAAGAGTCCGAAACTGGAATTAATAAAGGTTCCAAAGTTCTGATTGCTTTGGAAAAATGATCAGCTTGAAGCACATAGGTATTTACAGGTTCAAACGAGATGCGATCAATAGTACTTCCTTGCTGCAAAATAAGGGTCGCTTCTTGATCAAGGCAATTAAAAGGATACTTGATCTCTATTTTACCTTTGGATCCAAAAACATGCACGACTTGAAAACGCTCCATTTGGGTGCCACAGGTAAAGGTAGCAGACCCTTTATTGAATTGTAGTATCCCAGAAGTCAATCGATCTGTTTTCATTTCAGGATCATATTCTGACAATCCACTCACCTTAACGGGTTCTTGTTCAAAAAGCCATCTGGCCACAGAAACACCATAACAACCTACATCCATTAGACTTCCTCCACCCATACTTTTCTGATTACGAATATTGTTTGGATCTAATTGAGCATAAGAAAAATGAATGTGTACATGAACCAACGTACCGATGGAACCGGAAGCTATGAGTGACTTCACTTTCCCCCATTGGGGATGAAATTTATACATGAATGCCTCCATCACACGCAAATCTGGATATTTTTTCAGAGCTTCGTTCATCAACGTAGCTTCTGATAAATTCAGCCCGATGGGTTTTTCACACAGTACATGTTTGCCTGCAGCAAGTGATTTTAGTATCCATTCGACATGTAAATGATTAGGTAAAGGAATATAGATGGCTTCAATAGCTGAATCTAAAAGCATGGCTTCATAGCTACCATAAGCTTTCTTTATTTGAAATTGAGCAGCTATTAATGCTGCTTGTGACAAACGACGAGAGGCAATCGCATCGATACTGCAAAATTCAGCTTTGAGCATCGCAGGGATGACTTTTTTGATGGCAATTTGGGCCGTGCCTAAAATTCCCCAGGAAACTTTTTTCATCCTCATTTAAAAAATATCAATGAATAAGATGATCGTGATTTTTCCCATTCAACTTCAAAACCACTTAATGGTCAAATTAATTAATTTTTGTTTGAGTTGACTGTAAGGTGGCATCAGCCATTCTACGGCTCCAGGAATGTGTTGTCGATAGATCCCTCTTTCATTGGAAAATGCCATAAAACCAAATTTCCCATGTGAATTGCCCATCCCACTATTATTTATGCCGCCAAAGGGTAATTCATGGTTGTAAAAATGCAAATCATTATTATTGATACAAACACCCCCAGAAGATGTATTTTTTAATATATGATTGATTTTTTTTTGACTGCTGCTGTAGATATAAAGGGCCAAAGGCTTCTCTTTGCTATTGATAGTATCTATAACTTCATGGATGTCTTCAAAAACAATGATTGGTAGAATGGGACCGAAAATTTCCTTCTGCATCAAATCGGTATCTGCGGTGACCTCGGTGACCAAAGTAGGTTCGAAACTATGGGTGGTCAAGTCAGAAGCCCCCCCGTGTACGATTTTTGCTCCTTTACTTTTGGCGTCTTCAAGATAGCTATTCAACCGTAGATGGTGTTGATCATTTACAATTTTTGTATAATCTAGAGAGTTTGCTGTATCCTCACCAAAAAAATCAAGCAACGTTTTTTTAGAGGCAGCAATGAACGCATTTACCTGACTGCGATGTACACTGACATAATCGGGGGCTATGCATATTTGTCCAGCATTCAAAAACTTACCCCACATAATTTTTTTAGCCGCTGCGGCTACATCTGCGGTTTCATCCACGATGGTAGGTGATTTGCCCCCCAGCTCTAGAGTAATCGAAGCTAAATTTTCGGCTGCCGCACGCATCACTATTTTACCTATTTCAGGTGATCCCGTAAAAAAAATATGATTAAAGGGAAGTTTTAGTAAACCTGTACTCACATCGATACCCCCTTCTATGACCGCCACCTCTGCCTCCTCAAAAAGATCATTCAACATACGCTTAATCAATGCCGATGCATGCACCGTATGCTCCGAGGGCTTCAGTATAACCGTATTGCCTGCGGCGATGGCGGAAATCAGTGGACAGATGCTCAAATTTATTGGAAAATTCCATGGGGCAATAATCAATACATTGCCCTTAGGCTCATATTTGATTCTCGAAGATGAGCCTATAAAAGCGAGTTTTGTAGACACCGCCTGATCTCGCATCCAATATTTTAAATTTCGGAGGGCATATTTGATTTCACCCGTAACTGCGTAAATTTCACTCAAATCAACCTCAGCAGGACTTTTACCAAAATCATCAAATAACGCTTTTTGAATTTCCTTTCGGTGAGTAATCTCTATGGCCCTAAGTAATTTTTTTAATTTTGCCTTACG
>DBBU01000025.1:21218-50989 GCA_002292365.1 Flammeovirgaceae bacterium UBA976
AAACTAAATATTTTAAGACTCATCTATGCGTTTCAAGATAAAGAATTACTTTTAAATAAGTTCCTTTTTTTTATGCTTTTAACTAAGTGTTTAACTATTATATCATTGATTCTGAAAAGTAAATTTTGGCCCAAAAAAATGTCCATCCGACTTTCTTTCCTTCTAATTTTGACAACCTCAATGGCCATGGCCCAACAACTAGATGTATCTCATTTTGAACAGCTAAACATTCGAAATATTGGACCCTCCAATATGAGTGGTCGTATTACTACCATTGATGCAGTACTTAGTAATCCTAATACTTTATTTATTGGATCCGCTTCAGGAGGCGTATGGAAATCAGAAAATGGCGGAAGTTCCTGGAAGCCCGTTTTTGATGGTCAGCCTACGCAAAATATTGGTGCTTTAGCTATTCAACAAAGTAATCCCAATGTGATTTGGGTAGGTACAGGAGAGGGTAATCCTAGAAATTCTATGAATTTAGGAATGGGCATTTTCAAAAGTTCAGATAACGGAGTTACGTGGAAGCACATGGGGCTCGAGGCTACCAAAACCATTCATCGAATTAAAATTGATCCATCAAATCCATTGATCGTCTATGTCGGCGCTATGGGTGATCCCTTTACACCCAATGAGGATAGAGGGTTATTTAAAACTACAGATGGTGGGCGTACTTGGGAAAAAATTCTTTTTACCAATGATCAATCGGGCATTGCCGATTTAGTGATGGACCCTGAAAATCCCAACAAATTGATAGCTGCCATGTATGAGCACCGACGGACTCCCTATTATTTCACTTCGGGAGGCCCTGGTTCTGGCCTTTTTTTAACACTAGACGGAGGTACTTCTTGGAAAAAATTAAGTCCCGATGAAGGCATTCCAGAAGGAGAAATCGGTCGAATTGGACTTGCTATTGCACCCTCAAACCCTGACCGTATGTATGCCAAAATTGAGTCGAAAAAAAATGCGCTTTATAGAAGCGATAATGGAGGTCAAAGTTGGTATCAAGTCAATGATAATCCTAAATTCACCAATAACAGACCTTTTTATTTTCAAGAACTTGCCGTAGATTCAAAAAATCCTGAGCGGCTCTACAATATTTATCAACCGCTCTCCGTAAGTTATGATGGCGGTATTACTTTTGATCCTGTCCCCATGATTCCCGCTGATGAAACAAAAGGAATTCATGCCGATTTCCATTCATTTTGGGTGAATCCAAACGATGCCAAACATTTCATCATTGGAGGCGATGGTGGTTTAGGTATTACCCGAGATCATGGCAAAAGTTGGTACTTCCCAGAAACGATTCCGGTAGCCCAAGTATACCATGTCAATGTAGATCAAGACCGACCTTATAACGTATATGTAGGCATGCAAGATAACGGAAATTGGTCTGGACCGGGTTACACTTGGAAGCGAGGGGGTATCCGGACCCTATACTGGCAGTATTTGGTAGGTGGAGATGGATTTTATATTGAGCCTGACCTTGACAATTCTCGATTTGGTTACGGTACCTCTCAAAATGGGGATCTCTATCGTTATGATAAAATCAGTGGCTATTACAACAGTATTAAGCCACACAATTCTAAATCAGAAACTCTTTTACGTTTCAACTGGAATGCCGCTTTCGCGAAAGATCCTTTTGATGCAAATACTGTCTATTATGGGTCCCAATTTGTTCATAAATCAACAGACAAAGGTGGCAGCTGGCAAATTATTTCCCCTGATTTAACAACTCACAATCCGAACCATCAAAAAAGAGATTATGGGGGACTGACTTTAGATATTTCAGGTGCCGAAAACTATAACAGCTTACTCACCATTGCGCCAAGTCCACTTGATGAAAATATAATTTGGACAGGATCCGATGATGGCCAAGTCCATATCACCAGAGATGGTGGTGATTCTTGGATCAATTTGACTGAACACGTCCAAGGTATGCCTCATGAAAGTTGGATTGCTCAAATTCAAGCCTCTAGCTATGAGGCAGGAACCGCTTGGATGGTTGTTAACAACTACCGAAAAGGAGATTACCAACCTTATTTGTTCAAAACAGAGGACTTTGGTGAAAGCTGGACCCCATTATTAGATAAAAAGAAGGTACAAGGTTATGCATTAAGTGTCATTCAAGATCCAGAGGAACCGAATTTGATCTTTTTAGGAACTGAAGGGGGTCTTTGGATAAGTATCGATGCAGGTATTAACTGGGTTCAGTTCCAAAATAAATTTCCGTCAGTATCTACCATGGATCTAAAGATTCAGCCCGTTGAATCGGCATTAATTATAGGTACTTTTGGTCGTGCAGTTTGGATTTTAGACGACCTTTTGACCCTACGTGCTGCTGCAGGAAAACATTTAAAAAAGGGATTGACAGCTTTAAAAATGAATGATGTAGTTCAGGTAAAGGGACTTTTCATAGCGCCTCCTGGAAATATATGGACAGGATTCAATACAACCTTCGAGGGCGAAAATCGAAGTTTTCAAAAAGTAGAAATTCCTTATTACTTAGGAGCTTTAGCGGACACCTCCCAACTTTTACAAGTACAGATTTTTGACGATGAAGGAAATTCAATCCATTCCATTCAATCAAAACCCACTAGCCAAGGGTTGAATTATGTGAGCTGGAAATTAGACCTCCCATCAAACCATTTTTCAGATGCCTGGATTCAGGAAGGTGCAAGAGGAATACCTGTGCCGCCTGGCACCTACAAAATCATGCTCAATTATCAGCATCTTAAAGATTCTACGACGCTCACAGTATTGACTGATCCTCGATTTGAGCTGGCCCCAGACGTAGATAAAACTCTGTATCAATATCAAAAATCCATCGACTTACAAGTACGAAAATTAGCCAGTATCCTAGGTTCAATAGATACTAAGTTAAATAAGATAGATTCCTTGAAAAACCAGCTTTCACAAGCTGATTCCTTGAATTATATTTTACTTCTGAAGGACATGGATGTATTAAAGTCGGACTTGCAAAGCACCCGATCGAAGGGGCAAACCCCCAAACCCATTAGACAACTTGGCGCCTGGAAAACCTCTATTATAAGTCCTTATTCAAAAGTAAAAGATGTCCTAATGATTGCAATGGCCCGCACAAGACTTCCCTCAGAGTCAGAGTGGACATTGCTTAAAGATGCCATAAATTCGGTTAGGGAATATGAACAAGAGGTCCATCTATGGGTTGAAAAAAAATGGACCCCTTTTGTAAAAAAACTGGATAAGTCAGGCCTTAATTAGAAGTCTCATTAGGTGATTTGAGAACTGCTTCTGCTTCTATTTCAACCATGTAACCGGCGCCAACCAACTTGGCCTCGACCAAAGTATTGGCTGGGTTGATGCCCTTAAAACGTACGCCATGAGCTCTCGCTACCGGTTCCCAATCCTTGATGTTATTGACAAATATCCGCGTCCTAACGACATCCTCAAGCGATCCGCCAAATGATTCAAGGACCGATTCAATTTTATCAATGACAAAATGCGTTTGGGCTGCACCATCTTTACCTCCAATCATTTTATGACCATGAGTAGCGGTAGTCCCTGAAACATGTATCCGATTTCCCTCTTTTACAGCCCTACTGTAACCCGCAAATTCCTCCCAAACTGTCCCACTGAATATTTGTGCGCGATCTGCTCCCGAATCAATAGGAACATAGGATTTAGGAATGTTCGCTAAGTGATGACTTAAATCTCCAGAAGCAGTCAAGAAGGGCGGTTTTCGGTATTCATCTCCACAATCACCCGGGACGGGTGTGAGTGACCCTTGGGCATTTCTAATGTCGACCATATCCGCCTCTGAAAATGTCAAATCAAGCATTTTTTTATGCTCAGTTATGTGCTCACTTTGACCCAGCCTCGCGCCAACAATTATGGCTGCCACCGATGGGTTTTCTAACATCCATCTACTAGCTACATTGGCCATAGAGACCTTATGTCGATCGGCTACTTTTTTAATCGATTCAAGTAAATTTTGAAACCCATCCCATCCTCCAGAAACATCAATAAATCGTTTGTATTTCATTTCAGACCAAGTAGTCAATTCATCCTGCGAAGGCTCCACCTTGCCCATCCATTTTTTTGTCAAAAACCCACCAGCTAGGGTACCAAAAGCCAATATTTTGACGCCATATTTTTCACAAACTTGTGCCATTTCACCGCTCGCTCTTTGGTCAATCAACGAATGACAAACCTGATTACTTATCAGAGGAATGCCTGAAGCACATGCCATCCTTAAATGGGCCGCATCAAAATTGGTCACTCCTAAGTGATGAATCAGACCTTCTTCCCTTAGTTCATTTAGATAGAATAAGGCATCTAACCAACTTGGATCAGGGTAATGCCAAGCATGAAATTGTATCAATTCAATAGTGGATTGCTTCATTCTGTCCAATGCCATGTGTACGGCTTGTCTCACAACTTCACGATTTATTTTACCCGGCTTTGGCACCCACTTGGTGAATAATTGAACCTGATCACCAAGAAAATGATTCCTTTTAAAATACCCAGTAATTACCTCACTCGAGCCATAGTGATCTGCCATATCGAATGTAGTAAATCCTGCCCTTACATAGGGCTCCATGGATTGAGATGTTAAGACAGGATCAAGTACACTTCCATTTCGTTCCATATCTGCTATTTGCCATAATCCAATGATCATGCGCGAAATCTTCAATCCAGGGGCTAATTGATATGTATTTTCCATTTTTATTCTTCGGGTAAAACTTTAAACCTTTCATGTCCTTCTGGACCATTTTGACGAAATTTCGACCATTTTATAAAAAACAAACAGCTCGCTAAAGTCATGACGATAAGCCAAATGAAGGTTGAGTGAAAAAACCAATGGGTTACTTTGGCGGTTAGATCCTTATAAGTATGCACAATGAGAAATCCAATCAAAAATAAAGTACCCAGCCACCCAATCCATAATTGCAATCGCCTATTTTTAAGGACTGAAATTTGACCTGCCAACAAAGGATTTATTTTTGGGAGCGTTATTAATGCGATACAAATCAACAAAAAGTTAACCATCATTGAAGTGACCATAATATCAATCCCCAAGAAAAAATCACCTGCAAAATGAGCCCCTAAGACACCTAAACTCGCCATTAATCCAGCCACTACAAGAGCTATGAAAGGCGTCTGTTTTTGAGGATGAATCCGCGCAATGAAAGAGGGAAATATACCGTCTTCTGCCCAAGCAAACATCAGCCTAGATACAGAAAGTAACATAGCAGGAAGGTCATTGATCAAAGCGATGGAAGCGCCCATTAAAATCGCCACACCCCATTCTGTAGGGAGTACATAGCTCAAAAGTCCAGGTGCACTGATATCTTTTTGAGCAGCTTCGGCCGCCACAAAGCTCCATGGAATGGTATGATAAACAGCCGCAGTAAATAAAAAATAAAATACCCCTACTGAAAAGACCGCTAACAAAATAGCTTTAGGTAATGACTTGGTTGGATTTTTTGCTTCGCTACCTGCTTGTGATATCGAATCAAAGCCAATGAAACTCGAAAAAAGCAAAGCCGATGCTGAGAGAAAAATACGCCAATCAAAAGCGACGGAAGTTGGTTGAAAAATTCGATTTTCTTTGGCCTTAAGTGCAGTCATGAAATCTTGGCTGTTAAACGTAAATCCGGCGACGATTACAATGGCCCCGAGTGCAAACATTAAAAACATCATAGGTAGTAATATACTTTCATAGGACTTAGCCCCTCGGATATTAATCCAAACAAAAAACCAGATCAAAAATAGGGCAAGACTCACTCTTATCAGAGGTATTTCAAGCGTTGCAGATAGGTCTTCCCAACCCAAAGCAGATGATAGGTCTCTAAGAAAAGGAATGCATATATAGGCAATTACCCCTATAACAATACTGAGTCCAAACCATTGTGAAAAACTAGCCACGAATCCCAGGTAAGGATTCAACCCTCGACTCACATATATATAACTTCCACCAGCCCTGGGCATGGCCGAGGATAATATGGCATAGGCCAACGCAGTAAAAATGGCCGGAATTGCGGCAAAAGCAAAGGCTGGTAAAACATAGGGGCCGATTCCAGGTACATTGCGCTGGATCATAAAAGGTACCACGTTTATGGATGCCCCGAGCATAGAGCAAACCCCTGTTGCTGTAAGGGCCATTAAACCCATTTGACGAGATAACTTTAGTCTGTTTTGCTGAGATATCAAAATTTGATTTGGGCTAATTTATATCTAATTGAAGAAGGAGAACCTTCAATTTTAAGGACAAAATACGCTCATTCCTCACTCCTTTTTGAACTGACTTATTAGTCATTTTAATTCAGTTTTGCTATCATAAATTGTTATTAAACTAGTTGCTCAATTCCTTAATGGCATTTACCAATACATCCAATTCCTTGGGAGTAGTAAATAAATTAGGAGTAATCCTCAATCCACGCACGCCCGGACGATCAATGGCTACGGTCCAAATTTGATAATCATCCAACAATTGCTTAGCGAAATCTGCTGGATCAATAGTTTCAATACCCACATTACCAATCGCACAATATCGACTGGATTCTACGGGGGTATTGACCACCACCCTAGGTAAATCTCTTACTTGATCGGTCCAATATTTTTGTAAGTAGCGCAACCGTGCCTCTTTTCGACTACCACCGATTTTATGATGGTAATCTATAGCGTTGACGATGGCCAAATCTGTCTGCACAGGATAAGTCCCTACATGATTTAAGCGTAAAATATCTTCAGAATCACGCGGGTCTTCAGCAAATAATGGCCATAGATCAGTTATTTGCTCCTTTTTTATATACAAGAATCCAGCACCTAAAGGAACAGTTAACCACTTATGTAAGCTCGTCCCATAATAGTCACAATGTAGGTCTTGAATTGAGAACTGGATATGACCAAAAGCATGTGCCCCATCTACCATCACGCGAACGCCATAGCGATGCGCCATATCACAAATTTTTTGAACAGGCATGATCTGTCCGGTGATATTAACCATGTGACAAATCATGAGCAATCGGGTCTTCCGTGTAATTACGGATTCATATAACTTAACGATCTCTTCATCATTTTTGGGATGATTAGGAATTGAAACTTCCCTTACTGCTATCCCAAAACGACGCTCCATCAATCTAAATTGATTGCGCATAGCCCCATAATCTTGTGCTGCCATGATGGCCTCATCCCCTTTTTCCCACTTTTGCCCTTGGATGACTAAGTTGAGCGATTCTGTGGTATTGCGGGTAATAATTAGCTCTTCAGGAAGACAACCGGCCATTTTTGCCAGACGCGTAGCACTGTTTTTTTTATTTTCCATTTGCACCGTGCGCATGTAATAGGACCCTTGAAAGTTAATTTCCTTCACATGTTCGATGTAATGATCTTCGATGTATTTTGGCATGATACAATAAAAACCATTTTCTAGGTTGATGTAATCTGATTTCAACCGGTAATCCGTCCTTATTTTTAACCAAAAATCTTCATGGGTGGCTAAGGCATTATCAGAAAGGTGACTTATCGATGAGATCAATGCATTGAGGTGATCAAAAGTCAAAGGTGTTGATAATCCCAAACCCGTTAGTCCTTTTAAAAATGCTCGCTTTTCCATAAAAAAGTAAATGATTCATAATTTACGTTATGGATTTTGTTTTTCAAAAGAATACCACACCAAAGAGCTATTCTTCTACTTTCCAAAAAACAATTCCTCCGGCTTGCTTCCCTACTTCTACCACATCAATTAATTCATGTTTTTCTAATGAAATGATATCTACTGAACCTCGCTCATTACCTTTCCCCTCCACTGAGACGAATGCATATTTATGATCAGGAGAAACCGAAATACCATGAGTAATCCCTCTAGAGTTCTTAATAACAGCCAATTCCCTCCCCTGATCAAGGTCCCAAATAGCAGTGGTTCCTTCAGTTTTGTAGCTTACAATCATTTTTTTTCCATCACCCGTAATTTCCATATTGTAAGGACCTTTTCCAGTTGGGAAGGTCTGGACTACTTCCCATTTAAGAAGATCTATTTCTAAAATCATATCCTTACCATTGGCGGCGACAAAAACACGTTGACCATCGGGATGTGGGATGACCCAGGTAGGTTTGATCGCTGAATGATGGCTATCCTGATGGGGCGTCTCGTCATTCATGGTATGCCCCATAGCTGCGTGATCTACCGCAGCATCGCTAGGTACCTTATTTAAAGAAGCTAAGGAACGATCTAAATCCAACTTTCGGCTTATTTCCATGGTCATGACATCTATTTCAAAAAGTTCTCCAGACATCATGGCTACGGAGAAATGATTCAGACCATCGGGACTGATTCTAGACCCATGAGGCATCGCGCCTGTTTGAATTTGTTTGAGCTCTTCCATTGAAAAAGGGTCTACTACAGAGACGGTACTGGGTGCCATCTTACCATGAAGATTAAAATTCACACAAAAAAGCATGCCATTGGCAGGACTGATCTGCATGCTCGCCGGAAAAATTCCCAACTCGGTGAAATCGATCAATTGGTTTGATTCGGTAGCATACTTATATACTCTCCCAAAGGGATTGCCATGTGCCATGGTGACATACCAAAAATCTCCCGAAGGATCTAATGTAAGTCCATGAGGCCCTTCTATCTCAGTGGCCTGATAACCTACCGTGATGATCTCATCTACAAAGCCCTGAGCACCATCAAATTTTATCACGGCTACTTCATCCTCAGACTCCGATGCTACATACAAAAAATAAGTTTGGGAAAATCCAATAAATGGCAAAAATAAGAAAAGACAAAGCGCCCAACTTTTTATGATCATCTTTTTTCTACTTTAATATTTTTTGGCTTTTTGATGTCTATTTTCACTGACCATAACCCACTGTTCCAATCCGTGAAAAATACATGCCCCTTATGAGGTTGGGGACCCCACGTCATCGGTGCATTGGGTATTCTTCCCTTGGCATCAGTGGGTAAAAACCATGCAATCTCTCTACCCTGTTTAAAAAGGTCTCCCATTAAATCTCCTGAAAGATCAACTACACGTAAGCCTGCATTGTAATTGCCCACGTACAATAAGTCTCCTTCTACCCATAAATTATGAGAGCCCGCTCCAGGTACTTCATACTTGGCTACTTCAACGGGATGTTCCAAATCTGTGAAATCTATGAAATGAAGAAATCCTGCAGGAATGGTTGGGCCATCTTCAGTATTTAATCCATTTGGAAAAGCTTCATCTCCCGCAATCACATAAAATTTGCCCGTTTTTTTATCATGGTAAGGAAAAGCAGCATGATTCCATCCACTTGGGTAGGCATAATTTGCTATTGGCTTTGGGTTCGAGGGTGATCCTCCAGCCATTCCGTTACCCACATCCACCATCCAAACACCATAGGCCCAATTAGAGGAGTATGCTATGCCATCCTCTATCCAAACATCATGTATCGAATGACCCGGCTCATTCAATTCAAAGGTGCCTACCTTTTTAGGATATTTTGGATCTTCAATGTTGATGATGTCATACCTTTCGCCATTACTTAAAGCGTATATGTGATCTTTATAAATGAAAACATTATGCACTCCCCCCGTCAAACCTTCATCATAAGTACTGATAATGGCGGCTTCACGCGGATTACTGACATCGATGATCACCAAACCATTTTTCCTATTGGAAGCCCCTTCTCTAGAGATTACACAAATTTTACCATCCTCAGAAACCTTCACATCATTTACCGTACGTGCATCGACCCTAATGGTATCTATAGGTATCAATTGATTAGGATCCGTAACATCCCAAAAATAAGCCTCTCCATTTCCTCCCCAGGTACCCGTAACACAATAATCTCTACCATCGATTCCTTCCCATACCCAAAGGTCGGAGGTATGCACATTACTTACCGAACCATGTCCTTTCAATTGAACCTTTTCTGTGACATTTCGTGCTGAAACTTGAAGTGTCCTCCTCGCTTCCCTGCCCCCAAAAGCAGCTACAACAGTATAAATACCTGGCACATCCGCAACAAAGTCTCCATTATTTTTAATCATGCCAGAGGCATACTCTGAAGGGCTTTCAGAGACTCCCGAAAAAGAAAAAATAAAGGGAATCGTTTCAATAATATCCCCCTCGTTATCGATTGCTTGAGCATCAAAATAAACCACCTCTCCTGTAACTGCCTCCTGAACATTGCTAGACAACTGTATTGATGTCACAGGATTTTTTTTCACAGCTATAACCGTCTCTGTTGAAATTTTACCTGAGCTTACTTTAATAATAATCTTGCCTTTTTGATGGGCGGTTATGTTTCCAAAAACGTCTACACTAGCCACAGGGGTATCGCTGCTTTCAAATACCAAATTTGGGTTGGAAATTTGATAATTTTGTGCATCCAATAATTGCACCTGCATGCCAATTCTTTGGCCCGCAAAAACCTCTGAGGGTAGATTCATGATTTTAAGGTCTGTGCCTTCTGAGTGCTTCACATTGACCCACAAGTTCAATCGCTGATAGTCTTTCATTCCCTCCAATCTACCAATGACAATTACATTCCCTTGACCGGGTTCTAGTGGGGTAATTAAGCCCTTTTTATCTACTTTAAATAGTTGGGGAGCCGACGAGTAGAAGCTGAAATTTACTTCAGGAATGACTTGATTTTGGGCATCTACTGCTTGAACTAAAATTTGATGAACCCCTCCTGAGGAGAGTTCTATTTCATCCGAAGCAACAATAATTTCAAAAGATTGTGCCAAAGAATTTGACATCATGCCCAATAGCATGGCCCATAAGAGCCATTGAAATTTATAAGGATAGGTACACATAAATATTTTTTTTATACTAATCTAATGCTGACTCGTCAAGATATCATTCAAGGTTTTTTAAACGGAATATGGATAAAAAAAGGTTGTTAAGAAATCTTAACTATTTTAATTTCACCCAGATACTCAATATGGACTCAGATCGTTCTGAGGTGTCACAATCAAAAAAATCAATAGATTAAATCACTCGCCCAATTTTGCCAAATAATTTAAATTATATTGAACGCTATCAAAGGGATTATTATCATATTCTTCTTGCTCCATAAAAATGTATTTGACTCCTGATAAATCAATATTTTCAAGCATTTCGGCTATGTTTAAATCTCCCTTACCAAATTCTGTACTCCCTCCTTCCAAGATGCTCATATCTTTAAGATGCCATAAGGGAAATCTTCCTGGGTATTGATTGAAATAGTCAATAGGATTCTTCCCCCCCATGACCACCCAACCTAAATCTAATTCCATATTTACTAAACTGGGATCTGTACTTTTAAGGAGCACATCATAGAGCACTTGCCCCTTATCAGACTCAAACTCATAGGAATGGTTGTGATATCCGAACTTTAATCCTAGCTTTTTGCAATCCTCCCCAGCCTTATTGAAGGCTTCAGCTACCCTGAGATAATTATCAATATCCTGACCTTCAGTTGGCATAGATGAACAAATCACATATTCTTGTCCTGCCTCAGCGGCCTGCTCCATCGTCTGATTCCAATCCGCGTCTAAATGAACATGTCCACTTCTAATAGAAAGACCTAATGCCTTGCAAGTATCACGCATCTCAATGGGAGTCAATCCATAATATAAGCCTTTATCACTCCGTGCACTTTCCAATTGCTTGAACCCTAATTCAGCAACTTTTGAGAGCGTCCCTTTGGGGTTTTGGGTCATGGCGTCTCTAAAAGTGTAGAGTTGTACGCCTACGTCTTCACGTGCGCTATGGGTTGGAATGAATGAAGGTAAAGTCAGACTCCCAACTGCCAAAGCAGTCGTTTGATAAATAAAGTTTCTGCGTGATGTCATATTATTGGATCTTTGAAATAAAATAAATAATTCAAATTAATAAATTAAAAGCGTACCATTCTATTTTTAGGTTTTTAATTTATATTGTTGATGAATAAGTGAATGGTTCCAATCGTTTACCTAAAATTCTATAATATTTAATATCTAAAAAATATGCCCGTAAATAACTTACAACTTGCAACTGATTTATCACTTTCCCGCATCATTCATGGTCTTTGGAGACTCGGGGATTGGAATCTTGGCAAAAAAGATTTAGTCGCTTTTTTGGAAGAAATCATGGAGATGGGTATTACCAGCTTTGACCATGCGGACATTTATGGAGATTATAGCTGCGAAAAGATTTTTGGAGACGCCCTCCGCCTGCAACCTTCCCTTAGAAAGGATATGCAAATCATCACAAAATGTGGTATCAAGCTGCGCTCTGATAAATATCCCGAAAGAAAGTTGCAAATCTATGATTACAGTTATCAACACATCCTACAATCGGTAGAGCAATCCCTACAAAATTTAGGTATTGACACCATCGATTTACTCCTTTTGCATCGACCCGCTCCCTTCTTTGACCCCGAAGAGGTCACCCGAGCCTTTGACCAATTATATCAAGCGGGTAAGGTGCGTTATTTTGGCGTTTCTAATTTTACCCCCGGGCAGTTTGAAATGCTACAAAAACATTGGCATCAAAAACTATTGACCAATCAAATCGAAATTTCACCTGGTTGTCTGGAGCATTTTGAAAATGGCAATTTAAATTTCTGTTTAAAGGAACAAATAAAGCCCATGTCATGGTCACCCTTATCTGGAGGTGAACTCTTTCATCCGACCACTACAAAAGGTATTAGAATCCTGAAAGTTCTTGAAAAAATAACTGAGGGAATTGGGGCAAAAAGTATAGATCAAGTGGTCTATGCTTGGATCGTAAAACACCCTAGTCAAATCATGCCCATCGTCGGTAGTGGAAAAATTGATCGCATTCAAACAGCACTTGATGGACTCGAGCTCGAGTTATCAATACAACAATGGTACGAAATATACAATGCCTCTACAGGAGTCGAATTGCCCTAGCCGAACCTGTTTTCTTGGCCTCCGCTACTTAAAGTGGATAAAAACTCGTTGAGACGGCTTTTTATCCACTTTCTAAACTAATCGTAATTTATATTAAGTTAAGATCCCTCAGGGCAGCATTCATATTGCGTACCGCAAGGGCACTGACGTCAAATTTGACTTTTTCGGCTGAATCTAAATGATAATCGATGATCTTTTCTAATCCATTTTTACCAATGATTGTTGGCACGCCAATACAAATATCAGATTGTCCATATTCACCATCAAGATATACACATGAGGAAAATAATTTTTTCTGATCACGTACAATACTCTCCACTAAAAACGCTCCAGCAGCACCCGGTGCATACCAAGCAGAAGTTCCTATGAGTTTGGTCAAAGTTGCACCACCTAGCATGGTTTCTTTAACTACTTTTGCCTGCTCATCTTCCGTTAAAAAATGGGTGACGGGCGTACTGTTGTAGGTAGCATGCTTAATTAAAGGAATCATTGTGGTGTCACCATGCCCCCCAATGACCACTGCTTGCAAATCCAATGGCGAACAACCGATGGCTTCACTCAAACGATACTTAAATCTGCTGCTGTCCAACAATCCACCCATACCGATGACTCGCTCTTTAGGTAAACCACTGGCCTTCACACTCAGGTAAGTCATAGTGTCCATGGGATTTGAAATGACGATGATAATGGTATTTGGTGAGTACTTTAGTATATTTTCTGTTACCGTTTGAACGATACCGGCATTGGTGCCAATTAATTCCTCACGTGTCATTCCGGGTTTTCTTGGGATACCAGAGGTGATGACTACTACCTCAGAATCGGCGGTGGCAACATAATCATTGGTAGATCCAATTACCTTTGTATTGAACCCATTTAAAGTAGCACACTGATTCATATCCATGGCTTTACCTTCTGCAAGGCCTTCCTTAATATCCAAGAGAACCACTTCTTCGCACAATTCTTTGCGGGTAATATTTTCTGCACAAGTAGCTCCAACTGCTCCTGCTCCAACAATGGTAACCTTCATTTATTTTTTTTTAGTTTAACAATTAAGCCAATAAATTGGCTGTGCAAAGTTACACGCCACGGTATTAATAGAAAAGTAATGCTACTGATATCACAAATTTAAATGCCAACAAAAACTCTGAAAGCACTACGCATTTATGTTTTACTATCCATCATTTCCCTTCAAATCTTTCATCTCGATGCTTAAAATGTCTTTGGTTGAATTGTTCAACCGGAATCGATTGTCAATGCGTAGACCAACAAGCCAGCAAATTTCTTGTTTAGAGGTCAAGATTAAAAGACTTTCCTTCCTGATAATAGGAATTTTTTGATCTATCAAAAAGTCACTGACTTTTTTCTTTTGAGTCATACCCAAGGGATAAAAATAATCTCCTTTTTTCCATTTTCTAAGGGTAAGTGGAAAAGTCAATTTCTCCATATCCAAATAAACAATATTCAAACTTTTATCAACTGGTTCAGTAGTCGATGAAATAAGATTAAATGTAAACTGATAATCATAAAATGCAACCGCTTCCAATTCATTAGCGATGGTCCTTCTTGCCGCTGGATCAATGATCTGATCTGTTGTCCCAATCCAAACTTTATGCCTATCTACGTTCAATTGGTATGCATCCCAATAAAACATGGCCGGATGATTCTGAACCACTGATCTAAAAATCTGCTTGAATTGCGCATAGCCCAACTGATAACTTTCAAGTAATTCAAAAAGCAACAAACTATCCAATGGATGATCTCGAACCCAAGACACGTCCAAACAATCTATTCTCCCGGATTTGAAATATTGTGCCTTCAGGTCTGAAACTTTTTGATCGAGTAACATTTCAGTGCCGATGAGACGAGCTTGCGTGTCCTCAAAAGTTTTTAAAACTGAAGGATTGAGCTCTTTTAGAACAGGCAATACTTGATTACGAATCTTATTACGCACATACTTATTGCTCGCGTTAGACACATCTTCACGCCAAAAAATACACCGATTCTGTGCAAAACTTATTATTTCTTGCTTGTCAAAAATTAATAAAGGACGTACCAAAAGCCCCTGTTGTATTTTCATACCTCTTAAACCTCGAATACCCGTTCCTTTGGTTAAATTAAGTAAAACCGTCTCTAAGTTATCATCAGCATGATGCGCTGTTAATACAGCCGAACATTTATGCAAAGAAGCCAACTCGGAAAACCAATCATAACGCAATGATCGGGCAGCCATTTGCATCGATACCTTATTTTTTTTTGCATAGACCTCTGTATCCGCCTTCAAAATGTGAGTAATAATCCCATGATTTCGGCCCCATTGCTCAACAAAATCAGCATCCAAATCTGATTCCTGACCTCGAAGTCCAAAATTCATGTGGGCAATAAAAAAGTCGAAGGATAGCTCCTTTAACAAATGCGCAAGCACGATAGAATCAACTCCAGCGCTTACCCCTAAAAGCAGCCGGTCTTGGGTACTAAATAAATGATGAGATTCAATATGAGCTTTTAATTTTGCCAACATAAAATTAACGCTATTTTTCTGTCATTATATATATTACTTTTGCAGACCATTTAAGTTGAGATGCGAAACTACCTTATATTATTTATGTTACTCCTCCTCTCTTTGGCATCTATGGCCCAGAAGAGAATTAAATATACCGCCAAAGGTAAGCAGGAAGTAGTTCGAAAAGAGGGTCAATCGATAAGATATCTTATTGACAGTGTGGTATTTATTCAGAAAGAGACTACTGTTTACTGCGACAGTGCCATTTATATAAAAGCCGAAAATCAAATGAGGGCTTACGACCATGTGAAAATTATCAATGATTCAACTGTCGTCACTTCCGATCGACTCCTATATCAAGGAGAAGATCGCATCGCTCAACTTCGAGAAGACGTGATTTACAAGCGGGGATATCAGGAACTCTATACTGACCATTTAGATTACAGCTTAGACACCGAAGTCGCCTATTACTACAATGGAGGACAATTGATTGATACCACCAATATTCTTTCAAGTACATTAGGTTATTTTTATGCCAAGGAAAATGTCGCCAGATTTTATCAGTCAGTAGTTTTGCAGTCTCCAGAGTTTATCTTAAAAACTGATACCCTGAGATACAATACACTTACCAAAATAGCTTACAGCTTTGGTCCTACCGAGATCATCAATAAAGAGGGTACGACAATATATGCTGACGGGGGTGAATTCCGAACGGAAATCAGTCAAACAAAAATATCATCTGGAAATATTGAAACCTCCGAATATATACTAGATGGTGATAAATTATTTTTTGATGATATTAACCAGTATTATTTAGGTGAGGGTAACGTAAAACTTACTTCAAAAGAAAATAATCTTATCCTACTCGGCGATGAAGGCTATCATGATAAGGTCAATGGCTACAGCAAAATTTATGGTAATGCTATCATGAAAAAGATTATGAAATTAGATACCTTTTACATAGCTGCAGATACGATGATGGCCATCGAAAGTGAATATGACTCTGTTAGGAGAATATTGGCCTACCCAGACATCAGGATATTTAAAATGAATGTCCAAGGCATTGCCGATTCTTCCGCTTATTTTTTGGCTGATTCTATTATAATGCTTTATCGAAATCCTGTTTTATGGACAGGAAAAAATCAAGTTCTGTCAGATACAATCGCCGTCTTCCTTAACGACAGCAGCATAGAAAAAATGGACTTAAAACGAAATGCATTTCTGATCACCCAAGATTCAGTCAGTAATTTCAATCAAATAAAAGGAAGACTGATGAACATCTATTTCTTCAAAAAACGCTTAAACTACATTGATATTAATGGTAATTGTGAAAGTCTATTTCATTCAATGGATGAAACAGATACGGTTTTATTAGGGATCAATAAAATGCTCACAAGTAATATGACCATTCGTTTTCTCAACAATCAAATTAATAACTTTACATTATATAAATCTCCAGAGGGTCGATTTTTACCCCCACACATGATTACAGAAGCAGACAAAACACTGGATGACTTCAACTGGATGATTGATCGAAGACCTTCTCTTCAAGATATTTTTGTAAAACCCATTTTTGACGACATTTTGGTCCCCTCAAATAATCTTGAAGAAAAAATTAAATCCGAGGAACAAGATAGAAAGGGTAATAATAAGAAACTTCAGGAAAGAAAAAAAGACAAGAAAATACAAGGCGAATTTAATTAATGCTTTTATTAAAATAGTGCATTACTTTTGCAATAATATTTTTTAAAAAATGATCAAAATTTATATCAAAATATCTCTAATAGGCCTTTTATGCTTTTTCATTACGAGTTGTACTGAGTACCAGAAATTACGTAAAACTAGTGATTGGCAGCCGAAATACGAGGCAGCCATGAAATATTATGAAAAAAAGGATTTTGCCAGAGCTATTGGTCTTTTCGATGATATACTCCCTATTATTCGAGGTACCAAGGAAGCCGAATTGGCCAATTTCTTTTATGCCTACGCGCACTACTACCAAGATTTATTTATTCTGAGCGCCCATTATTTTCAAACCTTCTTGGAAGTTTATTCCCGGAGTGATTTAGCACTTGAGGCCAATTATATGTTTGGCTACTCGCTCTACATGCAATCGCCAGAATATGATTTAGACCAAACGCCGAGCTATGAAGCTATCAATGTGATGCAGAACTTCATCAATCAATACCCCACTTCAAAATTTGCGAAAAATGCAGGAGGAATTGTTAACGAACTAGAACTTAAACTGGAAAAAAAAGAATTTGAAAATGCAAGATTATATCTTAAACTACGAAAATATGAGGCGGCCATCGTAACTTTAGAAGATTTCATCAAGGAATTCCCAGGTTCTTCTTTTCAAGAAGAGGCTTTCTTCTTGACCATCAAGACAGCACATGACTATGCGCAAGCCAGCATTCGTTCGGTACAAAATAAACGTTTTAAATCTTGTGTAGATAAGTATCAAACTTTCGTTGATAAATATCCTAACAGTAATTTTTTAAAAGAAGCAGAAGAATATTATGTG
The DNA here is from genome assembly GCA_002292365.1 of Flammeovirgaceae bacterium UBA976. Lineage (GTDB taxonomy): Bacteria > Bacteroidota > Bacteroidia > Cytophagales > Cyclobacteriaceae > UBA4465. Next base: position 39,117 of record DBBU01000025.1, read on the forward strand.
AATTGTACAAATTTTTTATCTAAATTTGATCTTTGAAATATTTATAGATTATGGCTTCGGACGCATCACTCAAAACAATAGAGAGTTCTTTACTATCAGAACCTACAGAAAATATATATGAATCTTTGGTAATCATAGGCAAACGTGCCCGACAAATCTCAAGCATTCAGAAAGAGGAATTGAATGGAAAATTGGCTGAATTTGCCTCTACCGTTGATAATCTAGAGGAAATTTTTGAAAACAGAGAACAAATTGAAATATCTAAATTTTACGAGCGGATGCCAAAGCCAACTACCACAGCGACCGAGGAATTCCTCAACGATGAGGTAATATTCAGAAGACGGGATGAAAATGACGCAGAGGGCATAAAATTATAACTTGCCCAAGCCTATGCTGGCAGGAAAAAAAATTCTTTTAGCCGTTAGCGGATCTATTGCAGCTTACAAATCAGCATTGATTGTACGGCTTTTAATGAAAGAGCAAGCTGAGGTACGGGTCATTATGACGGAAAGTGCCAAAAAATTTGTTACCCCTACCACCCTATCCACCCTATCGAAACGACCCATCTATACCTCTTTTTATAAGAACAATTCAGAAGAATGGCACAATCATGTTGCTCTCGGTCTTTGGGCAGATGTGCTGATCATTGCACCGGCCTCGGCTCATACCCTCTCAAAAATGGCACAAGGTCTATGTGATAATTTTCTATTGTCTGTCTTTCTTTCGGCAAGATGTCCTGTATATTTCGCTCCAGCAATGGATCTAGACATGTTGGCGCATCCAGCAACTCAAAAAAATATTAATCTACTGGTATCACGTGGAAACCAACTCATTGCCTCTGATGTAGGCGAACTTGCCAGTGGTCTGAACGGAAAAGGAAGAATGGCTGCGCCAGAAACCATCATTAATATTCTGGAAGCTCATTTCAAAATAGGACCCTTTCACAATAAAAAAGTATTGATTACCTCCGGCCCTACCTATGAGGCTATTGACTCAGTTAGGTTTATTGGAAATCATTCTTCTGGTAAAATGGGACATGCCTTGGCCACTTTATTTGCTGAGCAAGGGGCTCAAGTTGTATTTATTTCTGGTCCTGTAAAAGATTACCCTAAACACACTGACATCAAGGTCATAAAGGTCACATCTACTAATGAAATGCTGGATGCATGTATTCAGCAATATGTAGAGATCGACTTTGCGGTTTTTACTGCTGCAGTAGCCGATTACAAACCCAGCGAGCCGTTTGAAAAAAAGCATAAAAAGGATGGTAATCCTCTAAAAATAACCTTGATTGAAAATCCAGACATTGCTCATGAATTGGGTAAACTAAAAACTGAAAAACAAATCCATGTTGGATTTGCCCTAGAAACCCATAACGAAGAGGCCTCTGCTAAAGCGAAAATAAATCGTAAAAATTTAGATCTTATTGTTCTAAATTCGTTACAAGATATTGGTGTCGGTTTTGGTCAAGATACCAATAAAGTCACCATTTATGATCGCTTTGAAAAACGATTTTCTTTTGATTTAAAGGATAAAAAAGAAGTTGCTCAAGATATTTTGAAAATAATGGAAAGCTATGCTTAAGCTCGCTGCATTAATTTTTTTTTTAATTCCGACGGTATTGCTAAGTCAAGAACTGAATTGTCGTGTAATCATCAATGCGCAGGCCATTCAAAGTAGTGACCCAAGTACTATTTCCGAAATGGAAATTACCTTTAGCGAATTTCTCAATAATACAAAATGGACTTCTGATCAATTTAAGGTTGAAGAAAGAATTAATTGTAATATTGTTATCACACTGACAGACGCAAGTGATCCTGCATTGGGGCAATACCAAGCCTCCGTACAGGTACTCTCCTCTAGACCGGTATTTAACACCAATCATGAAACAATCCTATTGAATTTTGGTGATAGAGATTGGGTATTTGAATATGTTAATTCACAGCCCATCATCTATAATGAAAATAGCTTTATTGATAACCTTTCTTCTCTTCTATCATATTATGCTTTAGTCATCATTGGCTTGGATTATGATTCATTTGGAAGGCTAAGAGGCGAGCCTTACTTCAATCTGGCATGGCGGGTAGTGACCAACGCCCAAAATACTGGTTTTATGGGATGGGATCAATTTAATAGTATTAGAAATCGCTATTGGTTAGTAGAGAATTTATTGAATGCTCAAATGAAACCCATAAGAGAGGCCAGTTATCAATATCACTTACAAGGCATGGATCGTTTTTTGGAAAATCCTGAAGAGGCCAGAAAAATGATCTCTGAAAGTATCCAAAAAGTACTAAAAGTCAACCAAGAAAGGCCCCGATCGATACTTACCATTAGCTTTCTAGATGCCAAAACTGACGAGCTTAGTAAAATATTTTCAAAAGGAGATCCATCCCTTCGCAAGCGGACTTATAATATGCTTGTAAATATTGATGCAACCAAGCGTTCAGATTTTGCAGATATGATTAAATAATGCCCAGTCGACAAGTCAAAATAACTCTATCAGATCTAGAAATTCATTTTCAAGAATGGCTCACATTTATGCGCAAAGATGGTGCGGTAATATTTGGAAAAATGATTAGTATTGAAGAAAATAAAATTTTATATCAAAATGCATCTATGAAAAAAGTCTTCATATTCCGCTCAGAATTGGATGAAGTTTGGAGAGATGTACAAACCTGATCGATATGATCAAATCGCTTTCAATCATTAATTTTGCTTTAATTAAGAAATTAGAACTGATCCCTGCTCTGGGATTGAATGTCATTACGGGTGAAACGGGAGCTGGGAAATCAATTATGATGGGTGCTTTAGGTCTTCTCATGGGCCGTCGTGCGGATAGTAAAGCCCTATGGGATGCCTCTAAAAAATGCCAAATCGAAGGGCATTTTGACATCTCTGCCTATGAGCTTCAATCTTTTTTTGAAACCCATGAGCTCGACTATGAAACGGAGACCATCATTCGTAGAGAGGTTTCTCCCAACGGAAAAAGTAGGGCCTTTATCAATGATACTCCCGTAAATTTAGAGGTACTCAAAACCTTTGCTTTAAAACTCATGGATATCCATTCTCAAAATGAGTCCTTAAATCTAGGAAATCACCAATACCAACTTGACGTATTAGATCAGTTTTCACTTAATGCAGGTCAGCTCAAAGCCTACAAAAGGGCCTACGAGATCTATCAACACCGGAAAAAGACATATGAAGAGTTGGTTTTATGGCATTCTACCTCTCGAAAGAATCAAGATTATGAACGTCATAATCTTCAAGAATTAGAAGATGCGGGGCTAGATGATATTGATTTAGAAAAGCTAGAGCAAAATTTGACAATCATGCAACATGCAGAGGAAATTAAACTAAAGCTCTCTCAGGCGATCCATATATTAGATGAGGAAGACTTTTCTGTAATCAAACAACTGGAACTATTGGATACATTAATGATATCTATCAGTAGTCTGTCAAGAACATTTAAAGAGGCTCAAGGAAGAATCACAAGCTCTTTAATTGAATTAAAAGATGTCTTTGAAGTTCTCCTAGAGAAACGAGAACAGATTGAATTCGATCCTCAGAGAATAGCCGAATTTAACGAACAACGCTCACTAATTTATCGCTTGCAACAAAAACATGAACTTCATACAATGAACGGCCTCATTGATCTGAGGAAGCAATTATCTGAGAAACTTAATGAAATGGATCATCTTGATGAAAAACTCAATGTATCAAAAGAGCAAATGGATCTAGCTATGAATCAACTAATGATACAGGGTACAGCACTTTCAAAACTTCGTCAGCAATCAGCTCTTAATTTTGAGCGGGAAATCACAGATATCATTCATGACATTGGTATTGAAAATGGTCAAGTCAAAATTGAAATAGAAGTCGTTGAACCTAATAAAAATGGGATCAACAAATGTTCCATTCAATTTTCAGCCAATAAAGGTGTCGCTCCACAATCACTTAAAAATATCGCCTCTGGTGGTGAATTGTCTCGACTCATTTTTGCTATAAAATATTTAATCGCGGATAAAATTGCGTTACCTACGCTTATTTTCGATGAAATCGACACTGGAATTTCGGGAGAAATCGCAATTAAAATGGTTAAAATGATGAAAACCATGTCAAAAAATCATCAGGTTATCTCCATTAGTCATTTACCCCAATTTGCCGCCGGAGGAGAGGCTCACTTCTTTGTCTACAAAGACCATAGTGCCGATAAGTCCGTCACCAAAATCAAAGAATTGGTAGCCGAAGAACGTATCGAAGCCATCGCCCAAATGATTGCAGGAGCGCATCCTACGGAAAGTGCCTTTAAAAGTGCGCGGGAATTATTGTCATTACCCCAATAAACAAATAGTTTTCATTATTTTTGTGACTTAATATTAAAGAAATGGCTTATAATCTATTGAAAGGTAAAAGAGGAATCATATTTGGAGCTTTAGATGAAAGCTCAATTGCATGGAAAGTTGCCCTCAAAGCCCATGATGAAGGTGCTCAGTTCACTTTAAGTAATGCTCCTATTGCCATGCGAATGGGTGAAATTAACAATTTAGGAGAGATTTGTGGTGCAGAAATCGTTTCCGCTGACGCCACTTCTCTAGAAGACCTAGAACTTTTAATCAGTAAATCAACTGAGATTTTGGGAGGAAAATTAGATTTCGTTCTTCATTCGATCGGAATGAGTCCAAATGTTCGCAAGAAAAAATCTTATGGCAATTTGAACTACGATTGGTTTCAAAAATCACTCGATGTATCGGCACTTTCTTTCCATAAAGTCATGCAGGTAGGTGAAAAATTAGATGCCTTTAATGAATGGGGTTCCATTTTAGCCCTTTCCTACATTGCGGCACAAAGAACTTTTCCAGATTACTCGGACATGGCCCAAGCAAAAGCAGTATTAGAATCCATTGCGCGGAGTTATGGCTATCGACTGGGTCAAAGCAAAAAAATAAGAGTAAATACGATTTCGCAGTCGCCAACTTGGACGACTGCAGGTTCAGGTGTCCCAGGATTTGATATTTTTTATGATTATGCAGATAAAATGTCCCCTTTAGGAAATGCTTCTGCCGAAGCATGTGCAGATTATTGCATTTCATTATTCTCAGATTTTACTAAAATGGTTACTATGCAAAATCTCATGCATGATGGAGGATTTTCATCATCAGGAATGACCGATAAAATCGTGGAAACACTGCAAAAATAAAATTGATTTCAGAAAGCTCATTTGATCTAATCTTTTGAGGCCAATTCTTATCATTTTGTCTATATTGATTGGAAAAATGATCGGTTAATCAATTGGTAAACTATTAATAACTTAAATTGTCTCATGATTACCTTTCCTAACTCGAAAATTAATCTTGGGCTGAACGTTCTCAGTAAAAGAGCAGATGGATTTCATGATATTGAAACCTGTATGTATCCCTTACTTTGGCATGACATTTTAGAGATTGTACCGGCAAAATCATTTTCTTTTGTTCAAACAGGACGCGCCATCCCAGGTGAACCTACGCATAACCTGTGCATAAAAGCCTATGAACTCATTAAAAAACATTACAGCATACCCCCCATCAACATACATTTACATAAAGTCATTCCTATGGGTGCTGGCTTAGGCGGCGGATCCGCAGATGCAGCATTTACGATCAGGATGCTTAATCAGCTTTTTTCATTGAAAATCACCAGTAGACACCTTAAACATTATGCTAGTTTACTGGGAAGTGATTGCCCCTTTTTTATAGATAATTTACCTGCCATTGCCTCCAAAACAGGGACAAAGTTGAAACTTTATGAACTCAATTTATCAAAATATTACATTATTGTAATATTTCCTGATCTACATACGAGCACCTCACATGCTTATGCCAATATCCAACCGAAAATATCCGAAAATTCATTGGAAGACTCATTGAAAGATTTAAAAAAATGGCACTTCACACTACATAATGACTTTGAGGAGTCCTTGTTCAGAAACATACCTACCTTGGCTAGAATAAAATCACGATTATATGATCAAGGCGCCTTTTATGCTGCTATGAGTGGATCAGGATCTGCCCTTTATGGCCTGTTTGAAGAACCTCCAGCCATTACTACTTTTCAAAAATACGAATGTATTCTTCGTTCATTGACACTTCCAACTACATCATCTTAAAATATCAGTCTCTAAGGCCTTCCTTTTTCTTTTGCGATTGAGTAGTGGATACAACAATACGGAAGACAAAATTAAACCCGTACCTAAATAAAAACCAACACTCATTTTCTCGCTATCACCAAAAACCAACAAGGCCAATATAATTCCATAAATAGGCTCCAAGTTAATGGTCAAATTAACAAAAAAAGCGGAGAGGCGCTTCATCAATTTAATAGAATAGGAAACTGCAAATACCGTACAAACACTCGCCAATATGAGTAGCCACATTGCCTGTTCTAAAGTTGGCCAGTCAAAAACTTCATGACTCGCATAAAGAAAATAGAAAGGTAAACTTATACCCGTAAATAGGCATGCGAATATCATTTCATAAAAGGTGATGACAAAATGATCATCGCTTTTTATCAATGATACATTAATAATAGAAAAAAGTGCGGCTAAAATAGCAGCTACTATCGCAAAAGAGAGTCCTAAAAAATACTGGCTTTCCATATTGAAGACAATCAAAATTCCCAATAAAGCCAATAGACTCAACAAAACTTCAAACAGCTGTATTTGCTTTTTAAAAAAAAGAGGCTCAATAATGCTGGTCCAAAAAGAGGTTGTGGCCATACCCACTAAACAAACAGCAGCAGTTGATATTTTTGCTGACAAGAAAAAAAGCCCCCAATGGGCTGCTAATAAACACCCCACAATGCTTGTTTTCAATAAAGAACGACGCGAACTCAACAAAAAGGATTGCTTCAATGAAAAAAGAACAATAACCAATAAGACCGCAGCAATACCGGTACGATAAAAGACAATTTCAACCGGCGTAAGGTCAATTAACAAACCTATAACCGCCGTAAACCCCCATATAAGTACAATGAAATGTAGAAAGATAATGTCTTTGCTTTTCTGCTTCATCTAGGCACCGTACGATATAAAACCACTCCTACCAGACCGAAAAATATATTGGGCATCCATACTGCTAAAAAAGGACTGTCAAATGTGTTGGCCTCGGCTAAAGCCCTGGAAAGCATGAAAGCAATCACAAATAGAAAGGCTATTAAAAATCCCAAAGCAATCTGAACACCCGTCCCTTGCCTTGATTTTTTTGAAGAGACGATGATTCCTATGAAGGTCAGAATGATCACTGAAAAGGGAGACATGAACCTAATGTACTTTTCAATTTTATAGATATCTACATCAGCTGACCCTCTTAAGGTCTGTTGATCAATATGATCATTCAATTCACTCATGGTTAAAGTCTCCCACAATCTCTCTTGATTCTCAAAATCAACAGGGGATACGTTCAATACCGTGTCCATAACATCTCCACTATAGATCATTTCATCCGCCTCGTTAAAGACGCGCCTATTCCATCTATTCAGCCTCCATTTATGACCTACCGTATCCCATTTCATCGTACGCGCGTAGAGCTTTTCATTCAAAATACCATTTTCGATCTGCTCTAAGGTGATATTATAACCTACATTGCCTTGGTTGTTATATCGATCCATATAAATATACAGATCTGGAGCCACTCGAATATGAATATTTCGATCATTGAAATAAAAGGCCTTTTTTACATATTGTAGTTCAAAAGCAATTCTAAATTTATTGGTCTCAGGAATGAGATAGGAATTTGCCAGAAAACTTAGGAATCCAATTAGTACAGCCCCCATAAAATAGGGTAGCATGAATCTCTTAAAACTGACCCCACTTGCCAGTATCGCCACTATTTCTGTTTTTGCCGCTAACTTTGCAGTGACGAATACGGTGGATATAAAGATGATAATAGGTGTCAAAAAGCTGGCCATATAAGGTATGTAGGTCAAGAAGTAATGTAAAATTTCTTCGCTGGCTACGTCATTTTTAATGAAATTGTCGTTCTTCTCTGTAAAATCAATAATGACAATGATGAAAATCAAGATGGACATCACAAAGATGAAAGCTCCTAAAAATTTTTTAAGAATGTATACATCAAGTTTTTTCATAACATATTCACAACCTATTGGCTAATTTTCGCACCATTCTATTTTTCCATGTACTAAAGTCTCCTTGTATGATATGATTTCTGGCTAATTTAACCAACCACAAATAAAAACTAAGATTATGAATACTTGATATTTGAGCACCTAAAATCTCATTACTGATGATTAAATGCCGCAAATAAGCTTTGGAATGTAGCGTATCTAGGTATCCCCCCAAATTGATATCAATGGGTGAAAAATCATTTTTCCACTTCTCATTTCGAATATTGATGATCCCCTCGGAAGTAAACAGCATCCCATTTCTCGCATTTCTCGTTGGCATAACACAATCAAACATGTCTACTCCCAACGCAATGCATTCCAAGATATTGACTGGAGTGCCCACACCCATCAAATAACGTGGTTTATCTTTGGGTAAAATGCTGCATACAAGCGCTGTACTTTCATACATCATTTCATGTGATTCACCTACCGATAATCCCCCTATGGCATTGCCATCTTGATTTTGTTCAGCAATGAATACTGCAGACTGCTCGCGCAGGTCATGATACGTGCTTCCTTGTACAATAGGAAAGAATGTTTGATCAAAACCATACAATGGTTCCGTTTGATCAAAACGATGGACGCATCTTTTCAGCCATCTATGTGTCATGTGCATAGAGTTTTTTGCATATTCTTTTGAACAGGGATATGGCGTACATTCATCAAAGGCCATGACAATATCGGCACCAATCTTCCGCTGGATATCGATTACATATTCGGGTGAAAAGTCATGATATGATCCGTCTATATGAGATTGAAATCGAACACCCTTTTCTTCTATTTTTCGATTGGCCCCCAATGAATACACCTGGTAGCCTCCACTATCGGTTAAAACAGGGTGCTCCCAGCTCATGAATTTATGCAAGCCTCCCGCACCTTGGATAATGTCCATACCCGGTCTCAAATACAAATGGTACGTATTGCCTAAAATAATCTGTGCTTCGATATCGGTCTCAAGCTCGCGGTGATGCACTGCTTTAACCGTTCCTGATGTACCAACAGGCATGAAAATGGGTGTTTCAATGGTCCCATGTGCCGTGGTTAAAACGGCCGCCCTAGCATCACTTTTCGTATCTGAATTTAAAAGATTAAATTTCATAAAGAATGCAAAAATACGCTTTTGATCTAAAGAAAATCCTATAAAATTTGTTATTCCATCAATAAAAATATTCCTATTGATAAATGATCCTTGTATATGTCTATTTGAACCTATCGTTGACTTTGTAATGAGGTTGAGAAATATTTGCATAGATCGCCAACAGATCATTTTACATCAGATGACTGTAAATAAATCGGAGCGATTTAACTATGCATTTAATAATTGTTAATTACGCTTTAAAAATTCCCATCTTTCTTAATACTTCTTAATACTTATTTAGGATTAAATCTGAACTTGTTTGTGATATTTTTATGGCTTATATTCGCTTGATTCGTTCTTTTTGTTTGTAAGTCATCGAATAAATATGACAAAAAACTTCCTCTTTAAATCGCTCCCTTTTCCTTTAAAGTCATACTAAAACAGAAAAATTGATTTGAATGCCGCATTGATAAAACATTACTTCCCTGAGTTAAGTAAGGTCCAAGAAGAGCAATTCATACAGCTACAAGATCTATATGAATTTTGGAACAAACAAATAAATATTATTTCGAGAAAAGACATTCAAGAACTCTATATCAGACATATTTTACACAGTTTAGCCATCGCCAAGTTCATTCAATTCAAAGCGAAAACAAGCATTCTTGATATCGGAACAGGGGGTGGTTTTCCAGGCATACCACTATCGCTACTGTTCCCTGATTCTACCTTTCATTTGGTCGATTCAATGGCCAAAAAAATCAAAGTAGTGCAAGCAATTAGTGCTGAATTGGGATTAGTAAATGTCACCAGTGAAGCTGCTCGTGCAGAAAAAACAACTGGTAAATTTGATTTTACCGTCAGCCGAGCCGTTGCTCCCGCACGAAAAATATGGGAATGGACACATCAAAAAATAAAAACTACCACATCTACTAATAATGCTAATGGCATCATTGCCCTAAAAGGAGGTGATCTCGAGATAGAAATGAAAGCCCTAAATAAATCTCATCAGGAAATAAACATAAAAGATTATTTTGAGGAACCTTTTTTTGAGACAAAAAAAATAATTTATATTCCCTTATGAATGCCGAGGAATTCAGGAAGCATGGACATCAAGTAGTTGATTGGGTCGCCGATTACTTAGAGAACATCGAACAATATCCTGTAAAATCACAAGTCAATCCAGGAGATATTGCTGCTGCCCTGCCTATGCTTCCTCCGGAACAAGGAGAACCTTTTGAACAACTCCTTTCAGATGTAGAAGAAAAAATATTACCCGGTATCACCCACTGGCAACATCCTAATTTCCATGCTTATTTCAATGCCAATGGAAGTTATGCTTCCATACTGGCAGAATTGATCACAGCTGCCATTGGTGCTCAATGTATGATTTGGGAAACTTCTCCCGCCGCAGCGGAACTAGAGGAACGCGTCATGGAATGGCTGATAAATATGAGCGGTTTGCCCCAAAATTGGGATGGGGTTATTCAAGACACTGCGAGCACAGGCACTCTGGTGTCTATACTTACAGCCAGAGAAAAAATCACCCACTTCAACATCAATAACCGCGGATTTTCGAATGAGAAATTAAGGGTTTATTGTTCCGCTCAGACCCACAGCTCAATAGATAAATCAGTAAAAATTGCAGGTATTGGATTAGATAACTTAGTTAAAATTCCCGTAGATGACGAAATGGCCCTTTTGCCCTATTTATTGGAAGAAGCTATTAAAACCGATTTAGCATTGGGTAAAATTCCTTGTTGTATCATTACCACACTGGGTACAACAGGTACGACAGCTATGGATCCGCTGGAAGCCATTGCTGATATTGCCATTAAATATAATGTGTGGCATCATGTTGATGCGGCTTATGCTGGAGCCGCCTTTGTTCTTCCCGAATACAGACATTTTCTAAAAGGAATAGAAAAAGCAGATACTTATCTTTTTAATCCTCATAAGTGGATGTTTACTAATTTTGACTGTACCGCTTATTTTGTCAAAGACAAAGAAGCCTTAATTCAAACCTTTCAAATACTGCCTGAATACCTAAAAACAAATACAAGAGGGAAAGTAAATGATTACAGAGATTGGGGTATACCGCTTGGACGTAGGTTTAGGGCATTGAAGTTATGGTTTGTGATCCGAGAATACGGTGCTTCTGGCATCCGGATCAAAATCAAGGAACATATTTCGCTTGCTGCGTGGCTAGAGCAACAAGTTATACATCACCCCGACTTTGAAATGGTTGTGGATAGAGTCTTGAGTTTGGTCGTATTTAGATGTGTTAAATACGCTGATTTGGAAAAAAATAATGCCCTGAACGCACACATTTTAACCGCCGTCAATGCTTCTGGCAAAGCCTATATTACCCATACTAAGGTAAATCATCAATACGTCCTTCGTGTAGTTACGGGTCAGACTCATATTCAAAGGCATCATGTTGAAAAGCTATGGAAGCTGATTCAACAAATTGCTCAATAATTAATATAGAAAATCATGTTTCTGCCAGAGTACCTTCAAAAAAAGTCAAGATTTTGGTAAAAAAGTAGTGTTTTTACATTTAAGGGAGACATAACGCAAGCAAAAAATATGATTAAAGCAAGACCTCATTCAAATAATGGTAGCCTCAACGTAGTTG
>DBBU01000016.1 GCA_002292365.1 Flammeovirgaceae bacterium UBA976
TCGTGGGTTCTTATCGAAAAGATGTATTTGTCGCCGACAAAATCCTTTTAAAATGCCCTTCCAAATATCAGGAAGAAGAAATTAAAATTTAGCAGATGGTTCATTATTTGATAGGTAACCTAGGTCATCTGATGATTATTCTTTCATTGGTCACCGCACTCGTTTCTTGCGTCGCTTATTTCAAAGCAACACAAAGCAATGACCATACCTGGGAGCGGTATGCGGATTGGAGCTATTATGGCCACGTGTTGAGTTTGATCGGCGTTTTGACGGTGCTGTTTTTAATCATTAATAAGCATTATTTTGAATACCATTATGCATGGAATTATTCATCCAAATACTTGCCCATTTACTATCAGATTTCTAGTTTTTGGAATGGGCAAGAAGGATCCTTTCTTCTTTGGATGTTTTGGAATGCGATGTTGGGCTTGGTATTGATCAAAACCAATAAATTTTGGAAACCTTCGGTAATGGCCGTCATGACCTTTACCCAGTTTTGTTTGACAACCTTGATTCTAGGTGTTGTTATTTTTGAATTGAAGATCGGCAGTTCTCCCTTTTTATTACTTCGAGATGTAGTTCAGGATGCCATTTTTGTAGTGAATCCCGAATTTATTCCTGAAGATGGCAATGGCTTGAATCCTTTGCTCCAAAATTATTGGATGGTCATCCATCCCCCGACGTTGTTCTTAGGATTTTCGAGTACTGTAGTTCCTTTTGCTTATGCGATTGCGGGCTTGTGGACAGGTAAATACAATGAATGGATCAGACCTGCGCTGCCTTGGGCACAATTTGCAGCCATGATTTTGGGTATAGGTATTTTAATGGGTGCCTATTGGGCTTATGAAACCTTGAATTTTGGAGGCTATTGGAACTGGGATCCTGTTGAGAATGCCATCTATATTCCTTGGCTCACTTTGATCGCAGCCATCCATACAATGATTGCTTACAAAAAGAATGAAAATGCATTAAAGGCAGCCCTCATATTGGTTTTGGTGACCTATTTGCTTATTTTGTATTCTACCTTTCTCACTCGGAGCGGGGTGCTTGGAGAGACCTCAGTTCACTCTTTTACTGACCTCGGATTATCTGGGCAGTTGCTACTTTTTCTAGTTTTATTCCTGGTGGGATGTGCCTTGCTGTTGGTGCGTGTTTGGAAAAAAATACCCTCAACAGATGGGGAAATGTCTGCTTATTCTAGAGAATTTTGGATTTTCATGGGGGCAACTGTGCTTTGCTTGATGGCCTTTCAAATTATTATACCTACTTCCATACCTGTTTACAATGAGGTATTGGGTCTTTTTGGTATTGCCTCCAATTTAGCTCCACCGGCTGATCCAGTACAATTTTATTCTAAATTTCAATTGTGGTTTGCAGTAGGCATTGCCCTATTATCGGGGACAGGTCAGTTTTTTTGGTGGAAGCGGATGAACTTTCAAGATTTCAAAATAGAAATTCAAAAGCCCTTAATGATTTCATTGTTAATCTCAGCACTCATATTTGTTTTAGCGGAAGTACGAGAATTTCCTTACATGATTTTATTGACTGCCAGTATCTATTCAATTACTGCCAATTTTGCTATTTTATTACGTTTGAAGCGGACCAACGTTAAACTTTCAGGAGGTTCCATTGCGCACATAGGTATAGGATTGATGTTGATTGGGATTCTCTTTTCTTCTGGCTACAGTAAAATTCTTTCTAAAAACAATACAGGATTGCTCTACAGTAATGAGTTTCCCGATGAGATTAATTTGAATAATCTATTGCTTTTTTTGAATGAACCGCGGGAGATGGGTGATTATTCGCTGGTGTATAGAGGCATGCGAAAAAAGACCAGGGATTTGGGATATATTGATGCCAATTTACTCTCGGAAACAGACAATCCATTGATTTTGGAGGCCACTGATGATATTTATGTTGCCTCAGAATTGAGGGCATCTAAGGGAGATCAGATTCGTATTACCAATAATGAAAACTCGTATTTTGAAGTATTGTATGACAAGGACGATGGTGATCATTTTGCGTTGTACCCACGCGTGCAGTTGAATGACCAAATGGGCACCGTTTACTCACCTGACATCAGTAGAACCCTTACTGCAGACATGTATACGCATGTAAGAACGTTCCCTGATCCGGCTCAGGAAACCGACTGGGGAGAGGTTCAAGAGTACCAAGTGGCGGTTGGGGATGACTTTTTTATTAATGATTATGTCGCGACATTTAAAAAAATGGAACGCGTTGATCAAGTAGAGGGTGTGACATTGATGAAAAACGACGTAGCGGTAAAAGCCGTTATTGAGATACAAGGAGAATATCAAAATTATCTAGCTACTCCGATTTATTTGATTAAAGATCAGATGGCGGGCAAAATACCTGCTACAGTCTATGATCTAGCGGCACGGATTACTGTTGAGTCCATAGATCCTGAAACAGACAGTTTCACTTTTGGGGTGCAACGGACTCAAAAAGATTGGATCATCATGGAGGCAGTAGAAAAGCCCTACATCAACTTGCTCTGGATCGGTACTTTATTGCTGTGCTTTGGATTTTTTATTGCTATTTTACGTAGATATGAAGATTTCATGATTTTTCGTAACAAAGGATTAGAGTCATAAAAAAGAGACAATGTGTCTTTAAGAATAGCTATTATTGGAGGTGGAAATGTAGCTACCCATTTTTTTAAGTCACTTGGTGAGAGAAGTGTCCGGAAAATTTTTGTGCGAAAAAAAGAAGAAAATTCACACCTCCCTTTGTCACTTTTATCCGAGTCAAAAGATTTAAGAACATTAGACTTAGCCATAATTATCATCGCTGTATCGGATGATCAAATTATAAATGTTATGACTAACTACCATTTTGATCCGGATCAGATTATTCTTCATACTGCAGGATCTGTGGATATGGATGTAATCCATCAAAAGCATGCAAAATGTGGCGTACTTTACCCGTTAATGACGCTTTCCAAAGAAGACATTATTGATTACGAGCAAATGCCCTTATTAATTGAAGGAAGTGAGGAATCTGTTTTGTTGATCACCCAACTGGCTGAAAGTATCAGTCAACGTGTGGCTTATTTTGATTCTCAAAATCGAAAAATCATTCATTTGGTCGCTGTCATTGCCAATAATTTTACCACTTCACTTCTTTGGGACGTAGAAAAAATTATTAAAAAGCATCAATTGGATAAGCATTTATTGGTACCTCTTATGGAACAGACCATGCATAAAGCTTTCAACTTGGGGGGCGCAAAGTCTATGACAGGGCCTGCGGTAAGAAAGGATCAGAATATCATAGATGTGCAGTTAGGTTTATTAAATCAAGATCCTGAAATACTCGATTTATATCAATTTTTCACCCATCGCATTCAAAAAACCAAAAGTGAGCCATCTGATAGCTGACATCAAAGGCCTTACCAAAGCCATTAGAATTCCCCATCTTTTTGGTATTGTATTAGTGCAATTCTTAACGGCATCATATCTCATCAAGGTCCCAAATGAAGTGGTTTTAAGTTGGGAATTTATCTTGCTAACCGTTTCAATTACGATACTTGGCGCAGCAGGATTTTTGATCAACGATTATTATGATCAAAAGATTGATTTAATCAATCGACCAGATCGGGTTGTCGTGGGCATACATTTACGTCGTCGTCTTGTATTGGCAGCTCACATGGGCTTATCAATTTTAGCGATTATGATTGGTTTATGGATAGAGCTGTGGTTGGGACTTTTTAATTTTTTTGCGTCTTTTATGTTATGGCTCCATAGTAACTATTTCAGGAGAGTACTGCTGTTGGGTAATATTATGGTGGCTCTGATGCATGTCATGATCATCTTAGTGGTCGCTATGTATTTTCAAGCCTACAACACCTTATTACTTGCCTATTCTTTGTTTGCTTATTTAGCTATTTTTATCCGAGAAATCGTAAAGGATCTTAAGGGGGTAAGGGGTGATGCCACCTACGGAGCGGAAACTATTTCGGTAATCTGGGGGATTAGAGCAGCTAAAAAATTTATTTATCTATCTATTTTCTGTGGTATTATTTGCATAATCTATTTTTTGGATGGTAAGTTTCCCACGAATTCAGGCACTTATTTCTTAGCTTTAATGCCTTTTTTGGTTTGGTTTATCTATCGAATCTACACAGCCGATACCCAATCACATTATCGAACCTTGAAAAAGAGTATTGATTGGATCATTTTATCTGGTATCTTAAGTATATTTTTAATTCATGAATAAGTGTAGTATTGCCATTTTTGCTTCAGGGGACGGGTCTAATGCGGAAAATATCATTAACTATTTCAAAGGTAATGACGCTGTTAATGTGGTGCTTATTGTCTCAAACAGAGCAGGTGCTGGAGTGCTCCAACGTGCTAAGAAACTTGAAGTGCCCCATTTACTTTCTCAGCGAGAGGAATTAAATAATCCAACATTTCTGCTCTTATTGGAGCAGCAAAAAATCGATCTGATCGTTTTGGCTGGATTTATTTTGAAAATCCCTACCTACTTAATTGCCGCTTTCTCTGCTCGTATCATCAATATACATCCTGCTTTACTCCCCAAATATGGAGGCAAAGGTATGTATGGTGATCAGGTTCATAAGTCCGTTTTGTTAAATAAAGAGCGTCAATCAGGGATTACCATTCATTTGGTTAACGAGCATTATGATGAAGGTAAAATACTCTTCCAAAAAAGTTGTGAAGTCATGGCGGATGATGAGGTCAGGGATTTGGCTGAAAGAATTCATCAACTTGAATATCAATATTTTCCTAAAATTATAGAAGATTACATTAATAGATTCTAATCTCTTTTTAATTGTGTTTACTTTTGCTTTTTAGAAAAATAATTCATGAAAGACTGTAAGATAAAATCTGCCCTAATTTCGGTTTACAACAAAGAGGGACTCGAACCCATTGTTAAAAAATTATCTCACCTAGGCGTAGAGATATATTCTACCGGCGGCACCTATGCTTTCATTGATCAATTGGGCATAAAAGTGACCTTAGTCGAGGATGTGACGGAATATCCATCTATTTTCGGAGGGAGGGTCAAAACCTTACATCCTAAAATTTTTGGAGGCGTATTGAACAGAAGAGCAGATGCTGGAGATGCTGCGGAGAAAAAGAAATATAACATCCCAGATATTGACCTAGTGATCGTAGACCTTTATCCTTTTGAGGAAACGGTTTCTTCTGGGGGAACCATGGAGGAAATTATCGAGAAAATAGACATCGGAGGCATTGCCTTGATCCGAGGAGCAGCTAAAAACTTCACTGATGTGCTGATTATCTCCTCTAGAAATTATTACGGGGCATTTTTAGACTTGCTTGAGAAGGGCGATGGCCTCACGACAGTGGATCAAAGAAAATCATTTGCATTACAAGCTTTCCATGTTTCCTCTCATTATGATACGGCCATTTTTAATTTTATGAATGGATCCAAGGAGTTGCCCGTGCACAAAGTTAGCTATGAGCAAAAAAAATCTTTAAGATACGGTGAAAATCCACATCAAGAAGGAGTTTTCTACGGGGATTTGAATGCCTATTTTGATCAATTGGGAGGTAAGGATATTTCTTATAATAATTTAATAGATATTGAAGCTGCGGTCCAAATCATTGCTGAATTTGATGAAGAACTAGTGTTTGGTATTTTAAAGCATAACAATACTTGTGGCTTTGCCTTAGACTCAAATGCCAAAGCGGCATATCTTAAGGCGTATCAAGCGGACAGTACTTCGGCCTTTGGAGGGATTTTAGTCTGTAATAAAGAAATAGACCTGTCCGCGGCTAAAGAAATTCATAAACTATTTTTTGAAATTATTATTGCGCCTTCCTATGCCAAAGAGGCCTTGAAATTGCTGCAACAAAAAGCAAACAGGATTATCCTTGTTCAGAAAAAAAGTTTTGAGGGCAAAGAGCAATTCAAATCTTTGTTAAATGGTATCGTTATTCAGGATTATAACGGTGCAACGGATCAGTTAAGTGATTTGAAGAGTGTAACTCAAAGGAAGCCTTCGCAAGCAGAAATTGACAACTTACTTTTTGCATCAAAATTGTGCAAGCATTCCAAATCAAATACAATTGTGCTGACTAATAATCATCAGTTATTGGCTAGCGGTGTAGGGCAGACCTCTCGAGTAGATGCCTTAGAGCAGGCGATTGTAAAGGCAAAGAAGTTTGGATTTGATTTACATGGAGCGGTGATGGCCTCTGATGCCTTTTTCCCATTTCCAGACTGCGTAGAAATAGCTGGAGTTGCAGGTATTACCGCCATCATTCAACCGGGAGGGTCTATTAATGATCAGTTATCCATTGATATGTGTGATCAGAAAAATTTAGCTATGGTCCTTAGTGGGCGTCGTCATTTTAAACATTAGATCTAGATTTAAAAAGATTTATTATATTGTAATAAAATAAATAAGTGGAGTAATAATAATATGGGCATTTTTGATTTTTTTTCTAGTGATATAGCCATTGATTTAGGAACGGCTAATACTTTAATTATTCACAAAGATAAGGTAGTTGTAGATGAACCCTCCATTATTGCCATTGACATGGAGACCAATAAAGTATTGGCTATTGGCCGTGAAGCGATGCAGATGCATGAGAAAACACATCATAACATAAAGACTATAAGGCCTTTGAAAGATGGTGTTATTGCAGATTTTCATGCGGCGGAGCACATGATTCGTGGAATGATCAAGATGATGGATAAAGATAAAAAAAGTTGGTTTCCCACTTCCCACAGAATGGTCATTTGTATTCCCTCTGGTATCACAGAGGTAGAAAAAAGAGCAGTTCGAGATTCTGCAGAACACGCGGGTGCAAAGGAAGTTTATATGATTCATGAACCCATTGCTGCCGCCATTGGAATTGGCATCAACATAAGTCAACCGATCGGATCAATGATTGTTGATATCGGTGGTGGGACTACAGAAATTGCGGTCATTGCACTTTCAGGAATCGTAGCTGACCAATCAATACGCGTGGCTGGAGATTCTTTTACCAAAGATATCTTAGACTACATGCGAAGACAGCATAATTTATTAATTGGTGAGCGTACTGCAGAGCGAGTGAAAATCGAGATAGGTTCTGCCTTAACGGAGTTAGATGATGGACCGGAAGATTTTGAGGTCAGAGGGAGGGATCTGATGACGGGAATTCCTAAAGTAATAAAAATATCTTATCCCGAGATAGCTTTTGCTATCGATAAGTCAGTTTCTAAAATTGAAGAGGCCGTATTAAAAGCGCTTGAAATATCTCCACCAGAACTTTCTGCAGATATATATGAAAACGGAATTTATTTAACGGGAGGAGGTGCGATGCTTCGTGGTTTAGATAAGCGACTTTCACTCAAAACCAAATTACGCATTCATATTGCTGAAGATCCGCTGAGGGCGGTAGTTAGGGGAACGGGTTTAGCCCTCAAAGATATCGAAAATTATAAACCTGTATTGATGACTTAAATGCAGCAATTATTTGCCTTTTTATTTCGTAATCGGGTTTTAGGATTTTTTCTTTTTTTGGAGTTGATCTCATTTTGGCTCATTTTTTCAAATAATAACCTTTACAATTCATATCTATTTAATACCTCTAATAAATTTGTGGGTTCCGTCCTTGAAACGAATTATAATATTGATCAGTACTTTCAATTGGATGAAATTAATGAAAAACTTCTTGCTGAAAATGCATTATTGAGAGAAGAATTATCGAAAAAAAACTTAGGTATGATGGGCTATGATACGCTCAAAGGGAATGCCCATGTGATTCCAGCACGCGTAATAAATAATGAGTTTCGAAAACCGGAAAATTACCTGACCCTAGACAAGGGATCCTTATCTCAAATTGAACCGGGTATGGCAGTCATTTCAAGAGAGGGCGTGGTGGGGATCATTAAGTCTGTCAGCAGTCATTTTTCTACGGTCACTTCCATTTTGAACCGAAAATTAATGACTTCCAGTCAGCTCAATAAGACGAATACTTTGTGTACGGTCCAATGGAACCTAGAGAGTCCTTTGGTGGCAGACGTAAAATATATTCCTCGCCATATCAATATAGGCATTGGAGATACTGTAAGTACTTCAGGCTACAATGCAGTTTTTCCTGCAGAAATTATGTTAGGCACTATTGTTTCCTATCAATTACCCGATGAGTCTCCTTTTTATGTTGCCAAGATTAAATTATCTTCAGATTTATCATCGATAGATGTTGTTTATGTGATAAGAAATCCATTAAAAAGAGAGATGGATAGCTTACAAACTGTTTTATGAATAGAGTCAGCTGGAAATTGTTAACGTTTTATTTTGTGGGATATGTCATCTTGCAAATACCATTACTGTATAAATTTGTATTGTTCAACGTAGCTTTTAGCTTTTTCTACTTGGGATTTTTAGTCTTTTTCCCTTTGGGACAAAATCCTATATTAAGGTTGATAGTAGGTTTTTTAATAGGTTTGTACATTGATCTTTTTTCCAATACGCCTGGCCTTCATGCAAGTGTATGCACTTTCATCATGCTTTTTAGAGATACCTGGTTAAGGGCTATTTTAGAACATCAAAAAGGAGTTTTAGATATAAATATTTATATCTTAAAAATGAGAGGAATATGGCTTTACGTTTTGCCCCTTATTTTCATTCATCACCTTATGATATTCTGGATTAATTATGGCAGTTGGATGGGTTTATTTATGACATTTGACCAAATTTTGGCTAGTACTATTTTTTCTCTTCTGAGTATTTTACTCATTAATATGGTTATTTCTAAAAAGCCAATTCGGATATGAAAAGTCGGATTTTAGGCATAAAATTTTTTGTAATTATTACCATTTTTGTACTTTCCATCAGATTATTTAGTATTCAAATTATGGATACAGATTATCAAGAAATTGCCAATCGAAATGTAATTGAAAAAGCTATTGAATACCCCTACAGAGGTCTTGTATTTGACAGAAACGGGAAGCTTTTGTTGTATAATGATCCTGTTTTTGATTTAATGATTACACCTAAAAATGTAGATTTATCAGATTCATTATTGATTAAAAAATTACTGTTCATTACGCAAAGGGAGTTTGATCAGGCCTACCTAAAGGCAATATCTTTTTCTAGACATTTGCCCTCTATCTTTTATAAACAGCTTTCCAATGAAAAATTTGCAGCATTCCAAGATAGAATGAGAGATTTGGAAGGATTTAATATCAACTCAAGAACTACACGGGGTTATGCTGAAATAGGGTTGGCAAATATATTAGGTTACGTGGGAGAGGTAACTCAAAAGCAGTTAAATATGGATACTACGGGCTATTATAAGTCTGGCGATAATATAGGGATCACGGGGATTGAAAAAACTTATGAAAGATCAATAAGAGGATTGAGAGGGGTTAAATACCGTAATGTAGATGTGCAAGGGATCAATATGGGACCCTTCGAGAATGGAGCTTATGATACTTTGCCTCAACCAGGAGAGAATCTAGTACTGACCATAGATGTAGTACTTCAGAAATATGCAGAGAGACTTATGGAGGGAAAAATAGGGAGTTTAGTGGCCATAGATCCTTCGTCTGGCGAAATACTCGCCTTGGTTTCAGCTCCATCTTATGACCCTTCATTACTTTCAGGTAGGGGATTTTCTCAGAACTTTGTAACTCTTCAGAGTGACTCGCTGAAACCTTTATTCAACCGTCCTTTGCAGGCCATGTATCCGCCGGGATCGATGTTTAAGACTATTCAAGGGTTGATTGCCTTAGAACAAGATAAGGTGCAGGCGGATGAAATAGTTACTGTAAATAGCAAACTCATTGGCGATCACGCGCCACTTGGTAAATACGATATGGAGCGTGCGATTACTAAATCTTCGAATAATTATTTCTTTAAAATCTTTCGTAGGGTCATTCAGCAAGGGGAGCTTCCGAGTCCATTTATTGACACTAGGATGGGTTATAATAAGTGGCGGGATTATGTTTTGCAGTTTGGTTTTGGTAAGATACTGAATATAGATCTTCCAAATGAGAGAGCAGGTTTTGTTCCGAGTTTGGAATTTTATGATAAAATTTATGGGAAGGAAAGGTGGAAGTTTTCTAATATTTATTCTTTGAGCATCGGTCAGGGGGAACTTTTGGTAACCCCCCTTCAAATGGCTAATCTGGGCGTAATATTGGCCAATAGAGGGTATTATTTTTCTCCACATTTGGTCAGAAAAGTAGGTGATGAAAGTTTAGCTTTTAGTCAAAAGAGTTCCATAGAAATAGATACAGGACATTATGAGAGTATATTAGAAGGAATGCAGGCATTGGTATCTGCGCCTGGATCAAGGGCATATATACCTGATTTAGTTTTTTGTGGTAAAACTAGTACAGTTGAAAACCCGCAGGGTTTGGATCATTCGGGATTCATGGGCTTTGCTCCTAGGAATAATCCAAAAATAGCCATTGCGGTTTATATAGAAAATGCGGGCTGGGGAGCACGTGCGGCATTGTCAACAGCTAGTTTGGTTATTGAAAAGTATTTAAACGGGTCAGTTAAAAAGAAATGGCTTGAGAACTATGTTTTAAAAGGGGATTTTCAAGATGCGAAGCCAGAATAGATACCATATAGATACCTTATCCGTGATTTATTTCTTATCACTTGTTATGCTAGGGTGGATTAATATATATGCTGCTGACTATGATCTAGATGGGACTACCCCATTTTTTGATTTAAATCAAAGTTCAACAAGGCAACTTCTTTGGATTGGGACTTCTTTCTTTTTGATTGCAGTCATTTTTATTTTGGATTATCGGTTTTATGATTCATTTGGTTATGTAATTTGGGGTGTATCCGTTTTTTTTCTTTTGGCCGTATTATTTTTCGGCAAAGAAGTTGCAGGTTCAACTTCTTGGTTTGAGATTGGATTCATAAAAATCCAACCATCTGAGTTTGCTAAAATTGCTACGGCTATCGGGTTGGCAAAATACCTTAGTTCACAGAATGTTGGAGTATCTGATAAGTATAAGTTGGGCCTTTCTGCATTTTTATTTTTAATTCCGATGGGGCTCATTATTATGCAAGGGGACTTGGGAACCGCGATGGTGTTTGTAAGTTTGATCCTGGTCTTATTTAGAGAAGGCCTTTCTGCGAAGCTTTTGTTTTTCTCTTTCTATGCAGTTCTATTGTTCTTATTAACTCTTTTGATAGATCAATGGGTATTACTTTTTTTGGTACTTGCCTTGTTTTTGATAGGCTTAGGATTATTCATAAAGAATAGAAAAGCACTCATTTTTATATTTGGGTTATCCGTATTAAGTTGTGGGTTAATTAAGAGTGTTGATTTTGTTTTGAATCAAGTACTTAAGGAGCATCAGCAACTGAGGGTCATGTCCTTGATCAATCCAAATGCAGACCCACTCGGTATTGGATGGAACGTGATGCAATCTAAAATAGCCATTGGTTCGGGTGGTTTTATGGGTAAAGGTTTTTTGAAAGGAACGCAAACTAAATTTGATTTTGTACCTGCCCAAACTACGGATTTCATTTTTTGTACCGTAGGAGAAGAACAGGGGTGGTTGGGAGCGACTTTAATCATGATATTGTTTGGAGCTTTCTTTTTGCGGCTATTGACGATAGCGGAACGCCAAAAATCGAGGTTTGTAAGAATTTTTGGTTACTCAGTGGTATCTATAATTTTTTTTCATTTCGCTATAAATATAGCCATGACCATTGGTTTATTCCCGGTTATAGGGATACCGCTTCCCTTTTTCAGTTATGGAGGATCGAGTCTTTGGACTTTTACCATGTTACTCTTTATTCTCCTTAAGCTGGACAGTCAAAGAATGGAACAACTAGAGCATTGATTAGCGAAATTTTCTGAAGATAATTTTTAATAGTTCCTTTACAGTTTCGTCATTCATATCCCATTGATATTCCTTAGCATCATTTCGGATTAAATGTTCCACAGCGGCATCAAAATTTTCTAAGTGCTCAATTTTTGTAATGGTGGTTTTAAATTTTTCATCACTGTTTCCAAATAATTCTTTCACAAACATATACTGATGATTGATTGAAATATTAGACAAAATACTAGTAATCCGTTCTTCTCGATGGGTGTCTGCTATCGTTTTTGTTTCAGATTGGAATTGTTCATTGATAGTTCCAAAGTCTAACTTTGATAATTCAGGTTCTTTCCTGTAGCCTAAGTCATCGTTGAGGTCTTCTCGTGCGATTGCAGCATCATTCTTATTTTTATAAACTTCAACGATGGGATCTTCTAATGGGAAATCATCAAGTTCATCTTGTTTTTCAGGGTCTGGATCAATTTCATCTAAAGTTTGAAATTGATCCATTGAGATATCCTTATCAGTTTCCAAAGAAAAGTCACTTACTGATCTTTCTAATTCATCATTTTTTGTTGCGTTCTGCTCACGGATTGATAAAGTGCCTTCACTAGATGAAGAGGTTTCCGACGGATCTATCTTTTCAACAGAGTCATCGGCAGGCGCATCATCTATTTGCTCTTTGGCGATTTCAGAGAGGGTTTCCTTGTCATCTGGCCGATTTGAGGTAGATTGATTACTATTTGTTGAGCTTGCGACTATATCTTTATTTTTTGGACTCGGCGGGTCTTCTTTCATCTTTGCCTCGGGATCATCTTGCACTTTTGAGGCCATTTCTACCTCATGCGGGCCTTCTGATTCGGAGTTAAGAGCACTTTTTTCAATAACTACTTCTGATGGGGGATCACTATCTTTCTGGTTTGAGCGGTCTTCAGCGCTGTCCATTTGATGGATGGTTTTTTGTATTTTATCTTCAACATCGTCATGCCCGCCAGAAAGCTCTCTGATGATTAAATTTCGTTCATTATTTTTTTTAATTGACTGACTAATTTCGAATAATTCTTGTTTTTCTATAATGAGAATTTCTGATAGCTGCTCAATAAGTGGATACTTATCAAGCGTTTCTTTCTCAAAAAAAGCCACGGCATACTTTTTTAGGTTTTTGAGATCATGTATGTCAAAGTCATTTAGGAAATCTAATATTAAGGATTTATAAAACACCAAGTATTTCGCAAACTGTGGGACTAATTTTTTAGTTTTGAGTAATTCTGGTTTTTTTTTGATTTCATTATCTAAATAGGATGCAGGATCGAAATTGAGAATAATAAGATCTTCGACTGCTTTTTCGATGATAGGTTTGAGATTTTCAGCATTGATAAAAATATTTTGGGAAAGAATATTCATGAACTTTGAAATCATTACTTTCACTTCTGTTGCATGATAATCAAAATAAGGGCTTTCAATCCTTTGCATCTCCTCTTGCCAGCGTTCAAAGAGAGATTTAATGATGAATAGATTTAACTGTTTGATAGGTGAGATATATAGAATTTCTTTACCTGTGAGCTTTTCTTTTTCATTGAATGCCTGTGCAATCAGTTGCTCCGAAAAAACAGTTTTATATTGACTGATAAAGGATGAGTTTAATTTTTCTTGTATCATAAGTGCATCAAAAAATGCTAAGCCTAATAATTATAGTTCTGGGTAAAGCTATTGATTAGGAGGATAAAAATGAAAGCCTAAAGATTATTTTATAGTATGGAATGAATTTCTTATTAAGATAATTAAAATGAAAGTATTCCAATCTTCAAAATTTTTAACAGTTACTGATATTTTAAAATTATTTTTGAGTGATATCTTTAAATTATTTTTAAGGATGAAGATGATTGCATGCATTAGGCATGAAATATATTTAAGGTAACTCATTATTAAAAAGATCTTAATTTTTTTACTATGAGACAAATTGAAGTGATATGTGGGCCCATGTTTGCAGGTAAAACGGAAGCTCTTATTAGAAGATTAACTGAGGCTTCAAAGAGGGGAGCCCATGTCCAAATTTTCAAACTACTGTTAGATAATCGATATGCTGAAGAGGGGATTATGTCACACAATTCAAATAGCTTGCCCGCTTTGCCTGTGCGCAAAGCAAAGGACATACTGAGTAAAATTAACTATTGTGATGTCGTGGGTATTGATGAGGTTCAGTTTTTTGATGATGGGCTTATTAACGGAGTCAATATTTTGGCCAATCGAGGGAAGCGTATATTCCTTTCTGGCTTAGATATGGATTATCTTGGTAAACCTTTTGGTTTAGTTACCCGTCTCATGAGCATAGCCGAATATGTCACTAAATTACAGGGGATATGTACGCAATATGGAGCTGCCGCTTTTTTTTCACATAGATTATCGAAGTCCAAACAGAAAATATTACTTGGAGAGCGAAAAGAGTATGAAGTGTTGTGCAGAGCATGTATTTATGATTAGAAAGGGAATTTATTTCGTTATTGCTTTTATGGTATTTTCTCAAACCTCCTTGCTGGCACAGCAGATGGCTGTAGGATCTTGGGAGAGTCATTTTAGTTATGCTGAAGGACGCCATCTTGCCCTTGGGAATGGCACAGTGTTTTGTGCAGCCGTTCATGGACTTTTCAGTGTGAAGGAGAATATTGTGGAAGTCATGGATAAAAATAGGGGACTTTCCGGCGTTAGTATTTCAGCGCTAAATTTTTTCGATGAGGCACAATTATTAGTGATTGGTTACGAAGAGGGCATCATTGATCTGGTTTATAAGGATCACATAGTTTCAATTCAAACGATAAGTAATATCGAAATGATTACTTCAAAAGCGATTAATGATTTTGTGAGTCGAGGGGATTATATTTATCTTTCTACCGATATGGGCATCGCTTTACTTGATTTGACTACTGAGGAGATCAGCGATTTTTATAGTGAAATTGGGCCTGATGGAGGGATGGTGTCTATTCAAGATTTATTTATTCATAATGATAGTTTGTTTGCTGTATCAAGCGAAGGCATTATGGTGGCGGATTTAAATACAAATCTTTTTGATTTTAATAATTGGGTTATCTACCCAGAAACATCGATTTTTAAATCGACGAGTATATTTGAGATTTCGGATAGTCTAGCGGTGTTAAATGAAGATTATTTATTTATGAAATCCAATGAGGTATGGGATACCTTGTTGCTCTTGCCAGAAGTAATGAATCAAGTGATTTCCACGAATCAAAACATCTATTTTTTATCAGATCAAGGGGTTTATGAAATGGTAGAGAGAGTAGTTGTGCCATTAATACAAGAGCGCTTTAGTTCGGGTCAGGACCTCATAGTGAATGGAGAAGAATTTTGGATTGCTGATGGAGATTTGGGTTTGATCCATATCACTAAAGATAGTGATCAACAAGTGAGACCCAATGGTCCTAAATACGATAATATATCAGCAATGGATATCATTGGAGACGATTTTTATGTCTTTCATGCCCCTGATCCAGATACATCATTCACTGAAACTATCGAGGGTTATTCCGTATTTAGCGGAGATCAATGGGAAGTGCGCGAGATTGAGGGCTTCAATAATATTTCAGGGGCAGTACAGTTTAGGGGACAGTTATTTTTATCCTCTCATGGACATGGCCTGTATGATTATGCGGGTGCAAAACTACTTACCGATCCAGAATTAAAAAATGCTTGGATTACCGACATGTGGTCTACGGATGATTTTTTATGGTTTACTAATTATATGAGTCAGGCACCTTTAGGCAGCTATGATGGAGAAAGCTTTTCTTTTTTATCTAGCGATCAATTTGGGACTACTACCCCGTTGTCCTTAAATGGTTCATCCGAAAATGTATTATGGATTAAAAATAGTTCCATAGAGGGTTATGGAGTTATAGCTTTTGATCCTTCAAAAAATTTAATTTGGGGATTGGGGCCTTCATCGAATACCCCTTCAACTGCCGTTAATGATATTGAAGTGAATCGAGATGACGAGCTTTGGATGGCAACGAAAGGGGGGCCGGCTTATTTTATAGACGCCTCTTTCATTTCCGAAGAAGCGCAAGCTTATGTACCTTATTTTGAGAATGAAGTCTTATTTAAAGATGAAAATGTTACTGCGGTAGCATTTGATGGTGGAGATCGATTGTGGTTGGGCAGCGAACGAGGTTTATGGGCCTTTAGCAAAAAACTTCAGACGCAGATGTATCATTTTACAAGTGAAAATTCATTTTTACCATCAAATACTATTTTGGAATTAGCTTATGATGGTCAATCAGGCGTTCTCTTCGTATTGACGGAAGAGGGCTTAGTCTCCTATCAAACCAATTCATCAGCACCTCTATCATCAAACAGTCAGGTTACCATCTATCCCAATCCCATTACGGCTAGTTATGACGGAGATCTGATTATTTCTGGGATCGTTGGGGATGCCTTGATAAAATTTGCTACGGTTGAGGGGATAATTTTATATGAGACCCAAGCCAATGGAAGTACGGCCTCCTGGGATTTGATAAAGTTTAATGGGGAGCGGTTATTAAATGGAATCTATTTGGTCTTTGTTACAGACTTAAATGGGTTAGAAAAATGGGTCGGAAAATTCGCTATTGTGAGATGATCATCAAAACGGAGGGTATCGTGATCAATTATTTTAAGTACAGGGAGTCATCTATCATCATCAAAATATTGACCAGAGAGTATGGGTTTCAATCTTTCATACTTAATGGAGTCCGAAGTGTAAGGTCAAAAAAGAGCATAGGCTTTTTTCAGTCTTTAAATTTACTTGAGTTGGTGGCTTATAAATCTCCTAAAGCAGACCTTTATCGGCTCAATGAGGTTAAAATTCTTCATCTGACTCCCTCTTTTCAGATTAATTTAAAAAAAAGTGTCATGGTGATGTTTTGTACCGAACTTCTGAGCAAAACCTTATTTCATGAACGAAGTGAGAATCGTGACCTGTATCAGTTCTTAAAGAATGAAATTATTATTTTTGATGGATTAAAAGAAGGTTTTGAGTCTTATCATGTTTATTTCTCAATAAAATATGCCAGATATTTAGGGTTTTTTATTCAGTCAGTTGAGCGTTTACTCCCCTTTAAGGAGAATTTTAGTTCACCACTTTATATATATTTGAATAATATTATCCGATCGGAACGCTACACGAGCGAGCCGACCACGGGAACGTTAAGAAGAACGGCATTAAAACACGTTATTAATTACTATAGTCGTCATGTGGAGAATTTTGGTGAGATTAAGTCATTGAAGGTTTTGTCTCAAGTTTTCAGGTGAAAGTCCCAATCTAATTATAAAAATAACAGCAATTAATTGACTATTCGACGGGTACGATATATCATTTTTTTACGTGATGTTTTAATACTTTCGGTATCAGCATTTGGGGGACCTCAAGCTCATATTGCTATGTTTTTGGATATGCTGGTTAAAAAGCGTGCTTATTTATCAGAAATTGATTTGATTGAGCTTTTTGCTCTGTGTCAAATTTTACCTGGCCCTACTTCCACGCAAACAATAACGGCGTTGGGTTATAAGATAGGGGGATCTAAATTGGCTTATTTAACGCTTTTGGTTTGGGCATTGCCGGCAGTGTTATTGATGATGGCGGCGGCGCTAACCGTTGATGTTTTTAATGATCAAAATATATCTTTAGAATTTTTGAGGTATGTTCAGCCTATGGCGGTGGGGGTTGTTGCTTATTCGGCCTATCGAATTTCAAGTAGTGTGGTTTCGAGTATCGAAGGTTATCTGTTGATGGCTGTTGCAGCAGTTTGTTCCTTTTATTTACGCTCGCCGTATGTGTTTCCAGTCTTATTACTGTTGGGAGGTTTTATAACGGCTTTTAAATACAAACAGCAACCCGAGTCTGAAAAATCACCATTGAATATTAATTGGACTCATTTTATTGTATGGGCTGCGGTCTTATCAGTGGCGGGAATATTTGGCACATTTTTTAATTTTCTTCCTGTTAAGATTTTCGAAAACTTTTACCGTAATGGGTCTTTAATTCTTGGTGGAGGTCAAGTCCTCATTCCTTTGCTCTTTACGGAATTGGTTGAATTTAAAGAGTGGCTTACCTCCGAAGAGTTTATTTCTGGTTACGCCCTAGTTCAAGCAGTGCCAGGACCTACATTTTCTTTTGCCGCTTATTTGGGTGTCCTCATTATGTCTGATTGGGGTACGGGAGGACAAATTCTAGGAGGCCTACTTGCAGCAGCAGGTATTTTTTTGCCGGGTACTTTTCTGATTTTCTTTGTTTCAAAGTTCTGGGAAGATGTCAAAAGATATCGAATGATTAAAGCTTCTCTGGAGGGAATTAATGCAGTCAGTTCAGGTTTGGTAATCGCAGCGACCCTCTACTTGTTAGAGCCCATTCCTATTTCAGGAACAAATTATGGGTTAATTATATGTACGTTTGGGATCTTATTCTTGACTAAAATTCCAGCGCCCTTTGTGATTTTGGCTGGATTAATCATGGGATTCGTAATCAGCTAAAGATTAAAAAGTGTTGATAAGTTATCCGTCTTGATTTTCTATTTTTTCAAAATCAAACTCTTCCAAAAACTTTTGTGTTTGTTCAACATTTTGAAAATTAAAAACTTTAGAGTCTCCTTTATTACTGAAAATTTCAATTTTTATGGCTTCCACATCCTTGTTATTAGCGAGAGGATTAGATACTAATCGAGCAGTTTCAGAGATGTCCTCATTTACCTTATAGGAAAGGGCAACCGTTTTTCTTTTAACTCGACCGCAATAAGAACAAGAAAATTCTTGGCTAATACTACCATCCCAGAATTCTGTTGCTTCCTCTACTACCTCTTCTTTCACAAGGCGTAAGGTTTGAAAACCACAATTATCACATTCATGCGCATTGAGGTGGCCTTTGTATTTCTCTATGTGTGTGTAACCTGTTTCTTCATCAATCCAAACATCATAATCTATTGAGAATACATTTTCTTCAGCTTGTTGCCCTTCATCTAGATAGGCATCCTCCTCTTCCTCGCTGAGCAATTTCATCTTGTTCCCATTGGCTGGATTGATTCTTGGAGTATACCTCAATTTTTCCAGTCGAGCCCTAATTTTTCCGGGGTAGTAATAGGTAAATATTAGGTGCGCAACGTATCCGTAGAGTGTTCCAAAGCAGATACCCATGAAAGTCCTGATAGCAAACCATGGCATGGGAGCTCTTTCAACAATGTCTTCTTGAAGAACGTTTACTAAACAGAATATGGATAATCCAATCATAATTTGGGAAAAGCGGAGCACTTTAATCTCAGATTCGCTAGCAATTTCATGTTTTGCCTTCATCGATTTTTTGGTACTGTACACGATCCAATAAATTACTACTGACAAACTGGAAATAGCCAAAAATGCGATGATTAGCCATTGCATGGTTGCTGCCCACAGGTCTAAAAAATTGAGGTCACTATCTTGGATGTTCATTGTTTTATTTTTAGAATCAGGTAAAACTAATATAAATTCATTGAAAAATAGATGTCAAGATAAAAGAAATGCTGAATTTCACTTAAAATGATTATAAACAAATCTTTCTAAAAGGAGTGAACAACCTTAAAACAGGCATGTATGGGGGGCTGTGAAATTACTTTTAGGGCAAATATCACAGATTATGCTCAATAGGAAATAAGTGGATCAACTTGATCAAATAAGGCCTTAGCATGCATGAAAATTTCATCTCCATTGTTATAAACAGGATAAAAACCTTCACTTTTCCAAATTCGACGTCCAATGTAAGCTTTCATTAAAAGTTGCATGCGTTCTTTTGAACGTTCAAATTGAGAGGTATTAAAGGCGACACCATTCTTATCGGCTTGCAATTGTATTTCTCTCAACTGCTGTGTGCTTATTTGATAATCAGAAATAAATTTTTGTAATCCCAATTCTTTTAAATATTTCTCATTAACCGTAGCATAGGACAAGGCATATTCGGCGAGGGTGTTTGACGTAAATAATGCATTCAAATAGGCACTATTATGACTAGTGTCGTAGGCCACAAAATAATCTGGGACGATGCCCCCGCCTCCATAAACCGTTCTACCGTTTTCGGTTTTATAAATTAAGGTATCATTGATTTGCATACTATCCTTAACGAACATCTCACCATTGGCAAACCGTTCATAATATTCTTCTCGGTATTCGGTTGGCGTATTTTCATAAGGCTTTTGAATGCACCTGCCGCTGGGGGTATAATACCTTGAGATGGTTAATCTTAATTGACTGCCATCTCCAAGATCAATAGGCATTTGAACCAGTCCTTTGCCAAAAGTTCGGCGCCCTACTATGAGGGCTCGGTCATGGTCCTGTAATGCACCAGCAACAATCTCTGAGGCAGATGCCGAACCTTCATCAATTAGCACAATTAATGCACCTTTTTTAAAGGTTCCACGAGGAGTCGATAGGTGGGTATTATTAAACCGATCTTGTTTCCCTTTGGTATATACGATCATTTTATTTTCTTCTAGAAATTCATCTATAATTGAGATTGCTCGGTCCATGTAGCCTCCAGGATTGCCTGTAAGATCTAAGATAAGTTTGGACATATTCATTTGGTTCAAGGCCTCAAGCGCTGCTTTGAATTCTTTAAAGGTGGTAGCTGAAAATCGACTTATTTTAATATAACCTATCTCATCATCCACCATATAATGGGCATCTACTGAGTATTGTGGAATAACGTCTCTTTCAATATTAAATTTGAGCAGTTCTTTTTGTCCATGGCGTTGGATATAAACAGCTACGCTAGATCCTTTAGGGCCCCTTAATCTTTTGACCACATCACTATTTTTCATTCCAACGCCAGCAACAATATCTTCATTCACACGGATGATTTTATCACCTGATTTTATACCTAATTTTTCTGAGGGGCCACCACTCAGCGGGGATATTACGTTTATGGTATCATGAAAAATATTAAACATAATACCTATGCCGTCAAAATTACCTTGGAGTTCCGCGTTCATGTAAGCACTATTCTCGGCATTGATATAAGATGAATGAGGATCTAATTTGGCAAGTATCTCGTCAATGACTGTTTCTACCATTTCATCTTCCGAAACTTCATCCACATAGTCCTCATTAATATAAGAAATAATTTTTTTTAATTTGTTGAAATTTTTGTTGAAAAATGTTTTTTCAGCATCTATTGGGGTTATTTGAGTACCAATAAGGACACCTAGGCTGATCGATAGACTTATGTAAAGGAGTAATTTGTTGGTTTGACTAGCTCGCGAATTTTGCATAATATATTCTTCATTTAAAAAGGTAAAGATCGGTCAAAATAAAATATGAGAGGTAGGCTTTTGAAATTTGATTTTTTTGGTGTGGATGATTTTTGAATTTTTATATTTGTAGTACAATGCAAATGATAGATAAAACTATTTCAATGCTTCTTGCAGAAAACCCAACTCATGGGAGGGTTCTGCACAGTTTGGGTGTCGATTTCGAAGAACATTATGATCGATCTTTAGCCGAGGTTTGTGAAGTTTTCAAGTGGAATCAAAAAGCAATTGTAAAAGCTTTTGAATTTGAAAATATAAATATAAAACCAACTTATGAAGAACTTAAAATTTGTTCTTTAGGAGAGCTTATTGCCTTTTTAAAACAATCACATGTTATTTTCATCAAGGAATGTTTACCTTATATTGGTACTTTAATTGATAAGTTAAAAGGTCCAGGATCCCTGATTACAGATCTGAAATTAGTATTTCCACTCTTTTTTGAAGATTTCGTTACCCATATCCATGAGGAGGAAGATAGATTGTTTGATTACATTAAGACTTTAGTGGGTATAAAACAGGATAAAGTGATCAATCCTTTAAAAAAATTATATCGGCTCAAGGAGATTAATTTAGCAACTATCGCTTTAGATCATAAAGATGAAGATGAAATGAAAAGTATGAGGGCGTTGGTAGCGGAACTCCCGGTGACAGAATTCATCATGGGTCTTGTCAAAAAAGAATTTCAGGCATTTGATCAGCTTTTACGGTTTCATGCCGAAATAGAGGATCAACTTCTGTTTCCAAAGGCGATCGCAATGGAAAAACAAATTTGGACTGAGATTATGCAGCAATCAGTCGATAACTAAATGGGACGTATTCTAGCAATAGATTATGGTTCGAAGCGTAGTGGCATAGCCACTACGGATCCTCTAGGGATTATAGCTACGCCACTCGAGGCGTTATTAACCCATGACATTTTCGATTTTTTAACTCAATATTTTGAAAAAGAAGAGGTAGAAAAGGTGGTGGTCGGCTGGCCACAAAGGCGAGATGGATCTGATACTAATAATACTCCATTGGTGAGAGCTTTTTTAAATAGATTTAAGAAATTATTTCCTGAGATGCCTGTGGATTTACAGGACGAGTGGAATACTTCAAACTTGGCCGTGAAGACCCTCATTGAGAGTGGAGTCAAGAAAAAAGGGAGACGAGATAAGCTTGCCATCGATCAAGTCAGTGCCGTATTAATTTTACAATCTTATATGGAATCGAAAAAATGATATACCCTATTACGCTCTATGGCGATCCTATTTTAAAAAAACCTTCAAAAAAGGTTCCGTCAGATCAACAGGACATTTTGGTACTTGTTGCAGATATGTTTGAAACCATGTCTCATGCCAGTGGGGTAGGATTGGCAGCCCCTCAAATCGGGAAGCCTTTGAGAATATTTGTGATGGACAGTACTCCGATGAAAGCGTCAGAAGAGCCAAGTGAGCCGGGTTTGAGGCAAGTGTTTATCAATCCGGAAATTATTGAGGAGTATGGCGAAAAATGGCCATTTGAGGAAGGTTGTTTGAGTATTCCGGGTATCAGGGAAGATGTAATTCGGTCGTCCCATGTAAAAATTGCTTTTTTTGATGAGCACTGGAAACAACATACACGTGATTTTGATGGAGTAGATGCTCGTATTATTCAGCATGAGTACGATCATATCGAGGGTATACTATTTACAGATCATATCTCAGCTTTTAAGAGAAGGTTACTTAAAAGTAAGTTGACAAATATTAGTAAGGGAAAAGTAGATGCGGAATATAGGGTCAAACTAACTCATCGAAAATGACGGATTTAAAAATAAGCCTCATTCAATCTGATTTGTATTGGGAAAATATTGAGGCTAACCTGGCTAATTTTGAAGAAAAAATATTGGCTATTTCGCAGGAAACAGATCTGATTGTTTTACCTGAGATGTTTTCTACCGGATTTACAATGAATGTAAAGCAGTTATCAGAGCCTCCACATCTCAGAACTTTTCGATGGATGGTCCAAATGGCGAATCAAAAGAAGACGGTCATCATGGGATCTTACATCGTCAAAGAAAAGAATAATTATTTTAATCGCTTGTTTGCGGTTTATCCAGATGGTACGTATCGCTACTATGACAAAAAGCATTTATTTGCTTTGGGAAAGGAGCAAGATTTTTTTGAACCTGGAGAGGAGAAGACGATTATAACTATAAAAGGGTGGAAGATCTGTCCGCTAATTTGTTATGACCTCAGATTTCCAGTTTGGTCGAGATTAACTTCTAATGGCCTTGATTTATATGAATATGATATTTTAGTTTATATTGCGAATTGGCCAAAAATGAGGATTAATGCTTGGGATACTTTGTTGAGCGCACGTGCGATAGAGAATCAAAGTTATTGCGTCGGAGTTAATCGGACGGGCATAGATGGCAATGGATTGGAGTACCTTGGACATTCGTGCGTCTATGATTTCTTAGGAGATCGACAGGTAGATCTTGGAACGTCAGTTATCACTTCAACTACTGAAATGAGTAAGGAGAGCTTGAATTTTTTTAGGAGTAAGTTTCCTTTTCAAAAAGAGGCTGATCCCTTTAATTTTCTTTAAGTATTAGGTTTATTTTTTGAATGAAAGGGTCGTATGCTTCAAAAAAACTAACAGGAATTTTTTGCTTTAATTTTTCCAACAATATACAGGAATTTAAACTGACTAGGGTGTGCTGTTCAGTATTTTTCAGGACTTGATTCAAGATTTTACTCAATCCATTAATACGCTTCCCCGATTCAAAAGTTAAAATGATCAAGCAATCAGGATTTTCAGCTATGAATCGGGAGGCCCATTCAAAAAATGAAGCATCAGAGAAGGTGTCTAAATGAAAGTATTCTGGGGTATTTGTTAATTTTGAGAGCGCTTGAATGATGGGACTGTGATAACTTCCTATAGGAAGTTCATCGGTTGATTCATAAATCAATACTGATCTCATCATAATAATTGTTTAGTGCAATTTATATTTGATCTATGGAAAAATTCATAGAATATCTGTATTCCAAGTTTTTATTATGTAGTAGCGTATCTATTGACAGTCGCACAGTAGCTGAAGGCGCGCTTTTTTTTGGACTTAATGGTCCAAATTTTAAAGGGAGTAAATATGCTGTGGCTGCTTTAGAGAAAGGAGCATCTTTTGCGGTTATAGATGATCCTGATGAGGCCAATGATCCAAAAATTATTTATTGTGAAGATCCATTAAAAGGGCTACAGGATCTCGCGAAGTTTCACCGTGCATTTTACAAAAAGCCCTTAATTGCTTTGACTGGTTCTAATGGAAAAACCACGACCAAGGAGTTAATGTTTCAAGTATTAAGTAAAAAATATATTACCCATGCTACCAAGGGAAATTTAAATAATCACATTGGTGTACCGTTGACCCTGCTGGGAATTACCCCACAGACCCAAATGGTAATCATCGAGATGGGAGCTAATCACGTGGGTGAAATCAATGAATTATGTCAGATGGCTCAACCGACCCATGGATTAATCACCAATATTGGATATGCCCACACAGCTACTTTTGGTGGATTTGAAGGAGTCATCAGAGGGAAGAGTGAGTTGTTTGAATACCTGCGAACTTCCCATGGATTGCCATTTATAAACATAGAAGATAAAGTACTGGCCAATATGACTAAAAGATTTAAAGAGAAGATTACGTATCCCCATACTGATATGGTGTTCGTTGCTGCTCAGCCCATGGTATCTTACGAAAGGGCTGAAGTGACTCATCAGACACATCTTCTCGGCGCATACAACTACATGAATTTAGCTGCAGCCTATGCCATAGGTACTTACTTTGAAGTTAAAGAGGAATCAATAATTGATGCTGTAAATAATTACCAGTCGGATAATATGCGATCACAATTATTATTAAAAGGGACGAATCAGATACTCCTTGATGCGTACAACGCAAATCCTGATTCCATGCGGGTAGCATTGAGAAGCTTAGAATCATTTGAGGGGGATAAAGTTGCAATTTTAGGAGATATGAATGAGTTAGAAGATAGTGAAGCGGCGCATTTTCAATTACTTCAAGAAGCAGATCAACTGGGATTGACAATGATCATCACGGTAGGCCCCCAGATGGCCTTGATTAAGGGTTGTTTTCCAGAAGTCAAATGGTTCGGCACTGCCACAGAGGTTACTCATTTTATCAGAAAGATGTCCTTTGAGCATACTGCCGTTTTAATAAAGGGATCAAGATCGATCGAATTGGAGTTGGTTGTCCCATCTTTTAATTAAACAATATGGAACAAGTTTTTCAATTTTTAAAGGAACTAAAGGAGCACAACAATCGTGAATGGATGCAAGATCACAGAGACCTTTATCTGGAATGTAAGACGGGGGTTACTGAGCTGATCCTACAATTGATCAATGGAATTAGTCAGTTTGATTCGGGCATTGCAGGTTTACAGCCCAAAGATTGTCTATTTCGTATCAATCGAGATATTCGATTTAGTCACAATAAAGACCCTTATAAAACCAATTTTGGAGCTGCGATTACTGCGGGGGGAAGAAAAACAGGAAATCCTTCCTATTACCTACATATTGCTCCTGATAAATCTTTTTTTGCGGGAGGCATGTACATGCCCAGTCCGGACAAGCTCAAAAAAATTAGGCAAGAGATTGATTACAATGCTTCGGCACTTAAAGCAATCACATCGGAAGTCTCTTTTTTTAAAACCTTTGGAACCATCAGAGGCCAGGCTTTGAAGACCAGTCCAAAGGGCTATGCCTCAGATCATCCAGAGATTGCATTATTGAGATTAAAATCCTTTTTGGTGAAAAAGGACCTAACCGACCATTCCTTTCATTCATCCCATCATTTGTCTCGATTGATTACTTTGGGCGAGATGATTCATCCCTTTAATAAGTATTTAGAGGTTGCTATCAGTTAGTGCAAAATAAATTCATAATTGTTTGAAATAAATGATAACTCAGTTACTTTTGCAATCCATTTTTAGGGCGCTTAGCTCAGTTGGTTCAGAGCACCTCGTTTACACCGAGGGGGTCGGGGGTTCGAATCCCTCAGCGCCCACATTTTTAACCTCAACTTCTAATTGGTATTTTTATAGGTATATCTCATTGGATTTTGTGCTTTCGCTTTCCAATAATCGTTAGCAGACTTATGAAGATATTTTTTCCCATCGTTCAATATTTGTCCTTCCACTTTCAGAGTTGACCCTGCCTTAAACTAACTTTGAATTTCTTAAGTCCCTTGAATTACACCATCATAAACTGCAAACGCAAACTTTGTCTTTTTTTCTTCTTTCCTCACTTATTACCCAAATACCTCTTGTATTATCATAAAGATCTTGTGCATTCATGTTATATCTAAAAGTTTGAGATAGTTTAATAAAAACTACATTTTCATCAAATAGGTGCCTTTTTAACTCTATATCTTACGTTAATTTGATTAGAGTTCGTTCTTCCAAAGTCATTACTTTCGTATCCACCAACAATATTCGTTAGGTTCGTTTTATTTATTAAGTCAATTATTGCTGCTTCTATTTTTTTACAGTAGTCTTATCATCCACTTCATGAACAAGAATTTCAACTTTAGGTTCTAATCCCTTTTTTCATTTATAATAAAAAGGGTGCTGAATCCATTTTTGTATCGAAAAAACATTTAACTAAACAACTTCCGGGGATAAAGAAGAAATTTTTGGATTACAAGACGTTCGCATAAGCCCATTTGAAGCAACTGTTCAGTGAAGATTTATTGAATGTGGGGAAGTTTTAGTAGCCAATGAGTTGAGATTTGGAATTTTTGAAAATAATGAAGGTCAATTTACATTCAAGGCATTGGATCTGAAGGCCCAGGTACGTATGATCAGAGATATGCTGTTGGTAGATATTAAGGATGATGGTAGGTAGGTGTACTTACCGTAGGTAATTTTTTTGTTCTTCTATAGATGAGGAAAGTTATAGTGAAAATAATGGAACGGTATCGTTAAATACCAGTGAAGGTTGGGAAATAGCTTTCTCGAAGGTAATGAATCTTTATTTAGAAGGGCAAGTGGTTCAAATAGATCCCATAAGGATTGTTGAAAAGAGTGCATTTATAATGATTAGAAAAGATGATGTTTTAAGTATTTACAGTAATTAAAATTTATTCAAAAAAAAATATTGATTAATACTAAGAATATTTCGTGAATGCTTATTTAACAATGAGTTTCGTTGAATTTGGATAGGAAAAGTTAATAAAAGCAGAAATTATAATTTATTTTCCAAATGCAACCGATTTCGAAATTTCTTTATTAATATTTATGTTGAAATTATTTTTTTTATAATTCAAAAACAACATCATTTGTAGAATGAATATTCTAAAACATTGATTTTTTCTGGGTTTGATAAATTTGTAAGGATAAAATTTCTTTGTTTTGAATTTCATATAAAACAGCAGAATTAGAGTTAGAGAAAGAGGCAAAATAAAATGTTACATAAAAAACAACAGAATGAAAATGAATTTAAAAAGTTTAGCAATAATGATGTCCATTGCAATCCTGGTATTTTTTGTAGGATGTAGTGATGATGATGATACCACGCCAGCGGTAGACTTAAGTGATGATCAGATCGATGATATTGTAGATGATATTGTGGATTCGGGACCAGTGCTTGCAGATGGTATTTATATGGTAGGGCCAGCGGTTTCAGGTGATACGACAGCGGCTAATTTATTACAAGCAGGTTTGGTAGAAGCACCAGAATTTACAACTCAAAGTCGGGATGGATTTTATGAGGCTTACATTTACATGGGCGCAGGAAGTTATAGTTTTGTTAAAGTAGAAGGTGAGACCACCACTGCTCTTGGGGGGGCTTGGACCAAAGTTTTTGTTGGAGACTCTATTGAGTCTTTTAGTGGAGCTTTAGAGGCTGATAGTGAGGGAGCATCTCCGTTTGAGACAGGTAAATTGGCCCATGTCATGTACGATGCTTCAACAAGTCAATATGCTTTGACAGCTGTTGAATACTGGGAAGTGATAGGAAGTGCTACGGATGGAGGATGGTCTGTGGGCCAGCAAATTAATGAAATAACTAAGTCCTCCGAGGAAGTTGTATTTGTAGGTGAAGGTATAACTATGAGAGAAGGTCCTTACAAATTTAGGTTTAATAGCAACTGGGATATTAATCTTGAAGAGGGTGAATGTGATGCGGCTACCACTACTTGTTTGAAATATTTTACCAATATAGGAGGCACATTGGATGCTGTGGTAGCAGGAGGAGCAAATATGGAATTTGGAACTGGTAATGATGGTGTTTATAAAGTAACGATCACATACTCAAATGGCCCAGGTCTTA
Source organism: Flammeovirgaceae bacterium UBA976 (assembly GCA_002292365.1). GTDB lineage: Bacteria > Bacteroidota > Bacteroidia > Cytophagales > Cyclobacteriaceae > UBA4465. The sequence goes on from DBBU01000016.1 coordinate 28,425, forward strand.
GTTTGTCTGTGGCCGTTGAAAAGACAGGCGAGGCAGAAGTACTCGCTGAATATCCTGAAACCTTGTACATGATAGGTAGTGCAATTGGTGGTTGGGATTGGGCGACCAATGGTCAGCCATTGATTCCTGTTTATGACAACAAGCATTTGTTTTGGAAAGTGGTGTATCTTGATACCGCAGGAGGGTCAGAATTCAAATTTTCTCCAGTTATGGATTGGAATGGTGATTTTGGCAAAACTGGAGATGCAGTTGAAGGTGTATTTGCTAAGGGTGGAGATAATTTAGCAATGTCTGGCGGTCCTGGTTACTATGCAATTACGGTAAACCTGGAGACAGAAACCATTCAAGTAACTGAAGACATTGGAATCTATGGTATTGGTGATGCATTTGGATCATGGGATCCGGCAGTAGAAGCACAAAAATTCACCAAATCGGATTCCGTTATTTTCTTTCCTGAATTAGTCGCTGATGGTGATCTAAGAATACATTTCACCTCCTCTACTTTGACAAAATCGGAAAGTATCGACGCGGTTGATTGGTGGCAAGCGGAATTTGTTATCGTTGAGAGTGGAGCTATTGAATTCAGAGGCACCGGCGGAGATCAAGCTAGAACGTCGGTAACAGCAGGTCAGCAGGTCTCTCTTGATTTTAAGACTTTAACAGGGACGATAGAATAATTTTTCTTCTTTTTATAATAAGGCTTCCAAGTAATTGGAGGCCTTTATTTTATCCTATCTTAAAAAAAAGCTACTTTAATCCTTTGCTTTTTTAACTATTAACTCAATATTAAAAAGCTTCTTTGGTGCTTTTTTTGTTTAAATTAAGTGAGGTTTATTCAATATTTAGCTAGTAAGTGAGTAGGTCGAAGTGTGTTAAGTGCGTTCGATAAGTCATAATTCAACTTGAATAAGTTATTAGAATTAATTTCATGCAAGTTCTTATATTACGTTTAACTTTTTCAGTAATAGTGGGATTGCTTGCAGTTCCCGTTTGGGGCCAAGTGGTGACATCAGCCCCGCTATTTCCAAGCGATTTATCATCTGTAACTATCACTTTTGATGCTACTAAGGGGACCGGAGGGCTAGCAGGAGTTTCAGGTGAGATATATGCACATACAGGAGTAATTACGAATCAAAGCACTTCCTCAACAGACTGGAAATATGTAAAGACGAACTGGGGAGAGAATACTACAGAGACTCAGCTAAATAAAGTTGATGAGAATAAATATGAATTGGAAATTGGCCCTTCAATTAGAGCCTATTATGGGGTTCCCGCTGATGAAAAAATACTTAAGATAGCACTTGTTTTTAGAAGTGCCGATGCTTCGTTAGAGGGTAAAGATAATGGAGGAGAGGATCTATTCATAGAGCTCAATAATGGATTTGTTTTGAAGGTTGTTAATGTTTCTTCGAGATATAAATTATATCAGGAGAATGAGAACATTGACCTTGAATTCATTACTTCTGAAAGAGCCCATATTTCATATTATGTTGATGGAGCTCTACAATTTGAAATTGACACTAATACCTATACAATTCAGCATGCAGTCATTGCCGATCAGTCAGTACATGAGTTATCCCTCTTAGCCACGACGACCAATGATTCTGTGATATTTAATCATAGTTATATCGTAGATCCCTTATCAGAAAGTTTAACTGTACCTGAGGGGTTAAAATCAGGGATCAATTACTCCACAGATCCAACTCGTGTTTCTTTGGTGCTCGGTGCACCGGATAAGGGGAATGTTTTTGTTTTAGGAGATTTTAATGACTGGACCTTGAATAAGGATTATCAGATGTATAAAGATGGGGATTATTTTTGGATAACCCTTCACGATTTAAAACCGGGCAAGGAGTATCTTTTTCAATATTTAATAGACGGAGAACTATTGATCGCTGATCCATATTCCGAAAAAATAATTTCGCAATATGATGATGGTCAAATCATCAGTGAAAATAGATATCCCGACCTTGACCTTTATCCTGTAAACCAAACCAAATTTGAGGTATCTGTATTACAAACAGATCAAGTGCCTTACGATTGGTTGGTCACGGATTTTCAAAAGCCCAAAAAAGAAGATCTGGTTATTTATGAGCTCTTGGTAAGAGATTTTACCGATCAGCGAACTTTTCAAGCGGTCCTTGATAAATTAGATTATTTAGATTCTTTGGGAATTAATGCTTTGGAACTGATGCCGATTATGGAGTTTGAGGGGAATTTAAGTTGGGGCTATAATCCTGCTTTTATGATGGCAGTAGATAAATATTATGGGACTGAGCAGGAACTAAAAAAATTAATAGACGCATGTCACCAAAGAGGCATAGCAGTCATATTTGATATTGTGTTAAATCACCATTTCGGTAGAAACTCATTGGTGAGATTGTACAATACGGGAGATTATGGATCACCAACTATTGATAATCCATGGCTCAACCCTACAGCTAAACATGATTATAATGTAGGTTATGACTTCAATCATGAAAGTATATTGACTCAGTCTTATGTAGACCGCGTGGTATCGTATTGGATTGATGAATTTAATATTGATGGTTACAGATTGGATTTAAGCAAAGGGCTCACACAAAAAAATACGTTGGGAAATGTATCTGAATGGGGAAAATATGACCCGAGCCGCGTCGCAATCTTGAAGCGCATTGCCGATGTGATCTGGGAAGCTGATCCAGAGGCCTATGTAATCCTGGAACATTTTTCAGAAAATCCAGAAGAATCAGAATTGGCCGATTATGGAATGATGTTGTGGGGGAACTTAAGAGGAAGCTTCTTCAATACGGCCATGGGCATTGCCAGTGATATTAAATGGACTCATTACAAAGCTAGAGGGTGGAATGAAAATGCCGTTGTGGCTTATATGGAAAGTCATGATGAAGAGCGCATTTTGTTTGAAGTCAATGATCGATCTCAAGAGACTTATACCATCCAAATAAAAAGGTTGATGCAGAATGCAGTATTCTTTTTTTCCATTCCAGGTCCAAAGATGATATGGCAATTTGGTGAGTTTGGTTATGACCTTGAACTGAACAATGATCGATTGGGCGTGAAGCCTACCAAATGGGAATATCTTGAGGACGAAAACCGATTGAAATTATTTACTGTATACAAAGCCATGATCAATTTAAAAACTAAAACATCATATCTTGATGATCAATATTTTGATTGGCAGTCTAGTGGTGATATCAAGTGGATTCAATACAAGCATCCGGAAGTTAATATTGTAATTTTTGGAAATTTCACCAGGAAAAGTCTTGAAACATCACGTTATTTTACCAAGACAGGGACATGGTACAATTATCTCACCGGTCAGTCTATCGAGGTCAATGACATAGATGAGAAGGTTGTCTTGTCTCCGGGTAGCTTCGGAATATTTTCTGATCAACCTATTGAAAATTACATCGAAGAAATCACAGAAGAATATCTAACAGGCATCGGTACGCCAACTATGAATCCATTGTATTTTTATCCCAATCCAACATACGATCATATTCAACTTACCACCGGAATGAATTGGGAAAAATATGAGGTATACAATTTAGCAGGAAAGTTGATAATCTCGGGAGAGATTAAAAATAAACTGGTAGATGTTGCTTATTTATTTCCTGGAACTTACCTTCTAAAATTAGTAAATAAGGATCAAACTGCGACCCAAAAATTAATAAAAAATTAAATCTGTAAAACTCATAAATCATTAAAGTAAACTTTACATAACATGACAAATAATTATTGGAATCTACAATATGAATTTCCATTAAATCATTTCAAAAGATTTTTTTTGATGGGGGTTATAAGCTTCTTTTTGACCAATGTGATGGCGCAGGAGCGGACGATCTACGGTAAAGTGGTCGACGAAAATAACGAAGGTTTGCCAGGGGTAAATATCGTCATTAAAGGGACTACTCAGGGAACGATAACTGCTGTTGATGGAACGTATCGATTGAATGTGCCTGAAGAAGCAAGCTTACTCGTCTTTAGTACCATTGGCTATAATAGCCAAGAGATGACTGTAGGCGCGCGATCTGTAATTGATGTCGCTATGGAAGAGAATGTGGAAGAATTGAAAGAAGTTGTTGTCATTGGTTACGGTACTGTAGAAAAGGGTGATGTTACCGGTGTGGTTACACAAGTGAGTGCAGAGAAATTCAATAAAGGACTCATTGTATCTCCGGATCAGTTGCTCTCGGGTAAAGTTGCAGGAGTAAATATAAGTAATTCAGGAGGAACTCCAGGAGGTGGGTTTAATATAAATATTAGAGGAGCAACTTCATTAATAGCGAGTAGTCAGCCCTTAATTGTGATAGATGGGGTGCCGATAGATATGAGTGGTATGCCGGGAGGAAGGAGTGCACTTAACTTTTTAAACCCTTCCGAAATAGCTAGTATGACTGTTCTCAAGGATGCATCAGCAGCTGCAATTTATGGATCTAGGGGCTCGAATGGTGTAATTATTATCACCACTAAAATGGGAAAATCTTTTGACAAGACAACTATTACTTACAACGCAAGTTATGGAGTAAGTGAATTTAATCAGCAAATTCCAGTACTAACGGGAGATCAGTTTACCAAATTGATAGGAGTGTATGCGCCTGGACAGAGTGATTATTTAGGAGATCAAAATACGGTTTGGTTAGATGAAATACTTAGACCTTCTACTAATACAACTCACAATGTGGCAATTAGTGGGGCAATAAACAATGGTGGATACAGAGTTTCTCTAGGGTATCAAGAAGTTCAAGGTGTTATTCAAGGCTCTCAAACTGAGCGGGCAGATATCAATTTCAATATGAATAAGTCGGTTTTAAATGATGCGGTAAAATTCAGAATTTCATCAAAAAATGGTTTTACTGACAACTTATTTGCTTCAAACCAAGTTGGAAATGCTTTGTTTTTTAATCCTAGTCAACCTATTTATAGTGGAAACTCTGCATTTGGTGGCTATTTTGAATGGATAGATAACAGTGGCAATGGATTGCCTTTAACGGCCTCTAACCCGGTTGCAGAAAATAGAGAAAGAGAATCTGTGGGATCGGTAAGTAGGAGTTTAAGTAATATAGAAGTCACTTGGAAATTACCTTTCGTTGAGGGTCTTAAGTTTACAGCTAACTCAGCTTATGATATCAGAAATTCAATGCAAAATAATTATTCTCCAACTTATCTCAAATCTGAAACTTTGGGAAGTTTTCCTGGCTATTATGCTGCTGAATCAGGAAAAAAAACCAGTATTATTTTCGAGGGTTATGGAGAGTATAAAAAAGATTTAGGAGAAATAAAACTATCTGCTTTAGCAGGTTATTCTTTTCAAGAAAATCAAGAACAATTTATAAGATTTAACGCTGATTCTCTGCAAAATGATTTGTACGGTATTTCAAGACCATCCATTGGAACCTATACTGTTCTTAACGCAGACAATTTTGAGCAAGAAAATAGATTGATTTCTTTTTACGGAAGAGCAAACATTAGTTACAAGAATAAGTATGTTTTTACTGGTACTTTGCGTAGAGATGGTTCTACCCGCTTTGGACCCGAAAATAGATGGGGCGTATTTCCTTCCTTTGCTGGAAGTTGGAGAATTTCAAATGAACAATTTATGAAAAGTATAAGCAGTGTCTTAAGCTATTTGAAACTAAGAGTAGGCTGGGGAGTGGCTGGAAATCAAGATTTTGGAAATTATCTATGGTTAGAGACTTATCAGCAAGGAGCTTTTGATGCGGCTTATCAAATGGGGAATGAATTTTATTTAACGGTAAGACCTGTTGGCGTTGATCCCAATATTAAATGGGAGGAAACAGCTACCACAAATATTGGATTTGATTATGAGTTATTTTCTGGAAAAATTTTTGGATCTTTTGAATTTTATAATAAGATCACTTCAGATTTATTATTTAATTCTGTCTTTCCTGCGGGATCACTTACCCGAGATAGGGCGGTCACAAATATTGGAGAAATGAACAACAGGGGTTTTGAACTAGAAATAGGTTCTAATATAATTGAAACAGATAATTGGAATATTTCTGTGAATATGAATGCCGCTCATAATCAAAATGAAATGGTGAATTTGGATGCGCAAAATATTCCACAGGGAGATGAGCCACCTATCTTTAATGTTGGAGGAATATCGGGGGACATAGGTCAAACCATTCAGGTTTTGCAAGTAAATCAATCAATCAATTCCTTCTACACTTATGAGCACATATTAGAAAGCAGTGTACCTAAATTTTCTCCATTGTCACCCATCAATATGTATGTAGATCAAAATGAAGATGGTTTGATTAATGAAAATGATTTAGTGGTTAACCAAAGTCCGGCACCTAATTGGATTTTAGGATTTACTGGAAACAGTAGTTATAAAAATATTGATCTAAGTTTTACTTTTAGGGCTATGTTGGGAAATTATATCTATAACAACGTTTCATCTAATAATGGCACATTTCAATCTTTTGAAGGAATTAGACCTAGCAATATTCATACTTCAGCCTTGATAACTCAATTTACCAGTAGACAGTTAATGAGTGATTATTATTTGGAAGATGGTTCTTTCTTACGATTGGATAATATTTCATTGGGTTACAATTTTAATAAGCTGAAATGGGCTAAAATTAGGGCATATGTTTCGGGTCAAAATTTATTTATTTTAACTAATTATTCAGGTCTTGATCCTGAAATTCAACCGAATGGGATAGACAATAATTTGTACCCCCGACCCAAAACTTTTATTGGAGGAATTTCTGTAACCTTTTAAGCTAAAAATATGAAAAAGTTAAAATTAACAACATTTATTTTAATCTTATTTACAAGTTATGCTTGTACAGATTTAGAAACATTGCCGAAAAATACATTATTGCCTAATGTCTTATTCCAAGATGAAAGTTCGTATATTTCTTACTTAGCAAAGCTGTATGGAAGCCTTACTTTAACAGGACAAGATGGACCTAACGGATCAGGAGACATTTCAATTATCAATGATGAGGGTTTTGGATCTTACATTAGGGCATATTGGAAGGCACAGATATTGCCTACGGATGAAGCCATGATCAGATGGACTGATGCAGGAATTCAAGATTTAAACTTTATGACTTGGTCTTCTGAAAATCAATTTGTTAGAGTACTATATTACAGGATTATGTATACTATATCACTTTGCAATGACTTCTTAGCGGTGAGTACCGATGAAAGCTTGCTAGCCAATGGAGTTTCCGAAGAGATTCAACAAAGAATCAAGATATATCGTGCAGAGGCAAGATTTTTGAGGGCTTTAGCTTATTGGCATGGGTTGGATTTTTATAGAAATATACCCATAATCACTAGGATCTCTTCTGTGATGCCTAAACAAAGTACTGGGCCAGAACTTTATGAATTTATCATTGATGAACTAAATGATATAGAGCCAGATTTAGGAGATCCAGAGATTGGTTTTGGTGGGCTATATTACGGAAGAGCAACCAAGGCAGCTTTGTGGATGTTGAGGGCAAAAGTTAAACTGAATCATGTTATTTACATTGAATCCGAATCAGTCGCTTTATATGATGACGTAGTAGACGACTTGAATCAAATCATAAATTCAGGCTATACTTTGGAAGGAGAGTATTTAAATTTATTTAATGCAGACAATCATACTTCAAATGAGGTCATTTTTGCGTTAACACATGATGGCACCTACAGTCAATCTTGGGGAGGAACGACCTTTATGGTGAGAGCGGCTTTATTTGACGGTATGGAAGCAGATAGTTTATATGGTGTTGGAGGTGGATGGAGCGGTATCATTACTACAAGTCAATTCAATGACCGTTTTGAAAAAGAGGGTGTTTTAGATTACCAAGATGGTCGCAACGTCCTTTTTACTACAGGACGCATTGAGGCCATAACAGAGGATTTCAGAAGTACTCTAACTAATGGTTTTGCGGCAGGTAAGTACACCAATGTAACCAAAGATGGTGTAGCAGGTTCAAATTTGGATCATGTGGATACAGATTTTCCAATGTTCCGTTTAGCAGATGTTTATTTAATGTATGCTGAGGCTACCTTAAGAGGGGCCTCAAATGGTGATCGGGCTATCTCTTTGAATTATTTAAATGCGATCAAGGAGCGCGCTTATGGTAATGCTAGTGCAAATATCTCGGATGCTAGCTTGAGTTTAGATTACATTCTTGAGGAACGAGGAAGGGAATTGTATTTTGAAGGACATCGAAGAATTGATTTGATTAGATTCAATAAATTTTCAGATAGAGCAGGAGTTGATGAGTTGATCTGGGATTGGAAGGGCCAAGCTATTAATGGCAGTTCTGTTTCTTCGCATTTAGAAATATTCCCTATACCTTCGTCAGAGCTTGGGGTAAACAGTAATTTAATTCAAAATGAGGGATATTGACATTGAGTTTATTTCTAATAAAAGTTCTATTTTTTTAAAATAAATTGACGTATTACTTCGCCCTTGAAGGTTACTATTTTTTTCCGCCAAAAAATCGGGCAAATTTGTGCTAGTTTAGATCTTTAATAATTAAAATATTGCGTACAAAAACGATATATTTTGGCTTAATGCTAACTGTAGCAATAGGCTGTGTTGAGAATAAGGCCTATCAGGAAAAATTAAAAGATCCGGCACTTTATAATGCTGCGATGAAGCAATTGACTGATGTCATCGTTCACGATATTTTTTCTCCTCCGGTAGCTTCTCGGGTATATGTTTATCCCAATATTGCTGCTTATGAAATCATGGCTCAGGCGGATCCAGAAAAGTTCATTTCTCTGTCCGGGCAGTTGTCTGACTTTATGGCCATACCCAGAAATCAGGATCCTCAGGTAGACGTACATTTAGCTGCATTGCATGCTTTTTTGACGGTGGGTACCGAACTGATTTTTTCGGAGGATAAAATGCAGGCATTTCAGGATCAAACGTACCAAGCCTTGCAATCAGATGGCTTATCCAAAAGGGTACTCAATAGCTCTATGAGTTACGGCGATAAGGTAGCAAGTCATATACTCAAATGGGCGGATGGAGATCATTATAAACAAACAAGGACAGATGTCAAGTATACTATAAGAGCACAACCGGAATATTGGAAACCAACACCACCTGATTATATGGAAGGAATTGAGCCCCATTGGAATAAAATAAGACTCATGGTACTGGACTCTGCTCAACAATTTATTCCTAGGCCACCACTTGCTTTTAGTATGGATGAAAACAGCCCTTTTTATAAGGAATTGATGGAGGTTTACGAGATTGGTGGCCAAATTGAGAATCAAGGTGAAGACATAGCTAAATTTTGGGATTGTAACCCCTATGTATCGCATCACAGAGGGCATGCTATGTTTGCAACCAAAAAAATTACGCCAGGAGGTCATTGGATGGAGATCTCTGCGATTGCAACGATGCAGGCGGGTAGTACCTATGCCGAGACAGTACATGCCCATGCCCGAGTAGCGATCTCTTTATTTGACGCATTTATCAGCTGCTGGGATGAAAAATGGAGATCAGTGGTGGTAAGACCTGAAACTTTAATTAACCAGTATATTGATGAGGCTTGGGTGCCCTTACTTCAAACGCCTCCTTTTCCTGAGTATACCAGTGGACATAGCGTAATCTCAAGAGCTGCCGCCCTTACCTTAACTGAGTTGTTGGGCAGAGACTTTCCTTTTGAGGATACCAGTGAGAGGGAGTATGGTTTGCCGAGTAGATCCTTTGACTCTTTTCTTCATGCCTCGGAAGAGGCCGCGCTATCGAGACTGTATGGAGGGATACACTACAGGATGGCGATAGATAATGGCTTAGATCAAGGGCAGGCTGTAGGCAACTACATCAATAATAGTTTGAAAACTAGGAAATAATATTTTAAATATTTTTTTCAGATATACCGTTTAGATGCAATCATTGATAATGTTTTCCAGTAGCTCTTGTTTGCCACTTGTGGGGTTTAATTCACCATGGGTATGCGCAATTTGATGTAAAGCGGATAGATCTAAAACTCCTTTCTCAAAGGCCTTCCCTTTCCCAGCATCAAAGCTTGAATACCGTTGATCCACAATTTTTTTAAAATCCGTATGCGTCATCACTTTTTCTACAATCAATAAAGCACGAGCAAAAGTATCTATTCCTCCAATGTGCGCATAAAACAGATCTGCCATATCCGTAGAATTTCTACGTGTTTTGGCATCAAAATTCACTCCGCCTCCTTGAATGCCCCCATTTTGAACAATCACCAACATCGCTTCTACGATCTCACCGAGATTTGTAGGAAATTGATCGGTATCCCAACCATTTTGATAATCACCTCTATTAGCATCTATACTGCCCAGCATATTGCCGTCAGCCGCTACTTGGAGTTCATGTTGAAAGGTATGTCCAGCTAGCGTGGCATGATTGACTTCAATATTTATTTTAAAATCATCAGCCAATCCATATTGATTTAGAAATCCGATGACCGTTGCGGCGTCATAATCATATTGATGTTTACTGGGTTCAGCAGGTTTAGGCTCAATAAAAAAATGACCTTTAAAACCTTGACTCCGTGCATAATCTTTGGCATTGTGTAGAAATTGGGCCAAGTGTTCAATTTCTTTTTTCATTTTTGTATTAAGAAGGCTGATATAGCCTTCTCTCCCGCCCCAAAAAACATAGTGTTCACCCTCCAGGGCTATCGTCGTATCGATGGCATTTTTTACCTGAGCACTGGCATATGCGACCACTTTGAAATCAGGATTGGTAGCTGCCCCATTCATATATCTGGGATGACTGAACAGATTGGCCGTTCCCCAGAGCACTTTTATTGGAGTCCCTTTAAGTTTCTGCTGTCCGTATGCTGTAATGGATTGCAAGTGATGCTCTGAAGCCGATAAGGTATTCCCTTCATCAATTAAGTCAAAATCATGGAAGCAAAAATATTCAAGGCCTAATTTAGAAATAAACTCAAATGCCGCATCCATTTTATCTTTTGCCCGTTGAATGGGATCACTCTGATGATTCCAGGGAAAAACCTTGGTACCGACACCAAAAGGATCGTTTCCTGTATTGCCAAATGAATGCCAGTATGCAACCGAAAATTTAAGATGGTCATTCATTTTTTTTCCAAGGACCATTTCATCAGGGCGGTAATATTTATACGCCAAAGGATTTTTCGATTCCTTGCCTTCGAATTTTATGTCACCGATTTCTTTAAAATATTCTGTTGATCCAATGATTGCCATTTTTTATCTATTTACGTAATGATTTATATTTTTCGAAGTTAATATTTTTTATTTAGGAGACTCATTTTCATTAATTGCTAACAAAACAGCTAATTCTTTCTTCCAATGACCATACTGTGCTTGATAGATTTCCGTAAGTTTTTGTTCTGGATGAATGGTATCGATGGGGCTCATGTTTTTAAATGTACTTTCGAGACTTTGAGAAGTAAGACCAGCCAAAGCAGCTCGAGCTGCCCCTTCTGCGCCATCGGTATCATATAATTCTAGTGGCAGTTGTAGGGTGTTCACGAAGACGGTACGAAATAGGGGACTTTGAAATAAATTATTATTACCTGCCTTGATCACTGTGGTGGGCAATCCTATGTCATGAATGATATCCAGCCCATATTTCATACTGAAAACAATACCTTCTTTCGCCGCCCGAATAAGATGGCTTCGATCGTGCACATTGAAATCCAACTGACTCATTTGGGCTTTTAAATTTTTATTTTCTAAGATTCTTTCAGCACCATTGCCAAAAGGGAAAAATCTTAAATTCAAGCTACCCGGAGGGGCTTGTTGGCTGAGATTATTGAGATCATTATAATTGATGAGTTCAGCTGTGGTATTGAGTAGTTTTTTCAGCCAATTGTACAATATACCAGCGCCATTTACACATAATAGCATACCATTTCTATTCTTTTTCAACGTATTATTGACATGTAAAAAAGTATTGATTCTTGATTTTGCATCGTACAGCGGCTTGTCCGTGACACCATAAATAACCGCAGAGGTCCCTGCTGTAGTAGCGAGTTCTCCAGGTTCTAGGACGTTTAAGGAAAGGGCATTATTGGGCTGATCTCCTGCCCGATAGGTTATGGGAATGTCTGGGGTGAGGCCGAGTGCTTCCGCAGCTCCTTGCGATACGTAACATTGAACCCCAACTGAGGGGACAATATCAGGAATCAGTGTTTTTGAAAATCCATAATAATCCATCAATTCGGTTGAGATCATGTTATTCTTAAAATTCCATAAGGCGCCTTCAGAAAGACCGGTTTCGGTGGTAGTTGCTTTATCACTTAATTTTAAGGCCAAATAATCTCCAGGAAGCATAAATTTCCAGATGCGGGCATAAGCTTTGGGTTCGTTTTCTTTTACCCAAGCCAGTTTAGAAGCAGTAAAATTCCCTGGAGCGTTTAAATGCTGTTCCAAATAATTTTGATTTTTCAAGGCATTGAATGCCCTTTTTCCGATTTTCACAGCTCTGGAATCACACCAAATGATGGCAGGTCGAACGGGAGTTAAGTTTTTATCTATGGCGACCAATCCGTGCATTTGGTAACTGATGCCAATGGCTTGGATATTTTTTAAATCAATTTGATGTTGGATTTTGTGTAAGGCTCCTTTCAAGCTATGCCACCAGATATCAGGCTTTTGTTCTGCCCAATCAGAGAAGGGCACTTCAATGGAGAGTTCATTTTCTGGAAAGAAGGCTCTTGCCATCGTTTTCTGCCTCACGGCATCATAAACTGCAATTTTGATCGATGAACTTCCTACATCTATTCCCAACGTTTGCATATCCTTGCTGTGTTTTATCCTGTAAAGTAGACCATGATACAAACAATAATAAATACCAAAATAAGAGAGACCAAGGCATCAATTTTATCAAAGCTGTCTTTACTGTCTATTTTATCTTGTGGATCTAAGGCACCAAAGGCCAACCCCCTTATTTTCGAAAAATCCGGCGGATCTGTGGCGAGACTCACGGCGATACAAACAAAAATACAGGTGATAAACATAAAAATAGCCATATGAGAGAAATTGATGGCAGCGAATTGAAAGGCCAGCGGACTACTTTCCGTGGCAAATAGCTCGGCGAATATTCTCAATGTGGCGATGATTAATCCAAACATCAAGGTTGATATGGCCGCATGCGCATTGACTCGTTTCCAAAGAATGCCTAGTAAAAAAACAGCCGTGATGGGAGGTGCGATATAAGATTGAATACTTTGTAAGTAATTGTAGAGGACGCCTCCACCTATTTTCTCCATGACGGGAATCCAAAGCATACCCACAGCCACTACAAATACCGTAGCGATTTTCCCAATGCGTACCAATTTTAACTCTGGTGAATGAGGGTACATTTTTTTAAAAATATCTACAGTAAATAGTGTAGAGCTTGAATTAAAAACCGAGGCAAGAGAGCTCATTAAGGCAGCCATGAGACCCCCAGCTACCAAACCTTTGATACCGGCAGGGAGTAATGTCGAGACCAATACAGGAAATACTTCATCACTTTTTTCATAGCTGATGATCCCTTTCTGTTTTAGCGCAAAGGCAATGATCCCTGGGATCAAGAAAATAAAAATGGGCAACAACTTTAGATAGGCCCCGAAGATAGCACCGCGTCTTCCAATTTTTATATTCTGAGCTGAAAGGGTACGCTGGACTATATATTGATCGGTACACCAGTACCATATACCCACAATAGTACCTCCAAATAGCATACCTGTCCACGGATAATCGGGATCAGACATGGGTCGCCACATATTAAAATGTTCTGAACCGGTGGCAGCTTTGAGCGCTTCCCAACCGCCCACAGCATTGAAGCCTAAATAGGTGAGTAATAAAGAACCCAGAATCAATATTACGGTCTGCACGGCCTCTGTATAGACTACTGCCCTCATCCCTCCTAAAACGGTATAAAGCCCTGTAATAATGACAATTCCAAAAGCGCCGGTCAAAAAAGATACTCCTAATAGCTGAGAAACGACCACACCCCCCGCGTAAATTGTCACTGATACTTTGGTCAACACATAACCAATAATGGAAAAAATAGATAGAAACCAGCGAGATCTACTGTCAAATCTTTTTTCTAGAAATTCGGGCATGGTAAAAACATTTCCCCTCATATAAAAAGGAAGAAATACCCAACCCAGAAGCAAAACTATCCAAGCGTGCAGCTCATAATGGGCCATAGGCATTCCACTTTCTGCACCTGTGCCTGCCAATCCAACCACATGTTCAGAACCAATATTAGAGGCAAATATGGAAGATCCGATAACAAACCAACCCACATTTCGACCGGCTAAAAAAAAGTCTTCTGTATTATTTTGCTTTTGAAGGATGACCCAAATCGCAACACCTATTAACGCTGCAAAATAAATTCCAATGACGATCCAATCTAAAGTTTCTAGTCCAACCATGTTTCCAACAGTATTTAAATTATGACGCAAAGGAATACCGAGTCCCTCAATCCGATGCGCGTTAATTGTTACTGAAATTAAAAATAATTTATTTTATCTGTAAAGGAAAGGATCTCATAATATGAGATGATTTGGTTAAGCGTTAGGTTAAATTAGACTAGTTCAATTAGTAAAGTTTGGAAATAAATCCAGTATTTAAAGTTAAAATAAGAAAAAATGCCAATTTGGGGAATAGATTTAGGAGGGACTAAAATAGAAGGAGTGGTTCTGAATGACGATAAATTACCCAAAATATTGGTGAGAAAGCGTATCGATACAGAAGCCGCCCGAGGTTATCAACACATCATCAGAAGAATAAAATTACTTATTGATACAATGGCTCATGAATTGGGTTATTTTCCAGAGAAGATAGGTCTTGGAACTCCAGGAGCCATTGATCCTATTTCAGGTCTCATGAAAAACGCAAATACGACCATACTCAATGGGAGGTACTTTAAGGAAGATGTCAAAAAGGCTTTGGATATCCCTTTGCAAATAGCAAATGATGCCAATTGTTTTACTTTGGCAGAATATAAAATGGGTATAGTTGCGCGCGAATCACCTCAAGCAAACGTAGTCTTTGGGGTGATTATGGGTACTGGCGTTGGAGGGGGAATTGTAGTCAATGGACAATTGATCCATGGGCGTCAAGGCATTGGAGGTGAATGGGGCCATAATTTTTTAGACATTTCTGGAGGTCCCTGTTATTGCGGTAAAACAGGTTGTGTGGAAACCGTTATTTCAGGTAAAAATTTAGAGCGGTATCATCATGAAAAATTTCATGAATCAAAAAAGCTCAAGGACATTTATCAAGGACATCTCTCGGAAACGTCACCCAATGATTCCCATACAATTAACAGATTGATAACACAGTTTGGAAGGGCGATGGCTGGAGTAATCAATATCTTGGACCCTGATATTATCGTTATCGGAGGAGGCGTGGGAAATATTGATTTACTGTATACGGAAGGCTTAAAAGAGGTAAAAAAATATGTCTTTTATCCAAAGTTGGATACTATTTTTCATAAACCCTTATTGGGAGACAATGCGGGAGTCTTTGGCGCAGCCTATTTAACCTAGCCGTGGCTGCTACTAAGATTGATATAAACGAACATTTTTACACGGTTTTAAAGGGTGCTTGGGAGTCTAATATCAACAATCAGTCAAGATGGGTGATTTTCAGTGACCTTCACTTGGGTGATGGAAGCGTTAGAGATGATTTTAAGCCTAATTTTGAGTCGTTTCAAAGTGCTTTGAGGGACTATTATCTAAAACATAATTATTCTTTAATACTCAATGGAGACGTTGAGGAGTTACAAAGATTTCCATTGGATGTAATTTTGAAGAATTGGAAGCCTGTTTATATGCTTTTTGATGCCTTTGCAAACAAAAACCGATTAGCCAAAACCTACGGAAACTATGATCTTCAGTTGAAGTTTCAAAAGCCACCTTATGATTATCAAATGTCAGAAGTCTGTAAATTAAGTTATGAGGGGGGGCATATTTTTATTTATCATGGGCATCAAGCCTCAAAAAAATATCAGCGTCAGAATGATTTAGTAGGGTTCATATTGAAATATTTTGCCAACCCTTTAAGGATAAAAAACTATGCTGTTTCACATTCCAGTAAAAGACAATACAAGATAGAAAAACGGGCTTATGAGCATGACATTAGCAGGAATCAAATAAGTATCATAGGCCATACGCACCGGCTATTGTTCGAATCTTTACACAAAGTGGATCGATTGCGATTTGAGATTGATCAGTTATGTCGAGAATATCTTATCAGCAGACCATCCAATCAGGAGAGTATTGCTCATTCGATCAAGTTTTACCAATCAGAACTTGAAAAAAGTCATCAAATTGATAATTTAAAAAACACCAATAGTTTTATTTATCATCATAATTTGGCCATACCCTGTCTTTTTAATTCAGGTACGGTCATAGGGAAGCGAGAGATCACATGTTTGAAAATATCAGATGGAAAAATGAGATTGATTCATTGGTTTGATAAAAATATCCCCAAAAAATATTTACAGTATACCGGTTATGATCCCATCTTATTGCCCAATACCGAATTTTATAAAATGGTGATTAATGAAGACGCCTTACATTATATTTTTGCACGAATCAAATTATTATGTTGACGAGAAACCTCTTGATATTTATTACGTTACTCACAGGCGTTCAATGCGGACCGCAAAGTTCCTCTGAGGTATTGGATAAAGGCGGATTACTAGATATTCAAGGGCATAGAGGTATGCGGGGGTTGTTTCCTGAGAATTCTATTTTAGGATTCCTTAAAGCGTTGGAATTAGGGGTGAATACCTTAGAATTGGACATTGTGATGTCAGGGGATACCCAATTGGTGGTGAGTCATGAGCCTTTCATTTCATCAGCGATCTGTCAGTATCCTGGGGGGGAACAGATATCTAAAGAGAAGGAAAAGGAGCTGAATATGTATCATATGACTTACCAAGAGATCAAGGCATTTGATTGCGGCTCATTATTCAATAATGACTTTCTTTTGCAAGAAAAAAGTAGGGTATCAAAACCTTTATTGACAGAGGTTTTAGATACGGTTGAGCAGGTGGCAACCGACAAAGGTCAGCTCATTCATTACAATATAGAATTAAAATCTCAACTAGCATTAGAGGGTATTTATCATCCAGAAGTCGCCGTATTTTGTCAAGTCGCTTATCAGGCGATCAATCATCAAGTAGATTGGCGTAGGATTACCATTCAGTCTTTTGATTTTCGAATCCTGCGATATTTTAATAAGTATTATCCGGAGGTTCAATTGGCGCTACTTATTGAAAATAAGCTTTCTTGGGAGTTAAACATTGATTCTCTCGGATTTAAACCTGAAATATATAGTTGTGAATACGCCCTATTGAGTGCAGAAACTATTAGCGAATTACAGGAGAAAAACATGAAGGTCATTCCTTGGACGGTGAATGATTCTTTGGATATGCGGCAACTTATTCATTGGGGAGTGAATGGATTGATTACAGATTATCCTAATATTGCCCTTCAAATATTTAATTAAGAAGATGAGTGCTAAGAAATATGATGTTTATGCCATTGGAAATGCCATTGTAGATTATGAAATCGAAGTTGACAACACCTTTTTAGAAGCAAATGGTGTGGAGAAAGGGTTGATGACATTGGCCGAACAAGACCGGCAAGATGGTTTGTTGCGAGCAGCGAAAAGTAACATCAGAAAAAAACAGGCGGGAGGTTCTGCTGCTAATTCTGTGGTAGCCCTTACACAGTTGGGGGGTACTGGCTTTTATGCATGCAAAGTTGCTTCGGATGTTGACGGTACATTTTATAGAGACGATTTAGTAAAACAAGGGGTAGCTACCAATTTATCTGATGCCAAGCTCGTTGAGGGAGTTACAGGAAAATGCTTGGTAATGATTACTCCCGATGCTGAACGAACGATGAGTACTTTTTTAGGGATTTCATCAAATCTTTCTATCTCAGAATTGAATATAGATCAATTAGAGAATTCTAATTATTTGTTTTTGGAGGGATATTTGGTTTCAAGTCCTTCTGGTTTTGAAGCGATAAAAGAAGCAAAAAGGTGGGCAAAAACGGGAGGTGTTAAAACAGCGCTTACCTTCTCAGATCCAAGTATGGTCAAATATTTTGGAGACCAAATGCATGAAGTGGTGGGAGAAGGCGTTGATTTACTCTTTTGCAACGAGGAGGAAGCGCGGTTGTATGCCGGAACTTACGATTTAAGGCAGGCGATTGAAAAGTTAAAAAAAATAGCGAAATCTTATGTTTTAACGCTCGGGAGCAAAGGGGCTCAGATTTGGGATGGTGATAATATTCATTACATTGATGCTGTAAAGACACAGGCCGTTGATACAACAGGTGCCGGTGATATTTATGCAGGTACTTTTTTATATGGAATTAATCATGGACACTCTTATTTGGAGGCTGGAAATTTAGCGAGTTTGGTAGCTTCTCAAGTGGTAGCACAATATGGCCCAAGACTAAAGAAATCTAAAATTCGAGAATTTCTTACCGAGATAAAGAATAAAAACTAACACTTACTTTGTAAATGGATATGTATTAACCTATTTTTGCACTCCGTTTTGCTAGAACAAAATAATAAAATTCGATGAAAAGGACATTTCAGCCATCAGTAAGGAAAAGAAAGAACAAGCATGGGTTTAGATCCAAAATGGAGACAGCAAGTGGTAGAAACCTCCTTGCCAGAAGAAGAGCAAAAGGAAGGAACAAATTAACTGTTTCTGACGAGAAACGATCCAAATAACATTGAGGGCATGAGTGTATCAGCCCAACCAAAACCTGATTGCAGCTTTTCCAAGACTGAAAGGCTTAGTAGTAAAGCAAAAATAGAGGAGCTGTTCAAAAGAGGCTCCCCTTTTCGTTCACAAAAATTCCGGACCATACTACTTTCACAACCACTTGATCAAGGCAGGCAGGTCCTCATCAGTGTACCTAAAAAACTTCATAAGTCAGCTGTAAGCCGAAATAGAATTAAACGGCTCATTCGCGAAGTCTACAGAAAGAACAGGGGAATTATCAATGCTAGAGGTCAGGGTTATCTCATGGCAATCATCTATCTCGGGGCCACTATGCCTACCCATAGTGAGGTGGAAGGGCAACTTATTAAACTCTTCAAACGTTTGAGAATTAATAAAGATTAGATTGTCTAAATTTAACATACAATGAGAAAGTATCCTTTCATAATAATTCCAATAATTCTTTTTTTATTTCTTGCTTTTAAAACCGTAGAGCAGGATGATCGCTATTTTCAGATCGTAAAGAGCCTAGATGTTTTTACTACCTTATTTAAAGAGGTAAATGCCTACTATGTTGCAGAGATTAATCCGACTGAGTTGATGAAAATAGGTATTGATGCCATGCTTTCATCTCTGGATCCCTACACAGATTATATTCCAGAAGATGATATTGAAGATTATCGGACCATGACTACGGGTGAATATGGGGGTATTGGAGCGGTCATAGAAAAGAAGGGGGGAATCAATACGGTAGTCATGCCCTACAAAAACGCACCTGCAGCACGCTCAGGACTTTTGATAGGGGATCAAATCTTAAAAATAAACAATATAGCGTTAAGTGGAAAGAAAGCCTATGAGATCAGCAATCTCTTAAAGAGTCAGGTCAATACCCAAATAACCATGGAAATCAAAAGAATGAATAAGCCGGAGGTCTTTGAAATTTCTTTGGTAACAGAAAAAATAATTATTAAAAACGTACCCTACGCTGGGTTGATAAAAGCGGGTGTAGGTTACATTAAGTTAACAGATTTTACTACCAATGCAGGTAAAGAAGTAAGTGAGGCTCTCAAGGAATTAACGCAGCAAGGAGTGTCAAAACTGATTTTAGATTTAAGAGGCAACCCAGGAGGTCTGCTAAATGAGGCCATCAATGTTTCCAATATATTTATACCCAAAGGGGCCGAAATCGTGAGTACCAAGGGCAAATTAGAGGAATGGACGAAGGTCTACAACACAAAGAACCAATCTATTGACGCTAAAATTCCGTTGGTTGTCTTGATCGATGAGCGCAGTGCATCCGCGGCGGAAATTGTGGCAGGTGTTGTGCAAGATTATGATAGAGGGGTATTGGTAGGCAGAAAAACTTATGGTAAAGGATTGGTTCAGCAAACGCGACCACTGGCTTACAATGCTCAATTAAAAGTTACCACTGCCAAATATTACATACCTAGTGGGCGCTGCATTCAATCGATTGATTATGGTACGAAAGGAACGGCCAAAATAGCTGATTCATTGAAGTCCACTTTTAGGACATCAAGTGGTAGGGCGGTATTAGATGGAGGGGGTATAGACCCTGACATTTTGATCGATTCATCTACATTTGCGGTAGTGTCTTACAAGTTGAAGCAAAAGAATTTAATATTTAACTATGCTACGAAGTATTATTTTGATCATGACACATTGGCGAGTGCGAGAGATTTTGAGTTAAGCGAGCCAGAATTCCAACAGTTTTTAGCCTGGCTAGAGCACCAATCTTTCGATTATCAAACACCGCTTGAAATTAAATTAGAACAAGCACTGGACTTGGCCAAATCTGGAGCTAGAAGTGAGCAAGTTCACCAAAGCATTATTGAACTCAATGCGCTCCTTCAAAGCGAAAAAAAGAAGGATTTAATCCACCATGAAAGTGAAATAAAACAGCTACTTAAACAAGATATTGTCAGTAGATATTTTTTTCAAGAAGGCATTATTGAGGCTTCTTTTGATACCGATTTGGACATCCTAAAAGCAGTTGAAATATTGGAAGATACCGAATCTTATAATGGCTTATTAAAACCCAATTGATTTGATTTTAAGTCTTGAAACCTCGACATCTGTATGCTCAATGGCGTTGCACCAAGAGGGACTGTGCCTAGCAGAGCAGATTTACAACCTGCCCAAGTCACATGCCACCTTAATGCCCGAGGTCATAAGGCAGCTGTTAGATAATTTAAACGTACAGCGAAGTGCTTTAGAAGCCATTGCGATATCAGATGGACCGGGATCCTATACGGGATTGCGCATAGGTAGCGCAACGGGGAAAGGACTTTGCAGTGCATTGGAAATCCCCCTGATTTCAGTCAATTCCTTGGATATCATGATTGAAGAGATGCGGCCTATAGTTTCAGACATCAGTTATATTGCACCCATGATTGATGCCCGACGTATGGAAGTGTATATGAAGTTAGTCAATGAAAAAGGCTCGGAGTTAAAGGATACCCGAGCGGTGATTTTAACACCTGACTTATTTGAGAACTATGTTGAGTATCCGATACTCTTGGTCGGGGACGGAGCCAGAAAATGTGAAGGATTTATTGATCATCCTCACCTAAAAATAGTACCTGATATTTATCCGCGCGCCCAATGTATGGGTATATTAGCCTTTCAAAAGTTTAAAGAGGGATTTTTTGAAAATTTACAAGATTTTGAGCCAAATTACCTTAAAGTATTCCATACCATGCCCTCCAAAAATCCCTTAGGCAATTTATGAAAGCAGAAGATACCATCGTCAATAGAGTAGAAAAATCAGGGCTCTTGACCATTGATTTACAAGATTATCTCACGGATATTCAAACGCGGGTCATAGATCTTAAAGATTATCTTTTTCAAGGCTTGGTGTTAAAAGAGAAAGATTTTCGACGTACATTAAAGGAGCTTGATGGGGCTCAGTTCAAAGAAGTGGTGGTCTTGATTACTTGTACAGCAGACGCTATCATTCCTGCTTGGGCTTACATGCTGCTCATGTCCAAGTTGTCAGGAGTTACGCAGTCTATTGCGATTGGGAATGAAGCAGATTTAGAACGTGTTGTTATTGATCATGCGATTCATAAAATCAAATGGTCAGATTATGCGGATGCCAAAGTAGTTGTCAAGGGATGTGGATCCGTTAAACAAAGGGATTATGCTTATGCAAAGCTGACCCAGGCCTTATTGCCTCATGCGATCAGTGTCATGTATGGTGAGCCATGCAGTACAGTCCCTGTCTATAAAAAATCAAGATAGACCCTCAATAATAATTACCAATATTATTAAAAATTATAGGGATAGATGCTGCATCTATGAAGCATTGTTTTATATTTGCTGGCCCTAAAAGTATGGTAAAGGAGTTAGCGTAAGAGTTGCAAAGTGTGGGTCTAAAAATTTTTCAATTTTAAAATAACAATAAGTTTGCGTTAACTAATATTAATCACTTATCTTTGCAGACGCTTAGCGAGGGGGGAATTAGAAAGTTAAGATAAAAGCGAGATTAATCGAACGGATTAATCAACTATTTACGAGCGAATAAATTACAGATGTGGGATCCGAATGGGATTTTCAGGAGTGTTTATGGCGAGTGAAAAAGTTCTTTGAAATGAATGTTTAAATAGGTAATAAAATGCTCCGTCTGAATTCTTTTGGGAATGAAGATAGTAGTTAGGTTCAAACACATTGCCCTTTCGGGGGTCTTGCTTTTCGGAGCATGTAATTCATAAAACAATGGAGAGTTTGATCCTGGCTNNGCCTAATACATGCAAGTCGAGGGGCAGCACGAGTACTTGTACTTGGTGGCGACCGGCGCACGGGTGCGTAACGCGTATGCAACCTACCTTATACAGAGGAATAGCCCAGAGAAATTTGGATTAATACCTCATAGTATCATTTGAAGGCATCTGAAGATGATTAAAGATTTATCGGTATAAGATGGGCATGCGTAAGATTAGTTAGTTGGTGAGGTAACGGCTCACCAAGACTTCGATCTTTAGGGGTTCTGAGAGGATGATCCCCCACACTGGTACTGAGATACGGACCAGACTTCTACGGGAGGCAGCAGTAGGGAATATTGGTCAATGGGCGAGAGCCTGAACCAGCCATGCCGCGTGCAGGAAGACGGCCTTCTGGGTTGTAAACTGCTTTTATATGGGAAGAAAACGGCCTTGCGAGGCAGATTGACGGTACCATATGAATAAGCACCGGCTAACTCCGTGCCAGCAGCCGCGGTAATACGGAGGGTGCAAGCGTTGTCCGGATTTATTGGGTTTAAAGGGTACGTAGGCGGCCAATTAAGTCAGTGGTGAAAGCCAGCAGCTCAACTGTTGAACTGCCATTGATACTGATTGGCTCGAGTTCTGTTAAGGTAGGCGGAATTGATGGTGTAGCGGTGAAATGCATAGATACCATCAGGAACACCGATTGCGAAGGCAGCTTACTAGGCAGAAACTGACGCTAATGTACGAAAGCGTGGGGATCGAACAGGATTAGATAC
>DBBU01000064.1 GCA_002292365.1 Flammeovirgaceae bacterium UBA976
TCGCAAACTGATGTGCTATGATTCCAGGGCCTACAATACCCCATTTTATTTTCTTGTTTAACATCTCTTCCTATAAAGTAACTTATAATTTGCTCAAATTAAATTAAATTAGAGATTATATATGTTGAATCTTGATTGGGATTGCTCTTGCTTAATTAGGCAAGTACTATGTCTCATTTCCACATGCTTTGATCCATTTAAAAGAGAAGATTATGAAATTTTTTAACTCCGTTACATTTTCATTTTTAATTACCTTCCAAGTATTTTCTCAAGCGCTAGATCATAAAGTATTTGAATCCACTCAATTTCGATTCATCGGACCAGAAGGAAATAGAGCCATTGCAATCGCCGGAGAACCTGGTAATCCTATGGTTTCCTATATTGGCGCTGCCTCTGGTGGCTTATGGAAAACCCAGGACGGTGGAGTCAAGTGGGCTCCAATGACTGATTCGCTCAACGTTTCCTCTATTGGATCAATTGCTATTGCTCCTTCTGATCCAAATCAGGTTTGGATAGGTACTGGTGAAACCTTTGTGATCCGACCTGCCCATGCCATGGGAGATGGTATTTACCGTTCGATCAATGCAGGTAAAAGTTGGCAACATATGGGTCTTGAAAAAACAGGAAGAATTGGTAGAGTTATCGTACATCCCGACCGTCCTGAAATTATTTATGTTGCAGCACTTGGTCACACCTATGGCCCGCAAAAAGAACGCGGGGTATATAGATCCACAAATGGTGGTAAAGACTGGGAACAAATTCTCTTCATTGATCAAGGTACGGGTGCTGCCGATTTAGCCATTGATCCTGAAGATCCAAACACCTTATATGCTGCCATGTGGTCCGTTAATATCAACACTTGGGGTCTCAACAGTGGGGGTCCAGGTGGGGGGATCTACAAAAGTACTGATGGCGGAGATTCTTGGGTAGCCCTCGCCACTCAGGGATTACCCGGAGGTAAAAATCGTCCAGTGGGAAAAACGGCAATTGCAGTGTCCCATAGCAATCCAAATACTGTTTATGCCCTTTTTGAAATAGATAGCCCCGAGTTGTGGCGTTCAGATAACAAAGGGGCTACCTGGAGGCTAATGAATCAAGATCATACTATGAATGAGCGTGCCCCTTATTACACTAGAATAGTGGTAGCACCGGATAATCCTGAGGAAATTTATTTTTTAAGCGTAAGATTCAGTAAATCCGAAGATGGAGGCAAAACATTAATGAAGAACCCACCCCGAGGGGGGGGAGATAATCATGATATGTGGATCGATCCGCTGCTTCCAAAACGAATGATGGTGGCCCATGATGGTTGCGCTAGCGTCAGCCTCAATAGAGGGGCCTCTTTCGAACGCATCGTTTTGCCTATAGCTCAAATGTATCATGTCTCTACAGATGATCAAATTCCTTATTATGTCTATGGAAATAGACAAGATGGTTGGTCGTACCGCGGTCCAAGCAATAGTCAACAAGGCTATATTCCCGTGGGCTTATGGCGTGGCGTAGGTGGTTGTGAAAGTGGATTTGCAAAACCTGATCCATTTGATAATAACATTATTTGGTCTGGCTGTTATGATGGCGGTTTAGAGCGCTATGACCTGACGACCGGATATGCACGAGAAGTTCGTGTTTGGCCAGAGGCAGGTTATGGGTGGACGCCTGCTGATCTGAAATACCGATGGCATTGGAATTTTCCCCTCAGTTTTTCACCACATATCAAGCATCGGGTTTATGTGGGTAGCCAGTTTGTACACAAAACAGATGATGGTGGCCAAAGCTGGCAAGTCATCAGTCCTGATTTGACCTTAAATCGAAAGGACCATCAGCAAAACTCAGGAGGTATTGCTGTCGATAACCTTATGACTTTTGACGGAGCGACCTTATTTGCCATCGAAGAGTCACCGCTTGAAGCGGGCCTCATTTGGACAGGAAGTAATGATGGACAAATACAACTGAGTCGAAATGGAGGAGCGATCTGGCAAAATGTTACTCAAAATATTCCAAACTTACCTCCATGGGGTACGGTGAGTAGTATACATCCGTCTAAATATACAAAAGGCACTGCCTACATCGCCATTGATTTACATCAAATGGGCGACTTTGGCACCTATCTCTATAAGACTTCTGATTATGGTACGCATTGGGAATCCATTGTTGGGAATGTCCCTCAATCCGTACACAGCTTTGCACATGTATTGAAAGAAGATCCAAAAAAGAAAGGTATGCTCTATTTAGGACTAGACAATAGTCTACTCATAAGTATTGATGATGGTTTACATTGGATGCCCCTAAAAAACAATCTGCCCCCTGCCCCCATTTATTGGCTCGAAGTTCAGGAAAATTTTGATGACTTGGTTGTGAGCACCTATGGGCGTGGGTATTATATATTGGATGATCTCTCTGCTCTTCGCCAATTTAATCCAGATTTAAAGGAGTCTCCACAAGTATTTGATCCCCGAAAGAGCTACCGTCTGAACAATAAAGAGAGTATTAAAACCGATGGTTACAGCTTTAATTCTGGACAAAACCCTGCTTACGGAACTCCGATCAATTATTATCTCCCAGATACCCCCACCGAAAAGGTTTTGATCGAGATCAGAGATGGAAAAAATCACATCATTCGAACTTTAAAAGGATCAAATGAAACTGGAGTAAATCGGGTCATATGGGATTTGAGATACGAGCCAACATACAAACCCCAACTACGTACCCTTCCCTCCGGCAGGCCTTGGGTACAGCTCAACGGCGAAGGTTGGAGGCCCCTGGTTACGTGGGATTTAGACTTATGGAGTGGTCAATATGGCCCGAGGGTAGTCCCTGGTAAGTACACCGCGGTAATTACCATCGATGATGCCTCCTTTGAGAAAGATTTGGTCGTATTGAAAGATCCGCTGGCAAGGGGCTCCTTGGCAGATTTAGAAGCGCAGGTACAATTCTCCCTGGCTTTGAGGGAGGCGATGAATTTAGCCGTTACGATGATCAATAAAATTGAATACATAAGGAGTGAGTTATTGCTTCTTAAAACTTCACTTAAAAAGAAATCTGACCTCAAACAAGTAGATCAATTGACGGGTATCGCAACCCAAATTGCAGGATCACTTTACGACATCCATCTCACAGGTGCACGAGAAGATGCCTTTCGATCTCCAATGAAATTATATGGGCGCTTAAGTGCCTTGGCCAGTGAAATTAATTCCAGTGGCATTGATTTTAAACCTACGGATCAACAAGGGGCGGTATATGAAGTTTTGAACCAAAGACTTCAAAAGACCAAAGGAGAGTTTGACGAACTGATAGACCATGATATCGCTGCATTCAATAAGAAACTCAATGATTTAGACATGCACATTGATATCGAAAAAAAAATAGAAAAAGATAATTAATCTTGCCCGAACATAATATTTTACATATTATAGGCTGAAATATATCATATCAAGTATTTCAAATGAATAAACCATCAAAAAAAAAGGAACGAAAAAATAAAAACAAATTAACACTTGTTAAGATTACCAATTCGGACTTTGATAAAATCAAATCAGCTCAAGATCTTGAGGATTTTTTAAAAGTCAAAGGTGCCCACTTTAAGATACCAGATCCCGAAAAGGATTACGAATACCAACTAAAAAAACTCCAAGTCGAATTGGTTAAATTACAGAGTTGGGTAATCAAAAATCAAAAGAGGGTCATTGTGATTTTTGAGGGGCGAGATACCTCCGGTAAAGGGGGTGCCATCAAGCGATTCACAGAACATCTGAATCCAAGGGCCATGCGCGTAATTGCCATGCCCAAGCCAACAGAATTAGAAAAAAAACAATGGTATTTTCGGAAATACATCCAAGAATTGCCTGAAGCAGGAGAAATTGTCTTTTTTGACCGAAGCTGGTACAATAGGGCCGTAGTAGAGCCTGTCATGGAATTTTGCTCCCCCGCGGAATATGATCGATTTATGCGTCAAGTTTCTGAGTTTGAGCATATGCTATTTGAAGACGGAATTTCATTAGTTAAATTATGGTATTCTATAACCAAAGAAGAACAACTTAAAAGGTTCTCGGAAAGAAAAGACAATCCCTTGAAAAGATGGAAATTTAGCCCCGTAGATGAAATGGGTCAGCAACTATGGGATAAATATACGTACTATAAAGAGCAGATGTTCAGCAAAACACATACTTCCTTTAGTCCTTGGATCATCGTCAAGACCAATGATAAAAAAACCGCCCGCCTCGAAAGTATCAGGTATCTATTGTCCTACTTTGAATATGACGATAAATTAGAGGCCTCCACTCGGGTATTACCTGATCCCAATGTCATCATGAGGTTTCATCAATCATTCCAGCACATTGATTAATATGGAAAAAACAAATTTCAGCAGTCAGGAGTTAAAGCTACTCAGCACTAAAAAAGCATTAAAAATGATGCTCAAATCGGGAGATAAGTTCTCTCCCGAAAGGACTTTAAAAACACTCAGGTATGAAAAAGAACTTGAAAGTCTACAAAATGAGCTCATTGAGTTACAAAATTGGGTGATCACACAAAAGCAAAGAGTTTGTATCCTTTTTGAAGGCCGAGATGCCGCAGGTAAAGGCGGTGCCATTAGACGTATTACGCATCATTTAAATCCGCGTTTTTATACGGTCAATGCGCTACCTAAGCCCAGTGAAAAAGAGATGGGACAATGGTATTTTCAGCGCTACATAAATAAGCTTCCCAATCCTTCTAATATCGTTTTTTTTGATCGAAGTTGGTACAATAGAGCGGTGGTCGAACCCGTCAACGGATTTTGTACAACCCAAGAGTATGAACACTTTTTGAATGAAGTGAATGGTTTTGAGGAAATGCTGGTCAATGATGGTATTATTTTAATCAAATTATACATTTCTATTACCAAGGATGAACAGCAATTGAGATTCAATGAAATGCAAAGTAATCCTTTGAAACGCTGGAAAGTAACCGCAGTCGATTTAAAAGCACAAGATCTTTGGGATCAATACACCCTTTATAAGCAACGTATGTTCGAAAAAACGAATACAGAAAAAAATCCTTGGATTATCGTCCAAGCCAATAAAAAGGCTAAGGCACGGAGTCAAATAATCAAAACAATTTTGAGTAAAGTTCCTTATCAAACCCCATGAAGTTAATATTTATACTAGGGGTGATGCTAGGGTGGCTATTCTACCCCTGCTTAGGTCAAAACATTGAATACAATGTATCCTTCGAAAAGGTTATTCACCATATAGCCGATATTGAGGTGGTTTTTAAAGATATTGGGAAGGAGCCTCTCGTCACAAGAATGAGCCGCAGCTCCCCAGGTAGATATGCTTTACATGAATTTGCCAAAAATGTGTACGATGTCAGTGCTTCAGATCAAAATGGAAATAACCTGAATATTCAAAAAAAAGATCCCTACCAATGGGAAGTCATTAATCATAAAGGTTACGTAAAGATTCATTATAAATTGTTTGCTAATAGAGGTGATGGTACTTACAGTCAAATTGACGAAACCCATGGCCACTTAAACAGTCCCGCCACCTTCATGTATGCCCCTGATTTTAAGGCCCGACCACATCAAATCACATTCAATCTATCTCCCGATTTAGATTGGCGTGTGGCGACCCAGCTAGAGCATATAGGTGATGGTGTTTATCGTGCCCCCGATCTTGATTACTTGATGGACAGTCCAATAGAACTGAGCAATTATCAACTGAAGGAATTTGTCTTAAAGCACGATCACAAGAAGTATAAAATTCAATTTGTGCTTCACGGTGAAGCTGATGCTGAGGATTTTAATGATTATTTTGAAAAGGTTCAAAAGATCGTTCGCGAAGAAGTTAGGGTCTTTGGCGACCTTCCAGATTTTGATTTTAAGAGATA
This sequence comes from Flammeovirgaceae bacterium UBA976, assembly GCA_002292365.1. Lineage (GTDB taxonomy): Bacteria > Bacteroidota > Bacteroidia > Cytophagales > Cyclobacteriaceae > UBA4465. Next base: position 5,866 of record DBBU01000064.1, read on the forward strand.
TACTTTTTTAGCTTGCTATGCACCCAATGTAAATGGAGACGGTATGGAGCATCGCAATTCTACGATATTAACAGAAAGTCAAGACCTTAACTCCAAACCACTCAATCATATTGCTACGGCGGCCCATGAATTTTTTCATTCTTGGAATGTTGAACGCATACGCCCAAAATCCTTAGAACCTTTTGATTTTGAGGAAGCCAATATGTCAGATGCGCTCTGGTTTGCTGAGGGGTTTACCAATTATTATACAAACCTTATTTTATGCCGAACCGGATTAATCAGTGAAGAAAATTACTTAAAGCGAGTCGAAATAGAACTCAATGCTGTTTGGAATGCGCCTGGTATAAACCACCGCTCTCCTATCGAAATGAGTTATCAAGCGCCGTTTGTCGATGCCGCGCGCAGTGTGGATCCTGTAAACAGGGAAAATACTTTCGTGTCCTATTATACCTATGGAAGTGTTTTGGGTTTGGCGCTTGATCTTGCGCTTAGAAATATGAACAATGACTTGACTTTGGATGGATATATGCAGCTGATTTGGCAGAAATATGGTATTCCAACACAGGCTTATGAATTGTCAGATCTAAGAACGACTTTAGCTCAATATGCCGGTGCTGTTTTTGCTGATTTTTTCTTTGAATCCTTCATTTATAATGCCAAGCAACCCAACTATCAAAAAGGGTTTGAAAATGTCGGCATCTCCTACGAAATCCAAAATTCAACAACCCCTTTTTTCGGAGCAATGGTCTCAAACATTGGGGAAAAATTCACCCTAGTAAGTAATCCTTTAGAAGGTACTTCTAGCTATCAAGCTGGGCTTTCCTATGGAGATGTTATTCTCGAGATAGGTGGTGAAAAAATGAGCTCTGAAATCTCCTTTGATGCATTTATTCGCTCCCATTACCTTCCCGGACAGGCAACTAACTTGATCATTGAAAGACATGGAAAAACCAAATCGGTGCGTTTAGAATTTAAGCCTTATCCTCAAATAATTTTAAAACTTCTACCCCATGCACCCGCTAAATCACAATTTCTTCTGCGAAAATGGTTAGACTCAAAAACATCAAAATGAATCCACTTGCGCTAGAGATAATAAAGACGTCCTGTTGTTATTTCAAAGAAAATAATCTGAAAGTAATCAAATGCTTGGATACCTTAGATGAATCTGCTCTATGGCATCGTCCCAATGAAGTCTCAAATGCCATTGGAAATCAGGTATTGCATCTTTGCGGCAATATCCATCAATATGTCATTTCCTCATTAGGCAATCAAAAAGATATTAGGAACCGACCTATGGAATTCTCTGAAAGGAATGGCCATTCTAAGAAAGAATTAATTTCTTTAATCAACCAAACGGTCGCTGCCGCGCTAGACATTATTGCGTCGATTGATGAAACCACCCTCCTAAAGGTTCGCCCCGTTCAAACGTACTCCTTTAGCGGGGTTCAGGTATTGATTCATGCCACTGAACATTTTTCCTACCATACCGGACAAATTGCCTTTTGGACCAAGTATCTTACAAATAAAGACCTCGGGTTTTATGCCCACCAAGATCTCAATTGAAAAGATCGTTGAGACGCATGAAATCCGTACTCCTCGTCTAGCCATAAGAATCAGTTACCAATGACTTCCAAAGAAGAATGAAGTGCTCTTGATTTATAAATTGACGTATTCAAATTTTAGTAAGCATCAATTGATCATATAAAATTGGTTTATTATCCCAATTATTTCAGAATATGTTTTTTCTCATCTCAATGCACTTTAAATTGAATGCTTATTGATTTTTTTATTTAAAAAAAACTATGATTACTTGGAATGACGTTATAAAATTTGCCTCAAAAGGAAATCCAGAGCCCGAACGAAGGGTGGAAAAATCTGATCATGAATGGAAAGATTTGCTCACAGTTGAACAATATAAAATAACCCGACTTAAGGGTACCGAACCTGCAGGCACAGGTGCCCTCTGTCATGCCCATGAAGCAGGCGTATATAGCTGTTCATGCTGCGATACTGAATTATTCGATTCCACCATCAAATTTGAATCAGGATCAGGATGGCCCAGCTTTACCCAACCTATTGATATAGCCTCAGTAAAATATGTGAAAGACGACTCTTTTGGCATGATTCGTGTAGAAGTTATGTGTAACGTCTGCGATGGGCATTTAGGTCATGTTTTTCCGGATGGGCCGGAGCCAAGTGGTTTACGGTATTGTATAAATTCTGAGTCTATTAAATTAATTAAAGATTGATATGAGTGCGGAGATCATAACGATAGGTGGGGGCTGTTTTTGGTGTATTGAAGCAATAATGCAGCGCGTCAAAGGGGTTACCAAAGTTGAATCTGGGTACAGCGGAGGGCTGGCCCCCGGGTATCCTACTTATAGAGAAGTTTGTTCTGGTCTTACTGGTCATGCAGAGGTAGTAAGAGTCACCTTCGAAAACGAAGAGATTTCGTTGCGCGATTTACTGACCATTTTTATGACCTTACATGATCCGACTCAATTGAATGGGCAAGGTGCTGACCTGGGCACACAATATAGATCAGTTATCTATTATCAATCCGATGATCAGCGCGCTACCGCTGATGCTGTTTTTATTGAATTAAAAGATTATTTCGATGCTCCCCTCGTTACCGAAATATCCCCTGCCCTACCTTTCTATTTGGCAGAAGCAGATCACCATGACTATTACAATCAAAATAGCCAAGCGGGTTATTGCAGAGCCGTCATTCAACCTAAATTAACTAAACTCCGAAGCAAGTATGTAGATAGATTCGTAGAATGAATAAAGGAGTCACTTTAATTATTCTGGGTCTCCTACTTTCCACACCCCTCGAAGCCCAAATATTGACAGTCAAAGACTTAGCCAATGCCTGTCCTATTACTAACGTTACCATTGAAAGTACGCTTTCATTGATTCTCAAAACGGATACTGCGGGAAAAGCCGATATAGGTCCATTTAAACAAGAAGATGAAATTTGGTTCATTCACCCCAATTATATGGTTTGTCAATTCAGTTATGCAAAATTGGTTGAGATGAACTTTATGGTAACCCTTGCAGAAAACTCTTATTCACTAGGTGAAATTGTCGTGTCAGCCAATAAGTTCAATGAAAAACTGAGTGAACTAGGACAATCCATCCGAGTAGTAAATGCAAAAGAAATCTCTTTTTTAAATCAGCAAACGACACCTGATCTTTTACAAAGCTCGGGAAATGTATTTGTACAAAAAAGTCAAATGGGGGGAGGCAGTCCTGTCATAAGAGGGTTTGAAACCAATAAAGTTTTGATGGTTGTTGATGGGGTTCGCATGAACAATGCCATCTATAGGGGTGGACACCTTCAAAATTCATTGACCCTAGATAATAATGTCCTAGAAAGATTGGAAATTATTTTAGGTCCCGGCTCAGTCATCTACGGGAGTGATGCGCTCGGTGGAGTCATGCATTTTTACAGTAAGAATCCCAAGTTATCTGACAATGATACTTTGGAAATCCAGACGCAGCTCCTTGCACAGTATGTCAGTGCCAATAATGCCAAAACTACTCATTTAGATTTCAACTTTGGATTAAAAAAATTCGCTGCGCTCAGCAGTCTCTCTTTCTCTGATTTTGGTGATTTAAGGCAAGGGGGGCGTCGCGACCCACAATATCCTAATTTTGGTAAGCGATTGTTTTATGTAGACAGAATCAATGATCAAGATGTCGTCTTAACAAACTCTAATCCAAATATTCAAAAAAAATCAGGCTATAGACAATATGATTTCCTACAAAAATTTCTTTACCGGCAAAATGATGTAATGAATCACGTCTTGAACTTTCAGTATTCTACTTCTTCAGATATTCCAAGATATGATCGGCTGACACAAATAAAAAATGATGCACCCCAATATGCGGAATGGTTTTATGGTCCACAAGAAAGATTCTTCAGCTCCTATCAATTAGACCTTACGCAGAAGCGAAAGTGGTTTGATCAAGCGAAAATTATTTTAGGATATCAATTCATTGAAGAAAGTCGACATACCCGACCCTTTAATAATTCCTTTTTAAAAAATAGAAATGAACAACTCAATATTTACACACTAAACGCTGATTTCGAGAAAAAGAAATTGAAAAATACTTTGAGATATGGATTTGATTTTTGGCATAATAAAGTGCGTTCTACCGCCCATCAACAAAATATTATAACCCTTGATCAGATCCCTTTAGATACCCGCTACCCTGATGGAGGATCAACTATGGAGAGCTATGCTTTTTACTTTACCCATTCCTACAAATTAAATGATCAATGGATTTTGAATGAGGGATTGCGTATCAACTATATTGGACTGGAAGCTCATTTCAATGATAAAACTTTTTTTCCTTTTGACTTTGATCAGGTAACTCAAGCCCATACCGCCCTCAATGGAAATTTAAGCTTGGTTTATAATTCGAAAAATAATTGGCGGGTCATGCTCGCTGGCTCTTCCGGATTTCGAGCCCCAAATATCGATGATCTCAGTAAAGTATTCGATTCATCTCCTGGAAATGTTGTTGTTCCCAATCCTGAGCTTGCCCCTGAATATACCTACAATCTAGAGCTTGGTATTTCGAAACGATGGTTAGGGAAAATCCATTTTGGTTTAAATACTTATTACACTTGGTATCAGAATGCCATTACCATACAAAAAGTAACTACTGAAGATAATCAGACAAGTAGTCCACTTACAGAATCAGCCGAATCTTTAGTCTTGTATGATGAAACCCTCAGTGAGGCGTATCACAATGCCAATGCCAAAAAAGCCTTTATTTATGGATTCAGTGGACTGTTAAATGTTGACCTTACCCATCAACTGAAATTTAGTCATTCCATGACCTACACTTTTGGTCGAATAGTCAATGATCCGGGACACTCTCCCTTAGATCATATCTCACCCCTATTTGGTCGGTCCAGTATTGATTTACAAATAAGAAAATTCATAGGCTCCTTTTTTATGGTATTTAATGGTGATAAAAAATCTAAAGATTATAACCTCTCCGGTGAGGATAATGAGTTATTTTCAGTAGATCCAATTAATGGATTTATGCCTAAATGGGTGACTTTAAATTTAAATACTTCCTACTCGTTAAATGAACAAATACAATTCCAATTGAGCTTTAATAATATCTTAGATACAAACTACCGTCAATTTGCTTCCAACATCAGTGCGGGAGGTAGGAATATTTCTTTGACCTTCAGAGGTTCCTTTTAAAGTAGAAAAAAAAGACTCTAATAGGGATTTCGGTGGCTATATTAGTTAGTAAAAACCTTATAGATTAGACAATTCCCAACCCTTTCGATAAAGCTTAGTTACGAATTGATTGGCCTCCACATTTCTTTGTAAACATCCACGACATTGCATTGAACTCCAGAAGAATATCCTAACTGCAGGGCTTTATGATATGCATCAAACAAATAACAGCCCATATCTCCCAATGAACCTGTTCCATATTCCCAAAACACCCTCCAATTAAAAGGATGTAATCCCGGTATAAAGAGCCTTTTGGTCGCGAGGCCCAACCATAAATCCCAGTCCAATTTTACAGGTTTTTCATTTTCATTGGCGAATGGCATCTAGATGGCTTGAGACCAAACTAGTCGATTCGTCAAAATTTGAACTTTTTCAATCCTTATAATTTTTTGATCTTGGACCTATTGTTTCAATCGGACCACTCCTTGATTGGATCCTCCTTGATTACCCATTTGGGTAACAATATTATATTTTTCTGTAGTTTAAGTGAGTAAAAGTGCCTCTGAGATGGGATATTAATAGTTTTTGCACATATATATGCTTACCGCGAAACATCACACTTTGCACTATTAAGGTGTGCGTATGATATGGGAAATGAATCGTAAAACTAAAGGACCACCGCTTTATAATATAAACCTATAAGTGGCCTTGATTAAAAACGTGTTGTTGAGTTGCTGATCAAAGATCTGATAGCGCAAACTCTGACCCAGCTCACTCATCGGATCATCTAACCCCGTAATTCCTTGAGACCAAACAAAATACAGTTCAGATCCAGGCACATATTCCCATCTTACCACTAAATTGGATCTGAATTGCACATATGAAAAATCAGGATTCTCAAAGGTGAAATCAGCCCTCCCATCTTCATCCTGATCAATAGAGAAAATACCATCACTGATGCTGATCTGCTGCTCCGAATAAAGCTGAATACGCTCATCTAATTTTTCAGCACTTGCCTTTTTTACATAATTAAAATCATCATAAATACCTCTTGAAATGAACGGCTGTCCATAATATTGCAGTGTCAGATTTGGATTGATGTTGTAATTAACCCTTAAAGAGGTCGACCATGTCACCTGATCAATAGCGGCCAAAATATAAAAATTCTTTTTAAGGAAATTTCCTTGGGTTACATACTGGGTCTTACTTGGGGCATTTCTATAGGAAGTTTCCAACGATAGTCTCAAGGCATTAACAAGTTGATATCCCATTGAGATGGAATAGCGGGTAAATGAAAAATTATTTTCCACTGCTTGACTTTTCCCTATCCTTATATTCACATTATATTTTTTCCTTCGATCACTACCTGCTGACAAGAATATTCCATTTTCTTCAGAAAAGCGCCACCTTGGTCCCCCCCGCAAATAGGTATTGATATTGATCAAAGGCTTATGAATGATATAAACACCCGCTTCCCAATTGTTTTTGAAATTAACATCGCCTTTAAAATTAAATTGTAAGCGATTCAAATTCCCTTCAAAATCATATGTGGTATATTGACCTAAATTGATTGAGGTACTTCTGTACCAGTCTGTAGGTGTTTGAAATTGTCCTGTCAAATTTAAGTATTGACGAATTATATCTGCCTGGCGCAAAAATCCAATGTCATTAAGTTCTAGTTCTGGGGAGCGCCAAATGAATCCCCCATCGTATAACCAAATGCCTGTTGCCTTCCCTATCTCTAATTTACCTCCTGTACCTGTAAGCATTGTACGACTCGTATCTAACGCTACATGTGAAGCATCTGAGCGGTTAAAAAGATGGGTGATATCGGATTGAGTAGCAGAAATGGCTTCTTTGGATCCCTGAACATTGCTAGCTACAAAATTTCCTGTCAGATAATATTTTCTATCCTGCCAATTGTGCTTGAAATCTACACCTCCTGAATAGGCTACCTCTCTTAAAAATTGAAAATTGGCTCCCAAATCCCGATGGGTAGCCGTGATCATGGCACCAACATAAGACATCCTACTATTAAAATCTTTTTGTGCGCGGCCCACCAAGTAATTGGTCATGGGCTCAACCTGTTGTTTAGATTCCTCACCATTATCAATGATTTTGGCATACATGTTATCCGTGACCGTCTCTAACAATCCCAAAGACCACCCGTTTTTAGTTTTTCCAGAAAGCCTTGCCGCTCCTAAAATAATCGTATTATTCGGTTGATCTACATAGGCATCCGCAGTTCCTGACGCAGAACCCTGAGGACTTCTTCCTATCCGCCTACTATAAAACAAATTGTCGGAACCATTAGCAAATTGGAAATCAAAGATATTTTTATTTTCTACAAAAAAGGGGCGTCTTTCATTGAAAAATATTTGAAACCCATCCAAGGCAATAGCTCCGGGATCCGCTTCCACTTGACCAAAATCTGGATTTACAGTCAAATCGAGAGTCAAATCGTTGGTTACTCCTATTTTAGCATCGATACCCCCATTAAATCCTAGGTCTTTTCCATCCCTAAATGGGTTACCAGACTCACTTGCATAGGTGTCATATTTAGTAACTACAAAAGGTTGTATTTCCATCTGATGCTGAGCCTTAATATTCTTGAGTCCTTGAAATGTACCGGACTCACTAATCCAACCTGCACTGTTTTGTGGGATTCGATCCCAAACTGACATCTCTTGTTCTCTGAACAAATTTCTTGCCACTTGCAATCCCCATAATTGCTCCGCTGATTTTCCAAATTTCAATTGGCTAAACGGAATTTTCATTTCTGCATTCCATCCTAGAGAATGAATGGTTGTGGCTACATACCAAATAGGATTCCAACTATCATCATCATTATTCCCATTTTCAGTAACAAAGGCATCACCTTTTACGCCCGAAGCACTGACTCTAAAGACAAAAGCCGTTCTTTTATCAAAATAACTATCGAAACCTATAGCGACCCAATCTCCCTGTATATTATCTCGTCTAGATAACCGTTTTACGATCTTGTCGGGTTCAGCATCTAAACACTGTATAGCTACATACAAAAAATTATCATCGTAAACCAACTTAAATTGAGTAGGTTGGGCGGGAACTGTATTCTCATCAGGTCCTGCCTCGACAAAATCCCCTTCCCAAGCAATATCACCCCAAAGGGCTTCATCAAATCTCCCGTCAATTTCTGGAGCTTCTGTTCCCATTATGGCATGGGTAACATAGCTTCTTTTATCCTGAACGACATCTTGAGCAGCAACAGTAAATACTGGAAAAAATATACTAAATAGTATTACGTTTTTAATCTTCTTCATTTCAACCACCTCAATAGCTGTATGACTGAACGAAATAGAACAAAAAAGGTTACCTAAAATTTAATAATTTAAAATGACCATTATTCGATTTATTTCTATAAAATTAAAAAGGGATCCCAAACCATATAACTTTAGATAATCATTTTAATCCTATTCTTCTCATTTGTCACATCTCCCAACCCGATCTGTAGATCCTCCCGACAAATTGATTGGCCTCCTCTAGGTTGGTAATTCGTGTGTTTTCACCATCCCAAATCAATTTTTTTCTTGCATAGAAAGACATCTTACCCTTGGCGTTTTCTCGCCGAAGCATGTAACTTCGGATGGCCAAATTTCCCATTAATACAGTCTCCGTCATGGGGCCAGCATAATCAAAAGAGGAAGTCAAGGCTTGGTGCTCACTGCTTTGATAACCTGCCTTACAAGCATCTATCCATTTGCGCTGATGTCCGTATTCCGGCTCATCGCTCGGTGCTAATTCTGGACCAGAATCCATAGTCCCATCGTTTAAATAAAGTTTGGGCATCAATGGTGAGCTGTCATTAATATTGGTAGAGATGATGCCTTTTTCTCCAATCATCAAAACACCATTTGCGCTTCCGGGCCCCCCAATATCATCATTGGCAGGAATGATTTCTGGATGTGATGGCCTGATACCCCCATCACTCCAAGTCATTTCAATCGGTGATTTACTCTTCTCTGTTGCATCAAAATGCAACGTGGTAAAAGATGAAGGTGGACATCCTTCAGGAAAGTAATCAGGTGTCCACATGCGAGAATAAACCGTTCCCACGCTGCACTCGGCATCCTTAGGGTATTTCAAACCCAGCGTTCTGTAAGGAATATCTATTAAATGACATCCCACATCTCCCAAAGCTCCAGTTCCGTAATCCCACCAACCCCTCCAATTGAATGGATGCATATTAGGAGTATAAGGTTTGTCCGGTGCAGGACCGAGCCATAGATCCCAATTCAAATCTGCAGGCTTAGCAGAGGGATCTACAGCAGGCATTTTTATACCTTGTGGCCATACCGGACGATTGGTCCAAATTTGGACCTTTGAAATCTTGCCAATGACGTCCGAATTTACCCAACCCTGAACGGTCTGCAACAATGGGTTAGATCCACCTTGATTACCCATTTGAGTAACTACTTTTTGTTTCCTGGCCATTTCGGTCAGTATCCGGGCTTCTCTTATATTGTGAGTAATTGGTTTTTGAACATATACATGTTTGCCACTCTCCATAGCATGAGCAGCAGCCACACCATGAACATGATCAGGAGTAGAAATCGTAACAGCATCCAAATCTTTTTCCTTATCCAACATCTCTCTGAAGTCAGCATAGCGCTTAGCTTTTGGAAATTTTTTGGCTGTTGCTGCTGCGCTTCCAGAAAAATCTACATCACACAAGGCACCTACTCGAGCACTACCATTGCGAGCGGCATTTGAAATGTCACTTGCCCCCTTACCACCCGATCCAATCGCAGCAATATTGAGTTGGTCACTGGGTGCTATGAAACCCTTACCTCCCAAAACATGGCGTGGGAGAATATTAATGGCGGATAAGGCCAGACCACTCTTAACAAAAGATCTTCTGGATTTCAAACTGATTTTCTCTTTTTTCATAATATTTCCTTTTCTCAATTTCAAGATAAGAAATAAATTAGTTCTAAAAAACAAATAAAAATAGTATAAATTAAAAGTTCATTATTTCACGGCAAGACCTTTTAAAAAATTAACTTTTCATTTTCCATTTTGGATAGGTTCGGTATTGGGCATCATTTTATTCAATACGAAATAAACAGGACAGAATTTGGTAAAAGGACTTACGATTTGCAGTCCAGCCACCGCTATGGTAATCCAACCAAAACTTAAATTAATATAATTGGCCAATAAAACACTGCTGAGATAGAGAATCCCAACTATTCCGTCGTGTAATCTTATTTTTGATATGTTTTTATCCATGATTATTGTTGATTATTTGAAACAATAATAATCAACATTTTTGTATAAATTTTGCATCATATGTTACATAGCAGTCATTAAATTAAAATGATTTTACCTCTTCTTAGTATAATCACTTTTTCTTGTTCCATTTTTTTCAAAACTCTCGAAATCACTACTCTCGTCGTACCAAATTCATTTGCAATGACTTGATGGGTAATAGGTATTTCATTGGTATTTAAAAGCCTACACTTATTTTTAAAAAAGGCTTTCAAACGACCTTCAATTTTAGTTAAACTAGCTTCTTTTAATTTATCTAAAAGAATTTCATAGTTATGAATATATGTTTTCACTACAAACTTCTGCCATGAGGGGTATTTAAATTGCCAACTATTCATGATTTCGCGGGGGATCAATAGCAGTGATGAATCTAATTCTGCCACTGCAAAAACCCTACTTTTATGATCTGAGAAAATAGTGAAATACGAAAACATGCAAGCCTCTTTTTCCTTGATGTAGTACAAGGTCATTTCTCGATCTTTTTCATAATCCTTATGAAAAACCCTAATGGATCCTTTCATCAGGAATGGAATCAGATCCATGTCATCCCCCTCCTTTACGATAGAAGTCCCCTTGGAAACGCTTAGCTCTTGAGCATGCGCTCCTATTTCCTCTAGGAGTGGTTGCTCTAGGGGTAAGTCAATTGAATTTTTCATTTATCTGCTTTTTTTTGTTGTGAAAAGAATCAAATGGCTATTTTGAATAAAAGCCCTCTTTAAAAAAATCTATGAAACAAATATCGCTCCCCCATTGGAGGAATTAAAAATGCCTGCATTCTTTTTAAAATTAATAAAATTATCACCAATTTTAAAATAATGATAAAGTAGTTATCTTATGTGATCATGCGGGTTTTAAATTATAAGATTGTTTTTTTCATTTGTAATCATAAGCTAGTTTCTCCAAAAAATTATCTTTTTAGTGAGCAAATATTATTTGAAAATGGTCAGGAGGGTTATGCATGTTATCGAATACCTGCCATCCTTCAATTAAAAAATGGAACTACTAAAAGAAGACTGATTAAAAGAAGTAACGATGGGGGTCAAAGCTGGGACAGCGTCTATTTTGATCCTGAATTAATCACTCCAGTTTGCCAATCAAGTCTGTTCTTATTTCAAAATACCGCACAAACCTTACTCCTATACAGTGGGCCAAATAGTGCAGAAGAAAGGATTCGCATGACCGTAAAGGCGAGTGAGGACAATGGGATTACCTGACCGATAAAAAAAGAAATTTATCCGGGAATATCAGCCTATTCTGACCTTACTCAAATCAATGAATCACAGGTCGGCCTTCTTTTCGAAAAAGAAAATAAAACGATCAATTTTGTATTTTTTTCAATAGATTGGCTTCTAAATTAGAAACATGTGCCAAGTCAATAGACCCTGACCCCAAGATTAAAATAGTGAATATTAATCCTCTTCTCTTGAGAAAAGATTACCTGTTTTTTTAACCCTTTCTATAAAATATCATCCATAATTGTATAAAATAAATGACGCAACCTCATCTGACATCATCTAAAGCCTCTCGTGTTACTGGGGCAGAAATTTCTTGGTTTGCCCCGATTTGCGATGGTGATGATGATTTTTTAGGGACTCGAAATGAGCGATATAAAAGCAACTGGGAAAATACCGCGGCCATTGTTCGACAAGCCGATGTCCTGGGATATCGTAATATTTTATGCCCCTCCTCCTATCAGGTAGGCCAAGATACTTTGAGTTTTGCAGCAGCCATCGCCCCGCAAACCCAAAAAATCAACTTATTAACCGCCATCAGATGTGGTGAAGTTCATCCTCCAATGCTCGCACGGGCCATTGCTACCCTTGATCACATGCTACAAGGTCGTTTGACCTTAAATATCATTTCCTCTAACCTCCCCGGGACTGAGCTAGATTCAGAAGCACGTTATCAGCGCTCAAGAGAAGTCATCACCATCTTAAAACAAGCCTGGAATGAAGATTTTATTGATTTTTATGGCGATTTTTATGACTTACACCTTCCGACTGCCCCTGTCAAGCCTTATCAACATAATGGTGGACCCATGCTTTATTTTGGGGGGTATTCTCCTGCAGGCATAGACCTTTGTGCCCAGCACTGTGACGTCTATCTTATGTGGCCTGAAACGCGGGAAAAAATTAAAGCACAAATGGAAACCCTCTCCGCCAAAGCAGCTGCCTATCATCGGACATTGGATTTCGGACTTCGAGTCCATGTTATCGTACGAGAAACGGAAGAAGAGGCACGGCAATACGCTGATCAATTAATATCCAAACTCGATATCCAAAAAGGAACTGAAATTAGGGAAAGAGCGCAAGACGCAAGATCTTTGGGGGTATTCAAACAAAGTGAAATACGGGCCGCTGCTGGTGAAGATTATTTCGTTGAACCCCATTTGTGGACAGGGATTGGACTCGCAAGATCAGGTTGTGGCGCCGCTCTGGTAGGAAATCCCCAACAAGTTCTTAGTAAAATTAATGACTATATGAGTATGGGTATACGCTCCTTCATCTTTTCTGGTTATCCACATCATCAAGAAGCCCAATATTTTGCAAAATGGGTACTGCCGCATTTAAAAACCATCTCTCTGCCCAAGGTATATGGAAGAGTTCCCCAAGATCCTCCAAACACACCTTTAGGCAAAGGACCCAGATTCTAATATCATGTTAGATCTTATTATTGTGTTATGCTATTTCGCTTTGATCTTAATCGTGGCTTTAAGCGATTCAAAAAATAAAAAAATAGATGCAGATGCTTATTTTTTAAGTTCTAGAAATTTAAGATGGCCCTCCATTGCGATTTCTACCATCGCAACCAATGTACAGGGTTATCAGTTTTTGGGCATGATGGGCTCTGCTTATCTCTATGGATTAGCTCAGGCCAATTTGGAAATCAACGCCACTCAAGGTCTTTTGATTGCCGCATTCGTCTTTATTCCCCTGTTTTTAAAACACAAAATTACCACCGTTACCGAATTCATCACTATTTACCTTGGTAAACGCGCCGGATTGTTTTATTCGATAGCTAACCTAAGTTTATTTTCTACCATTACTTTGGGTGCTGCCTTATTTTGGGGTGCTTACGCTGCTGATCAAGTCTTTGGAAAACAACTTGCCGTGCTGCATGAGGACCGCATGATGCGTATCGCGATTTTGATCGTGATCTTAGGTCTCTTTTCAGCCATTTATACTTATCTAGGAGGTCTAAATGCAGTAGTCAAAACAGACATTATTCAGTTCATCATTCTCTTATTTGGGGGCTTGTTTGTATTAATCGTTAGCGTTAGCGCACTCGGTGGTTGGGAGGAGCTTTATGTGCAAACAAATCACCGTATGCACCTACATTTACCTACCGATCATCCGATCCTGCCTTGGACCCATCTATTTGGCTTATTTTTTTTAAATATTAATTATTGGTGTGCGAATCAAACCATCATACAGCGTTCACTGGCTGCCAAAAATCTAAAAGAGGCACAAAAAGGATTATTGTTCGGCGGGGTATTGAAATACCTCATGGCGCTCATTATAGTGATCCCCGGTATTGCCCTATATGGCATCTTAGGTGAGGGCCTGAGTGATCCAGATATGTCATTCCCCTATTTAGTCAATCACTATGTTCCTGTAGGACTTCGAGGTATCATCCTTTGCGGTCTATTTGCTTCATTAATGAGTACGGTAGATTCAACTTTTCATTCGATTGCTACCTTATGGTCAGTCGACATCTATTCAAATTATATTAATAAAAATCCCTTGGATTATCAAAAAATTCGTGCGGGGCGGCAGGCTATTATTTTCAGCTTAATCAGCTCACTTACCATGGGCATGATATTGCTCTACATGAAATTTGAGAATCCAAGTGCTGCCTTTACCCATACATTAAATAATCTTAGATACTATATCAATTGTGGAATTACCGTGATGATTTGTGCGGCTGCATTATTACTTGTCCCGAATAAAAAAAAGGTCTTGTTAGCTTTTTTAATTACCCTCCCTTTAAATTTATTACTGCAATATTTACTCCCTGACATGAATTATTTTGTGCGGGCATTTTGGATTATTTTTATCAGTTTATTGATCGCAACTGAAGGGGAAACCAGTAACTTTTCATCTTACAAAGTCCTATTTCAGTCGAGTTCCAACTCATTGAGTAAGCTTGGTTGGACCTTATTGGGCAGTCTTGTTTTAATCCACTTTCTTTTTCATTGAGGATCGCGCTGGGCTTCGGACATTTAACTTTATAAATAAACTACAATGTAATACTTTAGTAAGATGAACGAAAGGTTAAAAAAAGACTTAGATGAGATGGCAAGTATCCTCGATGAGGTAAAAAATCAAGGACTCTCATACCTGGATCATTTACAGCATCGTCCTACCTCAAATACACATAAAATAAGCCCTGACACGCAGCTTCCGATAGATGGGTGGGGTACTAAAAATACACTCAAATACTTCAATGAAACCTTTGAGAAAATCATGGTTTCTTCTTCGGGTCCCAAATATTGGGGCTTTGTCACTGGAGGCACGACTCCGGCATCCATTGCCGGTGATTGGCTCACCACCATTTACGACCAAAATGCCTTTAAGGCCAGTGGTCAAGGAGATATTTCTGCCCATATTGAAATGGAAACCATCCGATTACTCCTTGAGTTATTTAATTTACCTAAAAACTTATCAGGGGGTTTCGTCTCAGGAGCAACCATGTCTAATGTGACCTGCTTGGCTGCTGCAAGACAGTGGATTGGTAAACAGCAAGGGAAAGATTATGCCAAAGAAGGCATCAATGGACCCATTAATGTTTTGGCTGCCCTACCGCATTCATCTGTTTTAAAGGCCCTGTCTTTATTGGGATTAGGTAGTGTCAACATTACGATCATTAAAACGAACCATGGTCATCAGGAATCTATGGATTTGCAAGATTTTGAAAAACAAATCCTCCAATTATCTGGTGCTCCATTTATTTTAATTTCCAGTGCTGGTACCGTAAATACAGCTGACTTTGATGACTTTGAAGGCATCGCCCAACTCAAGAAAAAATTTAATTTTTGGTGGCATATAGATGCGGCATTTGGAGGCTTCGCTTCCTGTAGTAAAAGTCATCAACATTTGATTGATGGTTGGGATCAAGCAGATAGTTTCACCATAGATTGTCACAAATGGCTCAACGTCCCCTATGAAAATGCAATTTTTCTTATAAAAGAATCACATAAAATTTTTCAGATTGAAACCTTCCAAAACTCAAATGCTCCTTATCTAGAAAATCAATCAGGTGCTGTGGATTATTTAAACCTTTTGCCCGAAAACTCAAGACGATTGAAAGCGCTGCCCGTATGGTTTGCCCTACTTGCTTACGGGAAGTCGGGCATCCAAGAAATGATAGATGACAGTACTGAACATGCGCAATTTTTCGGAGACTGGATAGAGAAGCATACCCATTTTGAATTATTGGCCCCTATCCGACTTAATACGGTTTGCTTTACCCTAAACGACTACAGTGATGAACGGGTCACTAGGTTTTTATCTATACTCAATGAGACGGGTAAGGTATTCATGTCTCCTACCTTTTACCTAGAAAAAAAAGGGATTCGCGCGGCTTTCGTCAATTGGCGAACGACTTCTCAGGATGTTTCTTACGTTATGGAATTAATGAATAGTCTTATTAAAAAAACGTAATCTTTGTATGATTGAACTTAATTGATTTTGCCATTCATAAAATTGTTCTTGCCCTAGTTAAATTAATTAATCAAATTAGTTACTTAAACTTATTAACAAAGAGGCTTTCGAGTTATCGCTTCTAAAAGAATCATTAAACACAATAAAATACTATCCTTTCTTCAAAGGCTAACCATAATAAGAAATTCAGAAAAATGAGAACATCTATTTTAATCATTTGCTGTCTAATATTCACCAATGACCTACAGTCACAAGTACTAGACTCAGTTTTTAATAACCTAAAATACAGAAGTATTGGCCCTTTCCGAGGCGGGCGTGCCAATGCAGGAACCGGCGTCATCGACGATCCTTTAACTTATTATATGGGCACTACCGGAGGGGGCGTCTGGAAGACTTCCGATGCGGGTCAGCATTGGATTAATTGTTCTGATGGGTTTTTCAAAATGGGCTCTGTCGGAGCCATTGCTGTCTCTGAAAGTCATGCCAATATCGTTTATGTAGGAATGGGAGAACACGCACCCAGGGGGGTAATGACCTCTCACGGTGATGGCGTGTACAAATCAACAGATGCCGGTAAAACCTGGACCCATATGGGACTCAAGGAAACGCAGCATATTTCACGCATAGTCATTCACCCTCGAGATCCTAATATTTTGTGGGTAGCCGCGCAAGGAGCACTCAACGGGCCTAATGAAGATCGTGGTATTTTTAAATCAACGAATGGGGGTAAATCATGGACGCGCACCCTTTTTGTAAATAATTTGACAGGTGCCAGTGAATTATCCCTTGACTACAATAACCCTGATATAGTGTATGCTGCCATGTGGGAGCATATGCGAACCCCTTGGCAAGTCATCAGTGGCGGTAAAGGCAGTGGATTATACAAATCTTCGGATGGTGGTGATACATGGAAAAAAATTCATCAAGGATTGCCAGAAGAGAAAGGAAAAATGGCGATTGCTGTATCTCGCGCGAATTCCGATTGGGTTTATGCCCTCATTGAAAGTGATTCTCAGCAAGAAAAAGGAGGCTTATTTGTTTCTAAAAATGCAGGTAAAAATTGGATCCGAATAAGCGGGGATCATCGCCTATTACAGCGGGCTTGGTATTATATTGAGATCGCATTGGACCCGAAGGATGAAAATGTCGTTTACGTGTTAAGTGCAGGTACCTATAGATCCATAAATGGAGGCAAGGATTGGGCAAGAATACGCAGTCATCACGGAGATTATCACGACCTTTGGATCAACCCTCTGAATAATAAAAACATGCTCCTCACCAATGATGGAGGATCTGAAATTTCATTTGATAAGGGGACTCACTGGTCCCGGATTGACAACATGCCAACGGCTCAATTTTATCGAGTGACTACTGATAATATGTTTCCCTACAATATTTATGGCGGTCAACAAGACAACTCTTCAGTCAAAATCGCGAGCATTGGTCTGGGATCTTCGGGTATTACTGAATCTGATTGGACCAGTTCTGCAGGCGGTGAGAGTGCTTTTTTGGCTTTTGATCCCGATAATCCTGTGAAGGTCATGGGTGGGAGTTATTTAGGATCTATTGAACTACTAGATACCAAAGCCAAAACTGGAACAAATATTAAGATAGAGCCTAATTTATATTTGGGCCTCGCGGCTCGGGACATGAAGTATTTATTCAATTGGAATGCTCCCATAGTAAAGTCCGTACATGAGTCCAATACTTATTTTCATGGAGCTCAATATTTACTAAGAACTAGAGATGAGGGGATTTCTTGGGAGGTTATTTCACCGGACCTGACCGCCAATATAGATGCGAAGCAAGGCAAAGGAGGAGGACCTTATACCGTTGAAGCCGTCGGTGCAGAAAATTATGGTACCTTGACTTATGTTGTAGAATCTAAACATGAAAAAGGAGTCATCTACACGGGTAGTAATGACGGAAGGGTTCATCTCACAACAGACAATGGTACTACTTGGATCAATGTGACTCCAAAAGGATTGCCTGAAACGTTAATCAATGCCATTGAGGTTTCACCCCATGATCCCGGTACGGTATATTTAGCTACCACACGGTATAAGTTTAATGACTATACGCCTGGTTTGTACAAGAGCACAAACTATGGAAAAACATGGAAACTCATCACTTCAGGAATCCCACAAGGGGCCTATACCAAGGTAGTACGTGAAGACGAAAAACGTAAAGACTTATTATTTGCGGGTACGGTCACGGGCATGTATGCATCATGGAATGGAGGCCTTAATTGGTCTCCTTTACAGCTGAATTTACCCATTACACCGATTACCGATCTAGCCATCAGTCATGACAACATCGTAGTCGCAACACAAGGAAGATCTTTTTGGGTTTTAGATGATTTGACGATCCTTCGCCAATATGATGGAACCTCCCGCCAAGGTAAATTTTATGCTCCTGCCCCCACGTATATTGCCAATTGGTACAGTGGCCTCAATTCGAACAAAAGTAAAGGGACAGATCTACTCAAAGGTGTAAATCCTGCCAGTGGTATGGTAATTTATTATGACTTACCTTCCTTAAGTAAAGAAACTGAACTTACCTTGATCATCAAAGATGCTCAAGGTAATATGGTCAACACATTTTCATCTAGCGCCGATAAAAGTTACATCACATATGAAGGAAATCCTCCAAAAAAACCCACTTTATCTAAAAATGTAGGACTCAATAGGTTTGTTTGGAACATGCATTATCCTTTGCTGCCTGGGGTACCCAAGGTATATATTGAAGGGGGCTATTCAGGTCATCAGGCCATTCCGGGTACTTACCAATTGACATTAACCTATGATGATAATCATTTTGAAACTCCAGCGATCATTCAGGCGAATCCTTTGTATGATCTGAGTGAAGCACAATACCGCGCATACCATGAATTCATGAGCTCTGCCGCTGCCACCTATAGAGAAATGACCAATATGACCAATCATCTCAATGAAATCAATACAAAGCTCAAAAGTTTGCTTGCAAAAATGAATTCAACAAATCATAATGAACTGATCGCTTTGGGTAATACCTTAAGCAAAGACTTAACCTTATGGGATGGTATCATGGTACAGAGATTATCCAAGGCCTATGATGATGTTGAAAACTTCGAAAATGGATTTACAGCGCATTATCTTAATTTAATCAGTGAATCAAATAGTCCTATTCCAAAAATTACGCAAGGGAGTGAATCACGCAAAGTTGAATTGGATGCCAAATGGGCTATTCATAAGCAATATGCTCAACGTTTACTTAATGGACAGGTGCAGGTTTTCAACACCGCCTGTCAAGCGCAAAGTGTTGGGGTCTTGTTTGTCGAATAAAAACTAAAAAAGTGGTGAAAAAGAGTCTTAAAACTCTCGAGCACATTTTGAAGTAGTTTTCATATTAATTATTCTTAGTATCATACTTCTCAAATGACGCTACCCTCATTTTGATTACTTTTTAAAAAGCTAGTTATTCTGACCTATTAAAAAACACTGCATTGTATTTGAAATTTTAAAAAATAAAGGCTTTCAAGTAAGCATTAGAAAGCCTTTTTTTTTCAAAACTTAAATATTTAACTCACCACAGAAGTATTGTGCTTAATGAGTGTCGTTATTTCGGTGATCTCAGTGACTACCCCATTCGATCGTTCTGCATGTTCCCGAATCAAATCTTCTGATGCTGCATGATAAATACAATAAATAGCATCTCCAGCTACGTAACTTTGCTCTTGTTGGATCTCCTTACCCTCTGCTCGCATCTCTATAAGGACGGCTTCAGAAGCCTTCCCTGCCTTGTCTAACTCATGCTTGGGTGCTCCTGAAACTCCAGTCATAGCTCTTTTAATAATAAATTTATTCATGTTTATTTATATAGTTAATGAAGTAGTAAAAGTACAATGCATTTCAAAATCAGACAACTAGTCCAATCAAAATAATGTAGTCTTTATCATTCACCACCACCACCACCATCACCGCCGTCGCCTCCTGACGCATCTCCTCCTAAACCCGAATCATCTATAAAATATACTCCCGAATCAGGTGTTGACATGGTATTGATATTCATTTGAAATTCATCAACCAAGATAGTGATACTTTGGATATCCAATCCTTTTGGGGATTCTACTTCCATTAATTGACCATTTTTCTGATTAACCTCAACCACCTTTTTCTTTGAATAAAGATATAATTTTTCCCCTATCAACGCCAACTTAGGTGCCGTCCATTTAAAAGTCGTAGATATGATAAAATGCTCTTTTCCAGTCTTAAGAGATAAAGCTTCTAACTTAGACCCCTTCAGACTAAAAACATATTGATCTGTTATCAGAATACTGGTAAACACTTTTTTTATCGTCCATAAAATTTCTCCTGTATCAAACTTCAATAATGAGGTGTATTGACCTACACCCCATTTTGATATATTAGTAACAAAAACTAAATGATCAATTCGGGTTATTCCTGTGATCATTTTTTCTAAGTCCACTGCCCAGATAATTTTAGAGGTGAACGTATCAAATCTAGACAGCTTCGTTTTTTCTGCGAGCAGAATATTGTTTTTAGTTTTCATAGTTGGTAATTATTTATAATCAAGTTATAGTAAAATACAATTTTTTCCAATTTCCCATCGAATATCATGAGGAAACCTACTCTTTATACTGCCCTCAGCCCAACCATTTATTTTTAAACGAAAAATCCCTAAAAATTATATTTTCAATGTCTCCATCATACAAGTAGATCGATAGTCTGCACCCCAAACAGTATAAAGTTCTAGCAACCTAACATGTAGTTTTGATTCATACGCTTTACACTTTATGAAAAGAAAAAAGAGCTACATTCACGTAATTCTTTAATCTTCAATATTGTCATTTTACTCGAAACCGGGGGCAAACTTCATCTTATGCCAGCAGGTTCCATAATCAATAAGGCATCCTCGACAATAATTTTAAATATATTCCCCCACTGGCCATGTATGTTGTCAAATAAAAGTAGATTATTTTGTTATTCCTCCTGACTCCATTTTCTCACTCCAGCAATTTTACCATCTTGGATATAATGTCTTTCATAGAATCTATACTTTTCAATTTCACCATCCTTTCTATATCTAGTTTCAGTAAATGGAAACATTACAACGGTTAAATTCTCATCGTAAGAGGGGACTACTGGAATTACATCATAAACATTTCTTCTAATTGAGTCATATGGCTCGTGCATAGATTTTGCAAGTTCTATTAAGCTGGGTAGATCAAACTCAAGTTTTTCTAATCCTTTTTCAGGATAAAAAAAGATAGTTTCTAAATAATTTTCCTCAGTAACAAAATCATAATCTTGATTAACAAATGCAGTTGAAAAATCTAAGGCTAATTGAGCATCTTCCATACTTCCAATTGAGTAGGTACTTCCTTCGTTATCCCCACTTAAAATTTCACCAACATTTTTATTCATATTAGTCTCATTATTTTGACAGCTAATTATTAAAAAAGTAATTGTTATAAGAAAAGTGACTTTTTTCATATTAATATCTTTAAGTTAAAAAAACACTAATATAAAAAAACATTCCGATTAAAATGTTAGTTTAAACAAGTTGAGCAACTAAAGCACCCTCCCAATATTTTTTCACGAAATTTTTCATTTTAACAATTTACATTAAAATGGGAAGAATAGCAGGGGTCCCAAACTAACTAACTACAGAAGTAAAAGAGAAGCTACAAACATTTGTAGAAGGTGTTGCAGACACTTTGGATATTACAGAGATGACAATAGACCAAAAGATTAAACCAATACGAGTTAAAAAGATATTTCAACCAACT
>DBBU01000040.1:0-48764 GCA_002292365.1 Flammeovirgaceae bacterium UBA976
GCGGGAGCAAATCCTATGGACTTAAGACGTGGTATAGACAAAGCAGTAGCTGCAGTCATCGCCGATCTTAAAAAACAATCTAAAACTATCGCTACGAGTGACGAAATTACACAAGTGGCTTCTGTATCTGCTAACAATGATCCTGCAGTAGGCAAGATGATTTCAGCAGCTATGGATAAAGTAGGAAAAGATGGTGTCATCACTGTCGAGGAAGCTAAGGGTACAGAAACTGAAGTGAAGACCGTAGAAGGTATGCAATTTGATAGAGGCTATCTCTCTCCTTATTTTGTTACAGATACTGAAAAAATGGAGGCTTCTCTTGAAACACCGTACATATTGATCTACGACAAAAAGATTTCAAATATGAAAGAATTGTTACCTGTATTAGAGGCAACCGCTCAGACAGGTAAGCCATTGATGATTATTGCAGAAGATATCGACGGTGAAGCGTTAGCAACACTGGTCGTTAACAAGATAAGAGGCTCATTAAAAGTAGCTGCAGTCAAAGCACCTGGGTTTGGTGATAGAAGAAAAGCTATGTTGGAAGACATCGCTATCCTTACTGGAGGTACTCTTATTTCTGAAGAAAGAGGTTATAAGCTTGAAAATGTGACGGTCGACTACTTGGGTACTGCAGACAAAATGATTATCGATAAGGACAACACGACCATCATCAATGGTGCTGGAAAAGCTGAAGATATTGAAGCTAGAGTCAATCAGATCAAACAGCAAATTGACAATACAACTTCTGATTACGATAAGGAAAAGCTTCAAGAACGACTTGCCAAACTTTCTGGTGGAGTTGCCATTCTATACATTGGTGCGGCTACTGAAGTAGAGATGAAAGAAAAGAAAGATTTGGTTGACGATGCACTGCACGCTACAAGGGCGGCCGTTCAAGAAGGAATTGTTGCTGGTGGAGGTGTTGCCTTTATTAGGGCCATTGAAGCCATTAGTGATTTAAATCTAGAAAATGAAGATCAAAATACCGGTGTCGCGATCATCAGAGCAGCTATTGAAGCACCGCTAAGAACGATCGTTGCCAACGCGGGTGGAGAATCTTCCGTAGTAGTGAACGCAGTAAGAGCTGGTAAAGGAGATTTTGGTTACAATGCCTTTAAGGATGTCTACGAAAATATGTTCAAAGTAGGTATCATTGATCCAACTAAGGTTACAAGATTGGCCTTGGAGAATGCAGCATCAATTGCTGGATTATTGCTTACCACAGAAGCTATTATAGCTGATCAGCCTGAAGCTGAAAGCGCTGGTGGTGGAATGCCTGGTGGAATGCCTGGAATGATGTAATATCATGCTTATCATAAAAAAAGCCCTTGCTCAAAAAGTAAGGGCTTTTTTTTGTCTCTTTAAAATGTATTTAAATCTCACCGAAATTAACAGAATTAATAGGCAATTTTAAAAAATTCAACATCCGCTTGAATTCTGCTTGCGGCTTTGCGCAAATATCTATCGTGGCTCCCTCCCATTCAAAAGATAATTTTGAGGCATGTAATAACATCGTCATCATAGTAAACTTTTCCTTAAATATCTTATTTTGCTTATTACAGCCATAGGGTCTATCTGCAACAATTGGATGTAGTATGTGCGCCATATGCTTCCTAAGTTGGTGCATTCTTCCTGTAAAGGGGAGCAAGCCTATCAGCGAATATCTACTGGTTGAATGATGGGCCGATGGAAAATTTAATTCTGTTTTGGCTAGGGTCCAATAATTAGTAATGGCCTCTTGAGTTTTACCAGAATCATTTTTTAAGGGATAGTCAATGGTGCCTTTGGGATCTGTGAAGCCCCTCACAACAGCCAAATACGACTTTTGAACCGACCGAGACTGAAATTGATTGGATATCAGAGTCAATGCCTTACGTGACTTTCCAAAAAGTAAAACACCTCCCGTCTTACGGTCTAACCTATGAACAGGATACACCAGATGACCTAATTGATCTCTCAAAAGCTGAAGTGCGCATTCTTGGACATCTTTAGCTATGGCCGTTCTATGAACTAAAAGATCATGGGGTTTATTGATGGCAACAAAGTCTGGATGGTCATAAAGAATTTCCAACATTAGATTAATTATAATAAAATGAAACATTAAAATACAACACAATATCATCATTTGAATCCTCATGTTCATTCAATCATTTAATAAATCATCGATTAAACTATTTTTATTTTGGTGAAACAAAAATCCATTTTTAACTCGTTAAGATTCATTAAGAATCCGATATTTGATTGTGAAACTGTATTTTTACGATGTGAAATTTTTAGTCCTTATTCTAAGTCTACTTTTGGCATGGGACGGCACGAGTCAAGAGTTACAAGGAGTCGTATTGAATGAGAATCAATCGCCCATGCCCTATGTCTACATAGTTAACATTACCCAGGAAGTAGGCTCCTTATCATCAGATAATGGAGTATTCATAATTAAAGCCGCTCCAAATGATACGGTAAGAATGACCTTCATTGGTTACAAACCTCTTGTGGTCATTGTAGACCAAAGTATGATTCTCCGACAAATCACGAGTAAAATGGCTCCAATGGACATTATTTTAGGTTCTGTCTGGGTTTTTTCCAATACTGATTATCGTATTCCAAAGAGATATAAAGGCAGGCCAATGAAAATCCCGGGAATCGCCGAGCCTGGAACGGGTCCTACCCCTCAAGTATCTTTCTCTCCAATGATCAATGAATTTTATGCACCCGGCGTAGCCATTAGTGGTGCTCTTAGTTATTTCACCAAAGAGAATATAGAAAAGAGAAAAGCTGTAGAAGCCAGGATTCAGACTGAAAAATTCATTACCTATGCTAAATTGATAGAGCTTGAACCGGTACGCAGTGAGCTTAAAAATAAATTCAATTTATCCGATTCAGAATTAGACAGACTCTTGATCGTTATGAACCTCAATCAGCCTCAAATACAAGAATTGAGAGGTAAGAAAAGCATTATGTCGCAGGTAACTGCCTTCCTAAGTTCCAGAACACAAGGTTCGATAAATTATGAATATTGATTTAAAAAAAATTTAAAAATATAACCATGTATTTTCGCAGCCACAAAATGATTTCACAATAACCATTAAAAATATTATTAATTAATGACCACAACAGCAGAAATAATTTCTATTGGAGATGAACTCCTCTATGGCCAAACCCTTGATACCAATGCGCATTGGATCAGTCATAAATTAGATGAATACAACATCAAGGTTTTCCAAAGAACGACCATTGGTGACGATGCAGATCAAATTTTAAATGCCTTCGCCACAGCAGCCGAAAGAGTTGACATCGTATTGATCACAGGAGGTCTTGGCCCTACCAAAGATGATCTCACCAAATCCCTTTTAGCTGAATATTTTGGAGTAGGTATGGTCCGTCATGAAGAGGTACTGCGCGATATTACCCTACTCTTCGCTAAGGCAAGTAGAGAGGTAACCGCTCTCAATGCCCAACAAGCCGATTTACCTGCAAATTGCCAGAAAATTACCAATCCTGTGGGTACGGCCCCAGGCATGTGGTTTTACGAAAACAATACCGTATTTGTAGCCATGCCGGGAGTACCTTATGAAATGAAAAGTATCATGACCCAAGGCATTCTACCCAAGCTTCATGAAATGTTCAGCAAAGGCGTATTACACCATCACATCATCAAAACCATTGGAATCACGGAATCAAGTTTATCAGACTTAATTGAAGACTGGGAAGTGAACTTACCCAACCACATAAAATTGGCCTACCTACCTACCAAAGGACAAGTCAAACTTAGAATGACGGGGTCTGGTGATAACCTTAATACTCTCAAGCAAGAAATTGATGCACTAAAAATGGCCATTATGCCCAAAATAGCTAAGTATGTTTATGGATTTGGTACAGATTCATTAGAAGGAGTTATTGGCCAATTACTAAATAACAATAACTTGACTTTAGCTACTGCAGAAAGCTGTACTGGGGGTTATTTAGCCCACATGATTACCAGCGTACCTGGCAGCTCACGATATTTTAAGGGGAGCGTGATTGCTTATTCAAATGAGGTCAAAATAACGCAATTGGGTGTAAGCACGGAAGACCTCAAACAACAAGGTGCTGTTAGTGAAGAGGTCGCTAAAGCCATGGCAGAAGGAGTAAGAAAAGAACTTAATGCCGACATTGCCATCGCCACCACCGGTATCGCTGGACCGGATGGCGGTACCGCCGAAAAACCAGTGGGTACCGTTTGGATTGCCTATTCTGACAAGCATAAGACCCTAGCAAAAAAATTTAATTTTTCACGAGACCGCACCTTCATTGTCCATTGGTCAGCCTTAGCCGCCTTGAATATGATCCGGTTAAATGTTGGAGTGAAATAGCAAAATACTATATCTTTGTTTCGTATTTAACCAATGTATTAAAATATGGCTTCTATTGAAATGAGGATGCCCAAAATGGGTGAAAGTGTAATGGAAGGTACCATTTTGTCATGGCTAAAGAAGGTGGGCGATCCTATAGATGAAGATGAGTCTGTTCTCGAAGTCGCCACTGACAAAGTGGATACAGAAATTCCGTCCATTCACTCCGGAATTCTCAAAGAAATACTGGCCCAAGAAGGGGATATTATTCAAGTCGGTAAGCCTATAGCCATTATAGAGCTTTTGACCGAAGGAGACGAGCCTCTCACTATCCGAACTTCTGTAACACCTGAACCAAAGGAGCAAAAAAATGTAGTCGATGTAGATCAGGCCATGGGTCTGAAAAGTCCTGACACCATCTTAACATATCCCAAAAAAAACCGATTCTATTCTCCCTTGGTCCGCAATATTGCAAAACAAGAGCAAATAGATCTCAGCGAACTTGAAAACATAGCTGGATCAGGCAAAGAGGATCGATTGACTAAGCAGGATATATTGAATTACCTCAGCTCAAGGAACTCGCAATCAGATTCCGTCGATGGAATACTTGAAAGCCCTAAAAATCATACACCCCTGACAATCTCAGGTGAGGATGAAATTATAACCATGGATCGGATGCGAAAAATAATTGCTTCGCGCATGATTGAATCTAAATCCATTTCTGCACATGTGACTTCTTTTGTCGAAGTAGACATGAGTCCCATTGTTTCTTGGAGAAATAAATTCAAAGAAAAATTCAAGGCAACCTCGGGTCAATCGTTAACTTTTACCCCCATCATTATTGAGGCAGTAGTGAAAGCCATCAAAGATCATCCTATGATCAACATTCAAGTCCAAGGTGATCAAATTATTAAAAAAAGCCGTATTAATATTGGTGTTGCTGTGGCACTTCCTTCAGGAAATCTCATCGTGCCTGTCATAAAGAATGCGGAACTACTAGATATTAAATCCTTGGTCATAGCAGTAAATGATCTAGCTCATAGAGCACGCATTAATGCACTTATACCCGATGAACTGGACGGAGGTACGTTCACTGTTTCTAATGTAGGATCATTTGGTAACGTTATGGGTACACCCATCATCATGCAACCTCAAGTAGCCATTATGGCTATAGGTGCCATACAAAAAAAACCTGCGGTAATCGAAACTACCGAAGGTGACTTTATAGGCATCCGCCATAAAATGTTTTTGTCCCATAGCTATGACCACCGTGTCATCGATGGCTCTTTGGGTGGTGGTTTTGTGAGACGTGTGGCGGACTATCTTGAAAAATTTGATATTAATAGATTTATCTAGCCTTTTTCCCAAAAAATCACAGGCTTAAATCCCCTAAATAAATAAATCAGCAAAAACTACATACCTCGATGAAGAGCATATTTTCATGCATTTTTGAGTAGCTAAAGCTTTTTTTGAAAATAAGAAATTGTCCGCATTGTTAAATTGTTGGTCTTTCCTGTTATTTATAGAAGTAAAACCCACTTATCTTTGATCTATATGTACAAAGTGGTTTGGTTTTGCCTATTCCTTCTAGGTCCATGTCTTATGAAAGCGCAAGACACGATAAATATGTACACCAAAGAACTCAGATTGACCGTTGATAATGATGTATTTACCTCTCTAGAAAGGGATCAGTACTACACTTCTGGTCTTTATCTTGATTACCGATGGCTCAGTAAACATAAAATCATCCATTCAATATCCTTTCATCAACGCATTTATACACCCAGAAGAGTTTCTTGGGATGATCCTAAGGAGTTTGATCGCCCTTATGCAGGACTTTTAGGATTCAGCTTTAATAGAGAATTTTATTTCAATCAAAAGGAGTATTTAAAAACAAGTGTTGAACTTGGATTAATGGGGCCTCATACACTGACCGATGATTTTCAAATTACCTGGCATACGGTATTAAATATTCCTAAACCCGCGGGTTGGAAGTACCAAATTGCCCATAGTCCTATAATTAATTTTCATGCTTCTTATGCTCGAAGATTGGTAGGTAATGAAATTCTCGATCTCTATTCCCAGTCAAATGTATCGGGAGGAACCGTCTTCAATCAATTTTCGGAAGAACTAGTGGTAAGATTCAATTTTTTAAAACATCAGGCCTCAACGACTTTATTCGGGGGACATTTAGGTAGCCCATCGTCTTCAAATAGGACCAAGAAAATAATAGAAAGTTATTTTTTTTATGCTCCTGGATTTATCTATAATGCCTACAATGCCACCATTGAAGGTAACTTCATTGGACCTCAAAGTCTACATACTGAAACAGCAAAACCATGGCTTGTTCAAAATCGCATCGGTTTTGCTCTAAGTTGGCCCCGATTTAACTTGATTACTACTTATTATTTTAAAACCAAAGAAACCCTTGAAGCAGAAGCCCACCAGTATGTAGGTATTACCTTCAACAATCGGTTCTAATGAAAAGAATACATTTAACTCTTTCTATTGTTTTTTTTTCCTATGGATTGATTGCTCAGTCCTATAATATAGGACTTAATCCACCCACTATTCAATGGAAATACATAGAAAACGATGCAGCAAAGATCATCTATCAAGAAGGCATTTATGGCCAAGCCGCTCGGATTGCCAATGTCATTCAAAAACTTAATGACAGCAGTTACTTTTCCTTAGGCCCGAAAAAAGAACAAGTGAGTATCATTCTTCAAAATCAATCCATCACTCCCAATGCATTTGTTGCTGTGGGACCTTTTCGTTCAGAGTTTTATATTAATCCCCCACAAAATAATTTTGGTGGAGCGATTGACTGGAATGATCTGTTGGCCATCCACGAATATCGACATGTACAGCAATTACAAAACGCTCGGATAGGAATCGTCAACGCAGCCCATATGTTTTTTGGTGATTATTTTTGGAGTTCCATGGCGCATTTAATTATGCCTCCTTGGTTTTTTGAGGGAGATGCGGTTTTTACAGAGACTCTCTTAAGTAATGCAGGACGCGGTCGGATGCCCTATTTCGAGGGACAGTATCGTGCCCTATTGCTGACAGGAACCTCCTTGAATTATGAAAAAAACAGCGCAGGATCCTATAAAAAACTGATTCCCAATATATATAATATGGGTTATCACCTGACAGCATCCCTGAATCTAGATTATGGCGAAGGTATCATGGGAAATCTTCTTCAAGAAGCTGTAAAATCAAGTTTTCTTAAATTTTATCCTTTCAGTAAAAGCTTGAAAAAACATACGGGTATGCGTACCCCTAAATATTATGAAGCTACCTTTTCAAAATTAAAGAAAGAATGGGTGCAAAAAGCAGCTAAAATTAAACTTACAGAAGCTGAGACAATAAATAATAAGGTAAAAAAGACTTTCACGAGCTACGCACACCCCAACTACCTTGATGCTGAAACCCTCATCGCTGAAAAAGCAGGGTTCAACGAAATTCCAGCATTCTATTCCATCCAGAAAGATGGGACAGAAAACCGCATCACTCGCCCTGGATTTTATGCTCCATCCAATGCCCAATTAAGTATCAATAAATCTTATCTCATTTGGACCGAAAAGGCCTATGATCCTAGATGGGGAAATGTAGAATATAGTAATCTCATTTTATATGATCATACCCTACAATTAAAAAAACAACTCACCCTTAAAGCCCGATATTTTGCCCCCGAAATCAACAAGAGTGGGGATAAAATTATCGCAGTTCATGCCCCTGCCAACCAAGGGTATGAGCTTCATGTCCTCAATGTTCAAAACGGTCATCTAGATGACAAAATCAATAATGAACATCAATATCAATATGCGTTTCCCACTTGGATAGATGAAACAAGGATCGCGACAATCGTACGGAAATCAGGGAAAAATGCTATTCAAATCATCCATCTTAACACAGGAAAAAGTCACCTGATAACCCCCTGGTGGACTGAAAAAATAGCCCATTTGACATTCCATCAAAATCATATTTACTTTGATGGTATCTTTAATGGTATAGATAATATTTATGCCCATTCAATTCAAGATCAGCGCGTTTATCAAGTAACCTCTACCCTATTTGGTGCTATCCAACCGAGCATTTCTCCAAATGGAAAAATGCTGGCTTATAGTGCGTATTCAGACATGGGTTATGACATCCATACCACTCCCCTGATCAAAGAAAATTGGAAACCTCTCGAAAGCGTAGAACATTCATTGGTTGATTATTTTGAACCACTATTTAAAGATGATATTCTTAAAAATATTTCTGAACAATCTTACGAAGAGCAATCTTATCCTACTACAGATCGATTGCAACTACACAGTCGATTATTGGCTTATGAACCTCCCAATTTGATATTTAATATGTACGCCGATAATAAGATGAGTAATTTATCGGGTATGGGTGCTTATCAATTTAATTTAAATGAGAAGAGCAGCTCGTGGTCAGCGGGCTTACAATGGGCGAAATACTATCCCATTTTGTCATTAGAAACTTCACGAGTAAACAGGAACAACTACGTGCCCATTTACTTCGAAACCGAAGAAAATGATGAAATCACTCCTAATTTAGAAACAAGAAATCAAAACTGGACTGAAAACAACATAGGCCTAGGTGTGAGATTACCCTTCAACTTAACCCTAGGAAATTTTTATAATTTTGTAGCGCTCAATCAAAATTTACGACAACATTGGGTAAACTATGATCTTAAGGAGACAGGAACAGATGGTTCTTTTGCGAGCTATGAATTAGACTTCCAAATGCGTTTTACCCTAAGACAGGCTTATCAGCACCTTTACCCAAGATTGGGCATTTTTTTTCAATCAAATTACCAAAAAAGCATGGGAACAACTTCTAATACCTCCCATGCTTTTTTAATCAACAGTAGGCTTTATCTACCCGGAATCTTTAAAAATCATAGCTTCTTCGCTGAAATAGATCATCATTCAGAACCCTTTATCGCGCAATACAAGTTTTTAGATAATTTCAGGTATCCCAGAGGTTATGGTAAACTCATCCATGATCAAATCCGCCGAATCGGTCTCAATTATTCCTTCCCTATTTGCTATCCTGATTTAGCCATAGGTCCTTTATTTTTCATTAAAAGAGTCAAAGCAAACTTCTTTTATGATCACGCAAGTGTGATTTTAAATAATACTGCCATCGCTGTGCTGACTCCCCTCACCTCGGTTACCTTTAATGGTAATGTACCCTACGCTGAGAATATGTACGAATCGACAGGAATAGAATTGACTTTTGATGTCCGGACCCTTCGATTGGTTGATTTTGATTTAGGTGTCAGGCTCTCCTATCCTTTAAATACGACTGAATACAGTCCTAAGGTTGAGTTTATCGTGACGTCTATTAAGTTTTGATAGCATTTGATTTACAAAAAATTTAATTACCTTAAATCATACTTTTTAACATCATCATTGAATCAGTCATAAAACGATGACCTAATCACAAATATTTGTTCGCAAGAGCTTCTAAAATGGCGACCTAATTGAATTAAATATGAATAATCACAATCAATGGCCAATGTTAACATTTTTTTTTGCCCACTGCAATTTATCTCAATCCAATAACCATTTGTACACTGAAAGTATACCTGTTTAATGCCATCGTGATGAATATTTATTTTGTTAGGTATTTCTCCTATCCAATCAAAATAATTTACTTTCATTGAATCTAGTCTTTATATAAATGGATCAGAATCAGATGTTGTTAATGCCAAATGAACCGCTCGAGTAATTTTAATTTCATCATCAAAAAAAGATAAGAGGCGCAGCTCTTTTCCTTCTCCCAAAGACAACCATCTGATTTAATTATTTTCAGTTTTATTGGTAATTCCTTCAGGCTTTAGGGCCTTTTTGAAAATTCCGCCGATTAATCGGCATCTGTTACAGATAGTGCCAGGTGAATAAAAGTAACAGATGACTAAGTTAGTTCTTGTCTAATTGCGCATTTGAAAAATGAAAATTTTTAGATATTTCATAAATATTGAGTTTGCCTATGCTAAAGATGTCCTTTACAGAAGAGAATAAAAATTATATCTCTGATTTAAGTGGCATTAAATGATTGGGACTGCCTGTCTTTCGAAATAAAAGTTGCGTGACAATTTGGAACTCAAGAAGACTTAAAATCTTTAAAGGGAGTTCTGAGCAATTTTTTTTCAAAAAAGATTGCTATTACTGAATCTAATTAAAATGATGAATGACTTAAAAAAAATCTTAACTAAAAATATGGGATTCATAGCCTTGGTCTGCGTAACCCCTGGATTAGCCCCATATCCCCTAGAACTACATATTTCGGGTAAAATCAAATAGATCCAAAGAGGTGTTCGAGTAATGGAGCTCATGGACTGGTTTAATGCCTTATTACATGGAGTCTCCTTCCTCCATCTCATTTTAGCCATTATTTTAGGGATTTAGAATTTTTTAATAAAAACCCTCTCAAATGAAGTGATAATGGTAGTTTTTTTGAAGATCCAAGGGCTTTATGATCAGCATGTAGAAAAAGCTCATTCATTTGATGGGCTTTTTTATTTCTTTTCTAAATGAATTAATCCATATTAGGAAGCATTGATGCCACCCATGCCAGATTTATTTTGAAATTTTCAAAAAGGGTATTGTTAGTTGAGAGTTTGAGGTAAATAAATCACCATTTCTGTTCAATAAATAATGAATTCCTCAGTCATTCGCGCTTGAATCCCTTTCATCTCTTGTAAGGATTTAATTTGTCTAAAATAAGGAGCCATCACTTCATTATTCATCGAATTCAAACCTTTTATTTCGGTGGTTACCGAACCCAATATTTTTTCAAACATAGATTTCTGTGCAGGATAGTTAACCACACGATAATCACCTTCAATCCCACTCATGGCGACCGCCAGGTCGACGGCATCATTATAATTACCGATGACATCAATCAAGCCATTGTCTAAAGCCTGTGTCCCAGACCATATGCGACCACTACCTACCTCATTAATCGCTTCGGAAGTCACCCCCCTTCCCATAGCTGCCTTTGAAATAAAAGTTTGATATCCTTTATTGACCCCTTTTTGAATGGCGCTGCGCTCAAAATCAGTAAGGTTACGGGTCACTGTATACAAATCTGAATGATCCCCCGTTTTAACTACATCATGAGTGATCCCAAATTTATTTTCAAGTAATTGCCCAAAATTGAACCACATACCGAAGATGCCTATCGATCCTGTGATCGTATTAGGCTGTGCAATAATAGTATCACAGGCCATGGCGATATAATAACCTCCTGAGGCAGCTACATCAGCCATCGAGGCGATGATAGGTTTCACTCCTTTGGTTAAGTACACTTCATGCCAAATAAGATCTGAAGCAACCAAGCTTCCACCTGGTGAATTAATTCTTAATACAATGGCTTTTACCGATTTGTTTTCACGGGCTTTTCTGATTTCTTTAGCCAATTTATAACCCACAACTTGCGTATCATCTCCCGCCATAACAATGGATCCATTGGCATAGATTACGGCAATTTTATCCTTAGCATATTTATTCTTCAGAGATTTTTTATAATTCTGATAGGAAATAAACTCAATATCGGAAGCCTCTTCTAGTTCTAAATCTGATGCAATCAAGGATTTAAGTTCATCCTTGTAACCTAGAGAATCTACTAATCCATAGTGATGGGCATCTGCAGGAACTTGAATCTTTAATTCTTTTGAATATCTTGAGAGATTTCTTTTTTGAATGTCGCGGGACTCAGCCACATCAGTTAAATAAATATCATATATAGTGGAAAGTAGTGAAGTATATTGAAGTCGATTCTCGGAGCTCATATCTTTCCTTAAAAATGGCTCGACCGCACTTTTAAAAGACCCTACTCTGAATATTTCTGGTTTTACCTCTAACTTTTCAAACAAACCCTTGAAAAAGGTAATATTGGCCATCAAACCATTAAACTCTAAAGATCCTTCGGGATGCATAAAAAAAACATCTGCCGCCGATGCCAGATAATAATCTCCTTCACTTAAGTATTCTCCATAGGCATATATGATTTTTCCTGAGGCTTTGAAATCAATCAACGCATCCCTCACTTCTTTTAATGAAGCAAAACCACCACTCAACAACTGATGGTCTAGATAAATACCTTTGATACGTTCGTCTTCTTTACTATGCTGAATGGTCGAAACCAAATCATGCAGTCCAATTTCCGAAACTGCTGCTTCAGGAAAAAGGTCTTTCAAAGGATCTTCAGTAGTCCGCTCCTGAAGAACACCACTCAATTTCAAATAAAGAATAGATGAAGGCTCAACATTGACCGTTTCATCACCCTCTCCTGCAGCGGCAATACCTATCAATAAGAAGAAAAAAAGAAAAGAAAATATTATAAGGCCCAATAAAGAAGCCAGTATGTTTTTAAGGAAATTCATATCTCAAATATTAATTTTACGCTAAAATAGTTGTTAATAGCTTATTAACTTGTTGATCCTTAAATTTGTTTGTCCACAATATGAGAAAAATATACCTTTCATTAGGCTCCAATCAAGGATCAAGACTAGATAACCTCCAAACGGCATGTATCGAAATTTCGAATTATATTTTAAAAATAAACGCATCGTCTCCTATCTACGAGACCGCCCCATGGGGTAAAACCGATCAACCTTGGTTTTATAACCTCGTATTAGAAATTGACTTCCCTTATGAGCCTGATCAGCTTTTGGAGATTTGTCTGGATATTGAAAAAAAACTAGGCCGTATCAGAAAAATCAAATGGGGTCAGCGTATAATTGATATTGATATATTGTATTTTGGTGATCTAGTTATAGAGACTGAATACTTAAAAATTCCCCATCCTGAAATACAAAATCGCCGGTTTAACTTATTGCCTTTAGTGGTATTAAATCCGCTTTTAATCCACCCTAAATTAAAAAAGAATCAGAAAGAACTATTAGCCCGTTGTGATGATAATTTAGCGTGTCATCTCACTTCTGAAAAACTAGATCATGGCCTTCTCTGAATATGTATTATTGATAAGCACGGGCATTGCTGCAGGATTCATCAATACCGTTGCCGGAGGAGGTTCTCTTTTGACCCTGCCAGTGCTCATTTTTATGGGTCTTCCTGCCGCAGAAGCCAATGCCTCAAACAGAGTGGCTCTTATCATTCAAAACATTTTTGCTGTTAAAGGTTTTAAAAGTAAGGGTATTGCGGTGTTTCCTTTCGCCTATTGGGTAAGTATTTCTGCTACTTTAGGTGCCCTGTTAGGTGCCTATCTTGCTACAGAAATCAGCGATAGCTCCTTTAATAAAATATTATCTGTTGTAATGATTTTTGTGTTGATGATTACGGTTTTGAAACCTTATTTAGATAAAATGGAAACCCTTGAACGCTTTACTAAAAAGCGCAATCTCGTTTCTATCCTTCTTTTTTTTGGTATTGGTATTTATGGCGGCTTCATTCAGGCAGGTGTGGGCTTTATTATCATGGCAGCCCTCACAGGAATCCATGGTTTAAATTTGGCTAAAATCAATAGCGTTAAAGTCTTTGTCGTATTATGTTATACTTCAGTGGCTTTGTTGGTATTTATGTACAATGGGAAAGTCCTATGGACCTATGGTCTTATTTTAGCAATAGGTAATGCCATTGGGGCATGGATTTCCAGCAGATGGTCTGTGGGTGTAAATGAGAAATGGATTCGACTTATCCTTATTCTGACTCTATCTGCCCTTGCTTTAAAATTATGGATGACCTAAATGAGCACCTCAAATTGACTTAATTATGAAATGATGAGCCTTCAAACTAATCTATAACGAGATTCATATCAACCGATCACCGGAAATCTTAAATGAGCCATCATCTCACTATAAATAAGAAATGATGTAATTTCACCACTCAATTATGGGAATAGTCATTCGTCAAAGTTTACTGAGTAGCGCTGCGTCTTATCTAGGCGTAGCCATTGGATTTGTGAATGCGGTCATCTTAATGCCTAAATTTATGACTCCCGATCAAATTGGGTTATTTCGTACTTTATTGAGTGCCGCACTGCTGCTATCTAGCTTTGGTCGATTTGGTATTAATTCTGGATTGATTAGATTTAAATCTCTATTGAAACATCCACAAACAGATCTCAAATCTTTATACGGATTAGGTATTTTGATAGTGTCCTTTTCGACTCTCTTTTTTTTAATTATCTTAATCATTTTTCGCAATTCATGGGCTGATTTTTATGCTGAGAAATCTCCTGAAGTCAATGCATATTTTGTTTTGCTCATTGTACTAACTTTAGAGCTCATTATCTTTCAGTTTTTACAAACTTTGGCCAGTATTCATAAAAATATTTTTACGGCAAATCTTCTCAAAGATCTGGTTTATAAATCTTTGAATATGGGTAGTATCTTATTATTTGCCACCTCCATAATCTCCTTTCATACTTTCATCATCCTACATGTTTGCTTTTATGTTATCTTGATTGCTTTTCTGTTTTTTGAATCTATTTATAAATATAAAATTAAGATTTCGTTTAAACCCCTTCCTCCGAACATCGCTCGTGAATTAATTTACTACTGTGGAACCTTATTCATTTCAGGTTTGGGCTTAAGTTTTCTAAACTTAGCCGACCAACAACTAGTCAGTCGGTATTTGGGCCTTGAGGCCAGCGGGATCTATATGACGGCTATATTTATGGTGATGGTAATTGAGATGCCGAGAAGATTTGTTGGAGAAATTTCAACCCCTATTATTGCTGAAGCCTTCGGTTCAGGCAATTTGGCCAGTATCAATGAACATTACAAAAAAGCATCTATCAATCTCTTTCTTTTGGGAGGACTTATTTATGTATTAATCATTATTAATTTAGATAATATCTACGCCATCATGCCCAAAGGTCAAATCTATAAAGCAGGTAGATATGTCGTTATTTTGGTAGGTCTTTCCAAGTTGATCAATCTTCTTTTTAGTCTCAATGATGGAATAATATCTATGTCTAAATATTACCATTTTAATATGATAATGACCTTATTTTTGGGTTTAGTCATGATCGGATCAGATATCATTTTGATTCCTCGGTACGGATTGATCGGTGCCGCCACCGCCCTACTTGTCGTTTTTACTCTACATGGATTATTAAAATTAATACTTATTAAAATGACATATGATTTTTTTCCTTTCACAACCAAAACTATTTTAGGAGCCTTAATCATTTTAGGGTTACTTTTAATTAATCATTTTATACCGATATTAATCAATCCATTTATTGATATGATGATTCGATCGGGATTAATACTCATGATTTTTTCGTTCTCAATTTACAAATTGAAATTGTCTCTTGAGATCAATCAAATGATAAATGGTCTAGCCAAAAGATTGAATATAAATTTATGAAAACCAAAGAATTACTGAAAGCAATACAACCGCATGCCATTTTCATAACATTCGGCTTTTTATTGGTGATGGCCTTTTTCCATCCGCTAATCATAGAGAATAAAAGTATGAATCAAAATGACATCTTCCAAGGCGTGAGTTCAGGACAAGAAGCTACCCATTTTAGGCAGGAGACAGGAGAAGAAGCATTATGGACCAATAGCATGTTCAGTGGTATGCCTGCCTATTTAATCAACATTTATTGGAGTGGTGACCTTATCAAGTATATTCAGCGCATCATTACATTTGGATTTCCTTCAGCTGCCCAAGTAACCCTTTTAGCTTTCCTTTCCTGCTATCTCATGCTCCTCGCCTTTAGAGTCAGACCTTGGCTGGCCTTCATAGGTGCCATAGCTTTTAGTTTCAATACCTTCAGTATGATTAGTATTGAGGCAGGACACATCTGGAAAGTTCGTGCCATTGCCTACATGCCCCTCGTATTGGGTGCCGTGCACATGGTGATTACCCAAAAAAAGAAGCTGTTACCCTTGGGCTTGCTGAGTTTGGCGGTTGCATTAGAAATTCAAGCCAATCATCTGCAAATCACCTATTACTTATTTTTGATGCTCATTATTTATGGACTATTTCATTTATTTGAGATGATAAAATCAAAGCATTATTCAAAACTAGGCACCCAAGTTGCCCTCTTAATTTTGGCAGGCATTCTGGGCGTAGGTGCCAATGCCGGTCGTATTTGGACAACTTTAGAATACAGTAAATATTCTACAAGGGGCCCTTCAGAGCTCAGCAGTAATGCTGAAAGTGGAGAAAATTCGGGATTAGATAAAGATTATGTCTTCAATTGGAGCTATGGAATAATGGAGTCCTTCACGTTTCTGATTCCTAATTTCTCTGGCGGTGCAAGTCAACAAACCCTAGCGACCGATTCCCATTTAGGCAAAGTATTGAGTCAAAATGGTATGACTAGGGATCAAGTGAGTAATCAATTAAAAGCAGCGCCTACCTACTGGGGCGATCAACCCATTACTGCTGGCCCTACCTACGCAGGTGCCATCATGTGTTTCCTATTTATGCTAGGCATTCTTATTGTAGAGCCGAAGATCAGAAATTGGATTTTAGTAGCTTGTTTATTTTCAATTTTACTCGCCTGGGGTAAAAATCTCGCATGGTTCAATTATACTCTATTTGATTATTTCCCAGGTTATGATAAATTTCGTTCGGTCAGTATGGCCATTGTTATTTTTCTCGCTGGTGTTCCATTACTGTCTATGCTCGCCCTTGAGACCCTATTCAATGGATCAAAAAAACAAATGGTAAAACCCCTGATCATCAGTGCTGCGATCACAGGTGGTCTGGCCCTTACTTTCTTAGTTATAGGTAGCCTATTTAGCTATAAGGGTGCAGTAGATGTACAATTGGCTAACGTTCCCAATTGGTTTTTAGAAGCACTGAGAGCCGACAGACAATCCTTATTAAAAGCAGACGCTTTACGAACCTTGATATTGATTGGACTCGCCTTCGCCTTGATATATGGGGTGATCAAAGAAAAAATAAAAGTACCTATTGCATTGCTAGGTATTTCTGTATTGGTTGTCTTTGATTTCTGGAATGTAGACCGCCGTTATATTAATGATGAAAATTATCAAAGGCAGGCCGTCAAAGGCTTTCTTGATCCCTCTGCAGCAGATCAATTCATTAAAAATAGCGCAGATAAGCACTACCGGGTGCTGAATTTAAATAACCCTTTTAATGAAGCCAAAACATCCGCTAATCACAGCTCTTTAGGAGGCTATCATGGGGCTAAAATGAAGCGATATCAGGAGTTGATTGAAAATTGTCTCTCAAGCAATCTTGCCGAGATGATTGGTGTCCTTCAAAATGGTTCCAAAGATTTGTCCAAATTTACAGTCATCAATATGCTTAACGCCCAATATTTAAAATTTGGTGATCAAGCCAATAACGTACTCCCAAATGACTATGCTTTTGGTAATGCCTGGTTTACTGAAAATATGATTTCTGTGAAAAGTCCTGATGAAGAGTTGACCGCTGTCTGTAGTCTTGTGGATAAAAAAACGACCGTAATAAATGCTAAAAAATTTAAATCTTCACAGTCGACCTATGATGCTGCAGCCATTACTCTTGAAACCTACCAGCCCAACCTTTTAAAATACAGTATAAATAATCAAAATGCAGGCTTTGCTGTCTTTTCGGAAATTTATTACCCTCTCGGTTGGCAAGCTACCGTAGATGGGATTCCTACCGAAATCAAGCAAGTCAACTATGTATTGAGAGGCCTAGAAATTCCAGCAAATTCACAAGAAATTATTTTTGAATTCAAGCCAGCAGCATATTTCATTGGAAATAAAATAACGGCTGCGTTTTCTGCAACTGTTTTATTAATTTTAGGTTTTGGTTTATTCAAAACCATCCCAAAGAAATAATACCTTGGTTTCTGTAATTGTATGTACATTTAATAGGGAAAAATACTTGCCTATTTGCCTAGAAAAGTTGGCAAATCAAACGGTCAGTTCTTCAGAATACGAAATTATCATCATAGATAATAACAGTACAGATAAATCTGGATTGATATGTGATTTATTTATAAATACGCACAAAACGATCAATGTGCACTACTTTCTGGAGTTAAAGCAAGGGCATACATATTCAAGAAATAGAGGAATTGCAGAATCGAAAGGTGAATATCTTGCATTTATCGATGATGATGCTTTTGTAGAAGCTAATTATATTGAAAATATTAATAAAGCATTTTCAAACCTCGAAATAGTGGCGTTAGGAGGAAAAATAACGCCTTATTATGAATCAGGGAATCCTCCGGTATGGATGTCAAAATATTTATTGCCCCTTGTGGCAGCATTAGATATGGGAGAACATAAACAGTATTTCAGAAAAGGAAAATTCCCGATTGGTGCCAATATGGCTTTTAGAAAAAATGTATTTCAGAATTTCGGATGGTTCAATATTGAACTTGGCCGCAGAGGTTCGAAAGGATTAGAAGGCGGAGATGAAAAAGATTTATTTTTAAAATTGAAAAAGTCAGGAGCGAAAATATTGTATGACCCTAATATCAAGGTCACTCATATCATTCCAGAAAGCAGGCTTCAATTGACCTATATTCAAGGACTTGCTATTGGAGTGGGAAGCAGTGAACGCAAAAGGTTAAAAAATACTGACATCTTTCAAAAATCTAACAAGATTTTGTCTGAATTAATTAAAATATGCGGAACAGGTGTGCTTTTTTTCTCTTTCCTTTTAAAAGGAAAAATTCAGGCAGCTAAAATGCTTGTCGTATTTAGATTTTGGGTTGTAAAAGGATATTGCAAATGATTATAAAAATACAACTATTTATCCTTCAATTAATCAAAAGCCTTTTAACACTTATAAAAATCATCATAATGTCTGATCTTTTTATAAAAAAAATCAAAATAGAAAGAGATCACAATGAGGCATTAATTCTAGGTAATGGTCCATCCTTAAAAGATTTCTTTAAGGAAGAAAATGCATTCATGGAAAATAAAGCAATTTTTGCTGTGAATTAT
This sequence comes from Flammeovirgaceae bacterium UBA976, assembly GCA_002292365.1. Lineage (GTDB taxonomy): Bacteria > Bacteroidota > Bacteroidia > Cytophagales > Cyclobacteriaceae > UBA4465. The sequence continues at coordinate 19,255 of DBBU01000040.1, forward strand.
TTCGCAAGAACTGCTGAATATAAAAAAGTTAAACCTGAGTTTTACGTAATTACTTCACCTGAGTATTTTCTTAATGAGCAAAAAGAAGATTATGCAAATGAGCGAATCATAACTTTAAAAACAATTTTTAAGGAAACCTCTTGGCCCATGATTCTCATTATTCCTTTAATAGCGAGAAAAAATATCCATTGGAGATCTCATTTAATCAATAATAAAATGATTCAAGTTCACTATATGAATACAACTCCAATCGAAGGATTTGAGAACATTTCTTTTCAATTAATTTCAAGACAATTAGGAATGCCCAGACCCCATAATGTCTTGATTCCAACAATTTTACATGCAATTAATTTAGATTTTAAGAATATTTATGTAGTGGGCGCTGATCATTCATGGCTGTCTGAAATATTCGTCTCGAAATCAAATGAAGTTTTTCTCAGTCAAAAACATTTTTATGACGATCAAACAGAAAAACAAAATCATTCAGTAAATAAGCCTACTCCGAAACCAATGTTTCACGGAGTAAGTAATGAAAAACGGAAATTACATGAAGTACTAGAAAAATTTGTAATCTCATTTAAATCCTATTGGAGTTTAAATGCATTTGCAAAATCTAAAAATGTGAAAATATGGAATTGTACGGAAAATTCATTTATAGATGCTTTTGAAAAAAAATCAATAAAAGATGAAAAATAATCAGTTACGAAGACATTTGAACTTTGATCATGATCATAGAGAAAGACTTGCTCATTATAAAAAAATAGTAGGTAATTGCGGTGATAATGTTTTTTTTGATAAAAATATTGAAATCATGCGCTATCCTGAGAATATTTTTATTGGCAACAACGTAGTTATCAAAGAAGGAGCTAAGATTTGTACTTGCAACGAGAAAGCTGAAATCCATATTGGAGACAATACAACCATTGGTTATCAAACATTTATTTTTGCTAGTGATCGGATTACCATCGGAAATGACTGTTTAGTAGCACCCTTCGTTTATATCGTGGATAGTGATCACAGCATAGAAAAAAATGCATTGATCAATGAACAGCCAAATATAAATAGACCAATAAACATAAAAGCGGATGTGTGGTTGGCTACCGGAGCAAAAATCCTTAAAGGGGTAACTATTGAGCAAGGGGGTGTTGTTGCGGCTGGTGCAGTACTGTCAAGTGATGTAGCTCCTTATCAAATTTTTGGAGGTATTCCAGCAACTAAGATTTCTGAGCGAAAATGAATATTGGAATCATTGTACTCTGCAGATTTAATTCTTCCAGATTACCTGGAAAAATCTTGAGCTCAATCAATGAAAAGCCTTTAATAACCTATATCATAGAGCGCCTCTCTATCTCAAAGTATAATGCAAACATCGTAATTGCAACATCAAGCAACGAAACTGATCAACCAATCTATAACCATTGTCTCCAAAATAAAATTACTTGCTATAGAGGATCCTTAGAAAACGTCAGTGAACGATTTTTGAATTGTGCCACTCACCATGGATTTGATTATGCGGTAAGAATAAATGGTGATAATTTATTCACCGATCCATCCTTAATTGACCGTTATTGTGATTTAGCAATAAATGGAGCCTTTGATCTAGTATCAAATGTCCCCAATCGAACCTACCCCTCAGGGATGAGCGTGGAGGTGATAAAAATTTTATTTTTGCAAGAGGCTATTTCAAATTTTAATAAGGATCAGTATAAGGAACATGTAACCTTATATTTTTATGAAAATTTAACTTCAGGTAAATTCAAGTTTATTGAAAATAATGATTTTCCAGAAGCAAAAGGGTTAAAGTTGGCTATAGATCATTTAAATGACCTAAATTTGGCTGCCTTAATTATAAAAAATATGAAGAAAAATCACACCCTTTATAATTGGAAAGAAATAGTCAATTTATACTTAAATAATGAATAAATCAATTTGGAGAGGTAAGCACGGTCCGCTCTTGATTGCTGAAATTGGTGGAAATCATGAGGGTGATTTTGAATATGCAAAAGAACTGACAAAATTAGCGATTGCCGCTGACGTTGACTTTATCAAGTTTCAATTATACACAGGAGATAGTTTAGTTAATCCATTAGAAAGTGCCTTAAGAAATAAGCATTTCAAGAAGTTTGAACTATCAAAAGAAAATCATCTTGAATTGGCTGAATTGTGTAAAAAAAATCATGTGGGTTATGCGGCATCGGTTTGGCATGAAGATTTCTTCCCCTGGACAGACTACTATTTAGATTTTTATAAAATTGGATCTGGAGATCTTACGGCTTATCCCCTATTGAAAAAAATTGCTGAAATTGGAAAGCCTATTTTGCTCTCTACAGGTCTTGCAACAGAGATTGAAATAATCGAAAGTGTTAAATTTATTCAAAAAATTAACCCCAATTATATAAAAGCAGGTAGACTCGCCTTACTTCAATGCACGAGTATGTATCCCATAACTCATTCCGACGCGCACTTAAATGTTATGGATAGACTTAGGGAAATCACAAGACTTAGCCATGTTGGATACTCAGATCATACCATTGGTATTGATGCATTGAAATATGCCTATGCCATGAATGCTGATATATTAGAATTCCATTTTACAGATGATCGAAACAATAGAAGCTTTCGAGATCATACCGTTTCCTTGACTAAAGCAGATGTGGGAAATTTAATTGCAGAAATTAAAATAATCAACGCTTTAAAAGGGAATCAAATAAAAACTCAATTAAAAATTGAATTAGAAAATAATCATGTGACTACCTTTCGAAGGGCCCTATATTTGAAATACGACTTACCCAAGGGATCAACTATTAAGGAAAGTGATTTAATTGCATTAAGACCCAATCACGGTATTTGTGCTACTCAATTTCAAAAGTTGATAGGACAGAGGACTAATCAAGACATTAAGAAACATGAAACATTAAAATGGACCTACTTAAATAAAGAGAAAAAATGAATTGGAATAGAGAATTACCTATGTCCGCATTTGGTGAAGAGAGCAAAGAATCTTGGATTAGAAATGAACAGAGTAACACAATCAAATATGAATTGGATGTAAAAATTGGCAAGAAAACTGACTTGCTCAAGCTAAAAAAAAATATTGTGAGCTCACTAAAAGAAAAACAAGAATATTATAAAGAAAGCCGTGAGAAAATTTATCTCGACTCCAATACTGAACCTGTAGCCAACTGCCCAGTTTGTGAATCCCCAAGTGCAAATTCACAACATCAAGTAACTATCTATGGTGCTCAATATTGCAGCTGTAACAACTGCACCCACGTCTATGTCAACCGAATACCTACCAAATCAGCTATAGACGGCTTTTACCTCAATGATGTTACCTATGCTGCCACCTATACTAATCGTACATCAGCTGAGACACGATTAAATACGATCGCAATTCCTTGGGTAGACTGGACAGTAGCATGCTATCAAAAAGTACATGGCAGAAAACCTTTAAAAATTCTTGATGTTGGGTCAGGTGCTGGTCATTTTGTTGCTGCTTGCAGAAGGTCTGGTATACATTGTGATGGTATTGAATTAAGTGAATCAAGTCGTCAGTTTTCAAAAGAAATTTGGAACATTGAACTAGATAAAAGAGACTTCATCAAAGCAGCAAAAGATTATTATGGCTATGATATAGTCACCTTCTGGGGCCTACTAGAGCACACGCCCAATCCATCAACTATTTTAAAATCAGCACATGATGTAGTTTCCAAGAGCGGCTACGGAATGATTATTTCTAAAGTTCCAAGATGGGATTCGTTAAGTACAGCTATTCAACGAATAAAATCAGATACGGTCATTAGACATTTAGATCCAATGGGACATATTATGTGCTTTACTGATGCATCAGCTGCAGAAATTTATCATAAAAATAATTTTGCTCCCACCTCGGCTTGGTATTATGGGATGGATGTGTATGAATCATTAATGCAAGTTGCTAACAAAGTAGATCAATACGATGTGTTAACCAAAACGGGTCAAATACAAATAGATCTACAACAATTTGTTGATGAATCTCGATTTTCAGATGGTCTCACTTTAGCAGGAATTCCTTTTTAAAATGTCTCCACTAATCAGTGTCTACATAACAAACTACAACTACGCCAGATTTTTAAAGAAAGCGATAGATAGCGTTCTTTCACAATCTTTTCATGATTTCGAACTGCTCATTATCGATGATGGATCAACCGATGATTCTAAAAATATCATCGAGGGTTATGCTTACAACCCTAAAATAAAAATAATTTATCAGCATAACAAAGGACTCAATGTCACCAACAACATCGCCTTACGCGCCGCCTCAGGAAAATATATAATTAGACTCGACGCTGATGATTATTTTGTATCAAATGCCCTAGAGCAGATGAGTGGTAAACTAGAGGCCAACCCTGAATTAGGCATGGTTTTTCCAAATTACTATTATATTGATGAAAAAGATCAAGTAACCGGAGAAGAAGTTCGACATGACTTCGACAACAATAAGGTAAGCTTACTCGACCAACCAGCCCATGGAGCATGCACCATGATCAGAACTGATTTTTTAAATGAAATCGGTGGATATGATGAGTCATTTAATTGTCAAGATGGTTATGAGCTTTGGATAAAATTTACGCAACGATATGAGGTTTCAAATTTAAGAGAACCCCTTTTTTATTACCGAAAACATGGCTCGAATCTTACCTCCAACGAAGAAATGATTCTTCAGACGAGGGCCAAAATAAATCAAAAGTATATCAATAAGCTTCAAACTAATAACAATACCCTGGCCATTATCCCCATTCGTGGAGGTGATAAAGACTTAGCTTTTCAAACAATCAACGGAGTAAATATTTTAACCGCTAAAATAAATATGCTTCTGAGGTCAAAATATGTTGAAAAAATCATTGTAAGCTCTCCTGATTCGAGAATTGAAAAGTATATCATGCCATATAAAACCAAAAAAAATGTTCTATTCCACTTTAGAAATGAGACTGAAGCAAGAATTAACGATAATTTGAATGCTACAATATTTGATATCAGTAATAAGTTTGCTAATAAGCTTGCCAATATTACCATAATTACGCTCGAATATCCTTTGATTAGGCAAGAACATATTGACGATGCAATCAATACTATGGCACTTTTTGGTACCGATTCAATTGTTTCAGTTAGACCTGACAATGCTATCTTTTATCAACATCACGGGGATGGGCTTCATCCTATTTTGAATCGTGATAAATTCACTAAACTAGAACGAGAAGCTCTTTTTAAACAATTAGGTGGAATCACTGCAGTTAGAAAAGCAGCCTTTGATGAGAGTAAACAAATGTTATGTGGCAAAGTGGGACATGTCGTAATTGATCAAAAGGCCGGACTTGGGCTTTTTTCAAGCATTGATTTTGAAATAATATCAGATATTGTCAAAAAAAATCAAAGCTCAAATGATAGTAATCATGTAATTAAAAAATAGAAATTACCTAAAACACAAAAATTACGTGATAATAACTATTTTAACGTCATTATATTTTATCGGTTGCTCTAAAAAGATAACTGTAATCATGGCTTTACAAAGAGTGATTTGGAAGTGCCAGCTTATTTAGCAGCAGATTAAAAAGTTTTAATTTAACTTGATTGATCAAAATATTATATAGGTAAATACGGATGAAAAGATCCCGTTAGTTATTCGAAACTAATTAATTTACAGAATTCAGAGAATGGATAAATCCCATCCAAAAAAATATAAAATCAATCAAAATCTATGTAGTAGATTTTATTAATAATAATCTAAAATTTTTCTTTTACAGAAAAATATAGAAGCAGTTTATCAACCTTATGAAATAAATACATTTATGTTTTTTTAAATTTTTACAAAAGATGATTCAATATTATAATATTTTATTTATTCAATCAAACAGATACCTACGAATGCAGAAAATAATCAAATTGCCGTAATCGGAATGGGATATGTCGGATTACCCTTAGCTGTGGCATTTGCTGAAAAATATTATACTGTTGGATTTGATATTAATACTAAGCGAATCAATGAAATTAAGAAAGGCTTAGATAAGACGCAGGAAATAGAATCAAAAGTGCTTTTGAATGTATTAGTTAATCAAGAAACTATCAAGGGTCTTTTTGTAAGTACTGAAATTGAAGATCTTCGAAATTCTAACTACTATATTGTAACCGTTCCCACTCCTATCGACAAAAATCATAAGCCAGATCTGACACCTTTATTCAAAGCAAGTGAAGCGATTGGGCACGTTTTAAAAAAAGGTGATACCGTAATTTTATGAATCTACCGTATATCCTGGAGTTACTGAAGAAGAGTGTGCCCCAATACTGGAAAAGATATCCGGACTTGTATATAATATTGATTTTTTCTGCGGTTATTCACCAGAAAGAATTAATCCTGGTGACAATGAACACACAATTACAAAAATCAAAAAGGTGACCTCAGGTTCAACTCCTGGTATTGCTAAAAAGGTTGATGCGCTGTATAAATCTATTATCATAGCAGGAACTCACCTCGCACCTTCTATTAAAGTAGCTGAAGCGTCAAAAGTCATTGAGAATTCCCAACGTGATATAAATATTGCTTTAATTAATGAATTATCAAAAATATTTAATAAAATAGAATCAGAACTAAAGATGCGCTAGATGCTGCCGAAACAAAATGGAACTTTCTCAAGTTTAAACCGGGACTCGTTGGAGGGCATTGTATAGGTGTAGATCCATATTATCTAGCACAAAAGGCTCAGGAACTAGGTTACCACCCTGAAATTATTTTATCTGGAAGAAGGCTGAATGATAGTATGGGCGAATATGTAGCCATGGAAGTGATTCGATTAATGATTAAAAAGGATCTTCGTGTAAGAGGCGCAGAAATTCTTATAATGGGCATCACATTTAAAGAAAATTGTCCCGATATTAGAAATTCAAAAGTAGTTGATATTATAACGGTATTGGATCGCTTTGACACTAATATTACAATTTTAGATCCTCATGCTGATCCTGAAGAGGTAAAGCAAACTATAGGAAGAGTCTCAATTCAATCCATAGCTGAGGAAGGCAATGGATTTGATGGGATCATTTTGGCAGTCGCACATGATTCATTTAGACATATGGATTTAACTAAATTAAAAAAAGAGCAAGCAGTGGTCTATGACATAAAAGGTCTTTTGCCGACCAGCATGATCGACGGTGGCCTATATTGATAAGAAGAAATGCGAAACACTATTTTTCATAAAGAAAGTTTAGAGAACTTTAAATTTTTAATCACGGGAGGAGCAGGTTTTATTGGATCGAACCTAGTGCAATATTTACTAAAGCACAATGCAGGCTTAGTAAGAATTGTTGATAATTTATCCAACGGAAGTCGTGCCAACATAGCTCCCTTTCAATTATATAAAAATCGGTTTGAATTTATTGAAGGTGATATCTCCGATCTAGCAACCTGCAAAGAAGCAGTTAAAGATATCGATTTTATTAGCCATCAGGCAGCACTTGGAAGTGTTCCAAGATCCATTAAAGATCCAATAGCCACCAATAAAGCGAATATTGATGGTTTCTTGAATATGCTCTTTGCCGCCAAAGATGCTAAATGTCTTAAAAAAATGGTCTATGCAGCATCATCTTCTACTTATGGGGACAGCAAAGTCATGCCTAAGGTAGAGGGAACTGAAGGTCGTCCACTCTCGCCATATGCAGTAACTAAACTTGTTAATGAACTTTACGCAGAAGTATTTTCTAATGTTTACAACTTGCATTCTATAGGGCTGAGGTATTTTAATATTTACGGCCCTAAGCAAGATCCTAATAATCCATATGCCGCCGTTGTCCCTCTTTTTATAGATGCCGCGTTGAAAAAAGAAAGACCAAAAATATTTGGAAATGGGACAACGGCCCGTGATTTTACCTATGTTGAAAATGCGGTACAGGCCAATATTAAAGGCATGCTTAATGGAAGAACCCTAGAGCAGCATGAAGTAGTTAATATTGCCTGTGGCAAGCAAACATCCTTGCTTCAGATTTGGGAGCAACTCAAACAAATGGAAAATATAAATTTAACACCTGTCTTTTTAGAGGAGAGAGCGGGAGACATAAAACTTAGTTTGGCAAGTATCAAAAAGGCTGAAGAACTAATAGGATATTATCCCGAAGTTCATTTCAAAGAAGGTTTAAAATACACCCTTGACCATGCAAAATAAAATTTATTTGAAAAAAATCTTCCTTAACGAAATTACTACTTCAATTATAGGCAATTATCTCTATATGAATTTGACATAAAAGCCTTAATAATTAACTTTGGACAAAACGAAGAATGCTTCCCCACCAGTAAAAAAATAAATACGCTGCTTATTAGATTATATAATTTGTAAATATTTATAATATCTCTTTAATCAATTAAGGGAAGTAGTTTATTCATATTTCTTTCAATTATCCCTCCATTCAACATCGGATCCTTTCCACAAAAGAAATTAACAAACAAAATTTTCACTGCCAAAAAACAATTTCCAAAGCAATGTCATTCCGTTTAAACCTAATTTCCATTAAATTGCATTTTACTTAAGGGACTCACAACACCTTAACTTTTAACAATAATTATTTTATGAAAAGTATAGCCGTATTCACTTCTGGAGGAGATGCCCCGGGCATGAACGCTTGTGTAAGATCAGTCGTTAGAAACGCCCTTTATTTGGGTATTGACGTTTATGGAGTTAAATATGGCTACAACGGGATGATAGAAGGAGATATCTATAAAATGAAATCTTTTTCGGTGAGTAACATCATCCAACGCGGTGGAACCATTTTGAAATCCGCTCGATCAAAAAGATTCATGACACCTGAAGGTCGGAAAAAAGCATTTGAACAACTTCAAAAACGAGATATTGGAGGCTTGGTTGCCATTGGAGGAGATGGCACCTTTACTGGAGCTAATTTATTTTACGAAGAGTATGGTATTCCAATCATCGGCATCCCCGGCACGATTGACAACGACCTTTTTGGATCAGACTATACCATTGGTTTCGATACAGCTGTAAATACAGCGCTCAGTGCTATAGATTCCATTAGAGATACCGCTAACTCCCATGATCGAGTGTTTTTCATAGAAGTTATGGGACGAAACTCTGGCTATATTGCCATTCAATGTGGTATTGGAGGGGGTGCAGAAATGGTGATGGTGCCAGAAACCGCTACAACTGTCAGTGACGTCATCCAAAATTTAAAAGAAGGTAGAGATAAAGACAAAACCTCATCTATCATCGTCGTTGCCGAAGGAGAAGTTCATGGGAATGCCCATGAAATTGCGGACAAAGTACTTTCAGAATTACCTGAACTTGACATCAGGGTTTCCACGCTTGGGCATGTCCAGCGCGGAGGTACACCCACCGCTTTTGATCGCATTTTAGCCTCTAGATTGGGGATGGCCGCTATCGAAGGCTTGGTCAGTGATAAAAAAGGTATGATGGTTGGTATTGTGGACAATCAAATTCAATACACCAACTTTAAAATTGCGATTACCAAGTCCAAACCCATCAATGAAGATTTGTTGCGGATGGTCAAGATATTAAGTATTTAACTGCTGCTCTATTTGATTTAAGATCCTGTCCCAATCCTTATTTGGATTCAACCACTCTATTTCAGGATTTTTTTGAAACCAGGTCAATTGCCTTTTCGCATACCTACGACTGTTCCTTTTTAGTAAACGAATTGTCTCCTCCTTGTCGTATTTACCCTCATAATAACCGAAAACCTCGGTGTATCCTAGTGTTTGAAGCGCATTGAGATGTTGATGCGGAATCAACGATTTTACTTCTGCAAAAAGACCTTTTTTAATCATCTGCTCCATGCGGAGGTCTATATTTTGATACAATACTTTTCGGTCAACAGAGATGCCTATCTTCAAATTTTCAAAAGGCCTAAGTGTTTTAGCTTTACCATGAAAAGAACTGAAAGGTTGGCCGGTACTGCGAATGACCTCAATAGCTCTTTTAATACGCATCGGATTTTGCTGGTCCACTTGATTGAAATAAACAGGATCATTTTTCAATAACTCAGCTAAAAGTGGGACCAATCCATTTTTTGAGACTTCCTCGTTGATGGCACTACGAAGGCCGGGGTCTATTATTGGCAATTCGTCCAATCCCTCCCAAATAGCCTTACAAAATAATCCCGAACCCCCTACCATAATTAAGATCTCGTGTTCCTTAAAAAGGTCATTCATTAAACCTAAAGCTGATTTCTCAAAATCACCCGCGTTAAATTCCTCCGTTATAGCATGTGAGTTAATGAAATGATGTGGAATCCTTTTTAATTCCTCTTTGGTAGGTTTTGCCGTTCCTGTATTTAATTCGCGATAAAATTGTCTCGAATCAGCTGAGATAATACTTGTTTTAAAATATGCTGCTAATTTCAAGGCTAGATCACTCTTACCAGAAGCGGTGGGTCCTACGATAGATAATAACATGTTTTTAGTCTTCATTGGTTAGGTAAAATATAGCTTAGCTCTATTTTATCATAAATTTAAATCTCCCTATGTCCAGCAATTGAGGCCTAAAGTTAAGCCTATTTAAAATCAAATAAACCACCTATTAATACAGAATACCCATAGCAAAAGAAGAAAAAAAATACTTCTAGCAAAGAACAAAAATTAAAATCATTAACAGGTATTATGTCTGAATCCAGAGGTGTGATTAATACATTAAGATCCATACTAAAAAAAATAATGAGGAAAATCTTTATTCAATTCATAAAATGAAGGGAAAATTTACCTCTTTGGACCTAAAATCATTTAAGTATCAAGTGATCTTCATAGAAAATTGATTATCCAAAATAAGTTTCTTAATTTGGGCTTTTAACTGAGAAAGTTCAAACATTCTTTTCTTAAACTGAAAAAAATACGCCATTTGATTAAAATCAAATGAACAAAAAAATACTCTCGGCAAATACCCTATGGCGATCCAAAATTTCATTAAATAAATATTGCTTCTGCAGGACTTCGATATTGATATAATAAAAATGGTTAAAGAGCACTTGAAAAACTATCCAAATATGCCTAAAAACTCATACTCATTGACATCAATATGCCAGTTATGTATAAACTTACAAGTACCTAGAAAATTAGAAATCGTGAAGAAATTTCGATGCGTTCCATTCTTATCATTACAATCACGAGTCATTGCCATCATGGGAAACGCAAAAAAATTATTGAACATCGCAATATATTGATCAAGGTATTAATGAGGTATTATACAAACTTCTAAATTATGACTACATGGTCCTGATAATTAAATAAGTATATTTAAGTAATGCAATTAAAGTATACCCCTCATTTTTTAAGTAAACTCGAAGATCTGTTTTCTGAATCAACTTATATACTGCGCTATGAAAAGGGTAACTTTCAATCTGGATATTGCCTATTAAATGATTCCAAAATTGCCATAATTAATAAATACTTTCCCCTTGAAGGGAAAATAAACAGCCTTATAGATATCATAAGAACTATTAATCTCAATCCAGAAGAACTCAGCGAAAACAATAGAAAATTTTTTAGTGCCATTCGCCAAAATGAACTCAAATTTTGAAAATAACAGTTTTAGGATCGGGAACTTCGCAGGGCGTACCTGTCATCACCTGTGAATGTGACGTCTGTAAGTCTTTGGACTTTCGCGACAAACGCTTAAGAAGTTCAATACATATCCAAACTGATGAATTAAGCTTAGTCGTAGATACAGGGCCTGATTTTCGTCAGCAAATGCTCAATAATCAAATCCGTCGTCTTGACGCCATTCTGTATACCCATGAGCACAAAGATCATACGGCGGGAATGGATGACGTAAGAAGCTTTAATTTCAAACAAAAGGCAGATATGCCCGTCTATGCCAGGAAGCAAGTACTGACCCAGCTTCGGCAAGAATTTGCCTATGTCTTTGCACAAAAAAAATATCCGGGTACCCCAAAAATTTCAGAAAATATCATCACAAATACCCCATTTAATATCCAGGAAGTCAATATCAGACCAATCCATGTCATGCATCATAAACTGCCCGTTTTTGGATTTAGAATTGGTGATTTCACCTATATAACAGATGCCAATACCATCGATGAAAAGGAGCTTGAGAAAATAAAAGGATCAAAGATTTTGATCCTCAATGCCTTGCAAAAAAAAGAGCATCTCAGTCATTTCAATCTAGATCAATCCTTAGATATTGCACAGCAAATAGGTGCTGAGCAAACCTATTTTACTCATATCAGTCATACCATGGGACTTCATCGAAGCGTAGCCAAAGAACTTCCCGAAAATATTTTCTTGGCCTATGATGGGCTAAAGTTGGATGTATAATGTACCATAATTATTATTTCATAAATCGACTTTCAAAAAAATTAAGCACCCTCCTCACCGGGGGGCATCTCACGGAATGCTTCAGTCAAAATAAAAATGAATTGATCTTTGGCTTCAAATTATTAGATAACAATCCTTTTTACATCCAATCTAATTTAGACAGTCAACTGAACCTTTGGTGCTTTCCGGAAGTGTTCAATAGAGCCAAAAAAAACAGTATTAATCTTTTTGAATCAATCATTGGTAAAAAAATTCTAGCTGTCAACCAATCAAATTTTGATCGATCCTTTGAACTATTATTAAATGATCATAGCGCGCTCTTGTTCCAAATATATGGTCGCAGATCAAATATCAGTTTAATCAACAAAAACAAAACTCCCCAGTCGTTCAAATCTAAACTAATGGCTCCCAATGATTCCCAATCCTTGGCTCAAGATATCAATATATTCAATTTAAACAAAAAAAGTCTTGAGGCATTGGAAAAGACGTTTGATCAGGATATAAAGAATTACCTTAAAAACAACACGCAATACGAGCAGCTGAATTTTAATGAGAAAAAAGTATTTATACCTACTTTTATTGAATCTCTGAATACTGCGCACCTATTTGTTTCAGATAAGGGTCTACCCAAGATCAGCTTATTTGATACCGAACTTCATTGCTTCAAAACTGATGATCCTATCATCGCTTGTAATGAACTCTACAAAATATTTACCCAAAAATATTTGACTCAGCAGAAAAAGGATAGAATCATGCGCGAACTCAACAAAAAACGGAAACAAGCTGCTAATTATATCGAGAAGAGTGAAGTAAAAATTTCCCATTTAAGGGACCGAAGAAGTCTTGAGGAAGTCGCCCACATGATCATGGCCAATCTACATAATATCAATCCAAACGATACCCAAATTGAAGTTCAAGATCTTTACCGTGAGACTACTAATGTAACCATCAAATTGAAACCGCAGATTTCTCCCCAAAGAAATGCAGAAATACTTTACAGAAAGTCTAAAAATCAAAGGCTTGAAATCAACAAGATCAAAGAAAACATAGTAGCCAAGAAAAAAGTCATTCAACAGCTCGATCAGAAAATAGAAGCCATTGACCTCACCAAAGACTGGAAAACGCTCCAACGCTTAATCAAAACAACCCTCTCGGATCCTCCTGTCAAGGGCCTTCCTTTCAACACTTTTTCAATGACTGATTACAGCATTTACGTAGGTAGAAATAATAAATCTAATGATGTTTTAACCTTTGATTATGCAAAAAAAGACGACCTGTGGCTCCATGTTAAAGATGCTCCAGGCTCGCATGTAGTTATAAAAAAACAAGGTATTCTGCCAATTCCCAAGTCTATTATTGAAAGGGCCGCAGCACTAGCAGCCTATTTCTCTAAAAGAAAAACAGAAAACATGGCACCCGTCATATATACTGAAAGAAAATATGTCAGAAAGATTAAAGGAAGTCTCCCGGGACAAGTAGTCGTCACGAAAGAAAAGGTACTCTTAGTTCAACCCAAACTTTAAATCTCTTTGATTTTAATCATATTGGCATGTCCGTCCCAATGTTTGGGCATCGAAGAAGTAGTAATGTAAATATCCCCTTTAGTCATTAAGCTTTTTTCCAAAAGTATAGCTTCAATGTCACTGAGCGTATCGTTGATAGAAGTCTCTTTATCATAAAAAAGTCCTTTGACTCCCCAAACCAAATTCATTTGCGTGAGCAAGGCTTTATTACTGGTTACCAAAAAGATAGGGCAATTGGGCCGGTACATGGCCACTCGATACCCACTGAATCCAGATTTACTCATGGTTACCATTGCTTTTGCATCACTGTCTTCAACCAATGCGCAAGCCGACTTAATTAACATATCACTGAGCTTAGAACCTTCTCCTAAATTATCAAAATCATTTGTTTTATTGTAAAAAGCACTTCCCGCATGCTCAATATTTGCGATCGTATTGGCCATCGCCCGCACGGCTTCTACCGGATATTTACCAGAAGCAGACTCCGCCGAGAGCATGACGGCATCTGTGCCATCGAGTATAGCATTGGCGACATCATTGGTTTCTGCTCTTGTTGGTCTAGGATTATCAACCATGCTTTCCATCATCTGGGTCGCCACGATGACGGGTTTACCTGATTGGTTACATTTCTTGATAATCTTTTTTTGCCAAACAGGTACCTGTTCACCTGGGATTTCCACTCCTAGATCACCTCTAGCCACCATGACGCCATCTGTTGCAGCTATAATTTCATCAATGTTTTCCAATGCTTCAGGCTTTTCAACTTTGGCAATGATTTTAGTACGACTCCCAGCATCTTCCATTTTCTCGCGAAGTTCAATGATATCACTGGCTTTTCTTACAAAAGACAAAGCCACCCAGTCTAAGTTTTGCGTTAAACCATATTCAAGATCCATGTGATCTTTCTCTGTCAATGAAGGTGCAGAAACTACCGTATTAGGCAGGTTAATCCCTTTTCTAGACTTCAAGGCACCTCCATAAACCACTTCAGTATGAACATCTTCTCCCTGTACTGAGGTGACTTTTACTTCTAAGTTCCCATCATCTATAAGTATGGAATCCCCTATGTTAACATCCTTAGCCAGTAATTTATATGATGTACTGACCTTATCTATGGTACCCAACACATCATCTGTTGTAATGATTAAGGTCTGGCCTTCAATAATTTCAACGCCGCCATTTTTAACTTGATCTACACGAATTTTAGGCCCTTGTAGATCTTGCAGCAATGCAATGTGTGTTCCTAATTCTGCATTGATTTCACGCACCATATCAATGGTTTTTTGATGATCTTCGTGAGTGCCGTGAGAGAAATTCAATCTGAAAACATCTGCACCTGCCTTAATTAGTTCAATTAATGTTCCTTTTTCTCTGGAAGCCGGACCCACCGTCGCTATGATTTTTGCTTTTTGGTGTACTTCTTGAATCCAATTTTTATCAGTGTAAGACATTTTCTTTATTTTTTATTTTATTTATATCCAGACGTGCCAAGTAATCAATTTTATCAATCACACGCAAATTGTTTACCAACATTTGCAAATCAAAATGATCAATTTTAGATTCTAATTTTAAAAAATAATCAAATTGACTTAATTCGGGCAACAAAAGAGGGCTCTCGAAAGAAGAAATAATTAATCGATTCTTGAAAAGTGTATAAGTGTGATGCTCTGATTTACAAATATAGTTTGAAATGATCATTTCTGAGTCATTATTAAAGCCAATATGGAGATCTGCAGCTTTTACAAAATGAAAAACTTCACTTTGATTTAAGTGCCAAGCAAGACTGTATTCTTTGATACTTGAAACGATCCCAAGAAATATGAAGCTATAATCTTGTTGAACAACGAGCTTATTCTTTTTCATTTATCTATTTTCAAAAAGCAAATATTTTTTATAAAGCCAAGATTGAGAGTTTATGCTTTTTATTATTAAATTAGAAAATAAAATTACAAAAATAAATATCCTCATTATTATTTGGATAAATCAAAGAGTTTGAATTTACATCGGATATGTATTTCTTTGCAAAGATTTTAAATTAAACATTAAAGAAATGTCAGAAATTACTCAAAAAGTAACGGCGATCATAATAGATAAGTTAGGTGTTGAAGAGCCTGAGGTAACTACCGAAGCCAGCTTCACCAATGATCTGGGAGCCGACTCCCTTGATACAGTAGAATTAATCATGGAATTTGAAAAAGAATTTAATATTTCCATCCCCGACGACCAAGCTGAAAACATCGGCACGGTAGGACAGGCAATTACTTATTTGGAAGAAAACGTTAAATAAGTTCAGTTCAATACAAATGGAATTAAAACGTGTAGTTATAACAGGGGTTGGCGCCCTAACACCCATCGGCAACAATAGAGAAGAATATTGGTCAAGTTTAGAAAAGGGTACTAATGGCGCTGGTCCCATCACACGTTTCGATTCAAAAAAATTCAGAACCAAGTTTGCCTGTGAGATAAAGAACTTTGATATCCTCGACCACTTAAATAGAAAAGAGGTCAGAAAAATGGATCCCAATACTCAGTTTGGAATGGTCGTTGGCGAAGAAGCTGTCAAAGATTGTGGCATCAACTTAGAAAGCTTAGACAAAGATTCCGTAGGTGTTATTTGGGGATCTGGAATTGGAGGATTGAAAACATTTCAAGAGGAAGCCATTTCTTACGGATTGGGAGACGGTACCCCTAGGTTTAACCCGTTTTTCATACCCAAAATGATCATTGACATTACTCCAGGACTACTCTCCATTAAATATGGGTTTAGAGGTCCCAACTATGCCACAGTTTCTGCATGTGCTTCCTCTAATCATGCCATTTATGACAGTTTTACTTACATACGATTAGGTAAATCCAAAATGATCTTAACTGGGGGTTCAGAAGCTGGGGTGCAAATAGCTTCCATGGGTGGTTTTAATGCCATGAAAGCCCTTTCGGAGCGCAATAATGATCCATTAACCGCGTCAAGACCCTATGATAAAGACCGGGATGGTTTTGTTTTAGGTGAAGGAGCTGGTGCCCTCATGCTTGAAGAACTTGGACATGCCAAAGCAAGGGGAGCTAAAATATACGCGGAAGTTTTGGGAGGTGGAATGTCTGCAGATGCTTACCACATTACCGCACCTCACCCTGAGGGAACAGGAATTACTAAAGTCATGCAATATGCCCTAAAAGAAGCAGGCTTGAGTGGAAATGAAATAGATTATGTAAATACCCACGGTACTTCTACGCCTTTGGGAGACTCGGGGGAAATAAAAGCCATTCAAAGAGTTTACGGCGACCATGCCTACGACCTAAATATTAGTTCGACCAAGTCCATGACTGGACATCTTCTGGGAGCGGCAGGAGCCATTGAAGCCATTGCCTGTCTTATGGCCATTGAAAAAGGAGTTATACCTCCTACGATCAATCATTTTACGGATGATCCTGAGATTGATGCCAGACTCAATCTAACTTTTGATAAGGCCCAGAAAAGGGACGTAGATGTTGTCATGAGCAATACCTTTGGGTTTGGAGGCCATAATACCTCACTTATTTTAGGTAAATACAAGGCTTAGTGCTTTTTCGTAATTTAGTGAGCCTACGTAACCTATTTTTATCAAAAAAAGAACGCGTTTTTTTAAACGCCATCCAATCCATCACCGGCCAACTTGTTTACAATGTTGGCCTCTACAAATTAGCGGTAAATCACAGCAGTGCTGCTGCCGTAAATTTCCACGGAATCAAAGAGTCCAATGAAAGATTAGAATATCTAGGCGATGCGGTGCTGGGCATGGTCGTCGCAGACTACCTGTTCACCCAATTTCCTTTTAAAGATGAAGGATTTCTGACAGAAATCAGATCAAAAATTGTCAATAGAGAATCCCTCAATTTACTTTCAAGAAAAATAGGTCTGAATCAACTGATTAAATATCATAAGAATCAGTACGCGGTCATGCCTAAATCAATTTTTGGTGATTCTTTGGAAGCATTAATTGGGGCCGTTTATAGAGATATTGGGTTTTCGAAATGCCGCAAATTTATCATTGAAAAAATCATACTTGCCCATTATGATTTGGATGAGTTAATATATACCACCACTAATCACAAAAGTAAACTAATTGAGTGGGCACAAAAAGAAAATAAGCAAATCTCCTTTGAAGCACTCGATTTAAACGGCTCAATTAAGAAAAAACAATTTACCACACAAGTGATCATTGACAAACAAGTTTACGAAATTGGCTATGGATTAAGTAAAAAAAAGGCAGCGCAAGATGCTGCAAGGAGGACTTTAGAAGTATTGAAAGAGAAAATTTATGAGTAGGATTTTGCGTATTGGAGGCGCCTGCCTTAACCAAATTCCAATGGATTGGGACCATAATTTGAAAAACATTAAAGATGTCTTTCAAGAAGCTCAAAAAAATAACATTGAGCTGTTGTGTCTTCCCGAACTCTGTATTACCGGATATGGCTGTGAAGACATGTTTTTAAGTACCTGGCTTTGTGAGACCGCACAGGCCAAATTGATTGAACTCCTCCCTTTCACCTCGGACCTCACTACCTCTCTCGGTTTACCTGTTCGATTTGAAGGGCAAATCTATAACTGTATTACGATTATTGAAAATGAGAAAATTCTGGGTGTTTATGCCAAACATAATTTAGCAAATGACGGCATTCACTATGAAAAAAGATGGTTTTCCTCTTGGCCATACCATAAAATAGAAACTTTCAATGTTGCTGGACAATCTGTTAAGATCGGTGCTATTTCCTTAGAAACAAAAAATATAAAGATTGGATTTGAAATTTGTGAAGATGCTTGGCAAGAAGATCGTCCCGCCAATCATTTAGCCATCCAAGGGATTGAACTCATACTCAATCCAAGCGCTAGCCATTTTGCTTTCGAAAAAGAAAAATACAGAGAACAACTGGTGGTCTCTAGTTCAAAAAAATTCAATTGTACCTACCTTTATACCAATCTCCTTGGCAATGAAGCCGGTAGAATGATTTATGATGGTGATATTTTAATTGCTCAAAATGGAAATTTGATTGGACATAATACCCGATTTTCCTTCAAACCCTTCAATATACTCTATTGCGAAGTGGACTTTGATAGCCAGACTTCCTCCACAAATATAAAGAAAGATTATACGAGCAAACTCGAAGAAATGAGTCAGGCACTGCCCTTAGCCCTTTTTGATTACTTGATAAAAAGTAAAAATAAAGGGTTTGTACTCTCCTTGAGTGGGGGCGCTGATTCGAGCACTATTGCCATCATGATACTTAGAATGGTGGAATTGGCCATTCAAGAATTAGGAATTGCAACGGTAATAAGAAGACTAAAGCTTCCTGTCGACTTAAAAAGTATCAAAGAAATAATGGCTTCAATAATGGTTACTGCTTATCAAGGTACTCTAAACTCCTCTGCAGAAACCGCAGCCTCCGCACGGAAATTAGCTGAGTTCATAGGTGCTACCCATTATGAGTGGAACATTGATAACCAGGTAAAGGGATATTGCGATACCATTGAGGAAGTCATTGGGAGAAAACTCACTTGGGATCAAGATGACATCACCCTACAAAATATCCAAGCTCGAAGTAGATCTCCCATCATTTGGATGTTGGCAAATATCAATCATTCCCTATTACTGACCACCTCCAATAGAAGCGAAGGTGATGTGGGCTATACGACTATGGACGGTGATACCAGCGGAAGTATCTCACCTATTGCTGCGATAGATAAGTATTTTATTATGGAGTGGCTCAAATATGCCGAAACTACCTTAAAATATACGGGATTAAGTCACGTAAACAACCTTACTCCCACGGCAGAACTGAGACCTCTAAATAAAAAACAAGAAGATGAAACAGATCTTATGCCTTTCAAAGTTTTAGTAGAAATTGAACGATGGGCGATCCAACATAAATATTCTCCCACCATGATCTACGAAAAAATGAAGCCAGCATACGGGGCAGATACTAAAAGTTGGATCAAGAAATTTTTTAGACTTTGGTCTATTAATCAATGGAAAAGAGAACGACTAGCGCCAAGCTTTCACATGGATGCCTTTAATGTAGATCCAAGAACTTGGTGTAGATTCCCCATCTTATCCAGTGGATTCAAAGAAGAATTGGATAAACTGGACAAAATATGATTCTAAGGAACAGGATCGTGCCCACTCCGCCCCCAAGGATGACAATCAGAGAACCTTTGGGCAGCTAAAAATAATCCTTTGAATGCTCCATGCTTTATAATGGCCTCTTTGGCATAATAAGAACATGTTGGGGTAAACCTGCAGGAACTTGATAAAAATGGAGAAATGCTGAGTTGATAGATAACAATGGGCAGGGTCAACAACTTGCGAAAAAACATTTTCATGACACAATACTAGATAATTGATTTGGTCTAACCAATAATTTTAGTTCTGTTTGCGTTCTTAATTGAATAGATACTAAGTTAGAAGATACCAGCTTGAATAATAATCTCTATTTACCCATTTTTATTTTTATCCTTTCAATCCTAAATTTGAAAGCTCAAAATGCATCTGATCTTTCTATGGATGACTCACTATTAAGGGTCGATGAGATTTTTATTTTAGGAAATAAAAAGACCAAAGAACAAATTATTCTTAGAGAAATGAGTTTAAAAAAGGGAATTTTTAGCACGCTCGATAATATCAAAAAAAGTATTGAATTAGATAAAATAAACATCATCAATACCAATTTATTCAATACAGTCTCTATTGATATTTTAGAAGACTCTGAAAAAGCATCGATCAATATTTTTGTTCAAGTTGATGAGCGATGGTATTTTTTCCCCACACCGTTGTTAGATATAGCTGATCGAAATTTGATGGATTGGCTGATCAATAGAGAAGGTGATGTCAACCGTTTTAATTACGGTTTGAGACTTACTCAGTATAACCTTGGAGGTCAAAATCAAACCTTGAAATTCATAGGAAAAGTAGGTTTTGAAAGAAATTTACTTATTGATTATATGATCCCTTTCATTGATAAAGACCAAAAACATGGTTTAAGATTTACCTATTCTTACAACGAAAGTGAGAATGCCTCTTTCATAACCAAAGATCATGTACCTGATTTTTTTGATTCGGATATCATCAATAAAAACCAATATTTTGCTTCGACCAGTTATACCTATCGCCCCTCCTTTTACAATTTTCATCAAATCAGTTTGAGCTATCTGTATAGCGAAATATCTGATACTGTTCTGCGCTTAAATCCTAATTATCATTTCAATCAAGAAAAAAAACAATCCTATTTTGGATTGAGTTATAATTTTATAAGTGATCATCGAAATAACAAACGTTTTGCTACTTCAGGAACATTTTTACAAGCTTCTCTTGAAACCATTGGCTTGGGACATCGAGATCAATTTAATATTTCTACGATTAGCCTCAAATTCAATAAATACACCCCTCTGAGCGATGACTTTTTTTTAGCTAATGGCATCATTGGACTCCAAACCTTCCCTGAAGAGCAACCTTATTTCAACTATCAAGGACTCGGATACAATCAAGTCCTGGCGCGGGGTTTTGAATTAGACTTAATCGAAGGTTCTAGTTTTTTACTTCAAAAAAACACATTAAGAAAAAAGATTTTTGACTGGTCGAAAGACATCCGAAAGGTCATGCCCATCTCCCAATTTGCTCAATTTAGAATGGCCACTTACTTCAAATTCTTTGCTGACTTTGCTTGGGTAGATAATTATCCTAACTATGAAATCAGCAATAGACTAACCAATCAATTACTTTATAGTTTTGGAGTAGGATTGGACCTCGTTGCAATGTATGACTTGGTCCTGCGTTTGGAATACTCCTATAATTCTGAAAATGAACGTAATTTTGCTTTAAATATAAAGGCCGACCTTTAGTCAAATTGCTTCCATTTTTTCTTTTTTCCCTGCCGATTGTATTTATACCAAAGCCCTATTTGTTTTCCCTGATCAAATTCTCCTACGTACTTAAGTTGACCTAATTCATCGTAGTATTGCCACAGACCTGACTCCAATCCAGAGACCAATGTACCCTCTTGCCAAAGCGCCCCCTCCTCATAAAAGAATTGCCAATGACCAGCGGGGGTTCCTTGCTCGTAATTACCCCTTCTTTTCAAATTCCCATTGAGATAATAAAATTCCCATGTCCCCGAATACAAATTATTGAGAAACCTTCCTCTCTTCTCTAAGACTCCTGCTTCATGATAATAAAACGCAGAATCTTGTAAAGCATCTTGGGCCCAAATCTCAATGGCTTGTAAAGATCCATTAGGGTAATAATACTGCTGCTTTCCATCTAAACTACCTTCACGATAAACGAATTGTGCACTCAGAGCGCCACTGGCATAATAGAAATTCCAGTCACCAACTCTCTGATTATCAATACTCAGACCTATGGATTTCATCTCACCAGAATCCTGGTAATAGGTCGTATCCTGAGCAGCAAGTACTAAAGTAACTGACCATATTAATATTGGTAACCTTAAAATCATCGTTCACCTAAAGTTAATGGCATAATACAAACAATAAAATTAATATTTGATAAATGATCTAATTAATAACACTTAGCAAATCAGGCTGTATTAACTGTACTAAATATGATTGAGTAATTTTCATTTACCGCTATCATATTATTCAAAACCCTACAGAGTATTGGACAAATAGCCAACCTTACTGTAGGCGCACGAAGCCCGGGGATGTCCGGAGCTTATCTCACATTGAGCGACGGATAGTCTATATTCAACAATATAGGTACCTTGGTTAGCATTGAGCATTCTCAATTTTTTTTTGGGCTGCAAGCGCCCATTTGGCCTCTCTGTTTTCAAACGCTCGCGGCAGGCTATGTACATCATTCCGAAAAATATAATTTAGGTGCCGCCATCTTGAAATTTGGGGATCCCTTTTACAATGAACAACAAATGCGCATAGGAATAAGTAATAAAATACAAAGATTCTCATTTGCTGGACCTCTAATTATCAACTAGTTTCATGTAGACACTCAACCCAACAAGAATCATTTTTGTTTGATTTGGGATGTTTGGCAGATCTCACGACCACTCTACTATTAGGTATGTCCATAAGTAATGCCAACACCTTACGGTATCGAGAACTGACGACCTGAATTCCTATAACTTTAAAACTAGGCCTCTATTATCATCCGATTATTAGTCTTAAACTAAATGTAGAAGAAGGACAAGCTACATCACCAATCATTTATTCAAATTTAGCTTAGAATACGAAGTCATCAAACAAGTTTTAACACCAAAATTCAATCTTTTCAGTAGGTCTGGGTCTATTGATTCAAAAATTTACATTTATACACATCTGGCAGGTATCTAAAAAAATGGTTATCTGGCCCTTCAAGATGTTATTCTGTGCAAGAAACAGTTTAGTTTCAGCACCTGAATCACAATCTTTCATATCCAGTGCTATGCCAAAAGATAATACGCCTTTGAACGAGACGTGCGCTATTGACTTGAAATGCCCGCTTATCAAAGTTCAGGCTTTCGGAGCTATCTGCTTTTTGAATACAAGATTAATGCTATAATAGTTTTTTGAATCAAGTATGGAAAATTCTATTACCCCCAAGAAGAGGCGGTGGGTACTGGGCTTGCCCAAACTCAATGACCTCAAAGATCAAGCCTAAGAAGTCAAATTCATATTAAAATGATGAAGGATCTGTTGAATCCCCCTTAGCAGAGTACTGAAATAGAAGGGGGATATCGATCTGAGAAAGTAACAATCTAAAATAAACCTGGATGTAGATCAATTCGTAGAAGTAAAACTATATTTGCACTGAATTTTATAATAATGCATCCGTAGTCCAACTGGATAGAATACCAGATTTCGGCTCTGGGGGTTTAGGGTTCGAATCCTCCCTCACTGTGTTTTTATAAATATCTTATAAAATACAGAAAATCAGATATTTGTATCAATTTTAAATATTTAAAATTCGATTTTATTTAGGTTAAAATATTTCATTCAGAATTTGAACTTATTCTTTTTTTTCAATTCAGATTACTACAGAAAAATCCATAGGGGAAAAAACCAGGCTCGATATAAATTTCAAAGAGAGCCCCCATTTTTTAAAATCAAACCTTCCACTTACAAAATACCTCTTGCGATTTTCCTACTATTGATGTATAGTTGAGATTAGGATGATTATCTAAGGGTAAACAAATAAAATAGGTGGTATTCTATTTAATTTCCTAATTAAGATGTTGAAACCAGAGGAACATTAATTTTAATAATTTTCGATATTATTTTATGATTATTAGAATTAATAATCACTCTTTTTTCTAATTTTGATATTCAAACGGGGGAGTAGTTCAACTGGATAGAATAACAGATTTCGGCTCTGTTGGTTGGGGGTTCGAATCCTCTCTCCCTCACAAACGTAGAACCCATAAGGAATTGTGGGTTCAATTTTTTACCCAAAGGGTTTTATTTTAGAACCCAACGGGTCTTAATTGAAATTTTATTCTTTTGAATATCAATGATTTAAGTGTGGGGTTCAAATCCTTCTGGATGCACAAAAGGTCTTTTTATCTCTCCTTCAAGATTTCCATAGGGTAGTTATCTCTACCTGTCAGCTTAAAAAACTCAAAAAAAAAAGGAATAATTTCGGATAAAAAAATAAAAAAAATCTTTTTCCATTTGTTAAAAAATCATAAAACCTTCTCACTTTTAGAGGATTGAACAACTGAAATCATTGGGATTATCCAATTTTTATTAGCTTTGTATATTAGATAAGGTGTGTATACTAATCGGTAATTAAAAAATATGCTTAAATCTTTACTATCGCTGTTATTGTCATTGACCATTCTTTTTGGTTCAATGGGCTTATCAGTGTATAAGCATACCTGCAATCTGTTCAATCAAACAGAGACGACCTTTTTTCAGCCAAAACCCTGTTGTGAAAGCGCAAATAATAAGGGTTTAGCCATCGATGTAAATTGTTGCAGTTCAGAAGTTTCGCAGTTTGAAATACCTACAGCAGCTTTATCGTTGGATATTGACCTAACCCAATTTATAAGCCTTTCGGCAATAAAAGAATCTGCGCACCCAACTAGTACTATTGGTGAATACCTACTCCCTATAAAACAACCGATTCAAATACCTCCCTTGGTTGAAGAAGATCCTCAATCTTGGAACCAAGTCTATATTATCTAAACCCATAGTCTTAGGATTCGTCCTGATTGCAATTTTTCTATTGCCAGTTGCCTTAAAATAACTGAACCCAACTATGTTAGATAAAATAATATTATATTTTCTTAATTATCGACTGATTACCCTGATTCTCATGATCATATTGATCAGCTGGGGTATTATGGTCTCTCCTTTTTATAGGGGAGACCAAGCCACAGCCCTTACAAGAGTTTCTGTGGATGCCCTTCCTGACATTGGTGAAAACCAACAAATTGTTTTTACCGAATGGCCCGGTCGATCTCCTCAAGATATTGAGGATCAAATCACCAACCCGCTCACCTCTACCTTATTGGGAATCTCTGGCGTAACATCCATACGCAGCTCCTCTGTTTTTGGTTTTTCAAGTATTTACGTGATTTTTAATGATGACGAAGAGTACTATTGGACAAGAGCTCGAATCTTAGAAAAATTAAATGCCTTGCCCAATGATTTATTGCCCGAAAACATCCGGCCTACCCTCGGACCCGACGCTACCGCACTGGGACAAATATTTTGGTATACTCTCGAAGGTCGTGATACTCAAGGAAACACTACAGGCGGCTGGGATTTGCATGAAATCCGATCCGTTCAGGACTTTTATGTCAAATACGGTCTAAGCGCAGTTCAAGGGGTATCAGAAGTCGCCTCCATTGGGGGATTTGTTCAAGAATATCAAGTAGATGTAGATCCTGATCTCTTGAAAACTTATGACGTATCTATTGACCAAGTAGTTAGGGCCGTGAAAAATGCCAATAGAGACGTAGGTGCCAAAACGATGGAAATTAATAAAATCGAATACCTGATCAGGGGATTGGGCAACCTCACCTCCGTCTCAGATCTAGAATATGCTGTCGTAAAAATGAAGGGTGAGGTTCCCTTAAGAATCAAAGATATAGCGCAGGTAGCCATAGGCCCAGAAATCCGAAGAGGTATTTTAGATAAGGAAGGCGCTGAAGTTGTAGGTGGTGTGGTCGTTTCCAGATTTGGTGCCAATCCGATGGAAGTCATCGAGGCAATCAAAAGAAAAATCAGCGTACTAGAGCAAGGAATGCCAAAAAAAATTCTTGAAAATGGGATAAAGAGTACCTTGACCATCGTCCCCTTTTATGACCGCACACAACTCATCAAAGAGACCCTAAATACCTTATGGGAGGCCCTAACTCTTGAGGTATTGATCACTATTATTATCGTACTGATCATGTTATTTAATCTTAGGGCTTCCTTGATGATCGCTGCAGTATTGCCCATCTCTATATTGATCGTATTTATACTGATGAGGATGTTTAATGTAGAAGCAAATATTGTCGCCTTGTCAGGCATTGCCATCGCGATTGGCACCTTGGTGGATTTGGGCATTATTTTATCTGAAAACATCATTCGACATCTTAAAGGGGGCAATGACCATTTATTTGAAAAAATAAAGACCGCTACTCAGGAAGTAAGTGGCGCCATCCTTACTGCAGTCGCGACCACCATCATCAGCTTCATCCCTATTTTTGTACTTGAAGCAGCGGAAGGGAAATTATTTAGACCTTTGGCTTATACCAAAACTTTTGCCCTGGTGACAGCCTTGCTGCTTACTTTATTAGTACTCCCTACTCTTGCCTATTTCATTTATGGAAACAAAATCAAGGAGAAAAAAATCAATATGCTCTTCAATGTACTCCTCATTACGACCGGCTGCATATTGCTGTGGATATTGCCCTGGGCAGGCCTATTCATATTGGTATTGAGCCTCTCATGGCTTTTAAAGACTTACGGACCGTGGGATAACCGCTGGGTGAAGAACCTTCCCATAGGCCTCATGATAGTGGCCAGTATCGGACTGCTGGCCGCTCATTGGATGCCTTTGGGCTTAAATGAAGACTTGCTTTTAAATATCCTCTTCATTGTCCTCATCTTAGGGGTCATCCTAGGGCTCCTGGCACTCATTACCTTCAAATACAAATACATTTTGAACAAGTGTCTGACCTACAAAAAGACTTTCTTAAGTATCCCTGTGTTGCTGATCTTCTTGGCCATCCATATTTGGTTGGGCTTTGGAAAAGTAGCGTCTCCATTGAAAAGTGCCATGGAGCGAGTCGGTTTAACACCCGATCAATATGGATTCTTTATCGGTTTAAATAATCGATTCCCTGGCCTAAATTCAGAATTCATGCCCAGCTTAAATGAGGGCAGCTTTTTGCTCATGCCCTCTGCCATGTCACATATTGGCATAGAGGAAAACAAGAACATCCTACAAACCATTGATCGCCGCGTGGCCCATATTCCTGAGATTTCATCTGTGGTTGGTAAGCTCGGCAGGGTCAACTCAGCCCTTGACCCCGCTCCCATCTCGATGTACGAGAATACCATCAATTACAAACCTGAATACTATAAAAATGACCAGGGCGACCTTGTCAAATTCAAAACAGACGAATCACAACACTTCCTCTTGAAATCCGGCATGAGCTACACCAATGACGAACTGCTCAACCAAGCCCTGAGTGTTGATGATTTGGTAGTGGATCCCGAAGGAAGCTATTTTCGAAATTGGAGATCCAAGATTAGATCTTCAGATGATATTTGGGAGGAGATTGTATTGGAATCTAAAGTTTTGGGTGTCACCTCTGCTCCTAAGCTGCAGCCGATAGAAACCCGACTTATCATGCTCCAATCAGGCATGAGATGGCCCATTGGCATCAAAATATTTGGGCCTAATCTACAAAGCATTAACGATTTCTCCTTCCGATTAGAGCCTTTCATTAGGCGAGCGAAATCCGTAAATACAGAAACCGTATTTGCCGATAATATCATCGGAAAACCCTATATAATGATTCATTTAGAACGCGAGATGATTGCTAAATATGGCCTCTCAATTGAGTCGGTTCAGCAACATATAGAAACGGCCATCGGGGGCGTTAAAGTTGGGACTGCTGTCAATGGAAAGGAAAGATATCCCATTCGGGTAAGATATCCCCGAGAGCGGCGCGACCATCCTGAAGCCTTGATGAATATTTATGTAAACACCCCTACGGGCGGACAGGTAAGACTCGGCGATTTGGTCACCCTGGACTACGAACGGGGACCCCAAGTTATAAAAAGTGAAGATGCCTTTTTACTTGGCTATCTATTGTTGGATAAGTACCCCCAATATGAGATCAAGGATGTCATCCAAGAATTGAATGAAATCATCCAAGAAAATATAGAAAATGGGAGCCTCATCGTACCCACTGGAGTTCATTATGAGTTTGACGGTAGTTTTAAGCATCAAATTCGCGCCGAAAAAAGATTAATGATTATCGTTCCCTTGGTACTCTTGGTTATTTTCATTATCCTCTATATTCAATTCAAATCGATCACTACTTCCTTGATGATCTTTTTCGGTATCGCAATGGCTCTTAGTGGGGGCTTTATTTTAATGGGTCTTTACCATACCGATTGGTTTTTAAATTTTACCCTTTTTGGCACCCCTATGCGGGAGGTCTTTCAAATACAACCCATCAATTTGAGTGTGGCCGTTTGGGTAGGCTTTATTGCCTTATTTGGCATCGCTACAGACGACGGGGTCTTAATGGGTACTTATTTGAATCAAAATTTCCAAAAAAAGAAGCCGAGCACCATCGCCGAGATTCGAAAAGCTACCACAGAAGCGGGCCTTCGTAGGATTAGACCTGCAGTCATGACTACAGCAACCACTTTGATCGCCTTATTGCCGATTTTAACTTCATCAGGACGGGGCAGTGACATCATGATTCCTATGGCCATCCCTATTTTTGGAGGTATGGTCATCGCATCCATTACTTATTTTATCGTACCTGTGTTGTATAGCTGGAAAAAAGAAATCCAACTTAAAAAAGGAAAATCATGAAAAATTATCTTACTTTTTTGCTTTTAATTCTGACAGCCCATACGGCCATGAATCAATTCTTGGATGATTACTTGGAGGTGGCCTTACAAAATAATCCTGACCTCAAGGCCGCTTATTTTTCCTTTGAAGCCCAATTAGAAAAAGTGGAGCAAGTAAAATTTCTGGCCAACCCAACCCTAGGTTTTGGCTACTTCATATCGCCCATTGAAACCCGAATTGGATCACAGCAAACCAAAATATCCTTGAGTCAAATGTTTCCTTGGTTTGGGACCTTAAGCGCAAAACAAGATGCCGCCTCCTTGATGGCAGCGGCGCAGTTTGAACAATTCAGAAATATCCAAGCCTTACTCGCCTTTGAGGTAAAAACTGCTTATTATAACTATTTAGAAGCCTTGGAGTTATTGGAAATTCATCGCCAAAACTTGAGTATTATGAAATCTCATAAAAACATGGCCAAAATAGCCTATAGCAACGATAAAAGTAAAAACACAGAGGTCTTGGATGCCAACCTCATATTGGCCGAGATCACGAGCAATATCGATATATTAGACCAACGATTGGGTCTCTTAAAACGATC
This sequence comes from Flammeovirgaceae bacterium UBA976, assembly GCA_002292365.1. Classification (GTDB taxonomy): domain Bacteria; phylum Bacteroidota; class Bacteroidia; order Cytophagales; family Cyclobacteriaceae; genus UBA4465. The sequence goes on from DBBU01000040.1 coordinate 48,709, forward strand.
CTTTAACCGACTCTTGAACCGTCCCGACAGCCTTGGCATCGTCGGTACTCAATGGG
>DBBU01000040.1:48883-50510 GCA_002292365.1 Flammeovirgaceae bacterium UBA976
ATTATTCAACCTCTAGAAGGCTCAACGGTGAAAAATAATGGAAAAGATGCTTTGATGCCTATGGTCTCTCTGAGTCTGCCCATTTTTAGAAAAAAACACCAAAGTCAAACCCGAGAAATTCAACTGTATCAAAAACAATTGGCCGCTCAAAAAACACAACTTCAAAACACATTGGCTATTGAATGGGCTACGGCTCAAAATCAACTCTTTGAATCACTAGCGCAATACGATCTTGATGAAAAAAGAATTCAAAATGCCCATCAAGAGATCACCTTCGCCTTCAGTGACTTTACGGTTGACAATGGGAACTTTAAGAACATCCTAGAGGCCCAAAAAAACTTATTGAAATTCAAACTGAGTCAAGTGACTTGGAAAAGGAATTATGCTGAAGCATTGGCTAAAATGACTTACCTCATCTCCAAAGAATTATGAAAATTTTATCAAAAACTATCGTTTTCCCCTTGATATTAGGTTTAGGTATTTTTATAGGTTGGATATCCAACACCAGTACCCCCCCTGTTTCCTCTGAAATACATGCGCATGGCGCATCCGAGGTTTACAGTTGTTCAATGCATCCACAAATAAGGCAAAACCAACCCGGTACTTGTCCTATATGCGGTATGAACCTGGTCCAATCCACAAGTCTCCAGACGACCACCGATCCCAATGCCATACAACTGTCCGAAAATACCCAAAAACTAGCAGATATTCAGACGCTAAAAGTCACAAAATCATCACCTTCGATCGCCTTACATCTCAACGGTAGGGTATGGCCTGATAAACGAAAAACAGCGGTTCAGACCACGCACATCTCGGGTCAAATAGAACAACTATTGATTGGGTCAAAAGGACAATATATAAAAGCCGGTGAAATCATCGCTTATGTCTATTCACCAGATTTAATCGAAGCCCAAAACGAATTGTTTGAAGCCTTCGCAATGAAAGAGGCCCAGCCTGAGCTCTTTGAGGCCACAAGAAAAAAATTGGAAAATTGGAAACTAACCTCTGCCCAGATTGATACCATTCTGAGACTGGGTGAGCCCATTGAACGCTTCCCTCTGGTCTCTGAATGGACAGGCATGATTCTCGATAAATACGTAAGCAAGGGTTCACACATCGAACGTGGTACCCAGCTTTATGAAATCGCCAATCTCAAGAGTGTTTGGGTCACCTTTGATCTTTATGAAACCGATCTAAAAACGGTCCATGTTGGTGATAAAATCAATATGGAGTTTTCATCCTATCCTGGAAAAATATTTCTAGGACAAGTAAACTTCATCAATCCCATTGTGGATCCCTCAACACAAGTAGCCCAAATTAGGGTCATCTATACCAATACTTTCAAACCCGTTTATCCAGGCACGAGTGTCAAAGGGATATTGAATAGCCAACCAAAAGATAATCAGAAAATCATCATTCTACCCAAAACCGCGGTATTATGGACGGGGAAAAGATCTATCGTTTATGTCAAAGATCCGACATCAAATAAGCCCACCTTCCATTTGCGTGAGGTGATCTTAGGCTCTTTAAATACCTCAGGATATGCCATAGAAAAAGGCCTTGAAGTGGGTGAAGAAGTAGTGGTCAACGGAGTCTTTACCATCGATGCGGCCGCACAACTGGCCGG
>DBBU01000040.1:50573-58243 GCA_002292365.1 Flammeovirgaceae bacterium UBA976
ACTGAAAAATCATAACATCATAACATCAGAAGCTGCATTGATCATCAGTCAGCTCAGTGATCAAAAGAATTTTTCAGCTGATATTGATCAACCTACTCTAATTCAGTTAAATAAAGTGATGCAGGAAATAAATGCAACTAAAAAAATAGATGAAGTCTATGGGCCTTTTGCAGAAATAAGCGATTTGTTTTATGATTTCCTTGACCATTATAAAATCAAAAACATAACACTGTTTCGACAATATTGCCCGATGGCATTTGATAATAAAGGAGCCTATTGGCTCAGTAATACCCAAGAAATCTACAATCCTTATTTTGGAGAAGAAATGAGATTTTGTGGAGAAGTTAAAGAACAATTAAACTAAAACTATTTTATGAACATGAAACCAATGAAACAAGTCCAATGGATGATCCTCGCAGTAGGGCTTAGTTACTGTACGACTCCTACTACCCCTTCAGATCATTCACAACACCTGGCTAGTGAACAATCAAAATCTTCAGAAAAACGTCAAAACGCCTCAGATCCCCTGATTTTAATGGACTATATAAAGATCAAAGATGCCTTAGTCGCCTCCGATAGCGAAAAGGTCTCCATACTTGCCAAAACCTTTTTAAATAATCTTAAAAATGAAATGAATCCTCCATCAGAGGCATTGTCTGAGGCGGCAGACAGCTTATCAAATGCGCTGGACCTAGATACGCAGAGGCAGGCATTTAAATCAGTCACTGAAGTCCTCACCAAATGGATCAAAGCATCAAATACACAAGAAACCTTATTTGTCCAATTTTGTCCCATGGCCTTCAAGGGTCAAGGAGCTACTTGGCTGAGTAGGTCAAAGGAAATTAAAAATCCTTATTTTGGTGCCATGATGCTAAATTGTGGACGTATTGACGAAAAAATCAACTAGATGAGAATCATCCCTTTAGTTTTTTTATGTTTCACTCTTATCCGCTGCTCAGGAAGTAAGGAAAAACCGGTTGAGACGACTGATTCGACAAAACCAATGGGTATCCCAAAAATGCTCGAAAGGAATGGAGCACCCGTTGATTTTGAAAAATTGAAGGGTAAAATATTGATCGTCAATCTCTGGGCTACTTGGTGCATGCCTTGTATCAAAGAGATGCCAGACTTGTTGGCATTAACCAAAATATTGCCTCCTGATCAGTTTGAATTACTGTTGGCTACAGATCAGAGTATGAAAACGATGGATAAATTTGTTTCCAAACGAGGACTTGATCTCCATTATGTGCAACTGCAAAATAGCATCGAATCTTTGGGGGTTTATGCCCTGCCCACTACCTTGATCTATGATCGATCAGGGAAGGAAATTCACAGATTATTGGGTGACAGAGGTTGGACCAGTGAAGAAACCCTATTATTATTCAATAATATGTTGCCTTGAAGTCGACGCATCCTGGTGAGACTACTGCAGTATGAGCGGTTAGATCAGTTACTCAGGTCGTCCATAAACACAACCCCAATTTTTTGACTGATTGTCCCAATTTCCGATTGATCCATGATGGTGTCCTGATCATGATTTCATTTTTAACATCAAGTTCTTACTTTGAGATGAATGGGACCATGGCTATATTGCATATAAAGAGAGGTTATTTTCTCAGCATACCCTCATTAACGAACATTCCATGAAATATATTTCGCTCATAGGCTTTATGATCTTCTTCAGTGCATGCAGTGAAGAAGCCGGGTTACATCAAACAAGTGTTGAACTATTCAAGGGTCCCGCGGATGAAGGTACCTCTTTACCTTTTCTTAAAGTGGGAGAAGACCATCAGCTTTATCTCAGTTGGGTCGGGGAAACCGAAGACCGATCGACCCTTTATTTTGCTTCTTTGGAAAAAGAAAATAAATGGAGTGACACGGAAATCATTGCATCAGGTACCGATTGGTTTGTGAATTGGGCGGATTATCCATCTGTTAACATAGATAGCCAAGGAAATAAAATCAGCCATTTTTTAGCTAAAAGCTCATCAGGCACCTACTCATACGACGTAAATCTGACCATGAGTATGGATTCACAACCTTGGAGTTCAAGCATCATCCCTCATGATGATCAAACACCCACCGAACATGGCTTTGCCTCTATTCTCCCCATGCCCAACCAAACCTTCACCGCGGTTTGGCTCGATGGCAGAAATACGGTCACAAAATCCGATGATGGGCATGGTCGAGGAGCGATGACTCTCAGAACAGCCAATATCAATTTACAAGGAGTTCTCACCGAACCAGCGGAGCTAGACGCGCGCGTATGTGACTGCTGTCAAACAAGTGGCGCGCTGACCTCTGCGGGTCCTGTCTTTGTTTATAGAGATCGGACAGAGGAGGAATACCGAAATATATCCATCGTAAGAAAGGTAAAGGGGAGATGGACGGCACCTAAGACCGTATTCAATGACCAATGGAAAATTGCGGGCTGTCCAGTGAATGGGCCGCGCATCGTGGCACAAGGAGACCAAGTAGCCGTAGCCTGGTTTTCAGCACCCAATGATGTCCCTCAAGTAAAAATAATCTTCTCAAAAGATGCCGGTGCTACCTTTGAAGCCCCGATCGTCATAGATGACCTCAATCCACTGGGAAGAGTAGATGTAGCCATGGATGAAAAAGGGACGGCCTTTGTGAGTTGGTTGAGTTTTCAAGATGAGAAATCCCAAATTAAAGCAATCGCAGTCAATAGCAATGGAATCATAGGAAATCCTATCGTCATCTCCGAAACCAATAGTTCAAGATCCAGTGGTTTTCCTCAAATGGAATTATTTGAAAATCAATTGCATTTCGCCTGGACAGCATCGGAAGATGAGCGTCATCACATCAAACATGCAAAAGTGAGTTTATAACTAAAGATGAATGGGCGCAACGCAGGCCTTGCCCTCCTTGTTTTTATGAGTCTTTATTGAAATTCAGCCTCAATTTACTCCCAAAAACATAGTTATTTTTAGGAACCAAGAACTTTGACTTACCCTGTCTACTTCTTCTGGTTGGGTTAAAATATAGGCATATTGATATAGCCTAATTTTAATGCGGTTTGTAAAAAGAAAAGCTTTTAAAATTTTGTTTTTAGACATTTTTCATTGTTTAAGTTTAAATTCTACTATCCCTAAAAAAACCGCTGCTGACCTTACCTTTTTTATGGTCTCATCTATAGTTCACAGCTGTAATAATGGATAAATTAATTAAGTTTTCAGAAAAGCAGACCGATTGAGCTATTGATTGGCTAAGTTTGCGTTTTATTTAGGAGCTGCCATTTTGCAGCCAAAACCTAACCCTTTTACATGTCGTTCAATCAATTAGGCCTTTCCGAAGCTTTACTTAAAGCAATAACTAAAAAAGGATATTCAGATCCTTCCCCAATTCAAGAAAAAGCCATTCCAGTAATTCTAGACCGAAAAGATATTCTTGCCTCCGCCCAAACGGGTACAGGAAAAACAGCAGGATTTACCCTTCCTATCCTTGAGCTGCTATCTGAAAAGCCCTCAAAAAAAAGAAAGGTGATCAGATCCTTGATTCTCACACCAACCCGAGAACTGGCCGCGCAAATCAAGCAAAATATTGATGAATACGGCCATTTTGTAGACATCATATCTACAGTCATCTTCGGTGGCGTCAATGCCAATCCTCAAATTAAAACTCTTCGAAGTGGCGTCGACATATTGATAGCCACCCCAGGAAGGCTATTGGACTTGCATGGACAAAGAGTCTTGAGCTTATCCGAAGTAGAAATTTTAGTTCTCGACGAAGCCGATAGAATGCTTGACATGGGCTTTCTTCGTGACATTCGAAGAATCTTAGATTTGCTTCCTACCAAAAGACAAAATTTATTATTTTCAGCGACTTTCTCAAAAGAGATCAAACATCTGGCCAATAGTTTTCTGGACCGTCCCGTGCTTGTAGAAGCTACACCCGAAAATACAACCGTAGAAAAAATTGATCAACGCGTCTACCACGTAGATCAATCCAAGAAAACAAGTTTAATTACTAAGCTTATATTAGAGGGTGAATGGAACCAAGTGTTGATTTTCACCCGTACCAAACACGGAGCCAATCGACTTTGTAATAAATTAGAAAAAGCAGGTATCGACTCAGCAGCCATACATGGTAATAAGACGCAAGGGGCTCGAACCAAAGCCCTTTCAGGTTTTAAAACTGGTAATGTCCGTGTCTTAGTAGCCACCGATATCGCGGCCAGAGGATTGGATATTCCATTGCTCCCACACGTAGTCAATTTTGAACTCCCTAATATTCCTGAAGATTATGTGCATCGAATTGGCCGTACCGGACGTGCCGGAGCAAGTGGAGAAGCCATTTCATTGGTGAGCTTTGACGAGATGACTTACCTCAAGGATATTGAGAAATTGACCAAACAGAATATTCCAAGCAGCACGATTGAAGGTTATGCTCCTGATCCTGCCAATGAAGTCGCCGCAGCGCTCGCCAAGAAAAAGACGGGCAAAAAACCACCTAATGGTAGACGGAATTTTTCATCTAAGAGGCGCTACTAAAAGTTAAGCTAAACTTATTCGAACCTTTCTCTTTTTTAAATATTGATTCGTAGTCCTTTGGATCAGAGCTTCCGTATTTGAGACTTGTATCCCTATAAACGCACAATCGTGCTTGATTTCTATAACCCCCAATTGATCGGCACCTAACAATCCTTTTTTAATAAAAAATCCTACTAAATCTACCTTAGAGATTTTATCCTTGCGTCCCCCAGAAACAAATAATGTCTGCCATAAGGAGGCACTTGGTGGTTTTTTCTCCTCCCAGTTCACTACAGGTAGATCCGCTATGAATGTGGGCAAGCGCTCATCTTTTGACTGCATCACATAAGCGATGCCTTCTTTATTCATCCGCGCTGTGCGACCATTTCTATGGGTGAACTCATCCTGATTGTAAGGAAGTTCAAAATGAATGATGACCTTAATTTGAGGGATATCTAAACCGCGGGCAGCCAAGTCTGTGGCTATAATTAGGCGCAGGCTGCCATTTCTAAACTTGATAAGGGTTCTTTCACGGTCCATCTGATCCATATTACCAGAAAAACAGCCATGACTTATTTTATGTGCGTTCAAAAAATCACTTACCTGACCAACGGTATCTTTAAAATTACAAAATACAATCCCAGGCTGATCCCCCAAATAGCCTAACGCTTCTTGTAAGGCCTCTAACTTCTTTTTGTCTTTAGCGATAATGGCCTTCAACTCCAGCTTAGATTCACTTTTCTCAAGGTAATTCAAGATTTTTGGCTCCTTACATCGAAGGTATTCAGGAATTTCTACTTGCTGCGTCGCCGAAGTGAGCGTTTTTTTCCTAAGCATGGGCAAGGCTCCCATGATTTCCTTCATCTCGGAAGTAAAACCAAACGCTAAAGATTTGTCAAATTCATCAAGAATCAAATGGGTAATAAAATTAGTCTCGACATCTCCCCTACGAATCCGGTCGGCAATACGACCTGGAGTCCCTATGAGTATGGCCGGTGGTTGACGAAGCTCTATCTTGTCCTTTTGGCCGGTCCGACCTCCATAGATGGCATTGACTTTGAATCCTGTACCCATAACCCTGAGTACTTGTTCAATTTGCAAAGCCAGTTCTCGGGTCGGCACAACGATTAGGGTTTGGATTTCACTCAATTCGAATTCCATCAATGTCAATATGGACAATAAAAAAGCCAATGTTTTACCCGAACCTGTGGGTGCCAACAACATGTTATTTGCATGATCATTGATGCTTTTGATCGCATCTAATTGCATGGGATTGAGTTGCTCAATACCTAACTTGACTAATATTTCCTGATTGCTTTTTACCTGATTTTCCACATGGACAAAGGTACGTTAAGACAATCAGTTCTATAGATTTATATTGAGGGCGTATTGCACATACCCTCATACACTGAATCACTAAATAATCCGTCCCAACAGATGATCCTGTTGGGGGTCCTCTCCCATCAAAAAAGTATGGGATCCTATGTGCTCAAAGTTGAATTTCTCATAAAATCGAAGGGCTTTTTCATTGTGCTCCCAAACCCCTAACCACATGAATGCAAATCCCTTATCTCGAGCTATTTTTATCGCTTCTTCCATTAAAAAATGACCCATTCCCAAGTTCTGCGCATCCGACTGCACGTACAAACGCTGAATTTCAATAGAAGGTCCTTGATGACCTTCTGAAGGGATGTCATATTCGTTTAATTTCAGATAACCTACCCGTTGATTTTGATGAATTCCAAAATAAAATGAGGCCTGCTGATCTCTCATCTCAGCCAATAATTGTTCTTTAGAGAACGCTTTCATCACATAATGATTCATGTCCTCTCGGGTATTAAAAGCTTTAAATGCCTGATAATAGGTTTCTTTTGATAAGGTTATCAAATGATCTATTTCCTCTAACTGGCAAGACTTTATGGCGAACAACGACATACGATACTCAATGATTTATAAAAAAAGTGAGGTCCCCTTCAAATAGGCATCCTCACACCCAGTGATTCTTATAAATAAACCACCCCCCTTTAGTCATCTTTATTGATAGGGCTCCTATCGAACACCATGCATCATTTTTAACAAGGTATTATTTAACATCCACATGATCATTCCGGCCACAACAGGAATGATGGTAAATATCATAAAGAAGGTAGTCATACCATATTCCTCTACGATAGGATCAATATAACTACCGGTGATCCCTGCCATATAATTGGCAATGAAATTGGCAACAAACCAAATCCCAAACATCAGACCTACCAATTTGACTGGCGCCAATTTACTCACATAAGACAGACCTACAGGAGAAATACATAATTCACCCAAGGTATGAAAAAGGTAGGCCAAAATCAAAAAGACCATACTCACCGATGCCGTCTGAGCACCCAAAGGAATCCCCAGAGACCCATAGGACAATATGGCAAAACCCAGTCCCATTAAGATCAAGGCAATAGCAAATTTTATTGGACCCGTTGGATTAAACTTACTTTGCCAAATTTTAGAAATCAATGGGGCAAATGTGATAATGTAAAAGGAATTCAATATACCAAACCAAGAGGCAGGTACTTCTGTTGATTCAGATCTAAATTCTCTATCCAGCATCCATATCACGACTATCCAAACAATCACAAAACTGGTTCCAAGAAAGATATTGGACAAGGCGAATTTGGAAAAAGTTTGCTTAAACAACATGAGCAATACCCAGGTAATAATGAGCATCGGAATGACCGTTAACAAGGTGTTGAAAATTTTAAAGGTCAATGCATCCCCACCTACCAATAATCTATCGGTATAATCCGCTGCAAATATAGTCATAGAGCCCCCAGCCTGCTCAAATGCCCACCAAAAGAAAATCACAAAAAATGAAAAAACACCGATCACAATTAATCGATCTCGAATGACCTTTTTGGACAGCGTTGCCAAAAGTTCTTTTTGATCCTTTTGCTCTTCATCCTTTTGAATGAAGTCCTGAGATTCTTTAGGGGATAGTCCAATTTTCCCAAATATATTTTGTGCAAAATAAAATTGCAGCATTCCAAAAAACATAAAAATACCCGCCAAACCAAAACCAAAATGCCATCCTATTTTCTCTCCTATATAGCCACACAGTAAAATGCCTAAGAAAGCACCCGAATTAATACCCATATAAAATATAGTATAGCCTGCATCTTTTTCTTTTCC
>DBBU01000014.1:0-915 GCA_002292365.1 Flammeovirgaceae bacterium UBA976
AACTTTGTCAAGCTCTAAAAGACAAATTTTCTATCCTACCATTTAATCATTAGCATCCTCTTCATCTTCATTTTGATCTGTGCGATCTTTCTCTCTGAGAACTACTGCGCTTTCATCTTTTAACCGTTTGGAAACCAATAAAAAGGGACCCGTGACGATTTGGTCATCTGCAGCTAATCCTGAAATTATTTCGATGTTTTCAAAATCACTAATTCCGGTCTGTACTTTGACTTTCTTAACTTTTCCTTCTGAATGAACAAAAACTATTTCTTCAAGAATTTCGTCATCAGATTGAATTTCATCTTCCTGATCTTGAGACCTCTTATCATAGGAAGCATCTCCATCTTTTGACCCAAAAGAACCTCCCTTTATCTCTTTTCGTGTCGTTACGGCAGATAAAGGAACCGTGAGAATATTCTGCTTGGTCATAGTGATAATTTCTACACTCGCAGTCATTCCGGGTCTAAAAGGATAAATGATATCCATCTCTTCGAGTAAATCTTGATAAGAATCATTCAATATTCTAATTCTCACCTCAAACTCGGTAACTGCATCTGAGGAAACTCTATCTTTAGCTGAATTGGCGATCTGCGTAACAACTCCTTTAAATTCTTTTTTTAGATAGGAGTAAGAATCAACGTCTATCAAGGTAGTATCCCCTATCGCTATTTTAATAATATCATTTTCATTAACATCTACTCTTACTTCCATATTATTTAAATCCGCAATTCTTAACATTTCAGTCCCTTGCATTTGACTGGTTCCCACAACGGTCTCCCCTTTTTCTACATCTAACTTAGAAACAATACCTGTCATAGGTGATCGAATATTAGTTAACATAAGATTCTCTTGAGCTTCATCAACGGTTGCTTGTGAACTTTTGACGATGTAAATGGCCGCTTCAACTGTTTGCCT
>DBBU01000014.1:1015-31705 GCA_002292365.1 Flammeovirgaceae bacterium UBA976
CAGCCAAATTAGCTTTTTGCTGATTTAGATTGGCCTTAGATCGATCAAGAGATGATATGAAATTATCAGGTCTGATCTTGAGCAATAAATCTCCTGAATTCACAGAATCACCCTCTTTGATCTGGAGCTCAATGATTTCTCCAGCCACTTCGGGACTTATTTTTACTTCTATCACTGGACGAACCAAACCCGAAGCACTTACTTTTTCAACAATGGTTTCAAAAGAGACTTTTGCCATGTCTACTTCAAACATCTTTTTCTTGCCCACCCATCCCAATGATTTTCCAATAATGGCAAATAACAATAAAGCACCCACTAGAACGGATAAAATAATAATCAGCCTATTATTATTTGACTTTTTTTGATTGGAAATTTTCATGTTATAAAGTTAAGGGTCGGTTTTGATAGAAATCTAGAATTTTCTGTTTAAAAATATAATTAAACTTTGAACGAGCTAAATCAGACTTTGCTGCAAAAAGATTATTACTTGCTATTTGATACTCGATAAAGTTGGCCGCTCCTAAATTATATTGACTTTCGATAATTCTCAAGGTTTCTTCTAATGCTTCCACTTGCTTTTTGGAAGCAAGAAAACTTTTTTGGCTCGATTGGGTTTCATTAAACGCGGATTCTATCGCTTGGCGAAGTTGATTCGTTTGCTCTTTAACAGCAATTTCAGACTGTTTTAGCTGTATTTTTGCCCTTTGCACATTGGAACTGGTTCGAAGATTATTAAAGACCGGTATCGACAAATTAAAACTCAAAGACTGACTGAAATTTTCTCGCCATTGTCTCGACCGATTGAAAGATTCCGTACCTATTATGGTACCAGAGGTTATCCGTGAATATACAGGGACTTCTAACATGCCACCATCGAGATAAAAACCAATGGGAACATCCTGGATCACAGGTGTCGTATTATCATATATAATTCTCTCTTGATCAGCAATATCAGAATAGTTGGTAAACAAGTTTCCATTCAATCGCAGAGAAGGATAGTAGGCACCCTTCGACATTTTCAAACCTACATTTGCCGACTCCACACGTAAATAAGCACTTTTTATTTCAGGTCTTACACCTATTGCATGATCATAGATTTCTTGAATTGTTTGATTTTCTGTAATTAATTGTTCAACATCAATATCAGGAATGACTATTTCAATTTCTTCTGATGCTGGTATCAACATAGCTTGTTTTAAATTTAGAACGGCCAACGCAAGACTATTCTGCGCATTGATCAAGGTTACTTGATCCCCAGCTAATTGACTGATCAATGCCAATTCAGAAGTTTTAGGTAAAGAACCTACTGCCACCAAGCGCTTTGTACGGTTCAATTGCTGTTGGGTCGAAGTCAGCTGAAGGAGCGCATTTTCCAATAATTCTTGATTAAAAATAACATTCAAATAGAAATTGGCAATATTCATCGCAATATTGTCTTTGGTACTTGCCAAATCATATTGAGCCGCAGATAGATTGAGCTGGGATTGTTTGATAGAAAAATGAATCTGTCCACCAGTAAACAAGTTTAAACTTGAGTTTCCAGATAAACCCGAAGTATTAATCTGTTGGGCAATAAAGGAATTGGTTGTAGGATCAATTGATCGTCCCCAATTATTTCCATAATTTGTACCTAAGTTTAAACTAGGTAAAAGACTTGCTTTTGATTCTTGCACCGAAACCCTTGAAAGCTCTGCATTTAATGCACTTCTTTTTACCGTCAAATTATTTTCTAAGGCGATATCGATGCATTCTTGAAGATTGAGCTGGCGAGATGCTTCTTGGGAGCTGACAAAATGACCAAAAAAAAGCATCAAAAAAGAAAATAAAGAAATATGAATATGACGCATGTTACCGACCATTAAAAATAAAATTAATGTTTCTAAAAGTTAAAAATACGATTCCATAAGCATATCAATTATTTCTTTTTCCATTTCATCTGAGCAGCACGCTTAGTTATTGAGACGGGTAAGAAAGAAAATTTAATATCATGTACCATCTCATTCTACTTAAAAAAAATTTAGATGCAAATCTAAAAAAAAATAATATTAAATCGCTACTGCCGCTTTAATATTAGGATGTGGATCATAATTGAGAATCTCTATATCTTCATATTTAAATTGGAACAAGTCATCAACCAACGGGTTCAATTTGACATCTGGAAGGTTTCTGATAGACCTTGATAATTGTAATTTTGCTTGGTCAAAATGGTTATTGTAAAGGTGTGCATCACCTAGAGTGTGTACGAATTCGCCCAAACCTAGTTGTGTGACTTGAGCAATCATGACGGTAAGTAAAGCGTAAGAAGCTATATTGAAAGGAACTCCCAAAAAGACATCAGCACTTCTCTGATAAAGCTGACAAGATAGTTTACCTTTAGCTACATAAAACTGAAACATCGTGTGACAGGGTGGTAAAGCCATTTGTTCAACTTCTCCAACGTTCCATGCACTTACTATTAATCTTCGAGAGTCTGGATTTTTTTTAATTTGATCAACTACATTACTTATTTGATCTATGGTCGATCCATCGGATTTAGACCAACTGCGCCATTGAACCCCATATACAGGCCCTAAATCACCATTCGCATTGGCCCACTCATCCCAAATAGAAACCCCATTATCTTTTAGGTATCTAATATTTTGATCGCCCATAAGAAACCATAATAGTTCGTGAATAATTGATTTGGTATGGACTTTTTTTGTAGTCAATAACGGAAAACCCTGAGAAAGATCAAATCTCATTTGATGACCAAAGACACTTTTAGTTCCCGTTCCGGTTCTATCCTTTTTACTCACCCCTTCATTTAGAATACGGTGCATCAAATCATGATACTGCTTCATTGGATCAATTGTTTTCCGATAAATACGAAAATAACATTTCTTATGATAATTAAAGGAATGATTGGCGAGGTTTATTTATCTAAAACCTGTTATGAGTTATTATTCCGATAAGCAATAATAATATTCGTGTATTTAGTTAATGTTAAAACATTTTATAATTGCTTTAAATAGATTTGCTCTTTTTAAAAAGATGCACTAGTATAATGGCCGATTACAATTTTAAAGAGATAGAACCCAAATGGCAAAAGTATTGGGATGAAAATTCCATATTCAAAGTAGCTATTGATATTGAAAAACCTAAATATTACTGTCTAGACATGTTTCCTTATCCCTCAGGCGCAGGTTTGCATGTAGGGCATCCACTGGGCTACATTGCTACCGATATCATTTCGAGGTATAAAAGACTTAAAGGCTTTAATGTATTGCATCCCATAGGCTTTGATTCCTTTGGGCTACCTGCTGAACAATATGCCATTCAAACCGGTCAGCACCCCACGATTACAACTAATAAGAATATCATCAAATATAAAGAACAACTCAAAAGCTTGGGATTTTGTTATGACTGGTCTAGAGAACTCAGAACGAGTGACCCCTCTTTTTATAGATGGACCCAATGGATATTTAAACTTTTATACAACAGTTGGTACAATGTAGCCAGCGATCAAGCAGAATCCATTGATACCCTAACTGCCCAATTCCTCAAAAGTGGCAATATTGGGGTAGCGCTTGTCGGAGATCAAAAAATTGACTCATTTTCTGCTAAAGATTGGAAACACTTCTCATCTGAAGAAAAAGAAACTGTATTGACAAAATATAGACTTACTTATTTAGCCGAAACTACGGTTAATTGGTGTGCTGAATTAGGTACGGTACTGTCAAATGATGAAGTTAAAGATGGATATTCAGAGCGAGGGGGGTATCCTGTCATTAAAAAGAAAATGTCACAATGGAATATGCGCATTACTGCTTATGCAGATCGCTTGTTAACGGGGTTAAATAAAATTGACTGGCCGGACGCCATCAAAGATATGCAGCGAAATTGGATTGGCAAATCCATCGGAGCCGAAATCAGTTTTAATTTTGAGCACAGCAAGGATTTCATAAAGGTTTTTACCACCAGAGTAGATACCATTTTTGGAGTTACCTTCTTGGTTGTAGCACCAGAAAGTGATCTCACCTTAAAATTAACCACTTCTGATCAGTCTCATGCTGTTACTACTTATGTGGAGGCGACTAAGGCCAAATCGGAAAGGGATCGTATCAGTAATGTGAAACAAGTATCTGGCGTATTTACGGGTAGCTATGTTCTACATCCCTTCACAGGCCAAAAAGTTCCTGTCTGGATTGCAGATTATGTATTATCCGGATATGGAACCGGTGCCGTTATGGCTGTACCCAGTGGGGATCAAAGAGATTTTGATTTTGCTAAAAAATACAAATTACCAATTACTCAAATAATAGATGCTCAAATAATCACAAAGACGGAAGCGGATCCTACGAAAGATGGGAAAATGATCAACTCTGATTTTCTCAATGGTTTGAAACCTAAGGATGCCATGCTCAAAAGTATTGAAGCCCTTGAGAAGATAAGTATGGGCACTGCAAAGGTTAATTATAGAATCAGAGATGCCATTTTTGGTCGACAACGCTATTGGGGAGAGCCCATACCTGTAAAGTACAAAAACAATTATCCGGAACTTTTAAAAGAAGCGGTATTGCCGTTGGTACTCCCGGAAGTTGATAAGTACCTACCAACGGCAGATGGAGCCCCACCCTTGGGGAGGGCTAAAGACTGGTGTGATGAGCATCAAAATCCTTATGAATTAACTACTATGCCAGGATGGGCAGGTTCAAGTTGGTATTTTTTCAGATATATGGATCCTCATAACGATAAGGATTTCGCCTCCACCAAAGCGCTAGATTATTGGGAATCTGTCGATCTCTATGTAGGAGGACCCGAACACGCTACCGGGCATTTACTCTATTCAAGGTTTTGGACCAAATTCTTATATGATAGAGGTTATATTAATGTAGATGAATATGCCAAAAAACTGATTAATCAAGGTATGATTCAAGGCCGATCAAATTTTGTCTATCGAGTCAAAAACGAAAATATTTATGTTTCTGAAGGTTTGAGAAATCAATATGACACCTATCCGCTCAACGTAGATGTAAACATTGTGAAAGATGACATCCTTGATATTGAAGAATTTAAATCATTTAGATCCGATGCAAAAAACGCCAAATTTATTCTTGAAGACGGTAAATACATCTGTGGATGGGAAGTCGAAAAAATGTCTAAATCCAAGTTTAATGTAGTCAATCCTGATCTTTTAATTAACAAGTATGGGGCCGATACGTTAAGAATGTATGAGATGTTTCTAGGACCAATTGAACATAGTAAGCCTTGGAATACAAATGGCATAGAGGGTGTATTTAAATTTGTAAGAAAATTTTGGAATCTTTTTCACAATGATGATGATTTATTTGAGGTTTCAGAAGCTCAACCTAGCAAAGAAGAATTTAAAATTCTTCATCAATTGATAAAAAAAATAGAGGATGATATTGAACAATTTTCTCTTAACACTTCAATATCTAATTTCATGATAGCTACCAATGAACTGGTACAGCTTAAATGTAATAAAAGGCAAATTCTTGAGCCTATTACAATCCTAATAGCACCCTATGCCCCACATTTAAGTGAGGAGATATGGCAAAAACTAGACGGAAAGCACAGCGTTTTCAATGCAACCTTTCCACTATTTAATGCCTCTTATTTGATTGAAGACTCTTTTGAGTATCCCATCTCAATCAATGGTAAAATGAGAGTTAAATTATCATTTCCTTTGACTACGCCAGCCATCGAAATAGAGCAAGCAGTGCTCAACCATACCATAATAAAAAAGTGGCTCGACGGAAAGCCTCCCAAAAAGGTTATTATTGTGCCTAAAAAGATCGTAAATGTAGTTATTTGATCTTTGTAAAAAATAATGGTTTATCCTTTTTTATGACTTAAAGATGGAATGAAAACATGAGTGTATCACTGATCCTTTTGTTACTCTTCATTGTCGTCTTCTTCAAAACCATCATCTCCTACTAACTCAGTGTCATCATCCATTACTTCCTTTTTCTTATTTCTTTTAAGAAAGCCTCTTTTTTCGACTTGGAGACTGTCATTTTCTATAAATTCATCAGTAACCACTCCCGTACTGTCCGTAGGAAGATCTTCATTAGGTGGGGCTGCCTTAGCAACTAGCAAATAACCGAAATATTTGTTATAGTATTCTTGTTCCACATTATTTTGGCTTTGAGGATCATAGCCATATAAATATTTTTTTGCTGGAATAGAATCCTGAGTGTCTAAAATAATAGAATCACCTGAGATAGAATCTAAACCAAAATCAGAAGCTAAAAAACTTCCTATGTCCATGGAATCTGTTGGATCTTCAGATGCTCCTTCCTTCCAGATAAGATCTTGTCGAGGAGCGGTTCTCATTTGATACGTCTTTAACCAATTGGGCTCATATTTTACAATACCAAACTTAGTTCTATTCCCCTCTTCTGCTTTCGCTACATAAGGTTCAACAGAGGCAAAATATTGAGTCTTCGAGACGTCGTAGTTTTTGGCAATATAGGCATCACGCGTTTCCTTATCAAGCTTCCAAAGGGGTGAGAAATAGGCAAACCGAAGAGAATCATCCAAGATATAAGTACTTTGAAACGCAGGACAAATCATATTGGGTCTACATCCCAGACTTGATATTAATAAAAACAAGAAAATGATCCGTAGAAATATCTTCATTAGAGGTACAAGATAGGACTAAATGACAAAAATTAAATGTAAGCTTTAAATCAATTAAAAAAAAATATTAATTTTTATTTATTCAACACTTTATCATAAAATCATAACCTATTGAAAAAGAACATTTTATGCAAAAAAAATTATATTGTCACTACCAAGACCTCGAAATGTATCTCGTAATCATTAAGATGACTGCAAATATGAAAATTATGATAGATATTTTATTGATTCCATGCATTAATTTTAAGTTAATACTTACTTTCTTCGTGGGATCTTTTTTTCTGAAAAAATAAGTAAGCAATTCATTTAATCCACTTTTCGTATTTTTTTGATCTCTATCCATTATATATTATTTGTTAATTCAGGATCTACCCATTCCCCATTGTCTTTAATTAATTTGATAAGTTCATCTAAGGCATTCGCAGTCGGTACTGCTTTTTTGATAACTTCTTGACCTTTATAGAGTGTGATTTTCCCTTTACCTGAACCCACATAGCCATAATCTGCATCAGCCATTTCTCCAGGTCCATTTACAATACAGCCCATAATACCTATTTTTATCCCTTTCAAATGATCCGTCCTTTTTCGAATCATCGCTGTTGTTTCTTGTAAATCAAAAAGCGTCCTCCCACAAGATGGACAGGATATATATTCTGTTTTGGTTATCCTAGTACGCGCCGCCTGTAAAGTTCCGAAAATTGTTTCATTGATTAATTTAGTATCCAAATCATCGGCGCTCATCAACATACCATCGCCCAACCCATCAATGAACAACCCTCCATAATTAGTAGCTAAATTGATTCTGAATGCTTCTTCTGAAAAGTCGCCAAAATGATATTTAAATACCACTGGTAATTGAATTCCTGCCTTCATAAATTTTATCATCACATTTCTTGAGCTATGTAATACGTTAGAGGCAAAAGATTCTAAGATAATAATGGATTGAGTTAAACCCTTGAGCTGATCTATGATCTTATCTTCAATATTATCCGCATTGATTTGAATAAAACTAAAATAATCCTCAACTTCTTTTAAATGGGTCAATTGATTTTCAAACAAGAGCGGGTAAATATGATCCTTTTTTCTTAACGTTTGAAATAAATCATAATTAACAATCTGCTTTAACCCATTAGGAAGCATAAAATCAAGTACATGATCTCCTGTATAAACATAATCACATCCTAAATCATTCATACCCCATTTATCTAACTCAGACAAATAAAAATGTCCTACTGATTTAAAGCTTTTGATATCGATGGCTTTTTTATTGGAAAAATCTGCGATGACACGAGGTACATTATGTGCACCAAAATTGACTACTTCAAATGTCTCTCTACGGGTATAGCGATAGGGATCTACAGGACTATCTTTCACGGGTAGCAGATCTATTGGACTTTTTCGATCAATCAATTGATCAATCAATATTTTTGCAACGTGAGCTTCGGCTTCCGGGGCTTCGGTCAGTGACACTCTAACCGTATCTCCTAAGCCATCCTCCAAGAGCGTTCCTGTACCTACCGCAGATTTGATTCTCCCATCTTCTGCCTCTCCCGCCTCTGTTACTCCTAAATGCAAAGGATAAGGTTGCAATCCTTCATCTTTAAGCTTAGCAACAAGCAAGCGATACGCTTGGACCATTACTTGGGGATTGCTTGACTTCATTGAAAGCACCAGATCGAAATAATCTAAATCCTCACAAATACGAATAAATTCGAGAGCAGATTCAACCATCCCTAGCGGCGTATCCCCATATCTACTTAAGATTCTATCAGATAAAGATCCATGATTGGTCCCTATCCGCATGGCGGTACCATATTCCTTACAAATACTGACCAACGGTGAGAACTTAGCTCTAATACGATCTAATTCTGCCTGATAGGTACTTTCAGTATAATCGATGACAGCAAATTTTTTCTTATCTGCATAATTGCCTGGGTTTATGCGGACCTTCTCTACGATTCTAGCCGCAAGTTCAGCAGCGTTTGGCGTGAAATGAATGTCAGCAATCAACGGTGTTTGAAATCCTTTTTCTCTAAGTGAGTTCTTAATTTTTGCCAAGTTTTTCGCTTCTTTAATGCTAGGCGCAGTAATTCGAACATAGTCACAGCCTGATTCAATCATTCTGATACATTGACCCACAGAACCTTTGGTGTCCATAGTATCAATGGTAGTCATTGATTGAACACGTATGGGAAATGATCCTCCCATTGGAACTTCGCCAATGTTTACCACCCGTGTGAGCCTTCTTTCGTAGTTAGTTAGGCTTTTAACATAATAAGTCATATAATCTTCTCACGTTATTATTTCAACTGAACAATGTAGCATTACAAGTCTCCGAGTTGGGGTCTGATCAGTAAGTCTTCAACCACTGTACGATCACTTAAACTGTAAGTTGCCCAAATAAGATCTGCCACATCTTCAGACTTGATAAGTCGTTCTTCAGGAAGGTCAACACCCTCCCAACTTGAAGTGAACGTTGCTCCTGGTAATACTGCAGTAACTTTAATATTATCTTTCTTAAGTTCTTCGCGTAAAACCTTAGTCATACCATATAAAGCAAATTTAGAAATACTGTAAGATCCCCCATTGGCATAAGCTGTAAGGCTTGCAATAGAACACATATTGAAAATATAGCCCTTCTTTACTGCTTTCATTTGTGGTAAAATAGCTCTTGTTAAATGATAGGCACTGTAAAGATTAGTGTTCATCATCACTTCCAAAGCACCATCGGCTTCCTCATCAATCATACCAGGAATAAATACGCCGGCGTTATTAATTAATATCTCTGGGATACCTAAATCATTAACGAACTTACCAAATTTCAAAACCTCTTCCTTAATAGATACGTTAACAGCCAAAATGGATACTTTTACAGCATACTTTCTCTCAATATCAACTTTAAGTAAGTCCAATTTTGTCTGATTTCTTGCGCAAGTAATAATATCAAATCCTTGTTCGGCAAATCGATAAATAATTGATTTACCGATACCTTCTGTTCCTCCCGTGACTACACAATACATGTTTTTCTCTTTCTTCTTATGTAACAACAAATTTCAATAAAAATAACTCCATTTCTCAATAAAAAATGGAGTTTTAAAAGGATATGCTTAAATTCGATAATTCATGCGAAGTTTAGGCAAATATGTCATTTTTATGGGAAGTCTCTTTACTCGGAGAGAAACTTTCAACACCTACATAAGGCTGATTACACAAGAGTGTATAAATGTAGGATATAACTCTCTTTTCATAGTAGGAATTGTGTCTATTTTTATGGGTGCAGTGACAACAATCCAAACAGCATTTAACCTGGTTAGCCCATTTATCCCTGATTACGTTATATCTCTGGTAGTTCGGGATATGGCTATTTTAGAGCTCTCTCCCACCATTATAGCTATTATTTTTGCAGGTAAAGTCGGCTCAAGTATAGCTGGAGAACTGGGAACCATGCGCATTACCGAGCAAATTGATGCCCTTGAGGTTATGGGAATTAATGCCAGCTCCTACTTAGTTTTACCCAAAGTAATCGCTTGTGTTATTATGTATCCCATGCTGGTGATATTGTCTATTTTTTTAATCCTATTAGGAGGTTATTTTGCAGGTACGCTTACCGGCATTCTCTCCTCTGTAGATTACCTATATGGAATACGCTATGAATTCATAGAATTTAATATCACATTTGCTGTGATCAAAGCCTTGGCTTTCTCCTTTTTGATAGCCTCTATTTCTTCCTACAAAGGTTTTTTTACTACTGGAGGATCATTAGAAGTAGGTAAGGCTTCAACCTCAGCCGTTACCAATAGTTGTATCGCCGTTCTTCTGGCTGACTATGCACTGGCTCAGCTCTTGATGGGATGATAGAAATCAACAACATAACAAAATCATTTAAGGAAAAGCAAGTGCTTTTCGATATATCAGGTACTTTTTTTAAGGGAAAGAATAATTTAATCATTGGTTCAAGTGGTACAGGAAAAAGTGTATTATTAAAAAACATTGTAGGACTTATTACTCCTGACTTTGGAGATGTTAAGTACAACGAGCGCTCTTTTATTAATGGGTCTGAACAAGATCGTAAACAAATAAGGCGAGAAATGGGTATGCTTTTTCAGGGGAGTGCCTTGTTTGATAGTAAAAACATAGAAGAAAATGTAAAATTTCCTCTTGACATCCTCACAGACTTTCCTGAAGATGAAAAAATCGATCGGGTTAACTTTTGTCTGGAACGAGTTGGTTTGGTTAATATTAATAAAAAAATGCCTTCTGAAATAAGTGGGGGTATGAAAAAACGTGTTGGAATAGCTAGAGCTATTGTAAATAAACCCAATTATCTTTTTTGTGACGAACCCAATAGTGGTCTAGACCCTCAGACTAGCATAAAAATAGATAATCTAATTAAAGAAATCACCTCTGAATACTTGATCACGACGATTATCGTAACCCATGACATGAACTCTGTAATTGAAATGGGAGATCATATTATGTTTCTCTTAGAAGGGAAAAAACTTTGGGAAGGGACCAATGATGAGATCACAAAATCTGACTTGAAAGAATTAAATGACTTTGTCTTTGCCACTCAAATAATGAAGCAAATGTATCTGAGATAAGTAATCTCATAAAGTTATGCCCTTGGCATGGTAATAAAGAAAATCGTGCCAACCCCCTTTTTAGTCTCAAACCAAATATTTCCCCCCGCTTGTTCTATTCCTTTCTTTGCAAATACAAGTCCTATTCCTGTTCCATTCTTCTTGGTGGTAAAATAAGACTTAAAAATATCAGCTACATTCATGTCCGAAATCCCTTGACCCTTGTCTTCTATCGATAAAAGTAATTTGTGTTCTTTAACCTCTAAGCATATCTCTACATAACATGGCTTTTCAACATGTGATTGAACCGCATTTATGATGAGATTATTTAAAATTTGACGCATAAGATCAACGTCAGCATAAACCATCAAATCTTTGGTTATTCTAAGATGAATTTGTAAATCATCTGAAGCATAAAGAGACGAAGTTTCTCTTACTAATTTGGAAAAATCAAATACTTCATTGTGAGGTGCGGGCCATTGGGCAAAAGAAGAAAATGAATCTGCGATAGAAGATAAATTATCAATCTGTCCAAGTAAAGAGTTGAGTACTTCATAATTTACCTCTGAATCATTCATCGCTCTCTGCATTTGTTGGATCTTTAGCTTCATAGGTGTTAATGGATTCTTAATTTCATGGGCTACTTGCTGGGCAAGTTCTCTCCAAGCCGTCTCTTTTTGAATTTTAGCCAATTCATTTTTACTCTGATCCAACTTAGCCAACATTTGATTGTATTCAAAGACTAGCATGCCAATTTCGTCCTTTTCTTTATATATCAATGGTGCAATCTCTTCTGACATAAATTGAGTTCTTCTCATACGTTCAGCAATCATCTTAATAGGCTTGATAATTCCCTTCATTCCATAATTACCAACCAAGAGCGTCAAGATGAATATAGAAGTAAAAAACACCATGAAATTATTGAATACCTCAATTTGTTGAGCATTTACATGATTTTTGGAATCGAAAAATGGGAGCGCAATAACCCCCATTAATTGGTTTATTTGATCTCCATAAACGGCCACATATACTGTTTTAAATTTCACACCTGCTAAGGTTTCCTCAATGATCTTTGTTTGGCCTCGTCCATCAATAATATGCTCATATGCCATGGGATGTATTTTTTTTGATAAAATATTTTGATCAAAAATATCCTCATTACTTGATGCCAACATCTGGCCTTTCGCTCCATAAAGGATAATATCACTTCTAGAAAAATTTGCTATTTCTATAATTTTTTGAATCAGTTGGTACTTATTGGTATTGTTATTCAGAAATAACCCTAAGTCTTGTTTAAAATTTTGAGCAATATTCACGGCTCTTTTTTGATGGCTTCTGTTAATTTCAGCGCGATATGACGAGGTTAATTGAGATAATATAAGCGCACTGACAATAGCGGTCGGAACGAGAAATGCAAGGCCTACATAAAGTTGAATTTTATTAGTTAAACTAAAAATTTCAATGGGTCTAAGTCTAGTCATTATAAAAAAAATAGATCCGAAGAAAAACAAACCTAGAATAAAAATGAAAGCAATATTTGCGAAAATAGCATAATTACTATAAGCGTTAGAGACAACCATTAACATGCGTCCGTCTTGCATTTTTGTCAAATAGAAATGCTGATTCCATTGAATACATTCGCCTTGAAAATTTATATCAGGACATACTTCAGCCCGTGTCAAAGGAAATTTATAATTACCTAATTGATGGCTAAGCATTCCATTTTGATAAATGCCATAATCGTAATTTTTAACTTTTTGAGATCTATTATTTTTAGACTTGAAGAAGGAGGAATAAACCGTTGAAGATGAGTACTTCTTTTTAGTGTATTCTAGAATGATTTCCCCTTTATAGCTTGAAAATATCAAAGGAATCACCGTGTAATACTTATGATACCCATTTTCAATCATGGGCACAGAATAAATATTCTCATAATATGTAGTATTTGCCTTCCGTAATATTGCTTTAGAAAAATTGATTCCTTCTGTTCTAGTATAACCATAAGAATCACCTTTATCATCTAACAAATAGGTCTTTATCACATATTTATCAAGGTAAGGAGCTTGAATCTCCCTAATACGATCTTCGATAACCTTTGTTGCAAGCAGCTCATTTTTAAATCTTAAAGTAATGATTGGATCTTTCACTATTTTCTCACACAGCCTACTGATATAATACTCTCCTATCGAATCGGTTGCTGTTTGAATTTTAAGAGCAAAATCTTGTTTCTGTACTAATTCTGAACGTGCATGGGATTTCAAGATTACACGAACGTTCAGAATTCCTACGAATACAGCAATCAACATCAAATAAAAAAGAGTGATGAATTTGGACTTAGTCAATTGAAAAGAACAGCCTGTCATAAACATAATCCCCCAAACTATTAACTGAGGGAATACGATATACCATTGATCACCAAAGGGGCCTATGAAATAGGCTAGTAATAGGATCATCACATAGCCCAAATGCTGCCGAGAAACATAGGTCTTTATAAAAAACTTGTAGAAAAGATGATTTAAAAAGAAATAACACGAAGATAACAACATCAAAAAAATGTAATACAGTATCCGATGATTACTGAATAGCACCGATTTAGTAATGTCTAGGCTCGCTTGGCTGTAATGAGCGATCAACTCTATTCCAAAAAACAATAAATGGGCGTTAATTATTGAACTTAACAAGGAAAAAACAATAGTGAACGACCTAAATCTAGTAATCGTCAGTTGAAGGACTTTTTTGGACTTAAATAAGGCAGTAGTCAGCTTCAACAATATGATTAATAAAAATATAAAAATGAAAAATAACTGCTCAATTTTGACAGATAAAAGATCCGGAATTAATTGGTAGCCACGAAATGTCATTAAACCGATTCCCTCCATTGTCATCAAAACAAAATAGGTCATCCAAAGGCACAAAGACACAACCAGGACAGCGAGATAACCCAATGATGATTTTAATGCTAAAAAATTCAAAGAGGAATTAATTGTATAAAATAACGTCAATGCAATGAAGAGGAGAAGTATTAACTTTGTGACAGAAATATCTGTAGCGTTAGGAGTTGCTGATAATTTCAATAAGATTTTGCCATCATAACTGACCGGGAATCCTTGAGTATTGAAGTCTACGTCGAATTTTGAAAATAACTGTTTATTAAATAATGTAATTGATTGATTCTCTTTAGAAACAAATGTTGAAGCAATGGGTATTATAGAGTACAGTTCTAGCAGGGCCCCGGAAACTTCCTGTTTCGAAACTCTAAGGCAAATAACATTGATATTATCATCTGAAAAAAAAGCAACAGTATCCACTGTCTTGATACGTTCATATGCTGGAAAGTAGGCATTGGAATTCCAAAAAATAAGATTTCCATCTCGATAACCGTAGATGGGGTAATTTGAATTAAAAGACTGCTGTAGATCTGCACCATTATGATGCATAGATTGATCTAAAAAAAAATGAAGATTCGTCAATTGATCGCTAATGATGGAGGAAACCTTATTATTAATTTCAAGAGCAACCTGACCCTCTCTACTCATATTTAGCCAATAAGCTATTACACCGGCACTAAAGAACCATAAAACAATTATTTTGATTAATCGTAAGCGCATCTACGACTAAATTAAAGGAAACGAGACTAACTAGCTCTTAATGCTGCATCATATTTCACTCTACCAAACAGATGAAGGTATATGATCCTTGAAAATCGATAATTGAACGGATAGAGAATAATGGAGAGAAAAATCACCGTTCCGATATAAACTTTTGATTCGGGGTCATCAAAAAAGACAAATAAAATAATGGTAACGGCAGAGAATATTCCTACAGAGAATATGTAACTAATATAGAGAGCCCCATAAAAAAAACCAGGCTCCACTTCGTAATCCAAGTTACAACTAGGGCAACGTGGATTCATTTTTGTGAAATTATTAAAAGTAAAAACAGCAGTTTTGAATATATTTCCGTCCCTACACCTTGGACAGTATCCATTAAAAATGGCTGATGATCTTGTTTTTTTTACCATGTAAATAAAAGAACTTATACCACAAGACAAAGACTAACAGAAATAATAGATAGGGTGCCGAAAATAAGTAAATGATACCTGAATTAAGGCCTCCTGCCAAGTCCACATCTCCATGACTCACGTTATTAACCACCTGTGTTCGACACATCACACATTGGGCATTAATTATTTGGATGTTTAGAAGACCCAAGACAAGTAGTAAGAATCTCTTCACTTTCATCCGTGCATATAATAAGGGCTTACCATCAAATATACGATTACACCCGTAATAGAAACATAGAGCCAAATAGGAAAAGTAAATTTAACTATTTTTTTATGCTCTTCGATTCTTGCGTTGAGAGAATAAAAGAAAGAAGTCAAAACAAGAGGTATGACGATTACCGATAAAGCTATATGGGATATCAATATACCTACATAGAAGGGCCTACTTATGCTTACAAGGCTACGTTCAGCATCAGATAGCATACCATCTCCATTGACATCTCCAAAGATAGTCGTAGTGGCAGAGGAATGATATAACACATAAGCTAACAAAAAAATCGCCCCTAAACTGAAGCCAGAAGTCATTAAAGTCTGATGCCACTTGACGTTTTTACTTTTGATAGCTATGATGGCGGAAATAAGTAAGATGCTCGTCGCCGTATTCAACAACGCATTGAAAGCCGGTATATGATAAACCCAATTACCCAGATTTAATTTAGCCGGAAAAAATAATAAGAAGGCCACCAATAATGGAACGACGACAGAAATAACTCTTATTAAAACTAAATAATTTTTATTGTTCATAATATCTCTCGTAAATGATTAAGCAAATCAAATTCAACTAAAACTCTATCTACTTCTTCAATGCTTAATTCATAATATCCTATGATCTCACGGTTATCCCCAACGAGTATTAAAGGATAAGTATTGAATTCTCCGAAACAATCTTCCTTAGAGGTGTAAAAATCATACGACCAATTATTGTCTTTAAGTTGAATCATCAATCGTTGAAGTTGTAGCTTTTCATCATGTACTAGACCAGTGTCAAGAATATATAAAGAGGTCGATTTCAAGTTGCACGTTTCCTTAACGTTACCCACAGGAAATAATTGAAACTGATTTTGGCCAAATACTTGAAGAAACAAATACCAACTAACGGGTAAACCGAAGACGAGAATTAGGATAAAAAACTTTAATATTTTCTTCAATTAATATACTGCTTGAAAAATGGCATCCGCTTGGAATAATAGAATAAATAATAAGAACGCCACAAACAATAATGGGAACAATATTGACATCTTCAGTGCTCCTTTCTCATGACCTAAATGCATAAATTCCGACATGATATAATAGGCTTTAACAATAGTTAAGGCTACAAAAATAAAAATCCTTACCCATTTATATTCATGCGGGACTGTAAAGGCTATGGCAAATTCAAATACTGTAATTACAAAAAGATACAAGGTGACCCGCAAAAACATTTTTACTTTATCCTTGTCTATAGGCTTAACATCAATAGGTGTATTCTGTTGCATGTTTAATTTATTTTAAAATTTTGAAAAGTCAAACCAGATAAAAAAAGGTAAAAACAAATACCCAAACTAGATCAACAAAATGCCAATAAAGACCTACTTTTTCAATCATTTCATAATGTCCAGTGCGCTCAAGTTTGCCAGTAACGGTTTGAAAGAACACCATAAAGTTGAGCATAACACCGCTAAAAACATGAAAGCCATGAAAGCCTGTTATGAAGAAAAATAAGGCTGCGAAGTTCGGAGGTCCATATTCATTCATGGTCAAATTTGCTCCATGAAAAATACGCCCATCAAGAAGTTTAGATCCCATATCCGTTCCCGTAATAAAATGACTCCATTCCCAAGCTTGACAACTTAAAAAAGCAATACCTCCCAGCAGCGTCCATAGCATCCACTTCTCTACCCCTTTTCGATCCATTCTTTCTCCCGCTTCCACAGCTAAAACCATGGTTACACTACTTAAAATAAGCACAAATGTCATGAGCCCTACAAAAATCAAAGGTAAATGTACCCCATGTAGGAAAGGAACTGCCTCAAAAACAACTTCTGGAACAGGCCAGTATTCTTGAGAAAAAACGAAATCGTCAATGGCACCGTCAAATGCAGGATGGCTAAACCGGATAAGACCGTAAGTGATGAGTAAAGCAGAAAAAGTAAATGCATCCGAAAGCAAGAAAAACCACATCATTAGTTTTCCATAACTTACATTCATCGGTGACACACCGCCACCCCATAAATCTTTCTTTTCTTCAATTTCTATTGCTGTACTTGACATAATTGATGATTAATTATTCATTACCAAAAAAAGATACAAATAAATCCACAGTCCACCAAGAAAATGCCAGTAGGTTGTACACATTTCAATGGCTAACATACTTTTAGAGTGAACTTTGTAATTCATCGTATCTAAAAAAACTACTAATAAAAACACCAAACCCCCTATTAGATGAGCTAAATGTAGTCCTGAAAATATATAGACAAAGGATCCCGAAGGGTTCCCTACTAAAAAAATATCTTGAGACACTAATTTGACCCATGATAAATATTGCATATAAAAAAAGACCATAGCTATCGCAGCCGTCGCAGTAATTCCAATCTTCACCTCTTTAAGTGAGTTGTCTTTTGCTTTTAAATAGGTCCAATGCATAGCAATGCTACTTAAAACAAGCACCAAGGTAGAATACAAAAACATATCAGGCATATCAAATTGTAACCATCTCCCATCAGATTTTTTTACAATGTAAGCACTAGTCAAACCTGCAAAAAGCATACATATAGAGACAATGAACAGCCATAAAGCAAATTTCTTAGCATTAACTGATTTTAATTTGAAATTTCTATTTGCGAAAATGACCGTTGTATTCTCCATTATAATTTATCAAGTAAGTATGATATCTGAACTATTGGTAGATAAATAAATGAGCTAAACATAATTCTTAAAGCAGATTTATGTGAATTATCTTTCATTAATTGGAATGTCTGTGCTAAAAATAAAGCACCACAACAAGTAGCGATGATACCACTGTTCAATCCCGTTAAACCGAAATAAGTGGGAAGTAATCCCAACGGCAATAGGAAAAGGGTGTAGACCATGATATTAATCGCCGTGTTGAGGTCTTTTTTGCCGCCACTAGGCAATAACTTAAAACCTGCTTTCTTATAATCATCATCAGAAACCCAAGCTATAGCCCAAAAATGAGGAAACTGCCAAATAAACTGGATACCAAAAATAATCCATGCTTCATAAGTAAGCGTACCCGTTGCGGCAACCCATCCTATTAAAGGAGGCAACGCACCGGGTATGGCTCCAACAAAAACAGCTACGGGACCTACCCTTTTTAAGGGCGTATACACAAAGGCATAAATAATCAAAGA
This sequence comes from Flammeovirgaceae bacterium UBA976, assembly GCA_002292365.1. Lineage (GTDB taxonomy): Bacteria > Bacteroidota > Bacteroidia > Cytophagales > Cyclobacteriaceae > UBA4465. The sequence goes on from DBBU01000014.1 coordinate 19,651, forward strand.
ACTTGTAGCCAACAGCGCCGCATACATATTGGTACAGTAAGCCACCAAAGTAATCCCCCCAGAAAATACTACTACACTATATATCGTGGCTTCTAAATGGCTTATTTTAGAGGTAGGTATTGGACGTCCTGAAGTTCGCTTCATTAAGATATCTAAATTCCGTTCGATAACCTGATTGATAGTTACTGCTGCACCAGATATAAGAAATGATCCCAAACTAAGCATCAATAAAAGAAATAAATCAGGCGTACCTTCTGCACCTAGCAAAAAACCAAATGCTGCAGAAAATGCGACAAGAAAAGATAACCTTGGTTTTAATAACTCATAGTACGCTTTCAGCTTAATAGCTACTAAACCTATATTGCTTATCTCTAAATTATTCATTGTTGATTTTAACTAAAGTGTTAAGAAGCTGATTGCTCTTTTTTACTCTCTTCGTTCTCAAAATCAGTATTCGATTCTTTAGTCTGGTGATAAGGCACTGTTTGGGGAATAAAATCATCCTTTGCGCCTGGCTTGGAATAATCATATGGCCATCGATAAACTTTAGGAATCTCTCCAGGCCAATTACCATGTTCCGGAACTCTTGGGGTCGTCCACTCTAAAGTATTAGAGTTCCATGGATTGAGCGGTGCTTTTTTACCTTTAAAAATATTATAGAAAAAGTTAAATAAGAAGATGAATTGAGCACCAAAAGTAATGATAGCAGCTACCGTTACAAATGAATTTAAATCTAAAAATGAACTAAAAGCATCAAAATTAGTGAATGAGTAATATCTTCTAGGAAAGCCCGCGATACCAATATAATGTAAGGGGAAAAACACTAAATAAACACCTACAAAAGTTAGCCAGAAGTGGATGTAACCTAGCTTTTCATCCATCATCCTACCAAACATTTTGGGAAACCAATGATAAACACCTGCAAGCAAGCCAAAGAAAGCCGCGCTACCCATGACTAGATGAAAATGGGCTACTACAAAATAGGTATCATGCAAATTGATATCAATTGCCGCGTTACCAAGGAAAAGGCCCGTCAATCCTCCTGATATAAAGAATGATACGAGTCCAATCGAGAACAACATAGCTGGAGTGAAAACAAGATTACCCTTCCACAAGGTCGTTATGTAATTGAAAGCCTTCACAGCAGATGGAATGGCTATGATCAAGGTCAGAAACATAAATATAGACCCCAAAAATGGATTCATCCCTGTAATAAACATATGATGAGCCCATACAATAAAAGATAAAAAGGCTATCGCTAAGATAGAACCGATCATAGCGGTATATCCAAAAATGGGCTTTCTAGAGTTGGTTGAAATGACTTCCGATGTAATACCTAATGCGGGTAAAATCACTATATAAACTTCTGGGTGACCTAGGAACCAAAATAGATGTTGGAATAGAATCGGACTACCTCCTAAGTTTGGAAGTGCCTCTCCTCCAATGAAAATTTCTGAAAGGTAAAAACTTGTACCAAAAGATCGGTCAAACACGAGCAGCAATACACAAGCTACTAATACAGGAAAAGACAATAGACCTAAAACAGCTGTGATAAAGAAAGCCCAAATAGTCAATGGCATTCTGCGGAAGGTCATTCCTTCTGTTCTTAAATTTATGACGGTAGTGATGTAATTGATTCCACCCAATAAGGTAGAGGCGATAAAGAAAACCATAGATACCAACCAGAGGGTCATTCCCATTCCTGATCCACTCATGGCCTGTGGCAAGGCACTTAATGGAGGATATATGGTCCATCCACCACTTGCAGGTCCCGTAGATAAAAACATAGATATGAACATAATCACACTAGAGAGGAAGAAGAACCAATAAGATAGTAGATTCATAAATCCAGAGGCCATATCACGGGCTCCAAGTTGTAGAGGAATCAAATAGTTACTAAAAGTTCCACTTAAGCCCGCCGTTAGTACAAAGAAAACCATGATCGTTCCGTGCATGGTAATCATGGCTAAATAGAACTCTGGATCTAGTTTACCCGAGTTAGAAATCCAATCTCCTAAAAAAGGCTGAAGGAAACCCATATCCATATCTGGGAATCCTAGCTGCAAACGGAAAATAACTGAAAGCCCACCTCCTAGAATCGCCCAAAAAATACCTGTAATCAAAAACTGTTTAGCAATCGTTTTGTGATCTGTTGAAAAAATATACTTAAAAATAAAACTTTGCTCATGATGTTCTTCATGATGGTCATCGCCATGAACCAACTCATCTGTAACTTGAATATCTGTAATCGACATATTTTAATTATTTGGAACCACTAACTGTTAAACCGTTCGGGGCAGCTAAATCTGCAGGACTTTCTATCCCTGCCACAACACTCGCCGCTTCTCTTAATTTTGCAGGTACTTCTGTGAGATAATCTGCATTTTGCTTCAACCAAGGCTCTTGAGATTTGAACCATTCCTTATAATCCTCGAGCTCATCCACTACAATAATGTACCTCATAGCAAAGTGACCTTGTCCACATATTTTATTGCAAACGAGTTCATATTGAAAATCGGGATTTTTGGTTTCTGTACGCATCTCTTCCGTAGTTTTTGTGGGTTCAAACCAGAATTGTGTCGGCATACCCGGTACCGCATTCATTTGTAAACGAAAATGGGGTTGATATACACTGTGGATCACATCTCGCGCACGAATGTTAAAACGGACGGGTTTTCCTTTGGGAACGTGAATTTCTCTTGGGATAAAATCATCAAAGGAAGCGCGATCAGAGAAATCAATGCCCATTTGATTGGTTGCATCAATTTTTAAATAATTATAACCTCCCAAAACGTTGTCTGCTCCTGGATACCTAACCGACCAGGCGTATTGATATCCCATAATTTCAATTACTTCCGAACCTTCTGGCGATTCTCTTGTAATGTCCATCCAGGCTTTCCATCCTGTAAAAACAAGAGCTGCAAGCACAATAGCAGGAATAATGGTCCAAATCATTTCTAATTTATTGTTGTGCGGATAGAAATAAGCCACTTGATTTTTGCGATGCTGATATTTCCACGAAAAACCAAAGAGAAAAATGTGCGTAACAATGAATACGACACCCGTAATCGCCATCGTCCACCAGAATAGCATATCAGTAATAACCCCATGCTTAGAAGCCACTGGTAGCACAAAATCGTCTTCTAATCCTCCAAAGGAATAATAAAAACCACCCACTAAACCCACAATTAGAAATAAAAGCAATAAGTTGGCTTGTGTGCCATTTGATGAAGGAATTTTAGTACTTGAATCTCCTTTGATCACATCAACGAGAGATGATACCCTAAATATGGCAAACAATATTACCAGAATGAGTATTGCAGCTATGATTATAATTGTATTCAACATAGAATTATTTATAATTTATTGTACGTGGTGATGTAAGCTTTCATTCAACATAGGATCATTTTTGGCAAATAAAGGGGCTTTAGATAGGCTATTAAATACTACATAAAAAAAGGCGCCACCATAAATCAGCATGGTCCCAAATTCTACTAATCCATAACCTCCATTTTCTTTTAGCGAACCTGGAGTAATCATTAAATAAAAATCAATCCAGTGTCCAAAAATAACAATCGGCGTAACCACTTTTAGAATCGCCGTATGACGTTTTGCATCTCTCGGCATTAGCAAAAGGAAAGGTAAAATAAAATTTAAAAACAAGTTCACAAAGAAAATAATTCCATATTGGTCATTATTCCATCTTTCGACAAAATATATGGTTTCTTCCGGGATATTGGCATAATATATCAATAGGAACTGTGAGAACCATATATATGTCCAAAATACAGAGAAGGCAAAAACGAATTTCCCAATATCATGTAGATGATTTTCATTGACAATTGAAAGTAAGCCTTTTTCCTTTAAGTGAATAGTAATAAAGGTAATTAGCGCAAGGGTAGTTACCCACCAACTAGCGAAAACATACCAACCAAACATGGTACTGAACCAATGCGTATCAATAGACATTACCCAATCCCAAGCGGCTATAGAAGAGGTTACAGCAAAAATAATTAGAAATACTGCCGATAGCTTTCTCATACTGTACCAAGAGGCTGTGCCTCCTTCAAAATGCTCTTGAAACGCTAACTTTCTTAATTTCATGAATAAATAATACCACAAACCAAAGAAGAACACCATTCTTGCTATAAAAAATACAGGAACAGATGGATGATCGCTCAAGGGCCAAAAGAAATAAGCTTTTTTGGCATTGATGATACTATCAAATTCGTGAGAGGTAGTATCGTATAAATCATGATGTGTCCAATGAAATAGATCATGCCCAAACACAAAAAAACTGACTAACATAAGGATCCCTGCGATAGGTAACCAGCTTCCAAAAGCTAAGGGAATTCTTTTTATTCCTGCAGACCAACCTGCTTGTGCAGCATATTGCAAGGCAAAAAAGAAAACACCCACAATAGCAATTCCTGTGAAATAAATATTGTTGATCCAGATATCAACGCCTAAACGATTGATCCAACTAAAGGCATGTCCACTTTCGTGAGCAGCTTCTTCATGATGTCCTCCCGTGCTCATTAAAACAATACCTAGAACGGTAAGGGCAATTCCAATCCCTACTGTAATTAAGAGGTTCTTTTTGGCTTTCAACGAAAAATCATATTTTTCTTCTACCGTGGTCATAGACATGCGAATTTATTGCTGTAAAACTTTAACATACATAGCGATCTTCCAACGCTCCTCTGGACTTATTTGAGAAGCATGCGAACCCATTCTTCCTTTGCCATGAGTAATGACTTGGTAAATATGACCCGTTCCTTTGTTTACTACTGAGGCAGAAGTATAGGCAGTAACCCCCTTGTACACCTTACCCACTTTACCATCACCCAAACCTTTGGCACCATGACAATGGCTACAAAAGCGCGTATACAAAACTTTGCCATCTGCGAGTATCGCTTTGGTCGAATCTAACGGATTCTCTAAAAGCAAATCAGCGGCTACGTAGTCATCGGGAGCAAATGTAGGGGTTAGATACTGACCTCTTTTAACCGTGCCTTTTACCGGTTCCCTCATGGTCATATTAAATGCATTGTAGGGGTTGGAATTATAGAATTCGGCAGGAACATCTTCCCCGTTTGAACTTACCCACCTGCCCGCTTCTTTATCAACTATCTGACTCAAAGGTTCATAAGGGGTGGAATGATACATCTGCGGCGAGAATTCAACACCGGGATTATCGGGTCCAGCTGCACACGAAAACATGAACAGCGCTATGATGGTTGTATAAATAGTATTTATTTTCATTTTAAGCCTCATCAAAGGTTTTCTGATTTACTTCACTTGCACCATTATCTTTCAAAATTTTATCAATTTTAGCAACATCAATTTTGTTTTGATCTAAATCAATGGCCATGACATGTTTATCATCTGTAATTCTTAGATCAAAAATTCTTGGTTTCGCCCAAGGCTTTAAGTCACTCACTATGAAGAAAGTAAAACACATTCCATAAGCAGCTAATAAAACAGTTAACTCAAATATTACTGGTACAAATGATGGATAAGGAATAAAGTCTTTGCCTCCTATAATCATCGGCCAATCTACACCCATCATACCTATTTGCATAGTCAATGCCAAGGACGTCCCTAAAACACCAAACAAGAAAGCGACGATGGATAATTTAGATCGTTTATATCCCAAAACATCGTCAATACCATGCACAGGAAAAGGACTGTAAACTTCATGTATTTTGACTCCAGCAGTTCTAATATTCGTTATCGCACTTAGAAGAATATCTTCATCCTCGTAAACACCTAAAATAAATTTTGTATTTGACATCATTTCGCTTTTTCTCCGGTTGTTTTTATAATACTCTTCACTTCAGCCATATTGATCACGGGAAAGAACTTAGCGAACAAAAAGAAACAAGTAAAAAATAACCCAAACGTAAATACATACACTCCCACATCTACGAAAGTCGGATAAAACATGGCCCAACTGGAGGGTAGAAAATCTCGATGCAATGAAGTAACGATAATTACAAATCGCTCAAACCACATACCAATATTCACAACGATAGACAGCACAAAGGTGGCAGCTATATTGGTCCTGATCTTCTTGAACCAAAATAATTGAGGCGAAACTACATTACAAGTCATCATCGCAGCATACGCCCACCAATAAGGTCCCGTCGCTCGATTTAAAAATGCATATTGTTCCGCTTCTACTCCTGAATACCAAGCAATAAATAACTCCGTTAAATAGGCCACACCCACTATTGATCCGGTGATGATAATTACAATATTCATCATTTCAAGATGTTGTATGGTAATGTAGTCCTCAAGCTTATAAACCTTTCTAGTAACAATCATGAGGGTCAAAACCATTGCAAATCCAGAAAATATAGCACCTGCTACAAAATAGGGAGGAAATATAGTCGTATGCCAGCCAGGAATGACCGAGGTTGCAAAATCCATTGAGACAATGGTGTGGACCGAAAGCACCAATGGAGTAGCTAAGCCTGCCAATACCAATGCGACCGTTTCATACCTACTCCAAGTCTTTGCAGCGCCATCCCAACCAAAGCTCAGTGCTCCATAAATAGATTTAGAAATCTTATTTCTAGCACGATCTCTTATCGTGGCAAAGTCAGGAATTAAACCGATGTACCAAAATATCAATGACACCAAAAAGTAAGTGGAAATAGCAAATACATCCCACAAGAGTGGAGAGTTAAAATTAACCCAAAGTGATCCAAACGTATTGGGTAAAGGAAACATCCAATAAATAGCTAACCAGGGTCTTCCCGTATGTAAAATAGGAAATTGCAAAGCACATATAACTGCAAAAATTGTCATCGCCTCAGCAGCCCTGTTGATGGACATCCTCCAACGTTGTCTAAACAATAATAAAATAGCTGATATTAACGTACCGGCGTGACCAATACCTACCCACCAAACAAAGTTGGTAATATCCCAAGCCCAACCAACGGTTTTATTGAGGCCCCACATGCCTACACCATGCCATAGAAGTAAAAATACAGTGTAAGCACCGACCGCAAATAAACCCAGCGAAATGGTCATAGCCAACATCCATAATTTAGTTGGCTTCTCCTCTACGCGTCTAGAAATATCCTCGGTAACATCGTGGACTGTTTTTCCTCCTGTTATTAAAGGTTCTCTAATTACTGATTCTGAACTCATATTCTAATCTTTAAGAGTGAGCATTCACTGCTTCCGTCTTTTCATCTTTATTTCTGATCTTCGTCAAATACCAAACATTTGGCATTTCTCTTAATTCTTCTAGTACGTGATACGCTCTCGGCTCTTGAGCTTCAACCCCTTTTTCCATTGATTTAATTTGAAGCATTTTGGATATTCTTGATTTGGGATCTTTCATATCTCCAAATACTAAAGCTTCAGATGGGCATGATGAAGCACATGCAGTGGTAATTTCTCCATCTACTGGCCTTCTTCCTTCTTTTTTAGCTTCAAGCTTTCCGGATTGGATGCGTTGTACACAAAATGAACATTTTTCTATGACTCCTCTTGAACGTACAGTTACGTCAGGATTAAGCACCATTTTGCCTAAATCATTGTTCATCGCAAGGTTATCTCCAAACTGCTCGTTATCATGAAATTTAAACCAATTGAACCTTCTTACTTTGTAAGGACAGTTATTCGCACAATATCTAGTCCCGATGCAACGATTGTAAGTCATTTGATTCAGTCCCTCAGAGCTATGGGTAGTCGCTGCTACTGGACAAACTGTCTCACAAGAAGCATTGTTACAATGCTGACACATCATCGGCTGAAACGTAACTTCAGGATTTTCGGCAGCTATTTCCATTTCAGCATAGCTATCACCATTAGAATCACTTGAATAATATCTATCAATTCTGATCCAAGCCATGTCACGCCTGTTAAGCACCTCCTTCTTTCCTATCACAGAAATATTATTCTCTGTTTGGCAGGCAATTGAGCAAGTACCACACCCCGTGCAAGAATTTAAATCAATCATCAATCCCCAATGGTGATTGGCATACTGATGGCCTTTCCACAATGAAACCGCTGTAGGCTTCTTGAAACCTTCTGAAGTCGCAATTTTGGGCATGTGTCTACCTGCTTGAGGATCTTTTTGATACTCAGATAAAGTAGCCTCTTGTATGACATTTCCTCTTCCCATGAACGTATGATGTGTTTGGGTCTGGGCTATTGCATACACTTCGTCCGTTGGCTCAACGGTCACGTTCTTATAAATATTAAAGTCAAGCTGGCCTCCTTCATCAACATTGATCATGGGATAGGCATTGAAACCTACTTGATTACCCACCTTGCCCGCAACGGATCGGCCATAACCAATGGCTAAACCTAAAGTACCATGTTTTTGACCTGGTTGAGGTAAAACGGGTAACTTCAAACTTCGACCGTTGACGGTAAAGTTGACCATTTGAGTAGTCATGTCACCCAATTCTATGCCCCATTCTTCTATTTGCTTCGGAGAAACTGTCAAATAATTATCCCAACAAGCTTTAGTGATAGGGTCTGACATTTCTTGCAACCAAGGGTTGTTAGATTGAATTCCATTTCCTACCGTGCCGTTTTCAAAAATGATTAATTCTAGAAAAGAACTTGGTTTAATAATATTAAAGGCAGCTTTTCCAAGTCCTGACAAATCCGCATCAACCTCATTAGTAACTACCGTTTCTGGTTCAAAAACTCCATCATGGAGACATTTCTCCCAAAAGGCATCAAAATCAATAATAGATTTTTTACCGAAAGAAGCTAGGTTTTCCGCCCAATTGGTTCTTAAAAAGTCATAATAGTTGACCCCCATATTTGCCCATGAAAGCAAACTGTCCTGAAATTGTCTGGTATTGAATAAATTAGAAATCGCCGGTTGTGAAAGACTATATTTACCATGAACGGGCTCAAAATCATTCCAAGACTCCAAATAATGATGATCAGGTGCTAAATATGAAACCAAAGAATTGGTTTCATCCATTTTATCTGAAGTAGCCAATGAAAAATTTATATTTTTTAGTGAAGCCGCTATTTTAGATCCCAGTGGATGATCGTAAACAGGATTACAATTATAGAATATCACTCCACCAGCGGAAGACAATTGCTTTACGAACTGACCAAAGGCTTTATCATCACCTGATCTGATATTTTGATGTCTCTCAAAATCAATAGTTGCTCCAATATTTGATAGCATTATATTGATAGCATTGATGAACATTTGGATATTTGCATCATTAGAACCAGATACCACAATAGAAGATCCTTTGGCATGTAATAAGTCACTTGCCGCTTTTGATAAAATTTGGTTTTCAATCGAAGGCAAACCATCGATAACCTGACCTCTTGTTTCTTTCGCTATCACGTTATAAAGACTGGTAATGTAAGCTCCTTGTTCTGAAGCCCTAATAGGTGTCCTGTAATCAGCATTGGCACCGGTGAGCGATAAAATACTTTCAAATGAATACAATCGAGACATCTCCTTTTTAGAGGCAGATAATCTTCTGCTTTCAGCAAATTGCTTATTGGCCAGCGGAGTATTAACTCCAGTGCCCAAAAAATCATATCCAAAAGAGACAATCGTTTTGGCTTTTGAATAATCATATGAGGGTAGTGCACGTTTACCAAATACGGCGAGATTAGCGTCTAATTGACCACTAACTGAATTTTGGTCATAGGTCACATGGGTAAGCGAGCCATACTTGTTTTTGAATCCTTCGATCACCATTTTGGTCGATGGACTTGACAAACTGTTGGTAACCAAATAAATGGATCCTGAAGCAGTCGCCAATTCACTTTTGATATTGGCATCTAATTCTTCCCAAGACACTTCTTTACCATTGGCAACCGGACCTTTTAATCTTTCTTGGTCGTACAAGGAGAGTACAGATGCTTCAATTTGTGCACTTGTGCCACCTCCCGTAACTGAAGACAATTTATTACCTTCAATTTTTATAGGCCTGCCTTCTCTTGTTTTGACAACAACACTGGTCTGATCACTGCCTGAGATATAGGTAGATGCAAAGTAATTAGCAATGGTTGGATCTACATTAACTGGTTTTTTGACGTAAGGTATCGCCTTTTTGATGGGTGTTTCACAAGCTACTAAAGATGCAGCAGCCACTCCAAAACCCATTACCTTTAAAAAATCTCTGCGAGAGGTTTCTCCATCACTATCACCTAGGGGCAATTCTTGTGCAAACTCCTTGTTAGCGTATTTCTCAAATCCTGGAGTCTTCTGAAGCTGCTCCAGTCCTTTCCAGTATTTTTTTGTTTCTTTCATTTTAGCTGTTTCGTACGCTGTATATTAATAATGACATTTAGAACATTCAAGACCCCCAATATCTTCTACTTTCATCGGCTCTTTTGTATCCTTTTCGTTATGTAATTCGACCAAATTGGTATAATAATCATTACCCTTTGCTTTTACATTGGTCTCACGATGACAGTTGATACACCAACCCATGGTCAAATTAGAATATTGATAAACTACCTCCATCTCTTTGATGGGACCATGACACGTCTCACATTCTATCCCACCTACTTTGACGTGCTGAGAGTGGTTAAAATAGGCTAAGTCAGGCAAATTGTGCACCCTAACCCATTCTATTGATTGTATATCTTCACCATACTCTCCGGTCTCCGGATCATAATCTATAGCTGCATAGATCTTTTGTATCTCCTTGCTTTCCGTTTTTATGGCTACATGACAATTCATACAGATATTTGCTGAAGGTATGTTTGCAGATTTACTTTTTCGTACACCAGTGTGACAATAATTACAATCAATTTCATACTGACCCGCATGTAGCTCATGTGAGTATGCAATGGGTTGAGTAGGCATATACCCCTGTTGAACTCCAATTGTAAAAAGTCCATCAATCCCTGTCTTTAGTCCAACAGCTACAAAAATGAAAATAATAATTCCTAAAACTGCGTTGGACTTTATAAAAGCAAAGACATCGACTTCTTGATCAATAATTAACTCTTGATCTTCACGGGATACCTCATTTTTTGTTCCTATATATTTGGTCAAAAGTGAGATAATCAAACCCAAAACCACCAAGATAAGTACCAAAACAAAAATAAACACAATGAGTATGGCATACATAAAAGTATTTGATATGCCTTCATTACTTACTCCTGTTCCATTCTCTCCTCCTGCCGCAACCACGGCAGCAACCTGAGGAACTACCTTTGAGGCTTCATCAATGTATTCTAATACAGAAATGATCTCTGCATCCGTAAATGGATAAGCGGGCATGGCTACTTTTTTGTACTTTTCGTACAAAGCAACAGCGTATTCGTCGCCACTGTCAATTACTTTTTGAGAATTCTTTATCCAACTTATAAGCCAAGGTCTCTCACGACGCTCTTCAATCCCTTTGAGCGCTGGGCCAATCACCACTTCGTTGATGGCATGGCATTGAGTACAGTTAGCGTTGTATAATTTTTCGCCTGAAGCTATAATCGCCGGATCGATTACATCTTCTTGACTGAAGGCAGTTGTCGCCAAAATAAATCCAATAAAGAAGATGGCGGCTCGTTTGAAACCCCGGATGGGTATTAATTTTTTAGACATCTATTTTTTTAATGATCTAATCTATGTGGCTACAAAGCTAATATTGGGTTTTTGTAAATCAAACCCACAAGGCCTCTTATTTTTAGATTTATGAGGCCTATATTCCATATTGGATATAATACATTCAAAATCAATGCTTTAAACAGCAAACTAATTAAAATAAAATTATTATTTATAATCATTCTAAATAACAAGTTTTTTTGATCATGATGTCGTAAATTAAAGTTCAATTATCCTTTGATTATTCGACTTATCTTCAACCAACTTATTCTTCTTTGTAAGTACAAAAAAATATCCTTTGATTATTGAAATCAAAAATAATAATAAACATTGACAACGAGTACCCATTTCGGGCCTAAAGACAAATAAATCACCAATTTTTTACTCTTATTTTTTTGTGCCTGCTAAAAATAAAATTCAAGTTGAAGGATCTGATTTGAAATAATATTAAAATTTATTTTTTTCTTTTTCAACATAATATTTGAACCCCAAAAA
>DBBU01000054.1 GCA_002292365.1 Flammeovirgaceae bacterium UBA976
TATTTGGATTTTCGAGAATCACAACAGATTTCCTGGGCGATCAGATTAATTATTTTATCGTCGTAACTTAGACCAAGCATTTTATTTTCCGAAAATACCCATAAACGACCTTTTATAATATATGATTATTGGGTTAAAGAGTGTTCTACTTAGCTTAGAGGGAAACAGATTATTATGCGCTATTCTTTATTCTTCATTTTTTTATTTTTGTTCATATTTCAGTCGTGGTGTCAAAGCGATTTTTCGTTATTTAAGTACCGTCATGTTGGCCCTATCAGAGGAGGTAGAGTCACGGCCGTAACCGGTGTTCCATTAGAACCTAGTACTTTTTATATGGGAGCTACAGGAGGGGGCTTATGGAAATCAAGAGATTACGGGACCTCATGGGACAATATTTCTGATGGTTTTTTTGAGACACCTTCTATAGGGGCCATTGCGGTCGCTACAAAAGATCCCAATATTTTGTATGTGGGGACAGGTTCTGATGGCTTACGAAGCAATGTGATCACAGGAAAGGGCATTTATAAATCTATTGATGCAGGTCAAAACTGGATATATATGGGTCTTAAAAAAACGGGTCAGATTGGTCGTGTTTTGATTCATCCAAATGATCATAATATAGCTTTTGCCGCAGCGATAGGCAATCCCTTTAAAGCCAATGCAGAAAGAGGTCTATACCAAACCAAAGATGGTGGAAAAAATTGGAAAAATGTACTTTTTATATCTGAAACGGTTGGTATCTCCGATGTTGAGTTTTTACCTGGAAATCCGCAAATAATGTTTGCGAGTGCATGGAGGGCAGAACGAAAACCCTGGACCATTATCAGTGGAGGGACGGCAAGTGAGGGAGGTATTTATAAATCCTATGATGGCGGATCAAGTTGGGAAAAAATTACTGTAGGACTACCCAAAGACTTGATAGGAAAAATTGATCTAGAGTTGTGTCCAGCAGATTCAAAACTAGTTTATGCACTTATTGAGGCTCCAGGTGCGGAAGGAGGATTATATAAATCAAATGATCAAGGGCAAAGCTTTTCATTGATCTCCAATGAGGTAATCATACGTACCCGACCCTTTTATTATACAAATTTAAAGGTAGACCCAACTGATCCCGAAAATGTGTTTGTTATGGCCACAGGCTATTATAAATCAACGGACGGAGGTAAAAATTGGAATAGAATGCAATCGCCTCATGGAGATAACCACGACATGTGGATCAATCCCAATGATCCTAATTTATTCATTCAATCCAATGATGGGGGTGCCAATGTGACGCACAATGGAGGAAAAACTTGGAGTACTCAATTCAATCAACCCACGGCTGAGCTCTATCAAGTCGAAGTAGATGATCAATTTCCATATTGGCTCTATGGGGGTCAGCAGGATAATTACACGACGGTTGCGGTACCTTCCATGGCGCCTTATGGCCTCCAAGATGGCAATAGAGGATGGATCATCAATACAGGGGGTTGTGAGACGGGACCCGCAGTACCTAAGCCTGGCAATCACAACATAGTTTACGCCAATTGCAAAGGGAGATTTAAAGTTTTTGACAAACGCACGGGCTTAGAGCGAAGCTATGATGTGGGTGCAGCCAATATGTATGGGCATAACCCCAAAGACCTAAAGTTTCGATTTCAAAGGGTATCGCCTATTCACGTTTCTCCCCATGACCCAAAAGTGATTTATCATACTTCACAATATGTACATAAAACGCTAGATGAAGGGAAAACATGGGACATAATATCACCTGACCTTACGGCCTTTGAGTTAGATAAACAAGTCATTTCGGGGGGTCCAATTACACGGGATATTACAGGAGAAGAATTCTACAGTACGATTTATGCGATTAGAGAATCGCCAATAAATTCTGGACAGATTTGGGTGGGATCCAATGATGGACTTGTTCACATAACCAGAGACGGTGGAAAAAACTGGCAAAATGTGACTCCTAAAAAACTTTTTGGTGGAGGTAGAGTAGATGCGGTAGAGCCCTCACCGCACGACCCAGCTAAAGCCTATTTTAGTGTGTTGAGATATCAGTTGGGAGATGACAAACCTTATCTATACAAAACCAGTGATTATGGTAAAAAATGGGAACTTCTGACCGATGGAACCAATGGCATACCCATTGATTGTCCAACCCGTGTGATTAGAGAAGACCCAAGCTTGCCCGATTTACTTTATGCGGGTACGGATTGTGGTTTATTTATCTCTTTAAATGGGGGTAAATCATGGGAGTCTTTTCAACAGAATTTACCCATAACTCCTGTTACCGATATTAAAGTGCATCGTGATGATTTGGTAATTTCTACTATGGGACGAGGCTTTTGGATTTTAGATAATCTAACCCCGCTGTATTCCCCTAATTTCGGATTGCAGACGACACAATTATTTAAGCCCAAGGATACCTACCGGATGAAACATCCTAAAACTGGTGGGGATCTTTATCCGCGTCCCGTTATGTTATTTGATTATTTTATTGCGGATTCGGTTAAGACTCCGATCCGTTTGGAAATAGAGAATGCTGCTGGCGAGACTCTTAATACATTCATGAGTGATAAATGGGATGTAGCAGACACCATTGGAAATATGGACCTGAGTAGTACCACTTATTTATTGGATCAATCACTTGCGAAATCTGTGGGTTATCATAGATTCAAATGGGATATGAGACATTTGGGTCCTTGGGATGTGCGCGATAGGCAAACATATAAAAATGGGCCAAAGGTTGCTTCCGGTGACTATCGTGTCAAATTAACCGTTGGTGAAACCGTTTCGATTCAGAATTTCACGTTACTGACAGATCCAAGAGTTTTAAGTTTGGGTGTGACAGAAGCAGAGATTGAACAGCAAGAAGCATTGGGTCTGGAATTGGTCAAATTAATCACAGAAGTGAGAAAGTATATTCATGGTCTTGAACAAGAAAAAAAATCAGCACAAGGTGCGCGTTTAGAATACATTCAAGCTCAATTGGACTCTTTTGTGATGAAAGAGGGGATTTATATGCAGCCTAAGATCATTAATCAAATTGAGTATTTATATGCTTCAATTAGTGGACCAGATCAGTTGCCGAGTAGAGATGCTTATGCTAGATTTTCTAAATTAAAGGCTTTAGTTGAATCAACGAAATCGGAAAAATGAGTTGTTATATTATTGATAATATTGTGATGAGGATATTTTTGTTGCTTAGAAGATTTCTGTATTTTGAATATTGAATTAGATAATTTAATACTCTGGGGTCATTATTTTTAATCGAATATACTAAAAAAGACAATTTATCTCGAATAAGGGGATGTTGTCTCTTTGGTGTTGATCAAGAGTCTTTGCCCCCCTTTCGGGATTTATTGAAAGTCGCAGGCCAATGAATCTAATACTTCCTCTTTTTATCAAGTGATATGTCGTGCATGCAGTAACCGAAAGTGAAACTTTTGAAATACAGTTTTATACCCTTTGGGATATGTAATATCTGATAACGAGCATGATATTCTGATCCCAACGTTTTAGTTGAATCAAATACTTTGGTGAGATAATTCACCTTAAAGTTGATCTTGGCCGATTCGGTGGTTCAATTAATGATCTGTTTTGTTTAAGTCAAACTGTCAATACCTATCGGAAATTCTTTAATTAATGATTTCTTAAGATATTAATAATGAGTGTTGAATCTATACCAAGGTTAAAATTCCATCCAGTTAAAGGGGCTTTCCAAAGCGTCAAGTTAGGAAAAGTGGATTTTAAAAACATAAAATTGGGGTTTTTCCGATCCTTATTTATACAAAGGCGTTATAAAGTCTTGTTCCAGCTCCAGCTTAATTAAGGTTAATTAATTATTAACCAAAATGGACTGATGTATTTTAATTTATTTCTTAAAGGCGATGATCAGATGATTCTATAAATTGCAAATCTAGCCTCCAGTCTCATTTAACGATTCGAACATCATTTTTTTTGAAATAATAATTAAATAACCATTTAAAAAATGTATTTTTAAAAAATTTTTAATGAATAATAATCATACATAAAGCATAAGCTTAATTGCATAAGCAATTAAGCTATAAAACAGTAAGTTATGAAAAACATGAAATCTGCGATTACGCTAACGTTACTCCTTTCGAACCTACAGATATCTGCACAAAATGAACCTGAAAAGCCAGTTTTTGAGACTGTAATGTTTCAGGAAGGATCTAAAATTTACGTTCAAAGAGATTTACCCATTTATCTTTCAGTTTCGACCTCTAAAGGAGGGAAAGCCATTAATCTGGAAACACCGGCCCACCCTCAAGATGCCAACCCTATGTTTTTGGACACAGAAGGAGTCAATTACATCAGGAGTAAATGGGCCATTGATAAGGAAAAGCAGACTTATCATGAACCAAAGAGAGAAATACTATTCCCTATTTATGCAGATGGTATTGCCCCAAAAACTAAGATTTTTTTCAAAGGTGCTCCTGAATATATTGAAGGTGGAATTACTTTTTTTGGTAAGGGTCTACAATTTAATTTACCTGTCCAAGAATCTGTTTCTGGACTATCAAAAACATTTTTCTCCGATGAAGGAAAATACATTGAATTTAATGATTCAAAATCAAACTTGAATGTGGAAGGAGCACGTAAATTATTCTTCTTTTCAGTAGACAATGTAGGGAATACCGAATTGACCAGATCGACTTCATTCACCATTGACTTGACTCCGCCGGAGACTTTAGTAGAATTTATTGGAGTCAAATTTGAGAATGTAGTAGGTCCTTCCACTAAATTTGCTCTTATTTCTAAAGATAATTTAAGTGGTGTCCATGCTACTTTCTTAAGTTTAAATGAAGTTCAGGAGCTCATTTATAAAAATCAGATATCAATGGATACATTGGATGAGGGGCCTTATAGAATAAAATACTATTCAGTCGATAATGTAGAAAATAAAGAGCTTCTGAAAATTGAGGAAATATATCTAGACAAGACTGCCCCAGTTTCCATCTTAAGTACCATTGGTGATGAATTTGAGGATGATTATATTTTTGTATCTGAAAGGACAGAATTTAATCTTGTTGCGACAGATAATAAAGCGGGAGTAAAAGAAATATATTTTTCAACACCATCAATACAAGAAAAAATATTTGTAGATAATTTTAAGTTGACAGGACCTCTTGGTTTAAAGGACATTAAGTTTTTTGCTGCTGATCAAGTGAACAATTCAGAGAAACAAAAAACTGAAAGTTTTTTCTTAGATAACAAAGCACCAAGTACATCTATCAACTTTGGAAATCCATCTTTTTTTACAAGAGATACATTATTTATCTCTGAAGAGTCTGAGATTTCTCTTTCAGCGCTAGATGATGAAAGTGGTCCAAAATCGTCATATTACTGGGTAAACGATGGCGATACCATAACCCATGAAGAGCCATTTAACCTAAAAAATGAAGGTTATAAGCGAATTGAGTTTTTCTCAACTGATAATGTCAATAATTTAGAGTCATCAAAGTTTGGGGCTGCTTATGTCGATAACGTATCTCCTGAGATTTTCATAAATTTCGGGCTAGAGCAAATTGGAACTGAGGATGGATTGGCTGTCTATCCAAATTATGTGAGAATGTTCTTAGGGGCTACTGATGATAAAACTGGAACAAAAGAAATTTTATATTCTATAAATGGGAGTGATTTTAAGGCTTATTCAAGCCCTAAAACGATTGATTTATCGGAAAGAGGGGCGTTTTCTTCTTCTAAAAAATATGAGGTCAAAGTGATTGCCAGGGATATGGTTGGTAATGAAACCAATAAAACTTTATCTTTTTTAATTAAGGGATAAGATTTTCAAATTATAGTAAGTGATAGAGACTCCTCGTTTTCCTCATGATTATTAGATTCTATTACGAATAAAAGAATTGAACACCATATTAATTGCTGATGCGTGGACAATCGAAGAGACACTCTCTTTCCACAAGCTAATCATGGAATTGAAGCAAGCATTTGCAGATTCCTCCATTACTACGCCGGCAAGACATCACCATGATTATTTAAATCCTGTAGAAAAGATAGATTCTTCTTTGTTATTGATGCCGAGTTGGAAGATTGGCGATCACTTGGGTGTAAAATTGATTACAGTTTCTCCAAATAATTACAAATATAATTTACCTTCCATTCAGGGATTATATATACTTTTTGACGCGGCAAAAGGGACACCACTGATGTTATTAGACGCCCAAGAGCTTACCGCAAGAAGGACCGCATCGAGTTCTGCGTTGGCATCAACTTTCTTGTCTAGAAGGGATAGTGAAACCTTACTTATGGTCGGTACAGGAACGTTAGCCCCTTATTTGATTGAGGCACATGCTGCTGTTCGTAGGTACAAAAGAATCCTGATTTGGGGTCGAAATAGAGATAAAGCTCAGGCCGTTTGTGATGTATTGAATCCAAAAATGGACGTCCATATAAGGAGGGTAGAGGATTTAGAAAAGGGCATCAAGCAAGCCGATGTGGTGAGTTGTGCGACCCTTTCGGCGACTCCTTTGATTTTGGGTGCTTGGTTAAAGCCAGGCCAACACATCGATTTGGTAGGAGCTTACAAACCAGACATGCGTGAAGCCGATGATGCGCTGATGCTCAAATCAAAGCTATATGTAGATACTCCGATGGCGTTAAAAGAGACGGGAGACTTATTGATTCCAATGACAAAGGGTATTTTAGATTCCAATGACATCCGTGGGGATCTATTTCAATTATGTCAAAAAACTAGAAAAGGTCGTGAAAAGAAGGAAGAAATCACGGTTTTTAAATCAGTGGGTCATGCGCTGGAGGATTTAGTAGCCGCCAACATGGTACATGATGCAAATTGTAAAAATACCAATTATTGATAACTTAGCTTTAAAATTATTTTCATCATAACTAAATCATTTTATGAAGGTACAATGGAGAGGTGTTTACCCTGCGCTTACAACAAAATTCAAACAAGATTTTACGATTGATTATGAGGCTTTTTTGGCCAATGTCGCCTTTCAGTTGTCCTCAGGAATTGATGGGATTATTTTGGGAGGTACCTTAGGCGAGGCCAGTGCATTGGTAGGTAATGAGAAATCAGCCCTGATAAAAGTAACCAAAGAATATGTAGGGGATAAGTTGCCGGTGATAATTAATATAGCTGAGCAAACGACGGAAGGAGCTATAGCCGCTGCAAAATCGGCACAGCAGGAGGGTGCTGATGGGTTGATGATGTTACCGCCCATGCGATATAAAGCCACAAATGATGAAACGGTTGCCTATTTCAAGGCTATTGCGAACAGTACTGATCTTGAGATCATGATTTATAACAATCCCATAGACTATAAGATTAATGTTACACTAGACATGTTTGAGTCACTGACGGCATGTCAAAATATTGTTGCGGTCAAAGAGTCAAGTCGTGACGTTTCAAATATTACTCGAATGATCAACCGATTTGGGGATCGCTTCCAGATCATGTGTGGGGTTGATACATTGGCTGCAGAATCTTTATTAATGGGTGCAGTGGGTTGGGTGGCCGGTTTGGTATGCGCATTTCCAAGAGAGACCGTGGCTATTTATCGTTTGATTAAGGTGGGAAGAATTGCCGAAGCGATTGCCATTTATCGATGGTTTTTGCCTTTACTAGAATTAGACATTAATCCTCAGTTGGTACAGAATATTAAGTTAGCTGAAGAAAAAGTAAATCTAGGATCTGAAATTGTACGTCCTCCAAGAATGCCACTTTCAGGAGACACCCGAGTAGAAGTGCTCCAAATCATTGAGTCCAGTCTTGCGAGCAGACCCTCACTACCTGATTATCTTTCAATATAAAATTATATTATAAATGAGCCCTAAAACTATTAAGACCCTCAATCCAAGAACTGGAAATTTCCTAGCTCACGAGTATGTAATAAGTACCTCAGAGGAGCTGAACGAAAAGGTTACCAATGCGCAGGTGGCTTTTATGGCTTACCGAAATACCAGTGGCAATGAGCGTGCGATTTTGTTAGAAACCATTGCCGATGAGATTGAAGCGGTTAAAGAAGAAATTTTAGGTATTGCCACATTGGAAACAGGTCTACCCGCTAGAAGAATTCAAGGTGAAACAGGAAGGACCTTGGGACAGTTAAGATTATTTGCCGAAGTGGCTCAAGAGGAGTTTTGGGTTGAGGCCTCTATTGATACCCCACTACCTGATCGCCAGCCTTTGCCGAAATCAGATATTAGAAAATGTCTGGTGCCTTTGGGTCCAATAGCTGTATTCGGTGCATCTAATTTCCCTTTAGCATTTTCGACGGCCGGAGGGGATACAGCTTCGGCTTTAGCTTCGGGAAATCCGGTAATAGTTAAAGCACATAACAGTCACCTCGGTACCCACCAATGTATTGCGGCAGCCATTGCGCGTGCCCTTGAGCGCTGTAACTTACCTAAAGGTATATTTTCATCAATCTTTGATGAAGGCTATGAATTGGGCGCTGCTTTGGTTCAGCATCCCGGTATCAAAGCAGTAGGTTTCACCGGTTCATTCCATGGAGGTACCGCTTTATTAGATTTGGTTTCAAAACGTAAGGAGCCAATACCCTTTTATGGAGAAATGGGGAGTATAAATCCCATCGTTTTACTTCCCTCAGCATTAGAAGATCCCAAAATAGTGTCTACTTTAATGGATTCTATCAATGTCGGCGTTGGGCAGTTCTGTACCAATCCTGGTTTGATTTTAGCTATTGAAGGAGAGACGGCCCAGCATTTCTGTTTAAAGATGACCGATGCTATTCAACAGACACTTGGAGAAGTGATGCTTAATAGAGCCATTTATGATAAGTATGAAGCTAGTATTGCTGGAATTTCATCAGAAAAGGCATGTACCTTACTCGGTCAGGGAACTAAAGCTCAGGGTGCTTTATCGGTTCAACCTAGTTTAGCTTTAACCAGTGGTAAGAAATTCCTCGCCCACCCTAAAATGGCTCAAGAAATTTTCGGGCCTTATTCTCTAATTGTTTTATGTGAACATCACGAAGAATTGGCTGAAATTTTAATGCAAATAGAGGGCCAATTGACCCTTAGCTTTATGGGAGAGGAGTCAGAATTTGAAGAACAAGCACATTTAATTGCTTTGGCACAAGAAAAGGCAGGTCGGATTATTTTTAATGGTGTGCCGACGGGTGTTGAGGTAGGTTATGCTATGATTCATGGAGGCCCTTTTCCGGCGACCACTGCTCCTAATAGCACCTCTGTGGGAGCAGATGCCATCAAAAGATTTGCCAGACCGGTTTGTTTTCAAGATGCACCACAGTCTTTGTTACCCATGTCATTACAGGATGAAAATCCCTTAGAAATTTTTCGCAAAATCAATGGCAAATGGTCCCAAGATAAAATTTAGACATGCGTAAAACTTTTTTTTGTATCGATGCCCATACTTGTGGGAATCCAGTGCGATTAGTCGCTGGGGGAGGACCGGTGCTACATGGGGTTGATATGAGTGAAAAGAGGCAACATTTTTTGGCAGAATACGATTGGATACGCAAAGGGTTAATGTTTGAGCCGAGAGGCCATGATATGATGTCAGGTAGTATTTTATTTCCCCCATCTGATCCACAGAATGATGCAGGAATATTGTTTATAGAAACCAGTGGCTGTTTGCCCATGTGTGGTCATGGTACCATTGGGACGGTGACTATCGCGATAGAAGAAGGACTCATTATTCCTCAGATAGCGGGTCAGCTGAGGCTCGAAACCCCCGCAGGCTTGGTCAAGATTTCTTACACTAGCGCTGAAAATAAAGTCACTCATGTCAAACTGACCAATGTACCTGCATATCTGGCAGCACAGGACTTGGAAGTAGATTGTCCGGATTTAGGCCGGCTCAAATTTGACGTGGCTTATGGTGGAAATTTTTATGCGATCATTGATCCTCAGCCTCATTTCTCAGGCATTCAGGATTATACTGCGGGAGCCTTGATTTCATTAAGTCAAGAACTGAGGAAACGCATTAACCTTAAATATCCGCATCAATTTGTTCATCCCGAAAATGACACCATTAGAAATATGAGTCATTTGTTATGGACAGGAACACCATTAGATCCTGCATCTGATGGAAGAAATGCCGTGTTTTATGGTGATAAAGCAATCGACAGATCTCCATGCGGTACGGGGACTTCAGCACGGATGGCACAGCGCTTTGCACGAGGATTACAAAACGTCAATAGTTCCTATGTTCATGAAAGTTATATTGGATCAAAATTTACAGGACGCATTGAATCGGTGATAGAAGTTGCGGGCAACAAAGCCATTGTACCCAGTATAGAAGGATGGGCTAAGATCACAGGATACAATCAGATTATTATAGATGACGATGACCCCTATGCACATGGTTTTCAAGTGATATGAATAAAGGAAAGGTCATCATTTTAGGGGGTGGAGTTATTGGATTATGTTCTGCCTATTATTTAAAGAATCGTGGATTTGAAGTAACTCTTTTAGATAAAGGAGACTTTTCTTCAGGTACCTCTTTTGGAAATGCAGGTATGATTGTGCCAAGTCATTTTGTGCCCTTGGCACAACCAGGCATGATCGTCAAAGGGATCAAATGGATGTTTGATGCGGAAAGTCCATTTTATGTCAAGCCTAGATTTTCACGAAGTTTATTGGATTGGGGCTGGAAATTTTATCAGCATTCATCCGAAAAACATGTTAAAGGGGCTGCGCAACTATTAAAGGAGCTCAATTTAGAGAGTAAAAAACTATATGTAAGCTTATGTGATCAGCTTGAAGATATCAAAATTGATGAAAAGGGATTGATCATGTATTGTCAAACGCAGCTGGCATTGGATGAAGAGGCGGCATTGGCAGATCAAGCAATGAAACTGGGACTCAAAGCCGTTGTGATGGACAATCAACAATTAAACGACTTAGATCCCAATCTAACCTTTAATGTGAAGGGAGGTGTTTATTTTCCCGAAGACGCATTTTTCAGTCCAAAGCTTTTTTTAGAAAAGTTGAAATCAGACCTTAAGGCTGCGGGTGTGAAAATGGTATCTCACGTTGACGATCTCAAATTCGTGGTTCATGAAGATTTAAAATCCATTGATACCAATCAGGGTTTTTTTTCTGCAGATCAGTTTGTGATTTCTGCAGGTGTGTGGACTGGAAAATTAGCCCAATTTTTAGGGTTAAATATCCCTATTCAACCTGGAAAAGGCTACAGTTTTACGATAGAGCATCCGGTAGAAACGCCGAGTATATGTTCTATTTTGACGGAAGCCAAAGTAGCCGTTACGCCTATGTCAGAAGGATTACGTTTTGCCGGTACGATGGAAATCGGGGCATTAAATTTTGATGTTGACCAAAGGCGCGTGTATGGCATTAAAAAATCAATTTGTAAATACTTTCCGTCTTTTACGATAAAAGATTTCAATGAAGCTAAAATTTGGACCGGTTTAAGACCTTGTTCACCTGATGGCTTGCCTTATATCGGGAGAACAAAAAAGTTACCAAATGTACTCTTAGCTGCAGGTCATGGGATGATGGGGATGAGCCTAGGACCTATTACGGGTAAATTAATTGCTGAGATAGCAGATAATCAATCTCCAGAAATTGAAATTTCAAAATTGGCAGTAGAACGATTTCATTAATTTTGCCATGTGCGTAGTATAATAAAATGACAAAAGATTACATAATTACTGGGATGACTTGTAAGAGTTGTTTGGCTAAAGTCAAAACTACCATCAACTCTTTTCCGACTATTCGAGAGGTGGGTCTCCAACTTGATTACCCTCAAGCTAATATCACCTCAGAGAAGTCTTTAGATTTAGAAGAAATCAATCTAGCGTTGAAAAAATTCGGAGATTATACAATCGCTGATACGATTCAAAAGGGAGAGGCTGTTTCGGCCCCTCCATTAAAAGGGAAATATGAATTTTCTAAAAAGTCTATAAACACTTATTTGCCTTTGCTACTGATCATAGGATTTATATCAGGAATAAGTATATTGATTCAATATCCATTTTTCCATTTTTCACCCATGCTTTGGATGCGCCATTTTATGGCAGGCTTTTTTCTGGTTTTTTCATTTTTTAAATTATTAAACCTTTCTGGTTTTGCCAATGCCTACCGTATGTATGATATTGTAGCGGCCAAATGGAAGTTTTGGGGATACCTTTATCCTTTTGTAGAACTGATGTTAGGCACTTTATATCTAATTAACATTGCGCCGTTTTACGTTAATTTAACGACGGTGATCGTCTTGGGTGTAAGTAGTGTGGGAGTTATAAAAAGTAATTTAAAAAAGGAGCAAATCAAATGTGCTTGCCTGGGAGATGTTTTCCAGTTGCCCATGAGTATGGTAACCATTTTCGAAGATTTATCAATGGTGTTAATGGCTCTTATTGGCTTATTTTCATTATAGAATTTATCTAGGAAATGTAGGCAATGTAGTGAAGGTTTTGTGAATTTTTCATAAAAGTTAAGTGTTAATTGAAAGGGGCTATGAGTAGACTAATAAGTATTTTCATTTTATTGACCACCTTGCGGGTAACGAACGCCCAGCCAGTATCCGAATTATCCCTGGCTCGTATTTACGGCTCAGCTGAATTCCAATCTCAAGTCATGGGTCCATTGAGGTGGTTTGATGAAGGGGAGGCATATACTAAATTTTCATATAATAAAGAAGTTGGAGGTTTTGATCTGATGAAGGTCATATCCGAAACGCAATTGCATCAGGTCTTGGTAAGTGCAGCAGATTTGATTCCCTCAGGTACGACCCAGCCATTGCTTATTCATGATTATCAATGGTCGGAAGATCAAAAAAAACTATTAATATTCACTAACAGTAAAAAAGTATGGAGGTTGAATACCAAAGGGGATTATTGGGTATTCCATACTGACTCCAAAGTATTAAAAAAATTAGGGGGTCCAGAGGCGGCTCCGGCTACTTTAATGTTTGCTAAATTTTCACCTCAAGGTAACCGTGTCGCCTACGTGCGAGAACATAATATTTATGTAGAGAATCTCGAAAATCATGAGATTATTCAACTGACTCAAGACGGTACAGATCGCATCATCAATGGTACTTTTGATTGGGCTTATGAAGAAGAATTTCATTGTAGGGATGGTTTTCGATGGAGTCCCGATGGCCGCAACATCGCATACTGGCGCATTGATGCGACTACAATTCGTGATTTTTACATGATCAACAATACGGATTCTATTTATTCATACCTAATTCCTGTAGAATATCCCAAAGCTGGAGAAAAGCCATCAGAAGCTAAAATAGGGGTAATTGATGCTTCTGGTGGATCTACTGTATGGATGCAAATTGAAGGGGATCCTACAAATAATTACCTACCCCGAATGATTTGGCACCCCAATGGAGACAAACTTTTAATGCAACAGCTGAATCGCGCACAAAATTATAATATAATATTAGAAGGGAATATAGCAGATGGCCGTGTCAAAAAAACATATGAAGACAAAGATGAGGCTTGGTTGGAAGCGGTAGATGATTTTTATTATTTTGATAAGGGTAAAGCTTTCAGCTGGGTTTCTGAAAAGAATGGATGGAAATCACTTTACTTGATTCGAGAGGGAAGAGAAAAAGCGATCAGTCCCTTAGATTCAGACCTTTTGTCCATTTCCTTGTTAGATGAAAAAAACGATTGGCTTTATTACATCGCCTCTCCAGACAACCCTACGCAACGTTATTTGTGGAGAGCACCCCTTAACTCGAAAAAAAGATCGCCCCAGCGCGTCACTCCGGAAGATCAATCAGGTTGGCATACCTATCAAATTTCTCCTAATGGAAAGTATGCACATCACACCTATTCTAGAGCCAATATTCCACCCATTACGGATCTTATTTCCCTACCTGATCATCGCGTCATTACCTCTTTCATAGACCCTCAATCTTTGAGAAAAAAGGTAGCTCAACTTGAGATTAATCCTAAAGAATTTTTGCAAATCACCCTACCCAGTGGCCTATCGCTAGAGGCGTTTATGATTAAACCACCCAATTTTGATGCTTCAAAAAAATATCCAGTGCTCTTTTATGTATATGGTGAACCTTGGGGTCAAACCGTTGTAGATCAATGGGGAGGGAGTAGATACCTCTGGCATCAAATGTTGGCGCAACAGGGTTATATTGTGATGAGCATAGATAATAGAGGAACGCCGAGTCCCAAAGGGCGTGAATGGAGAAAATGTGTTTATGGTCAAATAGGAGTACTTTCATCGGAAGATCAAGCAGCTGGACTCATCGCATTAAAAGAGCGTTTTTCATTTATAGATGAGGAAAGAATAGGTATTTGGGGATGGAGTGGAGGCGGTTCCATGACTTTAAATATGATGTTTAGATATCCTAAATTATATCATACCGGAATGTCCATAGCACCTGTGCCAGATCAACGACTCTATGACAATATTTATCAAGAACGTTATTCAGGGATTCCTCAATTGATGCCGGAAAGTTACGAAAAAGGATCGCCCATTACTTATGCCCAACAATTGGAGGGAAACTTACTTATTGTACATGGTACGGCAGATGATAACGTACATTACCAAGGTACTGAAGTGCTCATCAATGAGCTAGTCAAGCATAACAAAATCTTTTCTATGCTCGCTTATCCGGGCAGATCACACTCGATCAATGAAGGAGATGGAACGACCTTACACTTACAAACCACACTTACCCATTATTTGAATCAAAACTTACCTCCCGGTGGAAAATAAAAATCAGTTATTCAGTACAGAGACGTATTCAAAACGTCGATCTCTCCTTAAGAAGAAAATAATAGGATCGGGAGTGCTGCTATTTTTAGGGAATCAAGAGTCTAGCATCAATTTTAAAGATAATTGGTATCCTTACCGGCAAGACAGTACGTTCTTGTACTACTTCGGATTGAATTTCCCTGGATTGCATGCATTGATCGACCTCGACTCAGGTGAAGAAATTATTTTTGGAGACGACCTGACTATTGATGAAATTGTGTGGAAAGGACCACAACCATCGATGACTGCAATGAGTGCGAAAGTAGGCATTCTAGATACACGTCCTCTTGAAAAGATGAAGGCTTACCTTTCCCAAAGGGAAGTACATTATTTGCCTGTTTATCGACCTGAGCATGTAGTGTTTTTGACTTCCCTATTAGATCGATCTTATACGGAGGTTGATTTGGAATATTCGGTGTCTTTTATCAAAGTAGTAGCTGCCCAACGAGCGGTAAAGAGTCCTGAAGAACTTTTATCATTAAATGAGGCGGCTTCGATCACTTCGCAAATTCATTTAAGTTTGATGCAACAGGCCAAGGCAGGGATGAAAGAGTATGAATTAGCCAGCAGAGTACGTCAAGTGGCACATGAGCAAAACGTAAATATTTCCTTTCAGCCCATTGTTACCATTGATGGCCAGATTTTACACAATCATTATTATGGCAATACCCTATCTGGAGGGGATTTATTGTTGTGTGATGCGGGAGCTGAATCCTCTCATTTGTATGCGGGAGACATGACCCGTACTTTTCCTGTAGATCCTGCTTTCTCTACTTTGCAAAAAGAGTTGTACGATGTTGTTCATCGATCGCATCTTGCAGCCATTGCCGCATTAAAACCAGGAATCAAATTTTTAGACCTCCATTTATTGGCCTGTCGTGTTTTGGTTGAGGGCCTTGTGGAAGTTGGTATCATGAAAGGCCAGCCACAAGATGCCGTGGCTGCGGGTGCGCATACGATGTTTTTTCAATGTGGTTTGGGACACATGATGGGCTTAGATGTTCATGATATGGAAAATTTTGGAGAGGCCTATGTGGGTTATGACGATCAACTTAAAAAGAGTACTGCTTTTGGTTTAAAATCTTTGCGGTTGGGAAAAGCATTGACTCCAGGTTATGTAGTGACCATTGAACCCGGCATCTATGTCATTCCTGAATTGATTAAACAGCACAAGGAAAAAGGGAGTTATAATGACTTCATCAATTATCCGTTACTTGAAAAACACGCTGATTTCGGAGGGATAAGAATTGAAGATGATTTTGTCATTACTACCGATGGCGCCCAGTTATTAGGAACGCCCTTGGCATCCAGTTCGGATGACATTGAGTCTATAAGAAAAGCTGCCTTGTCGTGAGGAGGGTCTTGTTTTTTTCTATGGTATGGTTTACGCTTCACTTGAACGGACAATCAAACTATGATCGGCAAGACTCATTGCGTGGTGGAATCACACCAGAGCGTGCGTGGTGGGATGTAAGCTATTACCATTTAGCTATTGAGGTGAAACCAGATACCCGAGAGATTATAGGAAGTAATCGGGTCCATTACCAAGTACTCGAGTCCCATGATGTCTTGCAGATAGACTTGCAAGCGCCCTTGAAGATTACCAAGGTCATACAAGAGGGGCAGTCCTTGGATATTCACTCAGAAGGGAATGCACATTTCATTACATTGACCAAACCCCAGGGAGTAGGCAACATGGAATCCATTCAAATATTTTATGCCGGCAAGCCACAGACGGCCAAGCGTCCTCCTTGGGATGGGGGCGTAACTTGGCAGCAAGACGCTAAGGGAATGGATTTCATTGCGACTTCTTGTCAAGGCTTAGGGGCCAGTGTCTGGTGGCCGAATAAGGATCATATGTATGATGAGGTAGATTCGATGCTCATGAGTATCGAAGTACCCCAAGCACTGGTGGACGTATCCAATGGACGTTTGAGGAATATTGAGCAAAATGATCAAAAAGGAACCAAAACCTATCATTGGTTTGTGGCCAATCCCATCAATAATTACGGAGTGAACATCAACATAGGGGATTATGTGAGTTGGTCATCACCTTATGCAGGCCTTAATGGACCCCTTGATGTGACGTATTGGGTACTTAGAGAAAATGAGGTCAAGGCTAAAAAACATTTTGTTGAAGTTCCCCGGATGCTCGAGGCGTTTGAGTTTTGGTTGGGTCCTTATCCCTTTTATGAAGATGGTTTTCAACTCGTGGAGGCCCCGTATTTAGGGATGGAGCACCAGAGTTCGATCACCTATGGCAATCAATTTCAAAACGGTTATTTGGGTAGAGATATAAGTGGAACGGGCTGGGGGTTGAAATTTGATTTCATCATTGTCCATGAATCGGGCCATGAATGGTTTGCCAATAATGTTACTTTTAAGGATGCGGCTGATATTTGGATTCATGAAGGGTTTACTGCCTATTCGGAAAGCCTTTTTATTGAATATTTTTATGGAAAGGCGGCAGGTCAGGAATATTGCAGGGGCACTCGAAAAGGCATTCGTAACAAATTTCCTATGATCGGTGATTATCATGTCAACAGCAGTCACCATGACAACGACGTATATTCCAAGGGCGCAAACCTCTTGAATACCTTGAGACAAATCTTAAATGACGATGAGCGATGGAGACAAACCCTTAGGGGAATTGGAGATGCATTTTATCACCAAACGGTCACAACGGAGCAAATAGAAACCTTTATGGCCAAGGAGACTGGATTAGAACTGCAGTCCTTTTTTAATCAATATTTGAGAACTTCCCAAATCCCCATCTTTGAGTATCATACGGAGGAGGACAAACTCATTTATCGATGGGCTAAGACAATGGAAGGATTTAATATGCCGATTGATCTCAAAATTGACGACGAGTCGGTCAGGTTGAAGCCTACGGCTTCATGGCAAGCGTACCCACTCGCTTATCGCACGACCCCAGAGCTTGAAATCGATCCGAACTATTATATAGAGGTAAAGTCATTCAGATAGCACCTCAAATGAGATCTAAATATAATCTTGTAAACCTATTCATTCCAAAAAGATGTCTGTAGCTATGGTCGTAAGACTGAAGAAAATTGAGGATTTAGGTTAAAGATCTCTAAACAGAATGATATCTTGATGGTGACATTAATTTCTATAATTGAATGATTATAACATTGAAATTAAGCAATTGGAAAGCTAATTTTTTATTCAAATAACTATGTACTGACGCTTGCGTGATAGATATTTGAGGATCATCAATGGAAACTTCCACGACGTATATGAAAGACATAGAAACTTGTATTGCTAATTTCTACAAAAAAGATGTCGAAGTTTACCTCAATGTAGCAGCCCTAGCCAAAATTGGGGGTCCCGAAGTTATTGAACGTTTGTTGACATTGCTCTATGAGGAAGATTTGGATGTACAATACTTGGCCGCCAATACCCTTGCCCAAATAGAAGAAAATCAATCGGCATTGCCCGGTTTATTTGCGGCCATTCATGATCCTAAGCTCAAAGCACGAAATGGAAGTCTGGTCGAGGCCCTTGAGGGTTTTGATTTGAGCGATCATTTTATTGATATTCTTAAGTTATATCTCAATGGAGGTCTGAAAGCAGCAGCGATGGCAAAGCTTTTGCTGGACTATACCGAATTTAACATCAGCCGGCGGATCCTTAAAAAGGCCAACAAGCACGTCCATCATTTTGTTCACAACAGCCTCAAAGATGACCGTTATGAAACAAAAATGATTGAGGTAACGGCAATTATTAAAGATTTAGAGATTTTGATTGATGAGGAAAAATAGCGCAAATATGGATGGAACAATATGATGTCATTGTCGTAGGCGTTGGATCTATGGGTTCAGCGACCCTTTGTGATTTGGCCAAAAAAGGGTTAAAGGTATTGGGATTGGAACAGTTCACCCTGGCCAATGAGTTGTCAAGTCACACAGGTCAAAGTAGGCTGATCCGATTGGCCTATTTTGAGCACCCCAATTATGTTCCCTTACTCAAGAAAGCCTATGCTGGGTGGAGACAAATTGAGTCAGATACTGGTGTTAGCTTGTTGCATCAGACGGGTATTGCCTATTATGGGAAATCCGCAGGTCCTTTAATTTCAGGTATTCAGTCTTCGGTTTCCGCGCATGACTTAAACATGACATCGATATCAACAGATCATTATGCACCTCTAATGATCCCTAAAGGGTATAAGGGTATATTTGAAGAGGTGGCAGGATTCATTGCTCCTGAAAAAGCCATACGTATCTATGTCCAGCAAGCCTTGAAGCAGGGCGCAGTTCTTAGACAAAATGAAAGGGTTATTTCTTGGCAGCAACACCCCAATCACATCGCCGTCCAAACCGATCAAGGTAGCTACCAAACCGATAAATTAATTTTAACTGCTGGTCCTCACATCCAATCGTTGTTACCCAGCTTCAAACCTAAGTTAACGATTACAAGGCAGTTGATTGGGTGGTTGAATCCCACTTGTTGGCAAGATTTTTTAATAGATGATTTTCCCTGTTGGGTGATTGAGGAGGAGGGAATACCGGGGATTTATTATGGCTTCCCTATCTTGCCCATTGAAGGATTTGCTGGACCGATAGGTTTAAAAATAGCCTACCATGCTCCAGGAGAAGTTATCGAGCCCCAAAAGGTAAAATGGTTTGACGGGTCGCAGGAAGCTGAACGACTTTTGGCGGTAAGTAGACGTTATTTTCGGGATCAGAAGATGACAATGCTCAATATAAGTAGCTGTATGTATACTTATTCTTCAGATGATGATTTTATCATAGACTACCTACCTCAAACAGATGAAAAAATTATTTTAGCAACAGGTTTTAGTGGTCATGGATTCAAATTTGTCCCCGCCATAGGCGATGTCCTCTCGAAGATGGCCAGAGGATTAACTGGAGAGGTAGACCTAACCTTTTTATCAATAGATCGTTTTGGGGATCAAGAGTATTTAATTTAAGATCCTGAGGTCACGGCTAGATTGTGGTAGGAGGGGGTGTTACTTGATTCAGGATGAGGAAGATAATTTATCAATGGCTTGTTCTAACTTGAGCATGCGATCTTCGAGATAGGTAGGAGGATTGGTTTTTTCGCTAAAGACGCCGATGACTTGCCATATTTGCAGGATATTTTCGATGAGTACTTCTTGCAAAGGATAACTTGGATCATCCGATTTTAATTGAAGGTGCTTTTGGTTTACTGAATCCAATCTTTTGGTGAATATACCGGATGGCGTAACTAAGCTGACGACCTGGCCCAACACTTTTTGTAAATCTATTTGACGAACCAATTGGCTAATGAGTACATCACCGTGATGGAGTCCTTGTTGTTGAAATACCATCTCACTGCCCACCATTTCAAAGCAGATTAAGTAAGATGAAGCGGTCACAGGTATTCCTATTTTGGGTTGTCGTTCTATGAAATCATTGTTTTGGTGATGAATAACATAGTCTAAAAATCGATCTTGACCGATCAATGGGGCTGCGGTTGTGGCAGATGTATCAAGGTCCAGATTATGGGCTTTATCTAGCTTCTTCTTTATAGATTCAAGGCTGAATATTTCGCTGATAGATAATTCTCGTGTCAATAAAATATCTATAGAAAGTTTAAAATATTTTGCGATTTGAATCAGTGTTTCAATTTTTGGTTCAGATCTCCCTTCTTCATAGGCGCCAATACTGGGCCGAGATAAATGAAATAAACGCGCGAATTCAGCCTGGCTTATTTTTTTTACCTGACGGATTTTCTTGATGTTTCTACCTATAAAAGATAGATTTTTGCTAAAATTTTTAGCCATGATACAATTTTTATCATAATTTATCGTAAATGTAATAAATTTTGACCATCTTCGTAGTCCAAATATATGTTACGGATCAAAAAAATAGAATTTTGACTTGAGATATAGTTGGATTAGATAGATATTTAATGAAAAATATAACGAATAGATGAATGCATATTTTGATAAAGTAAGAGATTATTTGTTGGAGCTTGATTTTTCAATTATTTCACAAGATGCTGAAGAAGGTATTCTGGTGGTTGAAAAAGAAGATGAGGGCATGAAAAATGTCGTATTAATTGTCTCAGATCCCATCGTAATTGTGGAGCAATTTTTATTTGAGCTCACAGATGAGTCATTAGAAGTCTACAAAAGGCTATTGGTTAAAAATAGGGACATTATTCATGGTGCTTTTGCCATCGATGAATCAGGGAAAAAAGTTTTTTTTCGTAATACCCATGAATGTGAAAATTTAGATTTGAATGAGATAGAGGCAACGTTGAATGCATTGGCTTTATTACTCAGTGAGTATACCAATGAAATAATTGAATTTAGTAAAAAATAAAAATAGAATAAATCATGAATGTTTTTAAAAGACTTTTTAAGGTAGGAGAGGCCGAGGCACACTCGGCATTGGATCAGTTAGAAAATCCCATTAAGATGACCGAACAGGGCATTAGGGATTTGAAAAAAGATTTAGATGGGAGCCTTAAGGCCATGGCTGAGGTGAAAGCGATGGCTATCAGATCCAAAAATGATTTTCAGACTAATAAAAACAAAGCACAGGACTATGAAAACAAGGCTATTCAATTGTTGAAGAAAGTAGAAGCAGGCGAACTAGATGCCTCTGATGGAGATCGATTGGCTGGAGAGGCTTTGGCAAAGAAGGAAGAGTTTTCTCAAGCCATGCAAAGATCTAAGGAAGAGATGACCCGATTCGAGGGTAACGTAGCTCAACTAGACGGAAAGATCAAAAAATTAAGGTCCGATGTCAGTACTTTTGAAAATGAATTGAGGACTTTGAAAGCGCGTGTAAAAGTAAGTGAAGCGACTTCAAAGGTAAATAAGCAAATGGCAAATATTGATACCAATAGCACCGTAGCAATGCTTGAGCGAATGAAAGATAAAGTGGCTCAGCAGGAGGCATTAGCAGATGCTTATGGTGAGATTGCAGGTGAAAGTAAATCTCTAGATAATGAGATTGATGCAGCTTTGGGGGATAGTTCCAATGTTAAGGCATCGGATGATTTGGCCGCAATGAAAGCCAAGTTGGGTCTTAAAAAATAATAAAGAAGTAAAAATATAATTTTTTTTAAATGGATATTTTTAAGGCGATATTAATCATTATCGCCGCTTTTTTTGTCTTTGGTTTTGTTTTTTCTATTCTATTTAAGGTGGGATTGATTTTATTGTTGTTGTTATTGTTGATGTATGTTTTTAAAAAGGTATTTTTAGAATAATGTTTGATTTTTTCAAGAAAAAGAAGGCGCCCGCTTATGATGTGACCAATCTGTCACTCAAAGATCTCAATGTTGGATTTATCTTTGATTATGACATGAAGTCATGGGCAGTTAAGGAAGTATATAAATACGATTGGGGCAATAATAATTTTACCAGTGAGTATAAAGTAGATAGCGGTGATGAAGTAGCATTTTTGCATATTGCGGATGAAGGTGAACTCGAGATATCATTGAGCAAATCGATTCGGCTGAGTAAAATTGATGAGGCGATAGCGGATGAAATTAAAAAGAATGAAACCCCCCCTAGGAAAATACATTTCAATGAAGAATTATATTTTTTGGAGGAAGATGCCGCGGGCTATTTTCGGGATTTGAGCAAGGAGACCGAAGACTGGGAAGCGTTAATTTCTTGGGAATACTTGAATGATGAAGCCACCAATGTACTTTCTATTACCCAATGGGACATAAGAAATATTGAGGCTTCTGCGGGTTTAATTTTAAAGGAGTATCAATTTTCCAACATTATACCTAGTGAATAATTTATTTGTGAATAAATTTGTATTATGAGAATTGTGCGCCCTGTAATCCTTATAATTTTTTCTTCTCTGGCTTCGACCCTGCTCATCAGTTGCGGAGGAGGATTTCAAAAAAGTCCTTTGGATGAGATCATCCGAAATATTCCCCGTGACGAAATGTTCACCATCATATTGAATGATATGAACGCAGAAGGTAATTTTTCAAAAAGTTATTACCACAAATATCAAATCATTAGAGACAATCAAGTAGATAACGCCAGAGAGGTTGTTTCTGATTGGCATGAGGTAGGAGAGAAAGAATTTACTAATTATATTAATGACATGGGTATGGAGATTGCTTCTCGAGACAGTACGGGAAAACTGACCAAGACGGTAGCGCCTCCAGGGTACAACAACTATGTAGGTAATCAGAAATATGGGAGATGGGAAAGTCGAGGTGGATCCAGCTTTTGGGCCTTTTATGGTCAATATGCCTTTATGTCTAGCATGTTAAGAATGGGTAGTTATCCCGTCAGCAGAGGCTATTATAGCGATTGGAGAGGCAATTATGCGGGAACCAATCGCAGATATTATGGTCCAAGTAGCGGTGGAAGATCTTATTACGGGACCAATAGTGCTTACAATAATAGTAGAAATAGCCGGTCTACATGGGGCTCAAAAAGTACTTCTTTCAAAAATAATGTAACAAGTCGAACTTCAAGATCAAGTGGTAGCTTCGGAAGCTCTCGGTCTTCAGGGGGTGGTTACGGCAAATAATTTCATTCTCAAAAGCGCGGAAAATATGCTCACTATATTGGACGGATTACTCACAACCCTCACTTACATTGCCGTTAGTTTTTTGCTTTTTTTCATTGGGAAAATGGCCTATCAACTTTTTCATCCGAGAGTAAAAGTGGCTTATGAATTGGTCGAAAATGATAATTTGGCTTTTGCTTTTGCTCACGTGGGTTATTTCATAGGCCTATTACTAGCTATTGGGAGTGTCATGCTCGGTGAGTCCGAAGGGCTGGTAAATGATCTGAGGGGTATCGGAATTTATGGATTTCTATCCATTGTTTTATTGAACCTTTCTTTGATCATTAATGACAAAATTATTCTATCAAATTTTGATTTGAAAAAAGAGATTTTTGATGATAAAAATGTAGGAACGGGTATTGTAGAAGGGGCAAATGCGGTTGCGACGGGCTTGGTCGTTATGGGAGCCATCACAGGAGAAGGGTATGGTGAGTCGGGTCCAATAGTTAATGTTTTGGTCTATTGGATATTGGGTCAAGTCATTCTTTTTATAACTTCGAAAATATACAATTTGATGACCTCCTACGATGTTCACGATCATATAGAAAGAGGAAATATTGCCGTTGCGGTGGGTTATTCTGGAGCCATTATAGCGATCGGTAATCTCATAAATAATGCGTTGGCACATGATTTTGACAGTTGG
Source organism: Flammeovirgaceae bacterium UBA976 (assembly GCA_002292365.1). GTDB lineage: Bacteria > Bacteroidota > Bacteroidia > Cytophagales > Cyclobacteriaceae > UBA4465. The sequence continues at coordinate 23,932 of DBBU01000054.1, forward strand.
ATGATTACCATTCAAGATGTAGGTTTTAATGTCATTGTAGGGTTTGCTTTTTTGCCTATTGCTCGATTTTTGACTGACAAGATTTTATTGCCAGGTCAAAAGCTTACCGACGAAATTGTAAATCAAGAAGATCCCAACGTAGGAGCAGCGATTGTAGAAGCCTTTGCCTATGTTGGTGGTTCAATGCTGATTGTTTGGGCATTATAGAATCCTTGAAAAAAACTTCAACTTTGCTGAAAGTAGCCCTTTTCGCTACGGGATTGGCGGGGATCGTTTCAGAGTATACCATTTCTACCCTAGCTACTTATTTTCTTGGAGACTCTGTTTTTCAATGGACCATAATTGTTTCTATGATGCTTTTTTCGATGGGCTTGGGCAGTCGATTATCCAAGAAATTCGAAGAGAAACTACTTGAAAAATTCATTGCCATAGAGTTTCTACTTTCGATCATCGCCTCAAATGTTACCGTCATCGTGTATGTTTGCTTTGCCTTTTATGGCAATACTACTTTTGTCATTTATTTTTTGAGTGTGCTCATCGGGCTCTTGATCGGTATGGAAATACCCATTGTCATTCGATTAAATGAAAAATTTGAAAAATTGAAAGCCAATATTTCTTCTGCCTTGGAAAATGATTATTACGGAAGTTTGGTGGGAGGTATTTTCTTTGCTTTTGTTGGATTGCCTATTTTAGGATTGGTCTATACCCCATTGATCTTGGGGAGTATTAATTTCATGGTGGCCTTGTTATTGTTGTGGGCCACTTGGGAAGATCTTCAAAAAAAGCAAAAAACAAGATTTCTTACTTATATCGCAGGTGTTCTAATCATACTGAGTACATCTGCCCTTCTTTCTAAAGATGTGGTGAATTGGGGCGATCGCATCCGCTATCGTGACTTGGTGGTTTATAGTGAGCAGTCCCGTTATCAAAAGATTGTCATGACCTATTCAAAAGGTGATCATTGGTTGTTTCTTAATGGAAATCAACAATTAAGCACCCTTGATGAAGCCCTATATCATGAACCTCTAGTTCATGCACCCATGATTCTGTCAAAAGAGGCTCGATCCGTATTGGTACTTGGAGGAGGAGATGGAGTAGCGGTACGGGAGTTACTCAAATACCCTGAATTATCACAAATAATTTTGGTAGATTTAGATCCTGCGGTCACCTTTATGGCTCAAAACCATCCCATTATGTTGGGCATCAATGAAAATTCTTTGAATGATGATCGGGTCACGGTAATCAATCAAGATGGTTTTCAATTTTTAGCAGAAACTCAGGTACGATTTGATGTAATAATTGCTGATTTTCCAGATCCTAGAACGGTAGATCTTGGACGTCTATATTCTCGTGAATTTTACGGCCTAGTACATCAAGTATTGAATGAAAGAGGGATGATGATTACACAAGCGGGCAGTCCCTATTATGCGCGTCAAGCTTTTGATTGCATTGATCTTACCATACAATCGGCAGGATTTAATACCTTAAAATTACATAATCAAGTCCTATCCTTAGGTGAATGGGGTTGGATAATGGGCTCTAAAAAGAAACGAGATCTGAAAAATGAATTACAATCGGCCTCTTTAGGATCATTACCTACGCAGTGGTTGACTGATGCTGCATTGACAAGAATCTCTTCGTTTGGCGCAGAAGTATTTGAAGCAAATTACTCATCAATCGCCATCAATAGACTGCACGATCCAGTGCTTTACCATTATTACCTCAATGGGCGATGGGATTTGTATTAAAGTGATTGAGCAGCCATAATACCCGAATCAATGGCCTCAAAGAGTAGGGGTAGTCGGCCCGTATCCGCTCCGGCAAATTTAAAATTTCCTATTTCTGGATAAGCGTTGAATAAATAATGAGGAGTGGGTACGGACATGGCGTGTCCCATGACATGAATAAAGGCAGCCTCTGGGCGAATAGGTCCTTTAATCATATCACACATGTAGTTTAGTGTTTCATTGACGATTCGGTCCTTGTGGTCTTCTACGGTCAGTAATTGGCTCCGGTGTTCAGGTTTGAGACAATAATAGCCCGTAAGACAATGCACTCCTTTAAGGCTTCCTTGGTGTTGCACACTTGAATCAATAAACCCCAAAAAGCCAGATACACTGTCAAGATATTCATTTTGCCAAAAACCATAATTATTTGGTTTTTGCTTCGTCAAAATATTGACAACCATCCAAGGGGCGTAGACATTTTCTTTAAATGGAGAATCTATTTCTGGAGCAATGTAAGGAAGGCTGTGTTTTTGGCCAGCGTAAATGAGGGCATCCGTTTTTATTTGCAATCGTTGGTTATGGATAATGTCCAAGGCATCGACTAAATAGCCTGCGCCTTGTTTTTCAATATGATAAACCAAATGCTGATTAAGGATCCGCTGTGAGGAGAGTTGTTTATGTATTTTATTGGCAAAATATTGATTACCTTCAGGTGCTGAAAAAAGTTCAACAAACTGTTTTTGATAAGGTCGGCAGGTATAATAATGGATTCCGGCGAGTGCTGAAACTTGTTGACTAGTTCCTCCATAATCATCCAGCATTTGGTAATCAATGAGTTTTCTAAAATAGGGATCTGTATCGATATTTTGGTCATTTAAAAAGACATCAAATGTCATGTGATCAAGATATTGAAGCTCAGTGGGAGTCAAGCGTGTAGGCATGACCATGCGGCCTTCAAATGGGCGTAGCAGGTCCATTAATTTTCGATACGCCGGTGTTTTTGGAATCAGCGATTTTCTAAAGCTACCATCTTGAAAACATTGCTGACGACGGGTAGGTGGAATAAGGTGTTGACGATCCTTGAAAGACCAATTGTCACTCCATGCTTGATATTCAATAATCCCCAACTGTTCAAACATTTTCAAGACCTCTGCTCCATAGTAGGCAGGGTAGGCCAAATCATAATGCGCACCTCTACCTATGGCAACGCCTTGGTAATCATTAGCAGAGGAGGAGCCTCCATATCTATCATCTAGCTCTAAGAGCAGGTAATCTTTATTATTTAGCGTATGGGCAGCTGCTATGCCTGCAAGGCCTCCACCTACGATGAGTGTTTCAGTTTGCTGCTTTTTACTGATCCCAAGATTGAGTGCATTTTTTATTAAATGTCCAGATTGCGCCAATGAAGAAACCGAAATAGGGAAGTCGTTTCCATTCAAGAAATCTGAATGACAAGAAGTCAGCCAAAAAGGAACTGAAAGGCCTAGAGCCGTATTTTTTATGAACTCTCTCCGCTCCAATTATTTTCTATTTGTTGATCGTTCTTTTTCCATAAAGTAATCCTGTTTACCCATTGATATCATCATCGCCATGGTTTCTTCATTCCACCATTGGGAGGGGAAAGGTTTATGCACATCTGTGAGTATGGTGGCTAGTTGAATACTTGAATATTCCTTTGATACCAAAACCCAACCCATTTGCCCAATAGTAGGAATTTGTAAGTGATAGGGGACAGTGCCGAAATTTAATACCATCATTTGATCGGTATAGGTTTTAAATAATGTTGGTTGCTTATAGACGTCTCCCATTTGGGTCAAGAGAAAACCTGTGACATCTAGTTTACTCAGTAATTTTTTGGTAAAATAGGGTTGCATAAAAGCTTGGACTTCTAAACTACTAGCCGGATCAAATAAATCTATAATGATAGCGTCAAATTGTAAGGTGGTGGACTCTACAAATGAACTGATATTTTGATCGATGAGGGTCCATTGCTCGTGATTTAAATCTGTCAGTTGATGCTGGAGAAAACCGATATCATAGGGGACTATATGCAATGATTGATAGCTATATTGAGATTTCATCAACTGCTGAGCGACGACTCCATTGTCACCACCTATAATCAATATATCGGCTTTTTCAGGTAGCAATTGTAATAAGGGATATAAAGTGGCTTCACCGTACATACTCTGATCAGGGGTGGCCGTGCTTAATCGACCGTTATAATAGGTCCACTGATCGTCGTCCCATCTAACTTGATCGATGATTCCTTTTCTTGTTTTTGTAGACGAAATGACATTTTCTGCATAATTTTTTTGATTGGGTATGAAAGCAAAAGGGATCATCCAAACAAGAATAGCGGTGAGCATGGGGAGCAAGAGCCACTTCATTTTTAATTGGGTTCCCATAAACACTATGGTTATGGCCATGATATTGACCCATACCCATCCGTGATCAGTTATTCCAATCAAATATTGGGTCAAAGGATAGGATCCTAAAATCATAGAGATGAGGCACAGAGAGCTAAAAAATGTAAAGAAGTTGTTTTTAAAGGGAGCAAGAGGAGCAAAGCGGAGGGCCATTAGAGGCAATAAAATAAAAACCCAAAAAGCCATTTGATTTGGAGTGCGGATCTCAAAAAAATGTGCAGATAGTTGGTGGAACCAATAGCCGGTCAGCCCAAAGAAAATGAAGGAGGCTAAAAGTGATTTTTTCAATCTTTCTCTACTGATTTTTTTCTAATTTCAGCTTCGAAACCTGAAGCAATAATGCCGGCAGGTAAGGCAAAAATACCAACACCCATAATGGCAATAAATGCACCTAATACCCTACCTATGGAAGTGATGGGATACACATCTCCGTAGCCTACGGTGGTCAGTGTAGCTACGCCCCACCACATAGTTGCTGGAATACTGCTGAATGCTTCAGGCTGTACTTCATTCTCTACATAATACATCAGACTAGAGGCCAAAACAAGGACTAATAAAACAATGGTCAGGGTGACTAAAAGCTCTTCTTTTCTTCTGTTTAATACATTTGCAATCATTTGAAAGGCTGTAGAATACCTTCCCATCTTGAAGATGCGTACCAACCGAAAGAGTCTTAGGAGCCTTAAAATACGCCCATCAATACTCATAATGAAGGGTAAATAAAAGGGCAAAATAGCAAGCAAATCAATCAATCCAATGGGCGAAAGGATGAATTGAATCCGGCCTTTTATGGGATGTCGATAGCGTTCAATCAAGGTACAAGTCCATATACGCCCGACATATTCCAAGGTAAAGACGACTACCGAAATGATCTCAAAACATTCAAAAAAATCTTCATATTTGATGTAGACAGAAGCTACTGTTTCCATGATCACAGCGATCATGTTTAAAAAGATCATGATCATGATGAACAGATCAAACCGGCGACTGAGTCTATTGTCACCATCGTCTTTCTCAAGTATTTCAAATAAGCCTTTTCTAATTTTTTCCATTTTTAATATATTTATGATAAGCAACGATAAAGTTTACATACATCTCGCTGTTGCAACTACTGATTTCTAAATAGGCTTTTTGTTCTTCAGGAAAAGTGTGGAGGGCACAATGACTTTCTGCTAATAACCAAAGAGCGGTATATCCTTGGGGTTCAAAGGCGTGGTCCACAAATTTGAGTACAGTGAATCCAGAGCCAATGATGAGTCCTTCAACATCTTTCTTTAATTGATGATCTGTTGAGTAGGTCATCCAAGATGAAAAATTATCAATTTTTGCTTCCAATAATGTGTTTTTTAGGCCTCCTTGTTGGCGATGATTTTAATTTAAAGGCTAAAATAATGTTTGTTCTTCATATGAAAGGTTAATATGTATATTTGTTGTGTATCAAATGGAGTTATGAAGCGAAGAATTTTTCTTAAACAAACGGGCTTGGGCCTTACCGGACTCTTGGGTTTAGAGGTAGTGTTTGCTTCAAGCATGCCCAAAGACTATGTTCCTTTGCTGGAACTGCAAGACCCCTTCAAAAAATTAAAAAAACACAAGCAGATGGTTGTTTTGAATGACCGTCCATTAAATATGGAAGCTCAGGCTCATTTATTGAATGATGAAGTGACGCCTGCAGATAAAATGTTTGTGAGAAATAATGGAATCACTCCGGAGAAGATAGCTGTAAAAGATTGGCAATTGGTCATTGAAGGTGAATCTGCACTAAATGCAAGATCATTTACGCTCGATGAGTTAAAAACTACTTTTGATTCATATACCTATCAATTGGTTCTAGAATGCGGAGGTAACGGTCGCAGTGAGTTCAATCCACCTACCAAAGGAAATCAATGGACCATTGGAGCGGTATCTTGTCCACGATGGACAGGTGTAAGATTGCGTGATGTTTTGGAACGTATAGGCGTGAAGGAAGATGCCGTCTACTTGGCCTATCATTCTAGAGATCAACATCTCAGTGGAGATCCCAAAAAAGAAGCCATCTCTCGTGGAATTCCTATTTCAAAGGCAATGATGGATGAAACCTTATTGGCTTATCAGATGAATGAAGAAGATCTTCCATTGATTCATGGCCAACCTTTGAGGTTAGTAGTGGGGGGTTGGCCTGCCTCAGCATCTGGCAAATGGTTGGAACGATTGTCTATAAGAAATATCGTGCATGATGGAGCTAAAATGGGTGGCCAGGCTTATCGGGTACCTTGTGAGAATGTTGCGCCAGGAACGGTTGTGCCCGACGAAGACATGTGTATCATTGAATCGATGCCCGTCAAGTCCTTATTAACCTATCCAAAAAGTGGTGCCCTTTTAGAGAATCAGAAAAATATAGAGATCCGGGGTCATGCTTGGGCGGGCGAATTAGCAGTGTCAGCAGTCCACTATTCTATTGATTTTGGTGCTACTTGGAATGTTTGTCATTTGTCTGCACCCATCAATCGCCTAGCTTGGCAACATTTTAAAGCTGAGATTCAATTTCCAAAGAAAGGTTATTATGAAGTTTGGGTACGTGCCAGAGATCAAAATGGAGTAGATCAACCCATGATTTTACCAGGGTGGAATCCTAAAGGATATTTAAACAATGCCTGTCACCGTATAGCGATTAAGGTGGTATGAAAACAGGATCAATATCTACGTTTTTGCTCCTATTGTTAAGCTTTACATTAATGAAATGCGATCCACCAGAAGGCAAAGTCAAAGAGGCCACATTGCCAGATAGTACGATGCTTGGACTGATAGATGATACGGGAGTGCTCCTAGTACTTCAAAACTGTAATGCATGCCATTCCACTCAATTGATCAGTCAAAATCGGATGACCAAAGCAGGATGGCAAAGTACGATTCGCTGGATGCAAGCTACCCAAAATTTATGGGATTTAGGTGAAGATGAGGACATTGTTTTAACATATTTGGCAAAAAATTATGGGCCAAATGCTATAGGTAGAAGGCAAAGTTTAGTGGTAGAGCAGTGGTATCCACTAGACGAAGAAAATTAATTTGAGTTTAACAGCCTATTTGTATGTTAAAATAAAAGCTGTGAAATTAATGTAAACACATCAAAAAAAACCTGATTCATAGAAGCAGGTTTTTTTGATTCGTAAGCAATAAATTAAGCTAGATCAAAACGGTCAAGATTCATAACCTTGGTCCATACCGCTACGAAATCTTGAATGAATTTCCTCTGAGCATCTCCACAGGCATAAACCTCTGCTATTGCACGGAGCTGAGAGTTAGAACCGAAAGCAAGATCAACTGAAGTTGCAGTCCATTTAACTTTACCTGTTTCACGGTCACATCCTTCAAATATATCTTCAGAGGTTGCTGACTTACCCCATTGGGTACTCATATCGAGTAAGTTGATAAAGAAATCATTACTCAATGTTTCAGGATTTTCGGTAAAAACACCATGAGCTACACCACCGGTATTAGTGTTGAGTACCCGCATGCCTCCAATCAAAACAGTCATTTCGGGGGCGGTCAAAGTGAGTAAATGCGCTTTGTCCAAAAGAAGCTCTTCAGGAGCTCGATCGTTTCCTTTTTTCTTGAAATTTCGAAAGCCATCAGCTTTCGGTTCTAAAACGGCAAAAGATTCTATATCGGTCTGATCTTGTGAGGCATCTGTACGTCCTGGCGTAAAAGGAACGATGATCTTTTCTCCTGCTTTTTGGGCAGCAGCTTCCACACCAGCAGTTCCACCCAACACAATCATATCAGCCAAGGATATTTTTTTATTACCAACCTGCTTTTTGTTGAATCCTTCTTGGATATCAGTAAGGATTTTAATCGTCCTTGTCAACTGCTCGGGCTGATTTACTTCCCACGTATTTTGAGGAGCTAAAACTATACGTCCACCATTGGCACCGCCTCGTTTGTCTGAGTTGCGGAAGGTAACGGCGGATCCCCAGGCTGTAGCTACGAGTTCAGAGATCTTCAAATCACTTTCAAGAATGGAGCTCTTAAGATGAGCAATGTCTTGGGCATTTACCAGTTCTTGGTTTAATTCAGGTACAGGATCTTGCCAGATCAAGGTTTCAGTAGGCACTTCTTTTCCTAAGTAGCAAGCGACAGGACCCATATCTCGGTGAGTTAGCTTGAACCAAGCACGTGCGAAAGCATCGGCGAATTCAGCTGGATTTTCGTGAAATCTTTTAGAAATGGGTGCATAGATAGGATCCATAATCATGGCCAAATCAGTGGTGGCCATCATGGGTGCATGACGTTTGGAAGAATCGTGGGCATCAGGCACTGAATCCGAGGCAGCACCGTCTTTCGGCGCCCATTGTTGAGCGCCTGCTGGACTTTTCGCAAGTTCCCATTCATAACCAAAAAGGGTATCCCAGTAACTGTTGTCCCATTCGATTGGTGTTGGGGTCCAGGCCCCTTCCAAACCACTGGTGATGGTATGGACACCTTTACCTGTTCCAAAGCTGTTTTTCCATCCGAGTCCTTGTTCTTCGATGGTAGCACCTTCGGGTTCTGGACCTACATGGTCAGGGTTCCCTGCCCCGTGTGTTTTGCCAAAAGTATGCCCACCTGCGATGAGTGCTACGGTTTCCTCATCATTCATGGCCATGCGGCCAAAAGTTTCGCGAATGTCTCTTGCTGAGGCGATGGGATCGGGTTTACCATTAGGTCCTTCTGGATTCACGTAGATCAATCCCATTTGAACAGCACCGAGTGGATTATCTAATTCTCTATCACCTTTGTAGCGTTTGTCTTCTAACCATTCGGTCTCAGGTCCCCAAAAAACATCTCCTTCAGGTTCCCAAACGTCTGCACGGCCTCCACCGAAACCGAAGGTTTTAAATCCCATGGATTCTAAGGCACAGTTGCCCGTAAGAATCATCAAATCAGCCCAAGATATTTTACGGCCATATTTTTGTTTGATGGGCCAAAGTAGGCGACGTGCTTTGTCAAGATTTCCATTGTCTGGCCAACTATTAAGTGGAGCAAATCGTAAAGTACCTGCACCAGCACCCCCACGGCCATCGCCGATACGATAAGTACCTGCACTATGCCATGCCATACGAATAAAGAAAGGGCCATAATGGCCATAATCAGCTGGCCACCAATCTTGTGAATCGTTCATCAAGCTGTAAAGATCTTTTTTGAGGGCATCAAAATCGAGGCTTTTGAAGGCTTCAGCATAATTGAAAGCCTCACCCATAGGATTGGACTCAGACGTATTTTGGTGTAAAATCTTAAGATTTAGTTGATTGGGCCACCAATCTGAGTTGGATAGGGCACCCGCTGCCGTATGTCTTTGTGCGGCAGGTGCAAAAGGGCATTCGCTTTCGCCATTGCTAGTCTGTCCATTTGAAATGTCGGGATGTGAAATATTTTCCATGAATGAATGTTATATGGTATAAATAATAGAAAGTAAGATTATGGTTTAAATTGACTTGAAAGCATTTTCTCGGTGAAAAGTTTGTTCTTAAAGATCAAAAAAAATATCGACCACACACGCTAATTTATTTTTTTAAAAAAGCTGTCAATACAATTAAAACTTTGTTAATCTGTACAAATATAGGTATGAATTTTTATCTATAAAAACTATATTTTTGATATTAACATCTAATTTATAGATATTAATATTATTTTTGAATCTTAATGAATATTCAACAATTTAAGTATGTTTTGGCTGTGGTGGAGTTAAAGCATTTTGAAACGGCAGCGGAGGCCTGCTTCGTAGCTCAATCTACGCTAAGTACCATGATCAATAAATTCGAGGATGAGATTGGGATTAAGATATTTAATAGAAAAACTAAGCCTGTTTCCATTACCGCAGAAGGCGCCCAAATTATCAAGCGCTTACGGATCATTCAAAAAGAAATGGATGCGCTTGATAACGTAGTACAGGAGTTGAAAGGGGAAATGATAGGAGAATTACGCATAGGTATCATACCTACAACGGCGCCTGACTTACTCCCTTTATTCCTGTCAAAGTTTGCCAGCGGCTTCCCAAAAATTAAAATGATTGTTCAGGAATTGACGACCCTAGAGATCCAAAAGGCCTTGAAAAATAGAATGCTCGATGTAGGTATTCTGGCTATTCCACTTGAAGACGATGAGTTGGTTGAGTTAAATTTATATTCGGAGCCTTTTTTATTTTATGATTGCAGTACTGAAAAAGTAAAATCTACGATCGCTATTCAAGAATTAGATTATTCAAAACTGTGGCTACTGGAAGAAGGGCATTGCTTACGAACCCAAGTACAAAATATTTGTGAATTGTCAGATAAAAGCCAAGAAAAGCAAGTCAATATTGAATTTAAGGCAGGTTCATTGGACAGTTTATTGCGTTTTACCAAGGCCAGTAAGGGGGTGACAATATTGCCTTATTTGGCCTCTCTTGCCCTGTCAAAATCAGATCAGAAAAAATTGATCCCTTTTAAATTTCCGACTCCCGTTCGCTCCATTGGATTGGTTACGCACAAACATTTTGCAAAAAAACAATTATTGAATCAATTGCAGTCAACAATTAAGCAAGTGATTTTCCCCCTGATTCCTAAAAATCACTTAACCCAGCAGTTCAATCCTTTATCATAAACTTACATCAGCGCTGTAAAAGACCTCATCTGACCTATTTAATTTTCTAATTAATCGGCACAAGAACCCGTTGTCCAAGAGGATATGCCAGATGCACGGGCCGTACATTCATTGCCATAGGTTTCCAGATTACAACCACAAACAGGTCGGTATTCTTTTGTGCAGGCGATATTTTTTGATGATAGGATTAAACAATCATTTTCTAGCTCATTACTGCTCTTGTTTGTGCAGGCACTCCATAAGATCATTGAGGCAATCATTAGGCCGTAAAGATGTCTTTTAAAATGCATGAATTAAATGATTCATTAAATGTATTTCTCCCAAGTTGTTCAAACCTAATGAAATAAATTTATTTTACCTTGTTGAGAGAATAAAAATAGCGTTGGATACCCACTGTGAAAATAGGATATAATCGGATATAAGAAGTATTTAAGATATTCGTTCCTGCCGAGAGGTCAATGCGTAGATTAGAAGAGATTACTTTTTGTATGCCCGGATGAATTTCTACATAATATCCATTGGTAAGACCCTCGGTTTGAACCTCCAATATGGATCCTTCTTGGGAAACAACTGCGGTTTCGTATGATTTCCCATTTAATTCTAGATAGACATTCCAATTTGTTTGTTCATAACTGGTATATTTTTTTGGATAGAGCAAATAGCCAAAGGACAAATTATATTCAAAAGACCTCCCGTATTCAATCGTTGTATTCGTAGTGGCCGCACTTCCGGAAAAGAGGGGTAAGCGTTCACTGTAGGCACCTGGGAGGGTAAAACCGGTAGTCAATGAAACAGCAAATCGTTTTATTAGATAGGTGACGATCAGTCCTCCTCCATAGCCTTTCGTATCGTCTAGGAGATTAGGTTCAGCTTCATCATGGGCATTTGAAACATTAGACCACTGACCAAAAGCAGCTACTCTTAAATGTTCATTGGCATCATCAAATGTTAAGAATCGATATTTGGTGTAGAGGTGAAACCCATTAAAACTCAGTGGATAGGTGACTCCTTTTTGTGTTTGTTGAGGATAATAAATAGTTTGACCACCACTGTGCCTGTGGGTGATAAAATCGTTGGGTAAATTAGCTCCGTGATGGTTAGAAAAAGAGGTAGTTAGATAGAATGAAAGTTTGGGTGTTACCCCATACATCCATCTGAGTGCAAACATATTTCGCCGGACATCTATTTCGGTAAAGGAGTTACCAAATAATCGTATCCCCAAAACTCCCTTAGGGGTATTACTGGCAGATTCATTGTGAATAAATAATTCTTGAGCCATTGTCAGATGCACGCCATAGAAAAAGAGAATGATCCCAACAAAACTTTTCATAAGGTCACAGAATAATACTCATTTTGGCCACATCCCTTATTTTTGGCTGCTGAAAGTTGAGCCTCCCATTTTTTCAGTTCAGTCCGAGAAAGGAAATTTGTACCAATAAACTTCAAGACCGTCTCTCCTTTCAATTGGGGTTGACTTACCTCTAAAAAATGATAGGTCTCATAGGCATAATTCCAGCAAGTATGGGTATCGATGGGCTGCTCTTTAAAATCAAACAATGCATTTAAATAAGCTACGGAAAACCCGGCATCAATCACTGCTTGGGCAACTTTATCGATAGATACATACATTCCCTCACGGAAGAATATTTCACTGCGGTTACTGTTCAAGTCCATCTCGATCCGATCAATAAAGTCTAACTTAACCAAACTCATTTCTACCGATCTCGAACACATCGAACAAGTGAGTCCATCGATACCCATTTCAACCGACTTAAATTGGCCTTGAGCGATCCCGGGTAAATAGATGACAAAGTATAGTATGAGCCATTTGTGATTACCTTTTTTTAATATCATAATTGTAAAATTAATCTTGCACGGATGAATATTCTCACTTAAATGAATAGATTTTTAAGTGAATGGAAAATTTGCTATTTTTATTTAATGAAAAAAATTGTTTTTATATCAGGTGCTTTGTTTAGTTCATTGACTTTACTTTCTGTTCTTTTTAAAATGCTACATCTTCAAGGCGCTACTTTTTTGTTGACTGCTGGCCTTCTGGGTCTGGCCTTGGTTTTTATTCCCACTTTTTCGATATATAAATACCGTCAGTGACTGGAGGAACTGAGCTAACAGTCTATTTCACTGAGGACTGCTGAGTGCCAATGAAGGCAGGTCCATGGGTAAGCGTTTTAAGACAAGTGTTTTTCTTTAAGTGTGAGAATCAGGACTTTTATGGAGCGATTTAAAATTTCAAATACCCCTTCGAATCCATCATGTTGTCCATAATAAGGATCGGGCACATCACCGTTTTTTTCTAAGGGGTCAAAATCTCTCATCTTGATGAGTACAGAACCCACGGGGCTCATATTTTGTAAGTGTAGAAAGTTTTGGTGATCCATAGCAATCAGGTAATCATAGCGGTCTATATCTGTAGCATTTACTTGATGGGCTTGGTTTTCAAATAAAATGCCGTGACCTTTTAAAGTAGATAGGGTTCTGGAATCGGGTGGAGCCCCTATATGGTAACTTGCGGTTCCTGCTGATTGAGCCTTGAAATGATCCTCGAGTTGGGCCTCTTTTATTTGATGTTCAAAAATAGCCTGGGCCATTGGAGATCGACAAATATTACCTAGGCAAACAAAAAGCACTTTAACCATAATTTTTTTAATTTAAATGAAACAACCTTAATAATCAATTTAATTTTGATGAATCGGCCGGTAAATAAAATGGATATTACTTCTTGAGTTGATTTTCTTTTTGTTTTTTTGTTATATATGACGGGAGATGAACAATTATTTTTTAATGCCATAAGATCAGGAAATTTGGCCAATGTGGAACAACAGCTTACTGACCAACCACATCTCATAAATGCTAAGGATGATCGGGGTTCTAGTCCTTTGATATTGGCTTCCTATTACGACCATATAGATCTAACAGAGACCTTGATTCAAGCAGGTGCAAAGGTTAACTTCAAAGATGCTTCGGGCAATACCGCTTTGATGGGAGTTTGTTTTAAGGGCGGTGTGGAATTGGCTGAAGTATTGATCAACGAGGGAGCGGATGTAAATTTGACCAATGCCATGGGCGCTTCAGCCCTCATCTTTGCAGCCATGTTCAACAGAAAGAACATGGTTGAGTTATTGCTAGAAAATCAGGCAGATAAAACCATTCAAGATGCCAAAGGGATGACTGCGCTAGCCCATGCGGAAGTCAAAAAAGCCTCAGAAATAGTCAAATTACTTCAGATTTGAATTATAAAAATGGGCACGTGTATTTTGCCTTTTTTACTTCTATCAATTCAAAATCTTGAAACCAAGATTTTCTTCAACGTCATTTTTGTTCTAGCTTCGCTGCTGAAGTGAAATTATTATACGATTTAACGATATACATTTATTTTTTCTTGTTGAGGTGCGTAGCCCCTTTCAATGAGAAGGCTTCCGCTTTTCTTTCGGGTCGTCAGCATTTCTTTTGGCTGGAGATTCCAGAAAAGGACTCTCAAACTATGAGGTACTGGTTCCATGTGTCATCACTTGGAGAATTTGAGCAATGCCGACCCGTCATAGAGGCCCTTAAAAAAGAGCAGCTTCCTATTGAAATTATCTTGACTTTTTTTTCGCCCTCTGGGTATGAAGTTCAAAAAAATTATGAGAAGGCTGATTGGGTTGGCTATATACCCATAGACCAATACCCATTGGCTTTTCAATTTATTCAACAAATAAACCCTGATCAGGCGATTTTCGTAAAGTATGAATTTTGGCTCAATCACCTCCAAGCCTGCTTTGATCTTCAAATACCTGTCGTTTTCTTTTCAGTCATTTTTAGAACCAACCATATCTATTTTGGTATCGCTCGTAAGTTGTATGAAAAGTATTTTAGATCGGTGACCCAATTTTTTGTTCAAGATCAGAAATCTGCAGATTTACTACTTCAACTAGGGGTAAGTCAGGTTAATGTGGTAGGAGATACGCGTTTTGATCGGGTGATAACCATAGCCGACCAAGCCAAGTCATTACCTTTGATCGAACGCTTTGCTCAGCAAGAGCAGGTATGGGTGTTGGGCAGTGTGTGGCCGGCCGATATGGATGTTTTGTCGTCTTTCATTCTGAAAGAAGCAGCTAAGAACACCCAATTTATCTTGGCACCTCACAGTATCAGTGCTGACAGCATTGATTATTTTCAAAAACGCTTTCCAAAAGCGATCCGCTATTCCCAGATTGCTGATAGGGTCGATTTGAAGGAGTCGAGCATATTGATTTTAGACACAATAGGGCTCTTGTCAGCGACCTATAAGTATGCCAACTATGCCTATGTGGGAGGGGCCTTTGGCGCAGGTTTACACAATACGATCGAGGCTGCTGTGTTTGGGATTCCCATTTTCTTTGGTCGCAGTCCTCGAAACCTTAAATTTAATGAATGCCAAGAATTGATTTTTGAAGGGGCAGCTTTTGATTTTGATGATTTACCAGAGTTTATGTCTCATTTCGAGTTACTTAATTCAGATCCATTAAATCATCAAAAAGCCGCAGATGCGGCATTTACCTATACGCGTTCCCGCCAGGGGGCAACAGCGCGTATTGTTGACTATATAACGAAAAGATTTTAAGTGGACGGAGTCATTATCAAATCAACAGGTTCTTGGTATTTAGTGCGCTTGCAGGATGGCAAAGAAGTGAAGGCCCGACTACTTGGTAGATTCAAACTTGAAAATAAAAAGATTTCTAATCCCATTGCGGTAGGGGATAAAGTTGAACTGCTTCCTGAAGCTGAAAATTTCATCATTGAGGTCATTACACCTAGAAAAAACTACATCGTCAGAAAGTCACCTAAAAAGAAACATTTCGCACACATGATCGCAGCCAATGTAGACCAGGCTGTTTTGATTGCGTCTCAAAAACGACCGAGGACCAGTTTAGGTTTCATTGATCGTTTT
Organism: Flammeovirgaceae bacterium UBA976; assembly: GCA_002292365.1. Taxonomy (GTDB): domain Bacteria; phylum Bacteroidota; class Bacteroidia; order Cytophagales; family Cyclobacteriaceae; genus UBA4465. Next base: position 39,612 of record DBBU01000054.1, read on the forward strand.
CTAGTGACTTTGGAGGCTTTTCGAATACCTGGTTATCTCTTGATTAATAAGTCTGATTTGTATTCAAAAGAAGAGCAAGTGGCATTGCGAGGCATTATGGAATTATATGAATCCATCGGTTATCAAACGATGATGACTTCTTTTATCGAGGGGTTGCCGGATCGAGTAGGAGATTGGCTTCAAGCTAAAACCACACTGTTATCAGGTCATTCAGGTTCTGGAAAATCTACTTTGATCAATCTATTACAACCTAATGCCCATCAACAAATTGGTGAAATTTCAGATTTTGCCGATAAAGGGGTGCACACGACTACTTTTGCTGAAATGTTTTCACTCGATGCTGATACACATGTCATTGATACTCCGGGTATAAAAGAATTGGGACTGGCCGAAATTACGGCTGAAGAATTATCTCATTATTTCCCTGAAATGAGGAACCTAATGGGCCAATGTAAATTCAATAATTGCCGGCATGTAGATGAGCCCTCCTGTGCAGTACAGGAAGCTGTACAATCAGGTCATATTGCCTTGAGTAGATTTGAAAGTTATTTAAGCATGATGCAAGAGGATGACAATAGGCGCTAATGGTTAAAATAAAAGATATGATGACCTATATTGATTTGGATGTACAAAGTAGACATTAAATTTTCGGTGATTTTTTCAGACATTGTGACCGTTTCCTTGCCAGTGCACAGCTGTCTCCTTTATACTAACGCGAGATTGACAAATTTTGATTGACCTGTTCAAATAATTTACAAAGACTTCTTAAGGGATCTAATTGACTGTTATTGGGAAGCAGCAACGATAGTAGTGGCAATATCAGCAAAGTCCCAGCTGAGGTCATTGCGGTTGAGCAATCTAAAATTACCCCCATCATCCCATAAATGGTCAGCAGTCTTCGTGCGGCAGCTTCTTGTGCATAGAAGTCGGCATAATTAATCCTACTTTGCAAGGTGTTGGCTTCTATGGTGCCCCATTCTCCCAATATCACGGGTCTATTCCGCTCGATGATCCATTTTTGTTTGATTTTGTCCAATTCAGCGGTCAGTTCAGATTTATCCCTTGCGGATCCCCAAGTGACGGCAGCTTCTCCGGCAAATTGCCAAGGAAAATAGCTATGTAAAGAAATGATTATTTTCTCATCATCATTGGGGATGGTCAATTCTTCCATCGCAATGGGAATGGTACTTTCAGCCCAGAATGTGATCATGATGTGCCTCTTTTCGTTATTTCCGCCCGTGGCTCTAATGGCATCTACGGCTGCTTTGTGAAAACCGTTTATATAGTCACGGCCCTCAGAGTTTCCCCCAGACCATTCCTCAGTAATACCTTCAATTCGGGGCTCATTCAGGGTTTCAAAAATTAATGAATTGTTATAATCTTGAAAGAAGTTGGCTACTTGGGTCCAAAGAGTACTCAATCTATCTGCACTCTCTTGTGCTTCTGAAGCCATTGGTTTTATCCAGCTATTGTCATGATGCACGTCAATTATGACATACATTTTATTTTGAAAACCAAAATTTACTACTCTTTTTATTTCTGTGAGATAATAAGGATCGATTTTGTAAGGGTCCAGTTCAACTTGATTTGGACCCTACGTGATGGGTATTCTTAATGTTGAAAATCCCATAGCTTTTACCTCGTCAATCATCGCCTTAGAGGGAATGGGATTGCCCCAATAGGTTTTGTCTTTTGATTCTACATCAAAGCTATTTCCTGAATTCCAACCTACCACCATTTCGGCAACCAAATCAAAGGAGCTGATATCACGAGCCGTTCCAATTCCTGGCTTTTGTGCTTCCGCTTCCTCAGATATTTGCTCTGTGGATTCCTTTGGATCAAGAGATTCATTTTCGTTATTGCAGGCTGTGAATTGCAGTAAGAATAAAAATGAAAGCATGGGAATGAATAATGATTTTGGATCAAACGTATTTTGAAAAAAAATAAACGAGTTCATATTTTTTTATGAATTTTACTAGAGTCTTTTTACAGTGATATTCTATTTAAGTTAAATTACCATTTTAGTAAGGGATAAATAATATTAGTTTCTGAAAACATCATATTATGTAATAAACAATTAAATTTTTGATTTTAAATAGGAACTTAGTTAATCATTTTTTTTAATACATTTATTTTGGTGATAAAGAAAAAATTGCCACTTATACCAATCGATAGTCAATCGATATGATTTCAGCTTTTGAATAATAGTTTACTTGGCCTACCGCATTTTTACTATTTCTCAATGAAGGTTTTTATGGAGCAAGATCCATTCCTTAAGATTTTAGGTCTGATCTTTTTATTTCGAATAATGCGGTGTTTATTTGCTCGTCAACCTTTCCTCTATGCATCTTATTAAAGTTTTTTTTATTGCCTTATTTTTTCACGTAACCTTTCAAGCGAACAGTCAATATGGCTTATTTGATCATCCTGAAGCCATGAAGTTAGTGAGTCAAGGAACTGAAAAGATCTATAAACTTGATGTGGATTCAGCTTTGTATTATATAAGGAAGCTACATAAATTAATACCTAATCATCCTGTGGTTCCTTCAATGGAGGCTTTTTTAATTCAATGGGAAAATATACCCATCATAGAAGGACCAACATTTGTAAGATTCGAAGCCAAACTCAGAGAAGCGATTGCAGCAGCCGAAAATCTTAATCCTTTAGACCCCTATGATGAAGAGTCCGTTTTTTTTGAATTGGCTACTCGGGGACTGCTAGCAGAACATTATGCTGAAAACAAAAAGTATTTCGAGGCCATTAATGAAGCCAATAAAATGTACGGTTTGATTAAAAAAGGGTTTGACTTAGTTGACGATAATCCAGAGTTTTTATTTACAACGGGGCTTTACAATTATTTTAGAATAATGTATCCTGAGAGGCATCCCATTTATGCCCCTGTAGCTATTTTTTTTAAAAAAGGAGATAAAGAGTTGGGACTAGAACAGATGGTCATGTCCACCGAGATAGCCATAATTTCTCAGATCGAGGCCTCTGTTTATCTGTCCTATATCTATTTGCGTTATGAGCAAACCCCGGAAAAAGCACTTATCTTACTTCAAGGTCTGGTCAAAAAATATCCAAATAATTACTATCTTTTATCCAAATTTTTGGAAGCTGCTTACGCTACGCGGCAATACGATCAAATCATGCCTTGGATGGTTGATACGCTAATCAATACAGATCGAACATATTATAAAATGATAGGTTACATCTTCAGAGCCACTTATCTTGAATTTGTAGAGAAAGAGACAAAAGAGGCCTATATTTATTATGGAATGGGAGTGGGAATTGGTAATGAAATATTAAATCACGGGGAATACTTTAAAAGTGTAGGCTATTTAGGCCTTGGACGACTCAGTCAACAATTTGGCAATGTAAATACAGCTAAATCCTATTATAATTTATGTTTGAAGTATGCCGAAACTGAGGATATTGAAAAGGCAGCTCATTTGGGCTTAAAGCTATGAAATATCTATTGATTTCTAATCAAGGTGAAGGGTTATATAAAGAGAAGGGGGAGTAATTTTTAGTTTTGCCTATCTGCTTACTCATGCGGGTCATACCAAAAGAACTTATAGATAAAATAAAGATCCTTCATTTTGGTGCCAATCATTGTTGTTATACTTATTCATATGGTTTAGAGTCACCAATGTTAGGCATGCATGATGATGGAGAACCCAAGCACAGTACAGGAGATTCCATTTAGGTCAGATAAAGTCTTTCAATGTATCTAATGCCCTGGCCGTTGTAGTTAGTATTTTGGAGGGACTAAACTGGGAGAAGGGGGATTATCAAATGCTTATGGACAAGCGGTATTTGTGCCTTATATTGAAAAGGAGCGGTTTAAAATTTTTTACGATTACAATTAAACTAGATTACTATTAGGTTTATTTAGATTATGGTACCGAGATTATAGAAAAGAAGTATTTAGAAAAATGTTGGATGCGGGTAGATGGTAAAAAGGAAGAAGCTATGGCATTTGAGGATCGCTTACGTCGTATATGCATTTCAATTAAACAAAGAAATTAAATAAGGGAATCGCGGAGTTGCATATAATCTTCTCTTGCGGGGGTAAAGGTGTCTATAACTGAACATGGTGTGAGTGCTTTCCCGGAGTGTAGCTCATTGGCATCAATGACCACGAGTTCTCCAGCATTGAATACTCTTGTTATGCCACTAATACACAATTCTAGTTGACCAGAAACTACATGCGTGGTTTGAGTATTTAGATGTTTATGTAGTGGTAAAATAGAATCTTTATCTATATCCCAATATACGATGGTTAAGTCGCGAGTGTGTACCATACGGCCCATGAACCCATCCATAGGGGAGAGCACTTTTATTTTCTCAATAGTATAGCTTTGCATCTAGATTAAATATATCCTTTTTTTAATAATAATACATACATTTCATAGCAGACCCAGGCGTCTGTAGCAGCATATTGCTGTTGACCTTGAGTCAGCACTGTGTTTTCCCAGTTTGACACTTGCTGATTTTTTGAAACACGTTTCTCAAGAAGGATACCAACCAGATTTCTGATACCAATTTTTTCCACTCCTAGGGTAGGCACAAGATCATTTAAGTCGATACAGTTGTGTTGAGTAAAAGGCTTAATTTGTTTAAGTCCGACAAAATCATCGCGCATACCTACTCCAATTTTCGTAATCTTACTAGATTCAAAAAGAGCAATAATATCATCATGAAGGCCTATTTTATTGATTCGAAATAAAAAGACTTCTGTAGCTGTGCTCAATTGAATCAATGCCGTTGAGTGGTATTGCCCTTTTTTAAAAGTGGGTTTTTTCTCTGTATCAAAACCGATTATGTCTTGACTACTTAATCTCTTGATAGCTAGAAACATTGATTTATGATCATTGATCACGTGAATGGGACCTTCGAATTTGATGAGGGGAAATTGTGCGATTTCCTCTTTGGTTATCGATAATGGAAAGGTCATAATGGACGATCTGGTTAAGTTAATTTTCTAAGTTTAATATTGGCGTAGGCAAAAATGATACTCATGACGGGACTGATGATGTTGAAAAAACAAAAGGGCAGATACGTCAATGTGGCCACACCCAAGACATTGGCATGGTAAGCACCACAGGTATTCCAAGGAACTAATACGCTGGTAACCGTTCCTGAATCTTCCAAGGTACGACTTAAATTCTCTGGAGCTAATCCCTTTTTTTTGTAGGTATCCGCATACATTCTTCCAGGGATTACGATAGCTAAATATTGATCTGATGCTGTGATATTGAAAAACACACAAGTTCCGACGGTAGAGGACACTAAAGATCCAACGGAGCTGACTAAGGTTAATACTGTTTCTGCAATTTTTTTGAGGAAGCCGGCCTTTTCCATTACGCCACCAAAAACCATCGCAGAAAGAATTAGCCAAATGGTTCCAAGCATTCCAGACATACCTTTTGAATGTAAAAGTTCGGTAACTATGTCGTTGCTGGTCACAATAGACAAACTTCCATAAAGCGCTTTCATAATGCCTATATACATGGCTCTCATATCGGTACCACCCCCAATTTCTGCTACCATGTTGGGTTGAAAAATTAAGGCAAAGATACCCCCCATTAATGCACCGGCAAGTAAGGCGGGGAGGGCGTTTACTTTTTTAACAATTAAAAAAATAACCATTATCGGAACTAAAAAGAGCCATCCACTTATTTCGAATTTCTCAGTAATGGCACTAAGAATTAAGTCAGTTTGCGCAGTTTCAAGTTGACCATCAAATCTCAATCCAATGGTCAGGAAAATAATAAGGGTAATGGTGATTGAAGGAACAGTGGTATAAGCCATGTACTTGATGTGGGTGAAAAGATCTGTTCCTGCCATGGCAGGTGCTAAGTTGGTCGTGTCTGATAAAGGAGACATCTTGTCACCAAAATAAGCCCCTGATAAAACGGCTCCAGCAATCATTCCTTCTTGAATGCCCATTGCTTTACCTATACCTATCAAAGCAATACCGACCGTGGCTGCAGTGGTCCAGCTACTACCTGTTGCCATAGAAACGATAATGCACACGATGCATGCCGCAAAAAGGAAAATATTTGGGTTCAATATTTGAAGGCCATAATAGATCATCGCTGGTACGACACCACTCAGTAACCAGGTCCCTGTGAGTGCACCGATCATCAGCAATATGAGCATTGAGCTCATTGCTGAGCTGATACTTTTTACGATTCCAGCACGTAAATCAAGCCATTTAAAACCATTCTGACCAGCTACGATGGCAGCAACTGCTGCAGAGAGTATCAGTATAATTTGGTTAGATCCGTCTAAAGCACTGTCACCAAATATGAAGACATTAATAGAGATAAAAATGACTAAAAATATTACAGGTATAAAAGCTTTGACGATGGTCGGATCTTTAGATTGAGGCATAGATTAAATTTGATGAGCACACAAATTAACAAAAATCTTCAGAAGAATGGTCTAAATGGATCAATACCCGTATTTTTAAAGGCTAATTGAGGCTATTTGCTGTTCTAAGATCATATTTTGCTAGTTGGATATATTTTTGATGGCGCCAAATAGCGGTCATCAATTGCAGGGCTCAATTGCTATGGGCTCTTTTTCCTAGGAGTTTCAGTCCTATAATTGACTTTAATGATCTCGGCATGGATGTCGTTTGATTGCATAAAATTTAACCAAAACAATTGCTGAGAAGATAGGTGATCATTGGGAGACTTAATTTCATACAAATGATATTCGCCTTTTTTCCAGATAAATAAATCTGGAAAGCCAGTAGCATGATCTTTTATATTTTTAGACATTTCGATCAGGATATTTTTAAGTGCCAGGAAAGGGAGTTTTAAAATCAATTGAATCAAATGGGGTTTGATTGTTGGATTCCAATAGACCATGGGATTGGCAATACCATATTTTTCTTTAAACCTTTCTTTGAGGGATGTGATCATTAATTTTTTACTACGAAAAGACTTTAAAATTTTCAGAATCTCCCCTTTTCTTTTTTCATAGAAAGATTTGGTGTAAAGATCTGACGCACTCCTTTGAATGGGGTTGTGATAATCTCCATGGGTTTGATCAAAAAGCTGATTCCATAAAAGCAGGCCAAACAGACTTTTCCACAAGTAATTTTCACCATGAATACCTTGAAAGCCTAATTTTTCATAATACTGTAGTGCAGAATACTCTACGCTCTGATCAGTGTTTAACGAAACTTCAATGGAGAGTGCTTCACTTAATTTTTTTGAAGTACTCCGCGAGATACGGATATTTTTTTTATCAAGGAAATCTTTGGCAAAAAGATATTCGCTGGGATTCCAATGCTGCTCTATAACATCGAGTGCTAGTCTTTTGGCCTTTTCAATTTCACCTAGTCGATGAAAAATTCTTATTTGACGTTCCCTTGCAGGATGTTTAGTGGCTAACTGATAATAGGTTAAGGCCAATTCATAGGCTTTCTCGCGCTCCAATTGTTTACCCATCAAGAGGAACAATCGATCACCAATGTAGTGCGTTTTTGGACTCATTAAATATTGTTCCCAGGGGATGAGCGAAAGGGTATCATGTATGGCTAGTGCCTTAATTTCTGAAAAAGCGCCTCTTACTAAACTATTTAATTTATACAATTCGAAAGCGGCTAGGGCTTCATGACGGTTTTCAAACCAAGGGGTAAATTGGGTTTCATCCAATGCTTCGAGCTTAATATGGCCGATATCCCTGATGATAAATTCAGTCATTGGTTTTTTATATCGACCAAAATAGAGCATTTTTAAAAATTCCAGTACTTCTTGACGCACTACTTCTATCAAAGAGAATTGAGTTAAAATAGGGTCATAATCTTGGTCCTCTTTTAATTGAAGAATGGCTTCATTTTTGGTTTGTTTACTCCAATCAAGGTCGGTATAGGTCGCTTTCAGTTCTACTTTGGTAAAAGTCTTAAAGATTTTTTCATCAGGATCTAATTCTCTAGATATGAATCCCGATAATTCCAATTCCTTGGTCGCTGATTCTAGGGATGATATTTCATCATACTTCAGTTTATCTAGTCTGAAATAAGGCCCTCTGCGATTGCTTAAACGGATGAAAAGGCATTGTGCGTCTATTCCAAGTTTATTGAAATCATGGATGAATAATTCTTCAGCAGCCCCCATCAAGTGCGCTGAGTATTTTTGGACAAACAATAGGAGTTCTATGAAATATTGATGATAATATTTTTCAGGAAGAATAATTGGTGATTTTTTTGCTTTAGACATAGATGTCTTCCTTTATTTAACTAAAATAAGTCAATTTTTTTCAAATTGGGCACATTCGGTAAGTGCCATACCGACATACAATTTTAAAGATTTATGTCACTCATTTCTATCTTTTTGTTGTACTCACATTTGGATAATACGAAGTTTAGCGAAAGACAGCAATAATGTCTTTTGACCATGCACATCAAAATCAATATTAGCCTTTTTACTGGTCCCGTTGATCTCAACATCGATGACTTTTCCGAATCCAAACTTGGGGTGCTCGACTTTCATGCCACTGCCAAGATCAGACACATCACTGGGTTTAAAATCAGCAGAGGGTTTGTGATCGGGTACTTTCTTTGCTTTTCTAGCAGCTATATTTGAATTTTGTTTGATAAAGTTACGCGCATATTGTGGATTTGAACTGGGAACAGCGGTCTCACTTACGAACTTCCTATTGACATGAATGAGGTTGGGATCAATTTCTTGGAGAAAACGACTCGGTTCACAATTTTTTAACCTTCCATATCGGTACCGGTTCAACGCATAACTCAGGTGGAGTTTTTTTTCTGCTCGGGTGATGGCGACATAAAAAAGACGGCGCTCTTCCTCAAGGTCAGCCCGACTGCTTAACATCATTTGAGAGGGAAATAATTCTTCTTCTATCCCCACGATATAGACATAAGGAAACTCTAAGCCTTTTGCCATATGTATGGTCATTAAGGTTATCGTATCTTCATGGTTCTTATTTCGATCTTCGTCTGTCAGGAGAGCGACATCTTGTAAAAATGAAGCGAGAGATTTATCCTCGCGGTCTTGGTCATCTACAAATTCTTTGATAGCATTGAGTAATTCCTGAACATTTTCAAATCGATTAAGTCCTTCTACAGTTTTATCATCGTAGAGTTCTTTGAGTAAACCTGAATTTTTAGCAATAATGGAGGCCGACTCATATCCATCTTTATTTTTTATGGCTATTTTAAAATTTTTAATTAAATCTACAAATTCTTCAATTTGGTTTGCCGCTCGGCCCCCTAGGAGTTCCTGAGCATGGCAGAGTATATCCCAAATATCAGCGCCTTGCTCTTCAGCCGCTATAAATAATTTTTCTACTGTTCCGGGCCCTATGCCACGTTTGGGTAGGTTAATAATTCTCCTCAATGAAGTTTCATCTTTGGGATTGATGATGAAACGGATGTAAGCAATTAAATCTTTTATTTCTCTGCGTTGGTAGAAGGAAACCCCTCCTATCACGCGGTATTGAATATTTATCCTTCTCAAAGCCTCTTCTATAGCTCTGGATTGGCTATTGGTTCGATACAAAATAGCAAAATGGGCATTCAATGCACGATTTTGCATCTTGGTCTCAAAGATGGAGGAAGCAACTAATTTACCTTCTTCATTGTCGGAGGCCGATTTAATGAGCTCAATCGGTTCACCTGATTCGTTTTTGGTCCAGACATCCTTTTTCAGTTGTGCTGTATTTTTGTCAATTAATGAGTTGGCGGCTTGAACAATATTTTTTGTAGAACGGTAATTTTGTTCGAGCTTGATGAGCTGGAGGTCTGGATAGTCCCTTTCAAAGTTTAAGATGTTTTGAATATCAGCCCCACGAAAGGCATAGATACTTTGAGCATCGTCACCGACTACACATATATTTTGTCTTACAGCACCCAACTTTTTAGCGATCATGTATTGAGAAATATTGGTATCTTGAAACTCATCAATCATCACATAATGAAAGCGCTGCTGGTATTTATTGAGTACTGCGAGATGTTCCTGAAATAATACATTCGTGTTGAACAATAAATCGTCAAAATCCATGGCATCGGCTTTGAAACACCGTTGGGAATAAATACGATAAATGCGCCCCATTTCCGGCCGACCATTGATCTCATCATCATCTTTATATATGGGATTTTCATTATACTCTTTCCAACTTACTAATCTGTTTTTAGCGCCAGAGATTCTATTATAAACGACATTGGCTTTGTATAACTTATCATCAAGGTTAAGACCTTTGACAATGGCTTTAATCAGTGATTTAGAATCTTCGGTATCGTATATGGTGAAATTGGTTGTGTAACCTATATGTGTAGCTTCTGTGCGCAATATGCGTGCAAAAACAGCATGAAAAGTTCCCATCCAAATATTCCGCGCCTCTGGACCTATCAGTTTTTCAATACGATCTCGCATCTCTTTAGATGCTTTATTTGTAAAAGTGAGGGATAAAATATTGAAAGGATCGACATTGTGCTGATCCATTAAGTAAGCGATTCGAGTAGTGAGCACTCTTGTTTTTCCAGACCCAGCTCCGGCGATAATCATCGTGGGACCTTTCACATTGATTACTCCTTCATGTTGGGCAGGATTGAGGTCTTTTAAGTAGGAATATTCTCCAGTTGACATGTTACAAAACTAAGTCATCGAATGTTTTCATCCGTATTGAATGAAATAAAAGATCACGGTCAATCATTCAATAAGAATTACTCGACTTCTGTATGGTTATGATCAATTTTTCAAAAGGTTAATGGGGTATTTTAGATAAATTACTCAATGAAATGAATAAATTTGTAGTATGAATGAGCCAGAGATATATTTTCATGTTGGTCTAGGGAAAGTTGCCTCAACTTATTTGCAAAATAAGGTATTCAATAATCTAGAGGGAATTCATTATATTCCAAAAAACAAGTACCGAAGCAGTATAGAGATCATTAAAAAAATGGGTCCAAAAAAGTATTTAGTCTCTTGTGAGATGGACAGACAGTTTAATGATGAAGTAGCACGGTTTACATCACATTTTTCTAATGTTAAGATCATTATTTTATTTAGAGAACATGGGGGTTGGATTGCTTCTCAATATCGTAGATATGTTAAGAATGGTTGGCATCGTAACTTTGAAGAATTTGTTACGTTAGATACTCATCGGCAGGGGATGTGGGACAAAAAGCATTTGAATTTTTATTCAAAAATTGAAGTCATTGAAAAACACACCCAACAAAAACCCTTGGTTTTATTTCATAACGAACTAAAGGAAGATCCTTGGGTTTTTTTTGATAAAATATCGCAATTTTCGGGTACAAGTTATACCAAAGAAAATATTTCCTTGAGCAAGGTTCATACTTCTTATACGGAAAAGCAATTATTAGTGCTCAGATCTTTTTGTCGTAAGTACGTTGGATACATTCCAAGAGGTAGGAGAAATAGAATATTGAATTGGTTAATGTTCCGCCCTTGGTGGGCCTTTTTTCATTTAGTCATGTATGTGGCCATAATTTTCCCTAAGTCTTGGGTACCTAAAGCACCCCTCATAGCACCTGATTATCTCAAAAAAGTCAATGATTTGTTTCTCGATGATTGGAATAAAATCAATCAATACGCCCAGAATAATAATCCTTAATTATCGGCGAGTAAGATTCTGTTTTTTGTAGCCCATATAGCTTCAATATCAGTAATCAATTGTTTTAAAACTGCCGGCTTGATCGACTGCTTTGGATCATCTCCAATACCTCTTTGTGGGTCTAAATGACTCTCAATGATCACACCATCAGCTCCATATGCGATAGCCGCCAACGCCGCCGAAGGCACATATTTAGCTCTACCGACGGAATGACAAGGATCTACGATGACAGGTGCCCAAGTCTTTTCTTTAAGCAGCGGTGTGATTGACTCATCTGGGTAATTACGGTAGCCATCCATGGTTGGATTGGTTCCCCTCGGACACAGCATGATATCTGGATTTCCAGCTGCTGCGATGTATTCTGCTGCTGCAATGAACTCATTTATAGGGCCCATGCCCATCGACCTTTTGAGTAATACGGCAATTTTCTTATTTTGAGTCATCTGCCCTATGCTTTTTAGTAAGGAGTAATTCAAAGCATTTCTCGCACCGACTTGCAAAATATCAACTCCGGCTTCCACGGCTATTCTTAATTGATGTTCATCCATCACTTCAGTATCTACAGGCAGGCCTGTTTGCGATCGAGCTTCCATAAGTATTTTCACTGACGCATCATCTCCTTGGAAGGAGTAGGGCATGGTTCGAGGCTTCCAAACACCACCACGTATAGCCTTTGCACCTGCTTCCTTTACCGCATGAGCAGATTCGATAAATAAATTTGGGTTTTTTGGATCAATGGTACAATGTCCTGCAATGACAAAAGGTCCTTCTCCTACAATATGATTTCCCAGAACTATTTTGTGTTGTGCCAATTCAGAACTGCTGTCCATTAATTTAAAGGGAGAATCTACAGCATCAAAACGATCTATAAAATCAAGTCCTAGTATTCTATTTACCATTACTGTTTTTCTTTCTTCACCTAAGACGGCGTAAACGCTTCTATGGTGACCTACAATTACTTGTAGTTTACAATCATACTCTTCTACAATTGCAGTGACGGCTGTAAGTTGTTCAACGGTTAATTTGGGTTCTTTTGGAATGATCATGTTCAATGCTGTAAAAAAATGCAAACCTACGATGATCTATTGATTTAGATTCTTTTTTTCTTTTTTTTATTTGTTTTTTCAGGTAATTTTTTTGAATGAAACGAAAAATTTGCATTTAATCTTATATGTTTCTAGTTAAAAATTGATTTCAAACCATGCTAAATGACTTTTATGAGGGTAAATTTGAAGAATGGAAATAGTATTAGGATTTAAATCCGATGAAGAGTTTTATACAGTAAATAGCACGCAAAATCGTGTAGAGATTGATATGTACGGGCCAGAAAAAAAACAAGCCCAATCCCCCATGGAATTATTACTGTCCGGTATCATTGCGTGTGCTGCGGTTGATATTGTTTCAATGATTAAAAAGAGGCGCAAGGTACTTAATGATTTATCGGGAAAAGCGAGTGGTCAGCGAAGAGCGTCAGCTCCAAGATCCTTCACTGAGGTGCACATTCATTATGAAATTAACTCACCTGACCTTACGGATCAAGAGGCTGAAAAAATAATATCTTTGGCGGTAGATAAATATTGTTCCGTAGCTTCATCTATAAGCAGCGATATCCATTTATCACATGGATTTGAAATCAAACGCTAGACCTTTTTTAGGCTTCGATAGCTTGGGCTAAATCGGTAATTAAATCATCTATGTCTTCAATGCCCACACTCAATCGGATGAGTGAGTCGGTCAGTCCAGATTTAAGCCTTTCTTCTTTTGGAATAGAGGCATGGGTCATACTGGCAGGATGTCCAATCAAAGACTCTACCCCACCTAAGGACTCCGCAAGGCTGAAAAATTTGAGCTTTTCCATCAACTTGAAAGCAACATCAATGTGATCCTCTTTGAGGGTAAATGAGATCATTCCTCCAAATTGACGCATCTGTTTCTTGGCAACCTGATGATTGGGATGTTCTTTTAATCCAGGCCAAAATACTTCGTCGACGGCAGGATGATCTTTAAGAAAATGGGCTACTTTGCTCCCATTTTCACAATGTCTATCCATTCTTATGTGTAAAGTTTTGATTCCTCTCAGGACCAAGAAGCAATCATTTGGGCCTGGGATGGCACCCGCTGAATTTTGAATATATCCAATTTTATCATCTAGGGCTTTATCATCGGTGATGACTGCACCCATTACCACATCGGAATGGCCAGAGATATACTTAGTTACGGAGTGAACAACAATATCGGCACCTATATCAATCGGGTTTTGTAAATAAGGTGTGGCAAAAGTGTTGTCAACACAAACCCAACAATGGTAGGTTTTGGCGATGTTTACCATGACGCTGATGTCTACAATACGCATCATGGGATTTGTTGGAGATTCAATCCATATCATTTTGGTCTTTGGATTGCAGGCTTTCTTTACTGCTTCGACGTCTTGCAGATCAACGAATTTAAAAACTATACCATAGTTTTGGTAGATAGTAGTGAAAAGTCGATAGGTCCCCCCATAAAGGTCATGCGTGCAGATGACTTCATCCCCAGGAGCTAATAACTTAATTACGGCATCTGTGGCACCCATACCTGATGAAAAGCAGCGCCCATATTTTGCATTTTCCAAGGCAGCTAGATTTTCTTCTAATACCGTTCTTGTGGGATTTTGTGTGCGTGCGTATTCGAATCCTTTATGTTTTCCGGGAGCCTCTTGAACATAAGTAGAGGTTTGGAAAATGGGTGTCATGATGGCACCTGTCGAAGGATCGGGAGCAATACTTGCATGTAAGACTTTAGTTCCGAATTTCATTTTTTCATTTTTCTTAAATATAGTTGCAATGATAATACAATGGTTAATGAATCAGCTATTTAAGGACATTTTAGCCAATAAATCATCGATATTTGATTCAATAATAATCAAATTTCTACTTTTAGCATCCAAAAACCCTTGGATGACCATTTGGTCTAAGAGAGTGATAAATGCATTGTAATAACCAGCAATATTCAAAATGCCGCAAGGTTTTTGATGATAACCTAATTGTACCCAAGTAGTTATTTCTGTTATTTCTTCGAGCGTTCCAATGCCTCCAGGTAAGGCGATGAAACCATCTGATAACTGAGCCATCAAGGCTTTTCTTTCATGCATGGTCTTTACTATGTGTAGTTGCGTTAAGCCATCGTGCCCCACTTCCCATGCATGTAGTTTTTCTGTTATAACGCCCGTCACTTGACCTTTCAATGAAAGCACTTCATCCGCAACTACACCCATCAGACCTACGGATCCACCTCCATACACGAGGTCATATTTATGGGTGACTAGTTTACGTCCAACTTCCTGTGCAGATGATTGATAAATGGGATCAAAACCCATAGATGAGCCACAAAAAATAGCGATCTGCTTATTCATTAATGAGTCGGTATATCAGCACCGCCGCACGCTGGGTAAGTACCTCAAAGGTTGCTAGATCGATGGTTTCATCAGGTGTGTGGGCCCCAGCTCCCATAGCACCCAATCCATCGATACAAGCCACATACTGTGCAACAAAAGATACGTCTGCTGCGCCACGTTTTGAAGGATCCCATGCTTCTACAGGCCCATGTCCCATATCTATACTGACCTTGCTGAATTTTTTTAAGAGATTTTTATTTTCTTGGGTAGGAGGCATGGCAGGATAGCTATCGAAGAACGTTATTTTAGCCGAGGTTTCGGGTAGATTATTTGCTACAATTGCTCGCATTTTTGCCCTAGTTATTTCTTTTTGTTCTTCTGAAATGAATCTTAGGTCTCCGTCAATGATCACTGATTGTGCCACTACATTGGTTTTTCCAAAGGCATTTCCGGTATTACTTGGCTCATCATAATTAATCTCAGTCCCTCCAATAATGATTCCAGGGTTAAATGTGAGATAAGTTTCACCTTTTAAGGTTTCATAGAAATCATTTAATATTCTTCCGGATTCAAAAACAGCACCAGCACCGACACCGGGCAAAAATATCCCAGCGGAATGCCTTCTTTTTCCTTTGATTTCAACTTTCCAACCTGAAGAACCCCTCCGCGCCAGGGTAACATTATTAAATCCTGTTGAGTTTTCAAATCCTAGGGCAATGTCACTTCGCTGGCCTGCTTCAATCAGATCTCTACGGCTTATAGAAATGGGTTTCCCTGTCAATTCTTCATCCCCAGTAAGGGCTACAATAATTTGAGCATCAGTCAATTCCCCTGCTTCATGAAGCGCTTTCAAGGCAAAAAGTAGAATGACATTACCACCTTTCATATCGTTGGTTCCAGGACCTTTAACGATACCATCTGAGAGTGGTTCCATTTTTTGAAAAGAACTATTTTCAGGAAATACCGTATCCAAATGACCAATTAATAAAACTCTTTTCCCTTTATTTCCTTTGGTTTCAGCAAATAAATGGCCCGCGCGATTCAGGTTGGACAAATCAACCCACTTGGTATCCATCCGTATTTGATCAAATTGACCTTTAAAAAGCATTCCGACCTTTTTGACCCCCTCAATATTCATGGTGCCACTATTGATATTTACAGCTTCCTCAAGCAACTCGATGGCCGCATCATTATTTTTATGAACAAGTGAAATTATTTCTTTTTCTTTTTTTGATAGCTTTTGCGCTGGGTTCTCTAAAAACTGAACGAGTAGAAAGCAAATGATAGTGATGCGAAGCATGCGTCTTAATTTTTTAGATAAGTGATCAGTGGTTGGGTGTGAGTATTCTAGGAATGGTCATTAGTTCTGTCTGTCTACCATCAATGTAACGTACTGCATCACCATCAAAATAGGCATCTTCTTCCAGCATAATTCTGATTTCTTTATTCCATTCTTTTATAAAGGAGGCATTGTTGAGTTCTATTGAATAAGCCGTTTGGGGATAAAGTGGATAATCTCCTGCAATAAGAACTCCCTCTTGCTGATCCCACATCCCAATGGTGGGACCGGCGGCATGTCCATGATAGCCTATAGGGTGGGTGTAGATCGTAGGTTTTAATCCGATATTTTGAGCTTCAGTGAGAGACTGTTGCAAAATTTCATTTCCAGTTCTTCCAGTTTTAAAGTTATTCAATAAAACATCTTGTACTTGATTCCCTTGTGCAAATGCTTTCACTAAAAAATCAGGAGGGTTTGTTTCACCTGATTTAAGAACGTACGCATGTTGCTGGGTATCTGTATTGAGTCTCAAATAAGTGATTCCAAAATCAACATGAAGTAGATCACCTGGCAAAATAATTTCATCTTCTGGTCGATCAGAAAAAGATCTGAGATGCTCAAAAGAGGCCACATCTTTTCTTTGAATAGATACCGAGGGATGAAACCAAGTGGAAAAACCCGCAGATTTTATTTTGTCCCGATACCACCAGACTACATCATCTGTTGTGGTGATGCCTGGTTGAATCACTTTTTCTGAAAAACCTTCTGCAATGATTTGATGAGCCATCCTTACGATATTGGGATATACGATCATTTCGCCTTCCGTTCTAGTTTCAAGCCATCCAATCCCTAGCGACTCTGCACTGATGAGTCTTTTTATGTACTTAGCTTCTAAAGTAGAGGTAAGCATGTCATAGTGGGTCGCACTTAAGCCATCTGCATGACCATAAGTGATCGATTTATTGATCCCGATTTTTTTGGGATCTTTTTCTTTGATCAAAGCAGCCAATGCTTTCCACTGGTCAGGCTGTGTTTCCTTATCCCAAACTTTCCGAAAGAGGTCTCCAACAGCATACCTCGCCATAGCCATGGTTTCCAATGGTTTTTGATTACCAGGATCATAAATGACTAAAATGGTTGTCCGTCTGGCAGATTGCCATGTGGATGGGAGCATGGTTCGCAAAATGGGATCTTCATTGTATTCACGTGCAATGATCAACCACATATCGATGCCCGTTCTTTTCATTAAATCTGGGAGTACTGTGGCCATGCGTTCTTTAAGCCAACGATCGACAATTACTGCCCGCTCCTTCATATCCAATGTTTTGGGCATATAACTGTTTTGGGCGTATAATGTAAAAGAAAGGGTTAGAATCAGGCTGAAAATTAATACTCTCATATCTGTAGATAAGTTTAAGATGCAGTTAAAATTGTATTATTAATTTCAATTGAAAAAATAAATAACGGCAAAATTGAATTTAACGTAAGATAAGCTAGGAAAATGATTTTCTTGATTTTTGAAAGGCCTATTTAAAGATCAAAGAACTTTATCACTGAGTATTGAATAGGATCTACTTTTGGATTTAGTATTAGAGATGGAGATAGTACAGCTCTCTTCATAAATAGCTGACTAACTTCATCACTCTTCTTCGGCATTATCCATTTCAGAAACACCATAAATTTTGTTTAAGTAGGGTTCACGAAAATTTCCTCAAATCCTAAAAAAGAAGTATAAATTTTTTATTTAAATAAGTAGATTCAAGGATTCTTTTTAGATAGGTTTTTTGGCTATTTTTGCAATTTATAGATTGTATAAATATGAAATACTATAACAGTATTGTGGATACTATTGGTAAGACGCCACTGGTAAAGTTGCATCACGTGTCCAAGGGTGTTCAAGGTACGATTCTTGTGAAAGTTGAATATTTTAATCCGGGTAATTCAATAAAGGATCGAATTGCAGTCAAAATGATTGAAAATGCCGAGAAAGAGGGGCTCTTAAGGCCAGGAGGTACCATTATTGAAGGAACTTCGGGAAATACGGGTATGGGCTTGGCGTTAGTGGCGCAATCAAAAGGTTACAAATGTATTTTTACCTTAGCAGATAAGCAATCTCAAGAAAAAATAGATATTTTAAGGGCTGTGGGTGCAGAAGTTATTGTTTGCCCCACTAATGTTGAGCCTTCAGATCCACGTTCTTACTATTCGGTTGCTAAAAAATTAAATAAAGAAATTACCAATTCTTTTTATCCGAATCAATATGATAATCCCGGAAACTGGACGGCCCATTACGAAACAACGGGTCCAGAAATATGGTTGGATACTATGGGTAAAGTTACGGTCTATGCTGCGGGTATGGGTACCGGAGGAACGATCAGTGGGACTTCAAAATATTTGAAAGAACAAAACCCATCTATAACTACCTTAGGTATCGACTCATACGGCTCCGTTTTCAAAAAATTTAAGGAAACAGGAACCTTTGACGAAAGTGAGATTTATCCCTATTTAACTGAAGGTATCGGAGAAGATATTTTACCTGAGAACGTAGATTTTGGCATGGTAGATCAAATTGTTAAGGTGACCGATAAAGATGCTGCGATTATGACCAGGAGATTGGCTAGAGAAGAAGGATTGTTTGTAGGATGGTCGTGCGGTTCTGCTGCTTTTGGAGCCATAGAATGGGCCAAAACTAATCTTAAAGAAAACGAAGTCATGGTGATTATTTTACCCGATCATGGCACCAGATACTTAGGTAAAATATATAATGATAACTGGATGAAGGATCATGGATTCATTGAGTCAAGAAAATTTGCCTCTGCCAAGGATATAATTAAGAATAGAGATTATCCTGTAACTCTCTCAACGATTGATAAAAACATTACTGTAGGAGAAGCCATTGTTCAGATGAATGAGAAAGGAATTGATCAAATACCTGTGACTGAAAATGGGGACTTTGTGGGAAGCCTGATTGACTCAAAAGTTCTAAAGCAATTAATTGAGAATCCAGATATCAAGAACAAACCCGTTGCGCAGGTGATGGATCCCTCTTTTCAGTTTGTGTCGATGAATAATACTTTAGATGTATTATCATCATTAATTTCAAAGGAAAATAGAGCACTTCTGATAAGAGATGAATTGCAAAAAGTCCATATCATTACACAAAGTGATTTATTAATGGCTATGAGTCATTAAGCTGATTGGAAGTACTTAAAGTGATGATCATGTTTAGAAAATTTTTATTCATTTTCTTATTTATATCTATACCTTTTTTGTCTGGTGCACAATTGAGAATAAATGAATTTATGGCCTCTAATCTAAGTGGTATTGAAGATCCTATGTTGGGTCAAACTGGTGATTGGATTGAGCTATATAACGCAGGAACAACGCCTCTTAATTTGTCTGGTTATTATCTTACAGATAACTTAAATAAACCAGATAAATGGTCATTGCCAGCAGGTACCGTGATTGAGGCAGGTAGCTATTTATTGTTTTGGGCTGATGGGGAAGCCGTTGCTGATCATACCAATTTTAAACTTTCTGCCAGCGGAGAATCCATAGGCGTTTTCAACGCTGAACTTGATGTCGTTGATTCCATTACTTATCCGAAACAGCGATCAGATATTTCTTACGGTAGGAATGATGAAGAATGGGTATTCTTTGAAATTCCAACGCCCGGAGCCCAAAATGAAGCCATCTTTTATTCGGATTATGTAATGAGTGTACCTTCTTTCTCAAAGCCGGGAGGCCTCATGGAGGGTGCCCAATCGATCGAATTAAGTACAGATTTTGGAGGAGATATTAGATATACCCTTGATGGATCATGGCCTGATGACAGTTCATTCCTTTATTCAGCGCCTATCTCTTTTCAAGAAAACACGATTATCAGGGCAGCCATCTTTAAGGTCAATCAGCTTCCAGGACCAGTGCAAACACATTCTTATTTTGTAGATCCAGAATTCTATGAAAATGAGTTACCTATCATCTCAATAACAGGAGATCCAGACGATTTTTGGGATACATACAAGGGGATTTATGTACAAGATTTTAAGCCTGACTGGGAAATCCCCATCAATATTGAGTTTTTCGAGAATTTTGGAGAAGATCGGGCTTCTTTTAATGAATTGGCAGGAACTAAAATTAATGGATTGATGTCCTGGCAGCTACCTCAAAAAATGCTGGGCATCTATTTTAAAAATAAATATGGCATCAATAGTTTAGATTATCAACTCTTTAGAGATCGGTCACGCAATGAGTTTGAAAATTTCGCTTTGCGTGCAAGTGGGAGTGATTGGGGTCAGGCATTTTTACGTGATCCTTTAAGCGCTAGAATAGCTGAGGGCAATATGAAGCTTGCAAAAAGCGGTTATCGTCCTGTAATTCTTACCATTAATGGGGAATATATGGGGATTCATAATATGAGATCTAAAATTAATAGTTCATTTATTTCACAAAAAATAGATCTTTCATATAATGAGTTCGATATGGTTGAGCATGGAGACTATGCTGAAGTGGGTGATTTAATTGCTTATAACCATTTATTGGAAGTTTTGAGTAAAGACCTTTCTGTTCAATCCAATTTTGATCAAGTCGAAGACCTTGTCAATATTGAGAACTATGCTGATTATGTCATCATGCAGATGTTCTTGGTAAATATATCTTTTAATCACAATGTCATGGCATGGAAGCCCAAATCAAATGGGAAATGGGAATTTATTTTGGCAGATTTCGATCGTGGTTTTCAAAATCAACATTTTTTAATAGAATGGTTTATTGAAGAAAATAATCTACTAATAGATCGCATGCTCAAAAATGATGGATTTAAAACGTATTTTTTTAAAAGATTCGCAGATCATTTGTATACTACGTTTAATTCAGAGAGAATAAGTGAAATTGTGGCTAATTACAAGAAGGCCATTGACAAAGAAATGCCCAAACATATTGAAAAATGGAGGGGTACACGTTCTGATTATTACGGAGAGGCTTTGTCTTCCTATGAGATATGGATTAAAGAAGTAGAAGATTTAAACAAGTTTGTGGTTGAGAGAAGGGAGAACGTTTGGGCAGATTTTGAGAATTATGGATTTAATGCCCGTATTGAATTAGGCATTGGTGTGTATCCGGAGGATGCTGGGCAAGTTACGCTAAACGGCTTGCCTGTAGAAACCAACGAAGCCCTTTCTCGATATCTCGAAAATGAAGCTTTTAATTTAGAAGCCACCTCCCAATTGGGTTTTGAATTTGTAGGATGGTCGCATACACCGGGGGGAGCCACTATCGATGTTAAAACTAATATTGAGGTGATTGCTAGAGAAAATGTCAATTATTATGCCGTGTTTGAGGCCAATGAAGTTTGTTTGATACCCTCATTGATAGACGGCACTACAGTGCTCAATAAAGAATGTAGTCCATACTTCATGAATACAGACGTATGGATAAAAGAAGCGGCTGTTTTGATGATTGAGCCGGGCGTGGAGATACGCATTGCAGAGGGTGTTAATTTCATCGTTAATGGAGCAATCATTGCCGAGGGAAATCAGGAAGAAGGGATTGTCTTTAAGGGCTTGGTAGATCAAGAGGCCTGGGGAGCTATTACTTTACTTAATTCTTCGGATACTTCTATTTTTAATTTTGTGACGATTAAAGATGCTTCTATAGGATCGATCCCTCCCCGAGACAAGGGAGCCTTGTCTTTATTTAAAGCCAATGCTAAGCTTAATCACTTCAACATTACCGAGGTTTATAACAATCCTATTTTTGCGCAGTATTCATGGGTCTCTTTGGACAATAGTATTTTACAATCTAAAATCACAGGTGATTTAATTAATGTTAAGTACGGTAATAGTTTTATTCAAAATACGACCTTTATAGGGAATTCGCAACCTGATACGGACGGTATTGACTACGATGCAATTAATGATGGAGAAATTAAGAATTGTCATTTTTATGATTTTATGGGATCTAATAGCGATGGTATTGATATTGGAGAAGGCTGTAAAAACATTAAAATTGACAGCGTGATCATTTATAATATTACTGACAAAGGTATTTCTGTAGGTCAAAAGTCTAGCGTTTCCATAAATCATGCTCTCATCTTTAATACAGGAATAGGAGTCGCGGTTAAGGATTCTAGCTGGGCGAGAATTGAAAATAGCACTTTTTACAATAACCGTCAGGGTGTGGCAAGTTATGAGAAAAATCCAGGTATAGGAGGAGGAAATATGGTAGTCAATCAGAGCATTATTTCTAATTCGGCAAATACACCTTTTTTGGTAGATGTATTTTCTACTTTAGTCATCAATAATAGTATTTCAGATACCGATGTAATGCCGGGTAATGATAACAGCCTAACCAATCCCCAATTTAAAGCTCCTGGAGATCACGATTTTAGTTTGATGCCCAGCTCTCCTGCGCTGCTAGATAATCCAACGGATGATCGAATTGGGGCACCGAATTATGTGGTTGATGCGTTGAAGAATATTCTAATGGTACAAATCTATAACGATACTACAGGAATAGGTAAACCAGAATTTATTGCTTTATTTAATCCAAACTTGGTGCCAGTTGATTTGAATGGCTATCAATTTACAGATGGTATAACACATATTATCCAGGAAGCTCCCTTGCTTGAACCTCAGGATACTATGTGGATTTCTGCACTTGAATCAGGGTTGTACTGGCCGAGCACAGTCAATGTCCAAGCTTGGTCGTCTGGTAAGTTGGCGGACAATGGGGAAAAAATTACTTTAGAAAATAGCTACGGTATCGTGATAGACCATGTGAATTTAAGGTCTAACAACGGATGGCCTGTCTATGAAAATGAAAGAATATTATCTCTCAAAGAGGTGTCAATGGACAATCATATTGGGTCGAATTGGTACTATATAGAAAATAAAGCGGAGGTCATAGCTGGTTTTTCTACAATTGGTATTTCTCATATATATCCAAATCCTGCCAGAGATTGGGTAGAAATCCTTTTAACATCATCTGAACCCATTAAAATCGTCATTTATTCATTAGATGGTGCAATAGTAGATGTCAAATTCACTCAGAAAGCTGATAAGGGTGAGGTACGCGTTCCGTTAACTGGATATCCAAAAGGACTCTTAATATTTCAAATAGGTAATGAATACCGCCGGATCATTCATCGTTAATCCATAGTTTTTTTACCTTCTCATTTATCAATTAAACTTGTATCTAATGGGAATCATGTTTACATTTGATAAAAATAAATTTCTAACTCTTTGCTTGCATAAGAGGCCATTTTATAAGTGGCCTCTTTCTTTTTAAAATGAATGAAGCAGGACCTATTGGTGTTTTTGACTCGGGATATGGTGGTTTGACTGTCCTCAAAGAACTAGTCAAAAACCTTCCCAAACACGATTTTCTGTATCTTGGAGATAATGCGCGTGCCCCCTATGGACCGCGGTCTTTTGAGCGTATTTATGAATTCACCCTCGAAGGGGTAAAACATTTGTTTGATCAAGGTTGTTCTCTTGTTGTTTTAGCCTGTAATACAGCTTCTGCAGAGGCCTTAAGAACTATTCAGCAGAAAGACCTGCCATATTTGGGAGCCCATAAAAGAGTATTGGGAGTTCTGCGGCCAACTACAGAAAGTGTTTTAGATTATACCCAAACGAAAGAGATTGGTATTTTAGGGACCCATGGAACGATTCGATCTAAGTCTTACCTAATCGAAATTAAAAAATTCTTTCCGCAAATTCAAGTACATCAACAGGCCTGTCCCATGTGGGTACCCTTGGTTGAAAATGGAGAGTTATTGGGTACAGGAGCAGCCTATTTTGTGGAAAAAGAAATTCAATCTTTATTACAAAATGGGCCAAGTATAGATGCTATTTTTCTTGCGTGCACCCATTATCCGTTGCTGTATAATTTGATTCGTAGTAGAGTACCAGAACACATAAACATCTATGGTCAAGCTGAGATGGTGGGTCCAAAATTGGCAACTTATTTATCGAGGCATCCTGAAATGGACATAAAATGTCTCAAAAATAGCAAAGTGAGTTTTAGAACAACGGATGACCCTGAAAATTTTGAAAGTCATGCGCAATTATTTTATGGTCAAACCCTTCATGCACAACGAGTAATTTTAGGCATTAAAGAAAGCTAAATGATCCAAAGTAACCATTTTAATTGAAAATTATGCGGGCCGAACTACTCCTTAATTATAGCCTAAATTTAATAAAATTTGATAGTCATAATGCTATCTTTGTAGTGAATTAAAAGGTTTCTCCGTGCATACTTTTTTATTTTATTTACCTTTTTTGCTTTTTTTTGTTTTGGTGGCAGTATATGGTGAAAGAAAGATTGCAGCCTTTATTCAAAGCCGATTCGGTCCCATGGATGTGGGTCCGAAAGGAATATTTCAAACTTTGGCAGACCTTCTTAAAATGATTCAGAAGGAAGACATTGTCCCAAATGCAGCTGATAAACCTATCTTTTTATTAGGACCTATCCTTTTTTTTACTGTCATTTTTGCTGGTTTTTCGATGTTACCGTTAAATTCAAACATGGCTGGAGCGGCCATAGAATCAGGGGTTTTGCTACTCATGGCCGTGGTCTCATTGGATGTATTGGGTATTTTAATGGCAGGTTGGGGTTCTAATAATAAATTTTCTTTATTCGGGGCGGTTCGTGCCATCGCTCAGATCGTTTCATTTGAGATTCCTTTGGGATTAAGTGTACTCTGCGTTGTCATGATTTGCCAGTCGATGGACCTGCAAGAGATCACTCGACAGCAGGGTCTTTATACGACAGATCCCATATTTCTTTTTGGGTTGAAGGGTATGGGTATTGAAGTGACCCAAATGGGAGGACTACTATCTTGGAACGTAGTGAAGAGTCCACTTTTGTTGTTTAGCTTTTTAATATTTTTTATCGCTGGGTTGGCTGAGGCCAACCGGGCACCCTTTGATTTGCCTGAGTCTGAATCAGAATTGGTAGGCGGATATCATACCGAATATAGTGGATTCCGATGGGGTATATTTATGCTGGCAGAATATGGAATCATGCTTTTGATTTCCTTTTTAGCGGTAATTTTATTTTTTGGTGGTTGGAATACACCTTTTTTTAATATGGGATCGTTTCAATGGGCACATTGGACGATGGGAAGCTATTGGGAAGTCTTTTGGTTACTTTTTAAAACTTATATATTGGTATTCGTGCAAATGTGGATTCGTTGGACCTATCCTAGGTTGAGGGTTGACCAATTGATGACACTTTCGTGGAAATATTTAACCCCTTTTGGTTTACTATTGGTATTTTTATGTGGAATTTGGAAACTCATGATGCTTTGATAAAATATTTCTCAAATATCACCCATTTTGTACAAACGCTGAGTAATGGTCTAAAGCTCACCTTAAAGCATTTATGGGAATCAAGGACAGAAAGAGATCCCATGGGTATTGCAGATGAAGATTATTTTTTAAAGGATAAAGGCATTGCTACTTTACAATATCCAAAAGAATCACTACCAGTACCTGATCATGGGCGCTACAAACTACACAATGAGATAGATGATTGTATTGTATGCGATTTATGTGTTAAAGTATGTCCCGTCAATTGCATTGAAATTGAGCCCATTAGGGCCACAGATATCATTGGTAAAACCTCAGATGGGACCAATAAAAGAATCCATGCAGCTAAATTTGATATCGATATGTCTAAGTGTTGTTTTTGTGGATTATGTACCACCGTTTGCCCAACTGAATGCTTAACGATGACAAAGTCGTATGATTTCAGCACTTTTGATCGTGCAGACCATGTATACGAATTTGCTGAAATGACACCCCTCCAGATATTGGAAGCCAAACAAGCATTTGAAGAAAAGCAAAAAGCAAAGCCCACTGCTTCGGCCCAGTCTATGAAATCGAGTAGAGATAAAGTCGTTTTTAAACCTATAATGATAAAATCTAAATTACCTAAGAAAAAGGATGAATGAGGTTGGGATGTATTTCTTTGGATTGTTGATTTTCTTATCAGGTTTGACTTTGATTTTCACAGAAAATCTTATTTATGCCGCTTTTTTGCTGGCTTTGTGTTTGTTGAGTATCGCGGGTTTTTATGTCATTTATAATGCAAGTTTTCTGGCGGTTATTCAAATATTAATTTATGCAGCTGGTATTTTGATTTTAATCGCTTTTGGTATTATGCTGACCAAAAGATCTCCTGAGGGTAAAGTCATTGTAGGATATCACTTGCTTTTTTTTGGATCTCTGGTCACATTGGGTATGGCCCTGCTCATTTATGCATTGGTGGGTAGTTCGACGATCGGACCCCATGAGATTATTCATACTACAGGTCAAGTAAGGGAGATTGGTATACGCTTTTTGACCCAGTATATTTTGGCATTTGAACTTATCGCTTTTCTGTTGTTGGTCGTATTAGTAGGCGCTTCATATTTAGGTAAAAAATCGCAACATGCTTGATCCTATCATCTTTGGGTTGATGATAGGTGCTTTTTTGTTTTGCACGGGGATTTTGATTGTTATTATAAAGAAAAATGCCATTTTTGTCATGATAGGAATCGAACTCATGCTGAATGGAGCTAGTGTTAATCTCGTTGTATTTTCGAGTTCTGACCCCAATATTGAAGGGCAATTGATGGGAATTTTTGTGGTCGTATTGGCGGCGGCAGAATCTGTAGTTGCTTTAGCTATTATGCTTAATATTTTTAGGCATTTTCAAACCTTGGATCTCAATTCATTAAAAAAACTGAAGCATTGATCATGGAGGACTACCTATTGGCTCTTATGTTGTTGTTGCCTTTATTGGGTGGTATAATGGCCTATACTATTCCTTCGAAATCCGGAATTATTGCTAGTATTTTTTTATCATTAACTACTATTTTAGCAGGTTACTATCTCAGTTTCGTTCAAGGGAGGCTTTGGATGTTTCAGTTTGAATGGTTGCCAGGATTTGTAATAGGTTTTGCTGTAGACAGATCCTCAGCAGTCCTTATTTTACTGGTGAGTTTGATTTCTTTTTTAGTGCACCTCTTTTCAATATTTTATTTGTCAGGAGATGTCCATAAGAATCGTTATTATCTAAAATTAGGATTTTTTACTTTTTCTATGTTGGGTCTCTTGATGTCGGACCACCTAATATTGCTCTTTATCTTTTGGGAACTGGTAGGCTTTTCATCTTATTTGTTGATTATTTTTTGGTTCCAAGATGTTAAAAATGCGTTTGCTGGAAGGATTGCTTTTATGACTAACAGGATCGCAGATTTGATATTATTCATGGGTTTATTGATGCTTCTGGGATCTGGAAACGATGGTTTTATCTCCAGCCTGGGTCCATTGCCAGAGAATGATAGTAGCACAGCGATAGGCATTTGTTTATTGATTGGCGTCTTGGGTAAATCGGCTCAGTTCCCATTTTTCACTTGGCTGCCGCCCGCCATGGTGGCCCCTACGCCTATATCGGCCTTGATCCATGCCGCCACAATGGTAGCGGCAGGAGTATATTTATTGTTTCGCCTATTCATTGTATTTGATCCCTATTTATTGGACTGGATTGCTTCTTTGGGAATGATTACTTCCTTTTTGGGAGCATTGATTGCCGCTTGTCAAACGGATATGAAGGCTGTATTGGCTTATTCTACTATTTCCCAGCTAGGTTATATGGTGGTGGGTATGGGAGTAGGTGCTTACGATATGGCTTTATTTCACCTTTGGACGCATGCTTTTTTTAAGGCAGGTCTTTTTTTATGTGCAGGATCGGTAATACATTATTTACGTATCCAAGATCCTACAACAGCACCCCAAGATATGCGCAGAATGGGTGGATTGAAAAGCTATTTACCGATCACATTCTGGTCCTATTTAGTTTGTATGATGGCCTTGTTAGGATTGCCTTTTTTCTCGGGATTTCTTTCGAAGGAAGGCATTATATTAGGGATATTTTCTTGGGCAATGCAAAGCGAAAATGGGCTGGCTTTCGCTCTTCCCATCACGGCTTTAGGGATATCTTTTCTTACAGCTTATTATATGGGCAAACAATTACTTTTGGTCTTTTTTGGTTCTTATCGAGGAGAAAAATCACTCAAAATGCTTCAAAAATCATGGACTGAAATCTTACCAATATCGGTTTTAGCCATCCTTTCATTAGGTGTTTTTTATCGTATTCATCCATTGGGTGGGGATTTGAATTTTCTAGAATATTGGTTGGGAACCCAACCCAAGGTAGAAGGAATTTGGGTGACGCCAATGATTGGATCTTCAATCCTATTGGTGTTATTAGGTTTGGGTTTTAGCTATTGGACATATGGTAGGCAAGGGATGCGAAAAGTGAAATCATTTAATTCTTCAAGGTTGTCTATTTTTGTTCAAAACGGATTTTATTTAGATAAGTTCTATATAGGGATACTGGTGCCTTCTTTCGATTGGCTGGCATTCAAGATTTCCAAGGTAGATACAGTTTTGATCAATCCTTTTTTTAATAAAATATCGGTTTCTATAGTGGTGCTGAGTAAACTGGCAGATTTATTTGACAGACTCATAGTCGATGGATTGATTTCCTTAATAAAAAGCGTGGTGCAAATACTGGGATCAATGTTTACAAAATTTCATCCGGCGCGTGTTCAAATGCATTTTGTTTCTGCGATCATTGGATTAGTAATAATACTGGTTTGGTTAAAATTTGTCTTATAAAATGATTACCTATATACTTTCTTTGATCATTTGGATGCCTTTATTAGGTGCTTTTACCCTGCTTTTTTTTAATGAGCGGCAGACCTCAGGGATCAAAATAGTGGCTTTGATATTTTCTTTGATTCAGTTACTGCTATCGATCCATTTGGTTTGGCGATTTGATCCCAACTATGGAGATCATCTTTTGACCTCATTTCAATTTGTTGAAAAGTTTTCATGGATTTCAATGAGCCTGGGCTCATTTGGAAGCTTCAATATTGATTACCACTTAGGGGTAGACGGTATGAGCCTTTGGTTGGTCGTACTTTCGTCTTTAATCACAGTCCTTGGGGTACTCGCCTCTTGGAAGTTAAAGCAACAGGTGAGAAGCTATTTCATGTTGTATTTGTTGCTCAGCACCAGTATTGTTGGCTGCTTTCTGGCCCTTGATTTTTTCTTATTTTATTTATTTTTTGAGTTGGTGCTTTTACCTATGTTTTTTCTTATTGGACTTTGGGGTGGGGCAAGAAGATCTTATGCTTCGATTAAATTTTTCATTTATACCCTGGTAGGCTCGTTACTTATCTTGGTAGTTATGATCGCCCTTTACCTAAGTGTTGGGGTACTAGACCCTACCAGTGAAATAATGATTCATAGTTTTAATCTGCTGCACATGATGGATTCCAATTATTTCATAG
This sequence comes from Flammeovirgaceae bacterium UBA976, assembly GCA_002292365.1. Taxonomy (GTDB): domain Bacteria; phylum Bacteroidota; class Bacteroidia; order Cytophagales; family Cyclobacteriaceae; genus UBA4465. Next base: position 69,234 of record DBBU01000054.1, read on the forward strand.
AAGGCAGTAGTTTGGCCAAAGATTCAGTGTTGACTTTTATGGGTATGCCTTTAAGAGCAGTGGCTTTTCTTGCTTTATTTTTAGGGTTTGCCATCAAGCTACCTATCGTACCTTTTCATACATGGTTACCGGATGCCCATGTGGAAGCAGCCACACCTATATCTGTGATTTTGGCAGCATTGCTTTTGAAGTTGGGCGGCTATGGTCTCTATCGAATAGCCTTTTCTATTTTCCCCGATGCAGCACTTTATTTTGGTTATTATATTGCCATTTTTGGGGTTTTAGCTATCATTTACGGTGGACTGAATGCGATGGCGCAAAATGATCTGAAACGAATGATCGCCTACAGCTCCATATCACACATGGGATTTGTATTGATCGGCTTAGGTTCCTTTACGGTTGAAGGTGCTGCAGGAGGAATGTTTCAAATGATTGCACATGGATTCATTTCAGCAGCGTTATTTCTCATTGTGGGTGTGCTCTATGATCGAACTCAGAATAGGAAGATCGAAAATTTCAGTGGATTGGCCATAAAATTACCTGGCTATAGTTTTGTGGTAATGATTGTATTTTTTGCTTCACTTGGATTACCTGGTTTAGCGGGTTTTGTGGGAGAACTATTGGTATTGATGGGTGCTTTTAACGTGAGTGCAGTTGATGGGATGCTGCCGAACTGGATAGGAATCGTCGCTGTAATGGGCTTGTTGATTACGGCTGCTTATTATCTGTGGACGATACAGCGAATGTTTTTGGGTAAATATTGGGTACGGGAGCACAGTTGGGAGTCGAAAATGAAAGATTTAGAAATAAGAGAATGGTTGATTTTCACACCATTGATATTGGGTATCGTTGTTTTAGGCATGTATCCAAAAATCATTTTAGATACGATGAACCACAGTATTGAACTGTTCATAGCCTATGTAGGAGATTTAAAAATTAAACTATAAATGGCATTTTGAAGATCAACGAGCAACTTATAGAAATCCAAGAACATTTTGGAGTAATTTCCTCCGAAATAATTTTGATTACAGGTTCTATCATCTTGTTGATATTGGGCATATTGAGGTTGCCCTTATTTTGGATCAAAGTATTTGCTGCTGTTGTATTGTTAGGTTCTTTTCTTTTTGCACAGCAGGTATCCGGTTTTTTTTTCACACGAACCATCATCAGAGATGATTTGAGTTACCTAATGACCCAATTATTGCCTTTGATTACTCTAGGTATATTGTGCTTTAAAAGGCAAGCGCACCAGTCCTATGAATTCTATTTTTTGTTGATGAGTGTACTGATAGGATCTCTTTTCATGGTGGGCTCTCATAATTTATTGATACTTTATTTAGCTATTGAATTGACTTCATATGCTAGCTATTTGCTGACCGGCTTCCATTTCAATGAAAAAGGTAGTGAAGCTGCGATGAAATATTTATTATTTGGAGGCGTAAGTTCTGCCGTGATGTTATTTGGAATTTCACTTTTTTATGGGGCATATGATTCGCTCTATTTTGATACCCTAGAATTTTCGTCACTGGGCGCAACGGGATTGTTTTTTTTCTTATCTGGTTTATTTTTCAAAACTTCTATTGTCCCCTTTCATATTTGGGTACCGACGACCTATGAGGGCGCGCCAACGGATGCAGTGGCATTTTTTTCCACGGTACCTAAAATTGCGGGCTTTGCTGCACTTTATCATGTCTTCAAGTGGACCAATGGATTATTTAATCCCTTTTTAGAGCAGCTTATTTTGCTCTTGGCAATTTTGACTATTATTTGGGGTACTTTGGCTGCTCTTAGGCAAGCAGATATTAAAAGAATGCTGTCCTTCGGGGCGATAGCACATTCTGGATTCATACTTCCATTGTGCTTGGCTATGGATACTTATTTCATATTTAAATATTACGTCATTATTTATGGAATCATGAATATTTTGGCTTTTCTTTTTGTCCAGCTTCATGAAAAAGAAGGAGAGAACTTATCGTTAAGTGATATGTCTGGTTTAGGTATAAAATTCCCATTATTAGGCGTGATAAATGTGATTTGGGCTGTTGCTTTGGTGGGACTTCCACCGACAGGCGGATTTATGGCTAAATTATTTCTTTTTTCCGCTGCATGGCAGCATTATGAATCAATTGACTCATTATACTGGTTGACCTTTATTCTTGTGGGTGTTTTGAGTTCGACGGCTTCTCTTTATTTCTATTTAAGGGTCCCTTATTTTTATTTTTTTAAAGAGGATCAAAGTAAAAAAATAAAAATAAACAAGAGGCATTTTCTCATTTTAACTTTGTTGGCATTTACTTTAATTCTTCTGTTTATTCAACCCAATATTTTTGATAGATTTGTACCAATGATAAACCCATGAGTGACGCCATCAAACACGAATGCGGCATAGTCCTTCTCAGATTGAGGAAGCCGCTACAGTATTACATAGATAAGTACAAAACACCAAGTTATGCGGTAAATAAGATGTACTTGCTTATGCAAAAACAGCTCAATCGAGGTCAGGATGGATTAGGGGTTGCCAACATTAAGATAGATATGGAGCCTGGCTATCGCTATATCAGTCGATATAGAACCATCGATTCTCAACCTATCGAAACACTTTTTCAAAAAATTGGTAGGAAATATCAAAAAGCGCTTAAAGAGGGGGAAGAAAAATATATGGATGGTGCATGGCTCAAACAAAATGTAGCTTTTTCGGGAGAAGTTTGGATGGGACATTTACGCTATGGTACACATGGAAAAAACAATATTGAGAATTGTCATCCCTTTCTAAGGCAAAATAATTGGCGGAGTCGTAATTTGGTTGTGGCCGGTAATTTTAATATGACCAATGTAGATGAGCTTTTTGAAAAATTAATCGAATTGGGTCAGCACCCCAAGGAAAAAGTGGATACCGTGACCGCTATGGAGAAAATAGGACATTTTCTTGATGAAGAAAATGAACTTATTTTTCGAAAACACAAAAAAACACACAGTAAAACAGATCTCACGCAGCTGATAGAAGATAAAATAGATTTGCAAAGGGTTTTGAATAGATCTTGTAAAGATTTTGATGGTGGATATGCCATTACGGGGATGGTAGGTTACGGAGCTGCTTTCGTGGCTAGAGATCCTGTAGGAATACGGCCAGCTTATTATTATGCTGATGACGAGGTGATCGTGGTGGCTTCAGAAAAGCCAGCCATAAAAACGGCCTTTGAATGTAATTATGCGGACATTAAGGAAGTCAGTCCTGGCCATGCTTTAATCATTGACAAGCAAGGCAATTATGAGCACAAGCAGTTCCTTGAGCCCCAAGAGAAAAAGAGCTGTAGTTTTGAGCGTATTTATTTTTCTAGGGGAACAGATCCAGATATTTATAGGGAGCGTAAAGAACTAGGTAGATTGATGGTTCCTCAAGTCTTGAAATCCATCAATTTTGATTTAAAAAACACTGTTTTTTCTTATATACCCAATACTGCTGAAATTTCATTTTTGGGCATGATGTCAGGGGTTGAAGATTACTTAATAAGTAAGCGAAAGGAGATCATTATCGATCATAAGCCCACTGTGGACTCATTGGAAGATTTATTGACATTCAAGCCAAGAATAGAAAAATTAGTATTGAAAGATGCCAAGTTAAGAACTTTCATAGCGGATGCTTCCCATAGGGATGAATTGGTAGCCCATGTCTATGATACCACTTTTGAAGTCATCCAAAAGGATAGAGATTCATTGGTTATTATTGATGACAGTATTGTCCGGGGGACTACGCTCGAGAAAAGTATCTTGACCTTATTGGACAACTTGGATCCTAAAAATATTGTGATTATTTCATCTGCTCCACAGATTAGATTTCCTGATTGTTATGGTATTGATATGAGTAAAATGAAGGATTTTGTAGCCTTTAGGGCGGTATTGGCCTTACTCTTTGATGAGGGGAAAGAATATTTATTGGAAGACGTATTAGAAAAATGTTTGGCGGATAAAGATAAGGTAAACGAGGTCAATTATGTGAAGGAACTCTATGCGCCTTTTTCTTATGATCAAATATCTCAAAAGATTGGAGAGATTGTTAAACCCAAAAAAATGAAGGCCGCACTTGAAGTGGTTTTTCAAACTGTCGAGGGTCTACACAAAGCATGTCCTGATCATCTTGGAGATTGGTATTTTACAGGTGATTATCCTACCAAAGGGGGAAATAAAGTAGTAAATACTGCCTTTATTAATTTTATGAGGGGGGTAGAGGTAAGGGCTTACTAAAAATGCTGAATGTTCGAGTCATCTTAAGATTTCAGATTGAGAAACTTTCGCCACATCCACAGGTGCGGCTTGCATTGGGATTTACAAATTGAAAACCTTTACCGTTTAATCCATCCGAAAATTCAAGTGTAGTACCTAATAAATATAACAAACTTTTTCTGTCGACGATGACTTTGACTCCTTGATCTTCAAAAACATCATCTTGCTCCGTAACGGTATCGTCAAAAGTAATGTCATACATAAGACCAGAACAACCACCACCTTTTACTGAAACACGCAAGTTATGAGCATCACTGTAGCCTTCAGTGGTACGCAAAGCACTTATTTGATCTTTGGCTTTCTCACTTACATTTATCATAAAGACAAAAATAGTGTATTATCCGTCATTAAAAATTATAAAACTGAGAAAAGTTCTTGTTTCTTTGTGAGGATAAATACTTGGATTAAGATGATAAAAGTAGAACACATAGGCATTGCAGTAAAAAATATTGAGCAAGTAAATGCACTTTATACCAAGCTATTTAATCAAGAGCCATATAAGGAAGAGCGAGTGGATCAGGAGTCTGTGGATACCTCTTTTTTTCAGGTGGGACAAACAAAAATTGAATTTTTGGCATCTGAAAACCTTGAAAGTGCCATTGGTAAATATGTAAAAAAAAATGGGTCAGGCATTCATCATATTGCTTTTGAGGTGGATGACATTCAATCAGAGATCAATCGATTGGAAGCAGAAGGATTTAATATAATATACAATCCAGCACGAAGTGGCGCTGACAACAAATTGGTGACCTTTATCCACCCAAAGGGTACAGATGGCATACTTATTGAGCTTTGTCAAGAAATTCATAACTCCAATTAATCTCCATAAAATAGCTATTCTGAGTTTCATTCACTAGTGATAGTGGACTTATCAACCACTATTTATAGTGAGTCATTTGACCAATGATAGTCATATAGAATGGACAGCATCATCTCTAAGTTTGCAATAGTATTACCAACCAAAGCTAAAATGAGTTTGTTAAAAAAATTATTCCTTTACGGGCTAGCTGCAAGTATAATCTTTCTCCTGAGTTGTGAGAAAGAATCGATCAATATAACTGGAGAAGTTATTGAAGATGAAACCGACACTGAAAACGAAATCGACTCTGTGACCTTAATTGAGGCAGATACTGTTATATTCGGATTTTCCGTTCCGGAAAAGTATCTTTTTGTTAGAGATGCAGACGGGGATGGTGTAAATGATACTACTGTCTCATTTGATGGACAATCCACTAGATTGAAAATGGCCGTTGAATTGATTGGTGTGCTCAAGGATACAACTGCTTCCGTAGCCAGGTTAACGTCTATGTTTGCACACGAAGAGGGTGTTGAAGACTTTTTAGATGTTGAGTTGAATACTTCTTCAAAGCAGATCAGGAATAAGATAGGGGCAAATACGGGCAGTGCCGTGGATACTGATGCTGTGAGAACAGATGTAACAACTTGGATGACTTCTCAAGTCAATGACGTTTTTCCAAATTGGTCTACGGAAGCATCATCAGGTGTGGCCGGAAAGATTCAGGAAGCAGGTGGAGGAGCTAACAGATATGTAAATGCCTATGGTTTAGAGCTTGATCAAGCAGTTAGTAAAGCCTTAATTGGCGCCTTTGTAGCAGATCAAGTACTCAATGGTTATTTGACTCCAACCAAGCTTGACGAGGGCACCAATCGGGCAGAACAATCATCGGGATCAGTTTTAGAGGGTAAGGCCTATACCAATATGGAGCATTACTGGGATGAGGGTTATGGCTATGTTTATGGTTTAGCCGAAGACGGAATGGATCCTGTAACTACTCCGGGAAGTGCTGATAAATTCTTGTTGAAATACATAGAAAAAGTTGATGATGATACTGATTTTACAGGAATAGCTTCGAGAATTTTTGATGCTTTTAAATTAGGAAGGGTGGCTCTAGTAGTTGGAGACTATATAACAAGAGACGAAGCAGCAAAAGATATTATGGAGGAGATATCCAAAGTTATTGCCATCAGAGCTGCGCATTATCTCAAAGCAGGCCAAGAAGGTAAAGCTGAGGCAACACCTGATATGGCCAGTGTTTTTCATGATCTTTCTGAGGGATATGGGTTCTTATACAGTTTGCAGTTTACTTATAATCCTGAAACGGGCGCACCTTATTTTACAAGGGCAGAGGTACTTTCAATGTTAGATAGGGTCTATCCTACGAGCGATGATCAAAAAGGATTTTGGGAGGTCACTCCTGAGGTTTTAGAGGCGGTTGCAACTGAGATTACCACAGCTTTTGGTTTTACTTATGAAAATGCTTAATTCAACAGAACTAACGCCAATTATTTACTGTTAAAAAGAGTGATCTTTTTTTAAAGATATCTCTTTGTTTAAATAAAAAAATGAATAAAAAATTAGTAATATTTTCCGTTTTTGCTGCTTTATGTTTCATCAATCTCATGGTCTCGTGTTCGGAGGATGAAAATATTGAGGTAGGAGAAGCAGATCAAAATGCTGCGGGTGCAGTGGATAATATTGATGAAGATGCTGTACTTGGCGAAGCCTTTACAAGAGGTGAAATGCTCACCAATTGGGCAGATAACATAATCATACCTGCTTTTGAAGCGTTGTCAGGCGATATGGATTCACTTTCTTTGGCAGCGAATACATTCACGGAAATCCCAAATCAAGAAAACTTGATCAGTTTGAAGCAATCTTGGTTGAATGCTTATTTAGCGTGGCAGACGGTAGCTATGTTTGATATAGGTATGGCAGAAGAAATTACTTTAAGGAATTACATGAATGTTTATCCATTAGATGCAGAAGAAATGACGACTACGCTCTTGGTAGGCGGCTATGATCTTACCTCTGTAAACAGACAAGATGAGCAAGGTTTTCCGGCCTTAGATTATTTATTACATGGATTGGCAAATTCAGAACCAGAGATCATAACATTTTATACAGATGAGTTCGATGGACCCAAGTACAAGATTTTTTTAACTGATCTAGTTGAGCGAATGCGGTCATTAACGTACATGGTATTAATAGATTGGAAAGAGCGCTATCGAGAGGAGTTTATTGAGCGGGATGGAAGTGGGGCCACCGAGTCAGTGAATTCAATGGTCAATGCCTATATCTATTATTTTGAAAAGTTTTTGAGATCAGGAAAAGTGGGTATTCCTGCCGGTATATTTTCAAATTCTCCATTAAGTGATCGAGTTGAAGCTAGATATAGAGAAGATGTTTCAAAAGAATTATTAATAAAATCATTAAATTCAGCTCAAGATTTCTTCAATGGAGTTCATTTTAGTCAAGAAGATTCAGGTATGAGTCTTCAAGGGTGGATTGATTATTTAGAAAAGACACGTGACACCCACCATTTGGATTCTTTGATCAATAATCAATTTGCTTTAATACATGCACAGGTGGTAAACTTAAACGATGATCTAGGGGTCCAAGTGACAACAGATAATATAGGCATGCTCGAAACCTATGACCTCATGCAAGAAATTGTTATTTTCATGAAAGTGGATATGTTACAACTCTTTGACATAAAAGTAGATTATGTAGATGCTGACGGTGATTAATGTTGAGCGTGAATTCATACTTTTCTAAAACTACTTCTAGTGCTCCCTTAGCCATTTTTAGAATTGCCTTTGGTCTTTTGATGTTCCTCAGTATGATCAGGTTTTGGGCCTTGGGTTGGATAGATAAGCTCTATATTCAGCCTCATTTATTTTTTTCATATTACGGATTTGAATGGATTAAGCCCTTGGGTGATCTCACTTATGTATTATTTTTTATTTGTGGTCTATCTGCACTTTTTGTTGCCCTAGGTTTAAAGTATACATGGGCTATCATTACTTTTTTCCTTACTTTCACCTATATCGAGCTGATGGATAAAACCACTTACCTTAACCATTATTATTTGGTCAGTGTCCTCAGTTTTTTGTTGATTTTTTTACCTGCAGGGAACTATTTTGCTTGGGATATTCTTAGAGGTTCTAGAAAGTTATTTCCACAGATTCCTAAGTGGAATATCGATGCCATTAAATTGCTGCTTTGCCTGGTTTATTTATTTGCTGGATTGGCCAAATTAAATTCAGAATGGTTGCTACAAGCGATGCCATTAAAGATTTGGTTGCCTACGAAAGAAGATCTACCGCTGATTGGATTTTTATTTCGCTATGATTGGATGATTTATTTGTTTGCATGGGGGGGAGCATTGTATGATTTAATTATTCCATTTTTACTCTTAAATAGAAGTACTAGAGGTGTCGGCTTTATGATGGTTGTTTTTTTTCATTTATTAACAGCGATTCTTTTTCCCATCGGGATGTTTCCTTACCTAATGATCTTTAGTGCGTTGATCTTTTTTAATTTCCAATTTCATCAAAAAATCATTGAAGGATTGCGTCAGGTCTTGAATATTAAAAATCGTAAAATTCATCTAATCCAAGATACAAATTTTCGGCACTCACTGATAATCAGGGTTAAAATAATCATTTTAGCCCTATTTTTTTTAATTCAAATAGGCCTACCTCTTCGATATGTACTTTACCCAGGTAATCTTTTTTGGACCGAGGAAGGATATCGTTGGTCTTGGCGGGTAATGCTTATGGAGAAGGCAGGATCGGCGCAGTTTAAGATTGTCGATAATGCATCTGGAAGTTGGTTCTATGTCAATAATGAAGATTTTTTAACTTCTTTTCAAGAGAAGCAAATGGCAACACAGCCAGATTTCATACTTCAATATGCCCAATTTCTAAATGTCCATTTTTCTCAACAGGGAATGAAAGATCTGGGCATATTTGTAGATTGCTTTGTAGCTTTAAATGGCAGAAAAAGTGCTCGATATATAGATCCTGAATTTGATTTAACGAAAGGATACGATTCATTTGCACACAAGTCATGGATATTGCCTTTCAATGAATAGTTTTCTACGTATTAAGTTGATATTGTTTTTATGTTGTGTGGGTCAGTTCAGTTGGTCGCAAATTTCAGTTTCCGGTATCATATATGATGAAAAAGGAAAGCCTAAAGAGGCAGTAGAAATACAAATTGATGACACCGATTTTAGCGAAAGTACCGATACTTCAGGTCGGTATAGACTAGAGATCACTGATAAGGGAATCTATAAGTTGATAGCTTTCGCTTACGGATATCAAATCTTTGAAAAAGTAATACAAATTTCTCGTGATACCCTTATTGATATCTCATTGCTTAAATTAAGTCGAGACTTGTCCGAGGTAGTAATTTTGGATCAAAAACAACGCGTATTCAATTTGGGTAGATTAAATACCGTTGAGGGTACCCGAATTTATGCGGGTAAAAAGAATGAGGTTATTTTGGTAGATCAAATTGTAGGTAATAAGGCAAACAATAACTCCAGACAGATTTATTCACAAATTGTAGGACTCAATATATATGAGAGTGGTGATGGTGGATTACAATTGAGTATCGGTGGACGTGGTTTAGATCCCAATCGGTCTGCGAATTTTAATACCCGACAGAATGGATATGACATCAGTCCTGATGTATTGGGGTATCCCGAGAGTTATTATACGCCGCCCGCAGAGGCTTTGTCCCAAATTCAAGTAGTTCGCGGTGCTGCTGCCCTGCAGTATGGGACTCAGTTCGGAGGATTGATTAATTTCAAAATGCATCAACCCACACCCGATAAAAAAATAGAACTTATTGCACGGCAGTCCGTGGGGAGCTTTAATTTTTTCTCTTCTTTCAATAGCTTGAGTGGTACCTTAGGCAAGTTAAGCTACTATACCTATTATCATCACAAGCAGAGTGGTGGATTCAGACCCAATTCGGGTTACAATTCAAATAATACTTTCACTTATTTGAACTACCAATTTAATCCGGAAACCAACGTATCCTTTGAGTATACCTACCTCAATTATTTAGCCCAGCAGCCAGGTGGATTGACAGATACGCAGTTTGGATTAGATCCGATCTACAGCAATCGTACTAGAAATTGGTTCGAAATAGATTGGAATTTAGCCGCCCTCAATTTTAATCATAGTTTTTCTTCTAAAACGAAGTTATCTGCGATGATTTTTGGTTTGGTCGCTGAGAGAAAGTCACTAGGCTATAGAGGAAATCCCATCAACTTGAATAGCAACCCAGTGGCTGAAGATGATTATAAAGACCAAAATGGAGATTTTATTTTTAATAGGGACTTGATTGCAGGATTTTTTCGGAATTACGGTACCGAAATTAGATTGTTATCTCGATATAAAATAAAAGGAACGGCAGGTGTTTTTTTATTAGGAACTAAATTTTATAAATCGCGAAATACAACAAATCAAGGTCCCGGAAGTATAGGGATTGATGCTGATTTTGATTTTGAGTATGAAGTTTTTCCAGACTATCCCAATCAATCGGACTTTACCTTTCCCAATCTGAATTTTTCATTATTTGGCGAAAATATATTTTTCATTAATGAGAAATTTGCCGTCACACCTGGATTTAGATTTGAGCATATTTTCACCGAAAGTGAAGGTGTTTACAGTGAAGTTCTCTATGATATTGCCCAGAATCCCATAAGTAATGTTGAGCAAATAGACGATCGCTCTTTCAACCGCTCTTTTATGCTTTTGGGCTTGGGATTAAGTTATACTGCAGGAGCAAAAGCTGAAGGGTATGCCAATATTTCTCAAAATTACAGATCGGTTACTTTCAGTGATATACGCACGGTAAGTCCTACCTTCATTGTGGATCCCGACATCACCGATGAGCAAGGCTATACCTTAGATCTTGGCATCAGGAGTTTGACTACAAAGATGCTTAATTTCGATGTCAGTATTTTCGGATTGCTGTATGATGATCGAATTGGAATTATTTTGGATGATCGTGCCAATCGAGTGAGAAAAAATATTGGAGAAGCTTTTATTTATGGGCTCGAGATCTTTGGAGATTTTAATTTGGTGAGTACCCTCAATAAAGATTGGAAAGAGGTTAAATGGAATGTTTTTATCAATACTGCATTTACTGAATCAAGTTATTTAACCTCTGAGGATAACAATGTGAAAGGTAAAAAAGTGGAGTTCATTCCCATGCTTAACTTTAAGAGCGGTATAAATTTTGGCTTCCGAAATTTGATGGGGAGTTTGCAATGGATCTATCTCAGTGAGCAATTTACGGATGTTGAAAATTCTACCATTGCTGTGGATGGGGATAATAGAAATGGACTCATTGGTGAAATACCTAGCTACCATGTCATGGACCTTTCCTTTGCCTATAGTTTTAAAAATTTCAAAATAGAATCAGGAATTAATAACCTCATGAATAACTCTTATTTTACCCGAAGGGCTATTTCTTATCCAGGTCCGGGTATCATTCCTTCAGAGTCCCGAAGTTTCTACACAACCCTCCAAGTTAAATTTTAATGAAGGCCAAAGCAGTCTTCAATTTCCGTTTAATAGTCGTTGTGATGGACGGATATCAAAACCCTCTTTGAAAATCAATAGCCCTAAGGAAGGCCATTATTTAATAAAATTATAATTCCATATTATCCTTGTTATTTTTGCTTTTTAGATCCCATAAACTTAAACGAGAAAGTTGCAGTTTATGCGCTAACAAATAATGATGATACTCTCTAAAAGGGAGCGTGATAGGACAACTAACACTCAAAAATAATAATATCATGGATACACCAAAGCGTACAGAAATCGGAGCCATAGGAGAGTTTGGACTTATAGATAAAATTAATCAGCGTGCAGTCCTTCAACATGCTTCAACACTAAAAGGCATTGGAGATGATGCTGCGGTTATTGATGGCGGATCTGATCATAAGAAACTGATCAGTACCGATATGCTATTGGAGGGCGTACATTTTGATTTGAGCTATATGCCATTGACACATCTTGGATATAAAGCAGTAACGGTGAACGTTTCGGATATTGCGGCTATGAACGGAATACCGAAACAAATGACAATCAGTCTTGGCTTGAGTAATCGTATGTCTGTGGAGGCTGTGGAAGCTCTTTATGAGGGGATTTTTGCAGCAGCAAAAGACTATCAGATTGATATAGTAGGAGGAGATACTACCTCTTCGAGATCTGGTTTGGTCATTTCGATCACCCTCATCGGTGAATCGGCACTAGACAACATTGTCTATAGAAATGGCGCTAAAGAGGGAGATATATTATGCCTTTCAGGAGACATTGGCGGTGCCTATATGGGTTTGCAAATCTTAGAACGTGAAAAAGAAGTTTTTAAAGCAGATCCAAACATGCAACCTCAATTAGACAAATATTCCTACATAGTGGGCCGGCAATTGCGTCCGAAAGCTCGGATGGATGTCATTCATGAATTACGAGACTTGGGCATTTTACCTACTTCAATGATTGATATTTCGGATGGGCTTGCCTCTGAAATTTTCCATTTATGCGAGCAATCCCAAAAAGGAGCTTGTATTTATGAGGACAAGTTACCCATTGAAAAGCAAACTTTTGATACCGCTGCTGAGTTCAGTATGGATCCTAACACCGCAGCGCTCAATGGGGGAGAAGATTATGAACTCCTTTTCACCATCGATCAAAAGGATTTTGAGAAAATGAAAAATCATGATGACATCACCACGATTGGTTACATGCATGCCCCCGATTTAGGTAAGGTTATGGTTACCGACAATAAAAACACCATTGAATTGATTGCGCAAGGCTGGATTCATTTCTAAGCGCCTTTTTTTAATATTTTCTTCAGTGTTGACACATGGAGAAGTGAAAACTGCTCAGTATTTATAAGATTCTGTACAATGAAAAGCATTTATTAGGCATTTAATTTTGAATAGAGGGGTGATAGCTTTGGTTTTATCTCCATGGATTTCATGGGGAAAAGGCTATTTTGCTGAGTAAATGCTATAAATATATTCAATATCCTAGTAATAGGAATCTATTTGAGTATTGGCAAAAAATAAGCGGTTGACTTTTTGATCAACCGCTTAACAATTCTGGAATATGTAAACATCTCTTTCAAATAGACCCTCTTTAAAATTTAGTTCTGGGTAATTACAGAGATGGCTACTTTTATTTCATCATAAATCAATTTATCACCTAAGTCCATGAAAAAACTTCCTGATCGATGCTTTACTTCATATTCCGAACGGTCAAAAGTGAAGGTGGCCGATGCTGTATAACCATTTCCAGTAGGTGTTAAGGAGGCATCAAATTCAATAGATTTTGTAATATCTCTAACGGTAAAATCAGCGACGATTCGGTATAGATTATCTTTTTCTTCCGTAGCTTTCACAATGATCAACTGTGCGGTTGGAAATGCATTGGCATCAAAGAAATCTTCAGATTTGAGATGATTTTCCAATTTACCGCGATAGGCTTCTGAAACATCTAAATTTGTGATGGATGTCATATCAACTTCAAAAGCACCTCCGGTCAATTGTCCATCCGAGATCTCTAGAGTACCAGATTTTAAACTTATAAGTCCATTGTGAGTGGTAGTAGCACTGCCTCCTTCCCATTCAATAGTACTTTTTTGAGTATTTACAAGCACCGTTTCAAGTGGGGATAGATTTAACGTTAATAAGGATAAAATAATTGCTAAGGTCATAAGATATTTTTTTAAGTAATTATAAATTATTTTTTTATTTGATCAAAGTAAATGATAAGTTCTGATTTCTGGATTAATCTAAATTAATAAATAACAAATAATAAATTTTTATTTCGTTGTCAGTTTTTTTGAAGAGTAGTAGGTTTTAGAGTCAACTTAAGGTTCTATTCGATCAGCGTAATATTTGGAATTCCCAATTCTTTAAATCGTCAGTAACTATCCCTATAATACGACCATGAGCCAAAATTCAAATCGGTTGAAGGTTATTGAGACTTATTAGTTAATTTTAAAGTTTCAATGTACTAGGCATGATCATAATAGACAAAACCGTAATTTCTTCAGATATTTATCAGGAACAGTTCATCTGTGACTTGGACAAATGTAAAGGAGCTTGTTGCGTAGAAGGAGATCTTGGAGCTCCTTTGGGACTAGATGAGCTACCGCTGATTGAAGGTGCTGTCAAAGAAGCAAAAACTTATTTATCCCAAGAATCGAAAGAAATATTAGATAAAGGAGGCGCCTATATCTTAGATGAAGAGGGGGATTTCTCCACAACGACCCTCAAGGGTAAAGAGTGTAGTTTTGCCTTTTATGATGAGGAGAAAACTTTAAAATGTAGTCTTGAACAGGCATGGATTGATGGTAAATCAAACTTCCGAAAGCCCATAAGTTGCCATTTATATCCCATAAGGATTGCCCAATTGCAAGAATATGAAACTCTAAATTATGATCGATGGAGTATTTGTGAATGCGCCAGGATCTTAGGTAAAAACAAAGGCGTAGCGATTTATAAATTTTTAAAGGAACCACTCATTAGAAAATATGGCGAGGATTGGTATCAAAAGTTGTGTGATGAAATCGAGTTACTGAAGGCGGATACGACCAAGGCATAAAAATAAAATAATATACGATCAAATAGCAAACTTTCTGGGGGCCAAATTAAACCCTAGCTATAAGCAAACAGCTCTATTTACAGATCTTTATGGCGATGTTCTTTCTGATTCATCAGAGAATAAAAAGTTGAAATTAGTGCCTATGGAGGTAAATTTCTCACAAATCCAGGGCAAAAAACGACTCATTTACTATGATTTTTTCGAAAGTATGTTTGGAAACATGATCATTGATCTTCCAGTAAAGGCGTTTCTCGTGATGTTTTACTAGGACATTAATGAAGCCTTAATAGGCTTGCAACAACAATATCCAAATGCCCAAATTATAGCAGGGCAAGATAGGTATCAAGATTATGTTAAAAACTTTTTGGACGGTACTAAAGGGCACAAGGAAGGACTTACCTTACATTTACATGGAACATCGTTTCAATTTAAGTATGGCAGGATTGTTGAATATACCGAGTGGGGTACTGAGTACCTTTGGGGCCATCGCTAAATATCTGAAGAATTCTTTGGTTTCCAGGGCAGTAGGTACTGACGTCGGATCTAATCCTGTAACAATTAGATTTAGAACAATTTATTACGGTCATTGGTTAGGTTAATTTCAGCTTAAAAAAATCGTAGGGTTGATTACGTGCGTCATTTGCCAGAGACTGTAAGGCTTTGTAATGATCGTTTAGATTTAATTCTGGATGGATAAAATTGAAATTTTTGTGTCTCCAAAATGACATGGAAGCACCGGCATAGGCAGTGAAGGCACCCAGCCCCTTTTGTTCAATAGCAGTTAAGGTGACTTGCTTTGAATAACCTCTTAAAAAACCTTGTACTTTATCGGCGCTGAGGCGACCTTCTTCGGAGCAAAGCCCAATAATAGCCATTCCGACATCAAATATGCGATAATAATAAGTAGCTTCCTCGAAATCCATTAGGGTCACCCTCTGTTTGTCTGGGCTAATAAGCACATTGTCACAGAACAGATCACTATGTATGAAAGCCCGTGGAAGTTCATCGGATAAGTGAGGTGCTAACTCTGAGACGATGTTTGTAAGCCAAGTTCTAAAAGGATCTTTTGGCGCATAATCATTTAATAGATCAAAATGCTCTTTTCCAAAGTTGAGATCATATGGCAGATAATCAGGGGGAGGTATTCGATGAAGTTTACCTACCTGAAATCCTACTAACTCGATCAGCGGTAGTGTTAAATAAGGCTTTATTCCTCCCGAGATGAATCTTTTGATCATGACAGGCTTTTGGCGCCAAAGCGTGATAGGCATCCCATTTTTGGCAGAGACTATTTTTGAGGTCTCAAAACGATTATTTTCTAGGTATTGAAGGAGTTGACTTAGGGCCAGAACCTCTTCCCAAGTTTTTTGCTCAAAGAGACTGAGGACGTAGTTCTCCTCCTTGAGAGTGACTTGGTAATTGGTATTTTCTATACCCCCACTTAATACGCTAAAGGAATCAAAGGTTTCCAATCCATAGGGTGTCAAAATCTCGAAAAGGTCTTGAGTAGTTAGCGCCGTATAAGGGTCCATTTTTTGAAAAAAAATTAAGCAGGGTGATGTAAATCCCAATGTGTATTCATGGTTTCTTTTAAGGCGCTGTGTAAGCGGGAATAGTGACAGGTATAATTTTTTTGGCATTTTACTTTTGCTTCCTCAATAGAAGGATGCATAGCGGCTCGGGGCATTTGATCAGCACCCAATAAACGTTCCATTGTCTCAGGAAACTTGGCAGGATGGGCGGTAGCGAGACAAATCAATGGGTGCTCGCCCAATTGTACTTTTAATTGATCTGCTGCGGCTACCGCCACTGCTCCATGTGGATCCAATAAATAATGTTCCTCCTCGAAGACATTTTTAATGGTTTTTAATGTCTGCTCATCGGAGATGCTTTTGGATAAAAACCCTTTTCGGTATTCGGTCATCGTTTCTGTATCAAAAATGGCCAGTCCTGTTCGTTCAAAAGTTTCCATCCATTCCTTAATTTTTTCCGTATCACCCTCCACATTAAAATACAAAAAACGCCAGAAATTGATGGGAACCAATATATCTATAGCAGATGATACGGTTTCATGAATGGGTTGCTTTGAAAACACACCTTGTGTAAAAATTCGGTTTAGGCAGGCGTTTTGATTGTTTGCCACTACCAAATAATGAATCGGCAATCCCATCTTTCTAGCCAATCCTCCTGCACATAAATTACCAAAGCCACCAGAAGGTACGGCCATATTTACGGGAGCGCCAACTTCTTTTGCAATTCGCAGGTACCCATAGAAATAATGGACGGTCTGCATCATGATCCGTCCCCAATTAAGGGAGTTGACACTAGACAGTTTAAGTTTTTTTTTAAAAGCATCATCAGTATAAAGTTGGCTAATGACGACATCGAGATCATCACCCCCCTCCGGACAATTAAAAACGCCCACGGGATGTACATTGGCATGGGGTAGGGTGGTCATTTGTCTTTCTTGTGCCTCAGTAATCAGTCCTTTCGGATACAAAACCCAGGCATCTAAATTCGATTTTCCGGCAACAAAATGCGCTGCAGCGGGGCCCGTATCTCCTGTGGTCGCTACGATCACCGAGAGATGTTCACTTTTTCTTTTAAGAAAGAAATTAACCAAATTAACCATAAAAGACATGCCTACGTCCTTAAAGGAAAGGGTAGGGCCATAAAATAATTCCATGATGTAGGTTTCATCCCGAGTTTCCAACTGATGAAAGGGAATGACTTCTTTGGTTTCAAAAGTGTCATAACATTCATCAAGGAGCAGACGCAGCTCAACAGCAGAGACAATACTTCGATCAATAAACAATGATAATACTTCGAATGCCAGCGCTTTGTAGCTCAGTGCTTTCCATTTAATTAAATCAGAATGCGTCACTTTTGGTAAATATTCGGGGACATATAATCCACCATCCAATGCGTAGCCATCCAAAATAGCTTTTTCAAAGTCGACGGTAGGACCACCTCCTTTGTTACTTTTATAATTGAGCATCTTGCTGGGTCAATAGATGTTGCAAATAAACTGATTTGGCAATCATGATGTCTTGTACTGCCACACCTGTCAAATCTACTATTGTTATTTGATGATCATTTTTACGTTGTAATTTAGGGTCTTGGATAGCAGCACCCAATTCGTATATATCATTAGTTTGGATAAATCCCCCTCTGGTCGCTTGATAAATCTCTCCCCTACTTTTGCTTTGAGGCAGGCTATCGGCAATGATCAGATCGGCTTTTTTTAGTAGGTCTCCTGATAATTCTTGCTTGATAGCGGTATCGGATCCTACGGCCGTAATGTGGGTACCTGCTTGAATGTCATCGGCATGCAATAGCGCCGTTTCTGAAGGGGTGGTGGTAACTAATAGTTGACAATGTTTGGCCACTTGTGAAGGAGAAGTTGCTATGTGTATATTCCAATTTGAACCTAAGTCGTGCTTCAATTTTTCGGCATGGCGTTCATTTCGACCCCACAACCATACGTCACGGTATGTTAAGATTTTTTGAAGATGTTGTAGTTGAAATTTAGCTTGAACTCCTGTGCCTATGATACCAATGGCCCTTATATTTTTGGGTGCAAAATATTGGGCTGCCAGTGCTCCCGCGGCTGCCGTACGAATATCAGTGAGATAGCCGTCATCCAATAACAAGGCTACTAACTGGCCTGTTTGCTGTTTAAATAAGAGCATTAAACCTTGACCTGAGGCGATGCCTAATTTTGGATTTTCATAGAAACCTGAGGCGATCTTAATCACGTAATAATCATCATTAAGGATATAGCCATATTTTATATGAACATCGCCTGGGGGATTATTGAAAAGGAGTTCTCCAACTGGTGGCACTATACTTTGACCATTACTATAGGCCTTAAAGCCTATTTCCATCGCATCGTTTATGTCAACTTCCTTGAGCAGAGATTTGATTTCATTAATTTTGAGAATTGTAGACATGAGTTTCTGTTGGTTCAAACTTAGGAATTTTGCTGGTAAACAGCTAATGCTAGCACCTTATTAATTCATGAATTTTAAGGAGGGGAAAAAAACTATATTAAAAAGAAAAGACCTGACTAGTTGGAGATCCCGTTGAGGTACATCTCAAACATGAAGGGATTTTTAAGGGGCTCATCAATGACTGGATGAGGCGAGAAAGGTGCGATTCTACCCAGTCCATTTCTACCTGTGATTTCATCAATGGCAATGCTTAACAATAATTCATCATCCGCTCCAAGGGGCCTCATGAATTCTAAATAATCAGTTTCTTTGGCCTCAATATCGGGTAAAAATCCTGTAGAATAATCACTAAAATCTAATGAATTAGCCAATTTGCTTATGATGGGTTGGAGCGCATAGGTGTGATTGGGATTGAGATTACCGTCTTTTTCTGTAAAATCTGATCGTGGAGAGTCATATAAAGTTCTTGATCCTTCATTTTTACCTACCGTTTGATCTCCAATGATTCGCACTTTCATATAAGGCAATAGCCCCGCTATGAGGAGTTCGCTTGCAGATGCAGATCGATTGCTGACTAGGATATAAATTCGTTCAATATTCAATTCATTCAATGTACGGGTTGAGACACTCTCATATTCAGCATCTACTACGTCCAAATCATCTACAAAAAAAAGGGCGCGGGTATTGCCTCCGTGTTTTTCATTATATAATATCTTACCAAAGACATCTGTCCGAGTTGCTTTACCGTAAATCATACTGGCCAAATGCATGGTGGTATAAATAGATCCTCCACCGTTATATCTCAAATCTAAAACCAATTCTGTAACATTTTCATCTTTGAACAGCCCGAAGGCATCATTAAGTTGCTCATGAAAAGTATGTCTAAAGCCATTGTACATGAGATAGCCAATTTTGTGGTTTTCAATTTCTAAAACTTTTTCGAGGAAGACGGGATTTTCAGTCAATTGTCGTGCAAAAAAAGAGGGTGTCGTGTGGGTAGGTATGAGCACATTATCTTCAATTTTAGCAATGTCGAGGGTATAGCTTTCTTGATTTTGCAATAATTCTTGATAACTGTCCATAGTCATGAGGCGACCATTGATGCCATAAAATAATTCACCACGGATTAAGTCTACTTCAGAGGCAGGCGAATCTGGCAACACATACTTAACATAGCCAATGACACTATCTCCCAACCATCTTACCAGACCATATTTGAAGCCGAAATCGGTAGTTATGCCTGCAAAATATTCGTCTTGCGCATTATAATCATCGGTGATCCATGAGAATCGATCATCAGCATATCTCAAGGATTCAAATAAGAGATTGGGATCATCGAATTGATTCAAAAAAGTATTTCTTTCACTACTAGATGCAAATTGCTCATCTTTCAAGTCATCCACGTCTTCTTGCCAATAATACCAAGAATTCATGGCTCCCCAAATGAAAGCGTTTACTTCATTTTCGGCGGCAATGCCTGGATCATCATCTTTATTGCAACTCGTGAAGATAGATAAAGATGTGAGGACAAAAAGGGTCGATTTTAAATTCAAATAGCGCAAGAGGATTTTTTTATTGATAAACTTTAGGTTTGAAAACGAATTCTTCCTCGCTTATTATATGTTCTTTAATTTTTAGGGCTAATATATCAAGAAATGAGGGTTTTTTGCCATTTCCATGCTGATTTCATCATATCATCTAAATTGAGTTGAGCCTTCCAGTTCAGTTCATTATTGGCCCGTGTCGTATCAGCATAGATCTTTACGATGTCTCCAGCTCTCCGATCCACTATTTCATAAGGTACTTTGGTATGATTGATCTTTTCAAATGTTTGAATGACTTCAAGTACAGAGCTCCCTTTGCCCGTTCCGATATTGAAATATTCATAGGATTTTTTTTGTTCATGGTTTAGCATACGTTCAATCGCTCGGACATGCGCTTTGGCAAGGTCTACCACATGAATATAATCTCGTACGGCAGTTCCGTCGGATGTATTATAGTCATTTCCATATACTTTCAGTTTAGATCGTAGCCCAGCCACTGTCTGAGTAATAAAAGGAACCAAATTGGCTGGCATTCCAATAGGCAATTCACCGATCAAGGCAGAAGGGTGTGCCCCTACAGGATTGAAATACCTTAATGATAAGGCTTGGAGTGACCCATTAGTTCGGGTCGTAAGATTGAGAATATCTTCTCCTATTTGTTTGGTGTGCCCATAGGGTGATTCGGCTGAGGCAAATGGAGTGTCCTCAGTTACTGGAAGCCGAGAAGGTTGACCATAAACGGTACAGCTAGAAGAAAAAACAAGATTTGAAACTTTATATAATTCCATTAATTTCAATAAATTAAGCATGGAATTTAAGTTTACATCATAATATAAAAGAGGTTTCTCTACTGATTCGCCGACTGCTTTTTTCGCAGCAAAATGA
Source organism: Flammeovirgaceae bacterium UBA976 (assembly GCA_002292365.1). GTDB lineage: Bacteria > Bacteroidota > Bacteroidia > Cytophagales > Cyclobacteriaceae > UBA4465. The sequence continues at coordinate 90,334 of DBBU01000054.1, forward strand.
ATAATTCCATCGAATTTATTGTCCTTGAAGAGTTTTTCCATGGAGGGAGAATTTCTCAAATCAAACTGATAAAATCTAGGTTTTGTACCTGTTATTTTTTCGATGCTCTCAATGGTACGATACTCAGAATTAGACAAGTCATCCACAATAACGACCTCATAACCTTGATGGATGAGTTCAACAGCCGTGTGTGATCCTATGTATCCAGTACCTCCAGTTATCAATATTCTTTTAGCCATAAAACTTATGTAAAATACAAGATTAAGGTAACGAACTTAATTTTTTTTAAAATAGCTTCTTATAATTCCATTGGTATCTATCATTTTTTTTTAAGAAGGGTATCGACTCAAAGGCTTGAAATAATGAAAAATGAAGGTAGTCAGCAAAAAACATAGTGGGACGATACTACTAAAAATCTTTTCATAATTTTTATTTTTCGGAGGGAATAGGCCATTTTTGTGGAATGTTTTCATTTCTAACCAAGGAGAATCTAGCACTATCATTGTTGTTGGCATTTGTTTGTGCAAATGTGATGAGTCATACTACTGATATTTCACCAGTATACAGCAAGGTTGCTTTTTTCTTAGTTTTCTTTCTTTGGCTCGGAATTTTATCGAAATTGGGTAAAAGTAGCTGGATAAAGAGACTTAGAAATAAACCTAAAAATAAAGAAGACGAGTCCTGAGTTCAATTAGTTAGTTCTAAAAAATTTATCATCTGATGATATTCCGTTTTTACCAAAGTCAGTAATTAATAGGAGACTTTTTATAGTTGTTCTCATGCTGATTCTTGTCAAATAATATTTTTCAAGTAAACTTACTTGTACACGTCAAAGATAATATTTTTGAGCTGGGCTCTTGCTCCTGGAGATTTTGTTGATCTAACGACTTTACTTCATGGCTAGATTCATAGACTCACAAACGAATACTTTTATCCTATAATCCTTAATTTCACTGGTTACAAAGAGGAGGTCTTTAAACTAAATGGCATTTTTTTTAATATTCCATGATACATCGCAGTCTATTTATCCCTTTTAATATTCCAGTAAAAGCGAGTTGAGTTCCCTTAGGTCTCATAGATGGTTCGATAAATGTCATGCTATGTTAAAATTATTACTGAAATTACTGCTATGAGTCATTTCTTATCCAAGAATTATTGTTTTTGAAATATGGATAAAATCATCAATCTCTCAGCTTTGATTATGGGTGCGGGACTCTCTTCTCGTCTTCCAGGAGCCAATAAATTACTTTTGGATTGGCAAGGGAAGCCGATTCTCCTACATACCATTTCGAATGTTTTAGCGGCAGGATTTTATGAGGTCTTGGTAGTGTTAGGTAATGATGAGGATGAATTCAAAGCCGCTTTGCAAGGCTTTGGTAATGACATAAAAATAATCACTAATTCAGATTATAAAAAAGGATTAACCAGTTCTATCCAACAAGGAGTTGATGCCGCGGATGATCAGACCCATGGTTTCATTATTTGTTTAGGTGATATGGTTGGCATCAAAGGTCTTGATTACGTAAAATTAGCCGAATATCATTTATTAAATACTCATGAAGATGAACTTATAACCTTACCTAAAGTAGGTGATAAAACAGGTAATCCTGTTATTTTTTCACAATCTTTTAGATCCCGTATTATGCATCACGATGATCCTGAGGGTTGTAAATTGATTGTGAAGACTGCAAGGCATTCGGTTCAATATTTTAAATCAAGTAGACTTCAATTTTTGCAAGATATAGATACTTGGGATGATTATCATCGTATCAGTGAACGCTAACTAATCGGTAAAATAAAATACTGAATCTCTAAATAAGCATTCCTTTTGGTTACTTAAATACAACTATTTTCTAAAAGTTAAGATTCATTTTAAATTAATTCCAGCGCTTTTTTTCACTCTAAGTCGTTGTGAACTCATTAAAAATGAACAGTTTTAAAAAATGGCTAATGGTAATCAAGAATAAAAGGCACTTTAAAAATAAAAAAGACCTACTGCTGGTCAGCTTATTGATCCCTTGGAATTGGAGTAGAATTGGAAATACTTTTTATTTAGTCTTAGGGTTTCTTTTTTATTAGCATAATCAACTTATTTTTACATTTTGTTTTGCGCACGTGGCGGAACTGGTAGACGTGCTAGGTTGAGGGCCTAGTGGCTATTTATGGCCGTGGAGGTTCGATTCCTCTCGTGCGCACACCCAAGGCTTTGGAAAGTAGCTGATTTTCCAAAGCCTTTTTAAATTTCAGAATATGAAAATGAATATACCCCTTTTAAAAAATCTGTGCGAAACTCCCGGAACTTCCGGTTTTGAGTCTCAAATAAGAGACGTTATTGAAAAAGAGATTACACCTTTTTGCGATGAGATTTCTATTGATAATATGGGTAATTTAATTGCATTGGTTAAAGCCAAAAAAGTAGTATCTCCGCCAAGAATTATGCTAGCTGCACATATGGATGAAATTGGCTTTATGGTGACACACATTGATGATAATGGCTTTATTCGATTTCATACATTGGGAGGATTTGATCCAAAAACATTTACAGCTCAACGCGTGGTGATTCATGGTCAGAAGGCAATAATTGGAGTTATGGGTTCCAAGCCGATTCACTTAATGAAGCCAGAAGAACGAAACAAGGGGGTACAAGTAGAAGATTTCTTTATTGACACAGGGATGTCTGGAACAGAAGTAAAAAAAATCATAGCCGTAGGTGATCCGATCACCAGAGAAAGGGAGTTGATTGAAATGGGTAATTGTATCAATTGTAAATCCCTAGACAACAGGATATCAGTTTATGTATTGATCGAGGTACTTAAGCAATTGAATAACCCTCAAATAGATGTTTATGCCGTATTTACGGTGCAAGAGGAGGTAGGTTTGAGGGGTGCCCAAGTGGCATCGCATCACATTGATCCAGATTATGGATTGGCCATAGATACGACTATTGCATTTGATTTACCCGGAGCACAAGCCCATGAGCAAATAACATCACTGGGGAATGGACCTGCTATTAAAATCATGGATACTTCCACCATATGTGACCCTAGAATGGTAAAGTATTTAAAACAAACGGCTACAGATGCTGAAATAAAATGGCAACTAGAGGTACTTACGGCAGGAGGAACTGACACTGCGGGATTACAAAGAACCGGTAAACACGGAGCCATTGCAGGTGCCGTTTCTATTCCTACGCGACATTTGCATCAAGTCATTGAAATGGTACATCAGCAGGATGTTCTAAATGCCATTTTATTAATCAATCAATTTATTAAAAAATTAACAAGTTTTAATTGGGAGAGATAAAGAATAGCTCTTTTTGGTTCAAATAGAAATGGTATTAAGAATCAAAATCATATTTAAGTAGATTTTCATCTTCTTTGTTTTTTTTGATCATTTCCGACTTCATCAAATTCTTTTTATGTTGATAGCTATGGGTTATTTTTTCTGTTTGGGCCAATAACAATGCGGACAAAATAAAGACGATATGAATAATGATTTCAATAATAATTTCTTCACTGCTCACTTTAGTTGCAGCCTCTCTGTAATCAACAAAGGTTTTCAAGAGCTGAACGCCCGTTATAGAGGCGAGGGAGGTAGCTAACTTTATTTTTAACTGACCTGCATCCAAATTATTCAGCCACAAGGGTTTATCTTCATGTAAATCGAGATCCATCCGGCTTGTAAATATCGAATATCCGCCAATGGTTACAATTACCAAAAGGTTCATTACCATTGAAATATCTACAAGGTTCAAAACACTCAACATCATCTCAGTTTCTTCCCACGGACCTGTCTTTGAACCAACCGGTTGATTGAGGAGCCTTGTGAACATATTGAAGAGTTCATGAAAAAAGACGTAGAGATAAATGAAGGAACCAAAAATCAATCCGCCGTACATAGGGGCCTGCACCCAACGGCTCCAAAACATAAAGCCTTCAAATAAGTTTTCTAATTTCTTTGACATAAATACAAACGATGCACTAAAATTTCTGGAAAGATAGACAAATTATTTTTTTAATGATTTCAGTTTATCACATTAATGAACAGGAATAATTAGGATCATTTTGAAAAGAGTATTTTAATAAATTTTGGTAGGGGTATTTCGTTGATAAAAATAAAAAATAAGCCAACTTAAAAGGATCAATAGTTTGCGTTGATGTGAGATTTAGATATTTTTGTGAAGACTAAATGCCAAAGTGGCGGAATTGGTAGACGCGCACGACTCAAANNTCGATTCCCTCCTTTGGTACTTAAGCTTATTTGATTTTGCCTCAGATTAATTCTCATTTCATCAATAATCTCTAGTTATATTTTTTAGATCAGTTTGAAACAACTATATTGATTTTATGGAAATGGCAATATAATATGGATTAATTTTGTAGATTAAATATTTCAGCCGGATACTTATCTGCTCCTAGTATTTTTCTACGTAAGAATACGCTCGAGGCTTGTCTTACAATAAAATTTTCACCTCAGCCCAAGTCGTTTTAAAAAA
>DBBU01000002.1:0-9732 GCA_002292365.1 Flammeovirgaceae bacterium UBA976
ATTTAAACTTTACCTTCCTTTTCTCGTAGTTAATTATCCCTTCCAACTTAACACTTTTCCCTTTATGAACCTTCCGTCTTTTACGATAAAGCGTTCAAAGACAATCCTCTAAGTCTAGGACAATCTCTTTCTAGAAGCGTCTCTAGCCAAAAATTCTTTTTTCCTTCCATTAATCCCTCAATCCTTTTACCTGTCATAATGTCTCTATTTGTTTCTTAAAGGACTGACAGGAAGCCGGTTATACCCTCTTAAATTTCCCATATCACCCATAGCTTCAATAGTAAACACTAAAAGTGTATCGTGATTGTTAGTATTCATCTTTTATATAACCCCTATTAGCTCTTGTTGTAAACTGTATCAAAAAATCTATCAATTAATTCAAAATCTAAATTGATGCTTTAATGTTTTCTGTCTCTTCGCTGATCAATTCTCTTTGAGCGAAATCCAATACTACTATGTATTCTTCGCATAATAGGTAAATACCGCATACTTCCATAAGCTATGAAATAAATAGTTTAATAAAATGAAATTTTTTACTTATTTTAGTTAACACTTGACAAAGCGTCGGCTTCACCGCTTGTTAATGTAATCGCTTATGAAAAGAAGATCCTTCGTAAAAAAATCCGTTCTTGGGAGTACTGCTTTTTTCGCTGTGCGCGATTTATATGGTGAAACAAAGGGACCCATGTATGGTCACAACGAAATGAAATTCAGGTTAAATACAAAATGGGGAGCCCTCGACCCCGCAAAAACCCCGGTCAATGATTGTCATGAAATGATAGAGGACTCAAGAGGACGCATCATACTACTGACCAATGAAACCAAAAACAACGTAATTATTTATAATAAAAGTGGTCGATTGTCAACTACTTGGGGGACCGAATTTCCTGGCGCGCATGGATTAACCTTACAGGCCAATGGCAACGAAGATTTTTTATTTATTACGGATACCAACCGACATCAGGTTTACAAAACCACACTCGATGGGAAAATAGTATTGACCATTAATCCCCCTGCCGATATACCTGATTATCAAAATAAAGATGCTTTTGTTCCCACAGAAACAACCGTACTACCCAATGGAGATTTTTACATTGCAGATGGTTATGGTGCGCAACACATCTTACATTATGATGAATATGGCAACCTAAAAAATAGTTTTGGTGGACGAGGTATAGGAGATGAATATTTGGATAATGCACATGGGATCTGTATAGACTCACGTCAAGGCACTCCTACACTGCTCATTACTGATCGTACCCGTACCGCATTCAAGCGTTTTAGTCTTGAGGGAAAGCTTCTTGAGATAATTCACTTGCCAGGTGCATGCGTCTGTAGACCTGTAATTAAAGGTGATTATCTCTATGCAGCTGTGCTGCGATCACCAAACTTAGATAGTATTAATTCAGGATTCATCACCATACTAAGCAAGGACAATCAAGTGGTCTCAAATTTAGGGGGTACGGCACCCAAATATGTTAATGGTCAATTGCAACCCATGGCGCAATTCGAAAAAATACTGATGCATCCCCATGACGTATGTATAGATGATGAGGGCAGCATCTATGTGTCACAATGGGCATCTGGTAAATCCTATCCCTATAAATTTTCTCGTGTTTAATCTTCTTGTTTTATGAAAAAAGAAAGGCTGCTGGCCCTAGTTATTTTACTCTTCATAGGTTGCTTAAGTGGGATGATCTTTTTTGCCCCTGAAAAAAAAGAAGGTGTCAAAATGGTATCCTATAATCGAGAAATCAGGCCACTCATGTCCGACAAATGTTTTGCTTGTCATGGTCCAGATATAACCAAAGTAAAAGCAGGACTTAGATTGGATGTCCCTTCTATCGCCTTTGCTGAATTAGAAAAATCCAAAGGGAAATATGCCATCGTACCAGGCTTCCCTGAACAAAGTGAATTGATTCATCGCATCGAATCATCAGATTCTCAAATCATGATGCCCTTACCGGAAAGTCATTTGGGGCGTTTAAGTCCCGATGAAATCAATTTATTTAAGCAGTGGATCAAAGAAGGTGCACAATATGAAAAACATTGGGCCTTTGAAGCCCCAAAAAAAGCGGACCTACCTAATGTAAACCATCCGAATTGGATGACCAATGAAGTGGATTATTTCATTTTAAAAAAAATGGAAGCCTTAGGATTTAGCCCCAATGATGCGGCAAGCAAAGACGCTTTGATAAAAAGAGCTTTTGCCGACTTAATAGGACTACCTCCTTCCTATAATGAATTAAATTATTGGCGATCTATATCTAATGAAAATTGGTATGAACAATTGATCGATGACTTGTTGCAAAAGCCTGCCTACGGAGAAAAATTGGCATTATTGTGGATGGATTTAGCCCGATATGCAGATTCTTATGGATTTCAAGACGATAATATTAGATCCCAATGGCCCTGGCGAGATTGGGTCATCCATGCCTTCAATGATAACCTTCCCTATGATCAATTTTTAATAAATCAGATTGCAGGTGATTTATTGCCCAACGCCACAAAAAAAAGTATTTTGGCGACAGCCTTTTTTAGAAATCATAAGTTTACAGAAGAAGGCGGTGTGATCGATGAAGAATACCGAGTGTCCTACAACATTGATAAAACAAGGACTTATGGCAAGGCTTTTTTGGGAGTTACCATCGAATGTGCCCAATGTCACGACCATAAGTATGATCCCTTTTCTAATCGTGATTATTATCAATTGTATGCTTTTTTCAATGAAAGTAAAGAAAAAGGCTATGAGGGAGATGTCAGCGTTTCTACGCCTGCCAAAAATCCAAAACTTCTCATCTCCGCCCAAGAGAGAAACAAATTATTGTCTTTTCTCAATACTTCGGATACCAGTCAACTAGAAGTGTCCGTCATGGGTGATTGGAGTCCAAAAGATAGTATCAAACCAAGGGCTACCTATATTTTGGCGAGGGGAAGCTATGATGCCCCAACTGATCAGCTGGTCAAGCCCACCGCCTTGGAATCCATCATGCCTTTTGATACCACAAAATATCAGCGTAACCGATTGGGACTTGCTCAATGGACCACGAATGCTCAAAATCCACTTACTTCACGGGTCTTTGTCAATTTTATTTGGCAGGAACTCTTTGGGAAAGGCATTGTCAACACTTCAGCAGATTATGGCCTCCAAGGAGAATTACCCACCCATCCTGAATTATTGGATTGGTTAGCTGTCGATTTTATGGATCATGAATGGGATATAAAGTACCTGGTTAAAAAAATTGTCATGAGCAGTACCTTTAAGCAATCTACCGAAATGAGCTCAGAACAATTGACTCTTGATCCTGATAATATTTACTACAGCAGATCCCCCCGTCTACGATTCAAAGCGGAGATCATTCGAGACTTTGTCTTGGGCTCTAGTGGCTTACTCAATCCTGAAGTTGGTGGCCCCAGTGTCAAACCCTATCAACCCGAAGGGGTCTGGGAAAGTACTACATCCGGACGAGGAATATTGGCTTCTTATACGCAGGATCATGGTACCGATATTTATAGAAGAGGTTTATATACATTTATTAAATTAACGGCTCCTCCACCTAGCATGATGATCTTCGATGCCAGCAATAGGGATCAATGCGAAGCCAAAAGATCAAGTACTAATACGCCCTTGCAAGCCTTAACCATGCTTAATGACCCCACAGTACTTGAAGCGTCGAGGGTATTGGCAGAAAGAATGTCACTGAATCCACAGAAATTATCGGATAAAATTGAACAAGCTTTTGAAAGGATTGTGATTCGCAAACCCACTAGGATAGAAAAAAATAGATTGGTCGACTATTGTACCCAGCAAATGGTACTGCTTAAACAAAAGCCTTCCGTGGTCAGCGAGGCCTTGGCGATTGGTGAATATCGTCACCCTGCTGAAAAATATGATGCCATCGAAGCCGCTGCTTTGATGAATACGATATTAATTATTTTTAACCTTGAAGAAACCATTACCAAGTCTTAGAGCTATGAATGAATTGTTAGAGCATGGATTAAATCAAAATAGAAGGAAATTCTTGTCCAAAATGAGTCTCGGATTAGGTGGACTAGGTCTCGGATCTTTAATGGTTCCTGATATGTTTGACGGCCCCAATGAAGCTGAGATTTTCTCTAAAATATTGCCTCAATTTTCCCCAAGAGCCAAAAGAGTGATTTATTTGTTTCAAAATGGTGCCCCCTCACAATTGGACTTATTTGATTACAAGCCTATGCTACAAAAAATGCATGGTGAAGACTTACCTGCCAGCATTCGAAACGGACAAAGACTCACAGGTATGACCTCCAATCAAACTACTTTCCCTTTGGCAGGGAGCCGATTTAATTTTTCCCAACATGGCAGTCATGGAGGCTGGTTCAGTGAGACCATTCCCCATATTGCAGGTATTGCTGATGATTTGTGTATTGTGAAGTCCATGTATACCGAAGCCATCAATCATGATCCTGCCCTTACCTTTTTTCAAACTGGTGCCCAGGTAGGAAACCGACCGAGTTTGGGCTCCTGGGTCAGTTATGGTTTGGGGAGCGATAATAAAAATCTTCCTGCTTTTTGCGTGCTATTGAGTAAAGGAAAAGGGAATGGACAAGGTGTTTATTCTAAATTATGGAATAATGGCTTTTTGGATTCCATCCATCAGGGGGTACAATTTAGTAGTGGCGAAGAACCGATAAAATACTTGTCAGATCCCCCATTTATAGCCCGAAGTGACAAGCGTGCGATGCTAGATGAAATTGCCGCCCTGAATCAACAATCCTATGAGAAAATTGGGGATCCAGAAATTGTGGCAAAAATTCAACAATACGAATTGTCCTATCGCATGCAAATGGCCGTACCCGAAATCACTTCCTTAAAAAATGAACCTGAAAGTGTTGTAAAAATGTATGGCCCTGAATGTCTAGTGCCAGGTACGTATGCAGCCAACTGTTTGTTGGCGCGTAAGCTTTCTGAAAATGGAGTCAGATTTGTACAGTTGTATCATCAAGGATGGGATGGTCACGGTAATTTACCCAATGAGCTCATCGGACAATGTAAGGATGTGGATCAGCCCTCTGCCGCATTAATAAAAGATTTAAAACAACGAGGTTTATTGGATGAGACCTTGGTAATATGGGGTGGTGAATTTGGAAGAACCAATTATTGTCAAGGCCCCCTTACCAAGGATAATTATGGTAGAGACCATCATCCCAGATGCTTTACTATCTGGATGGCAGGCGGAGGAGTAAAACCAGGTGTGCATGGTGAAACCGATGAATTTGGATACAATATCAATTCACTTCCGGTACATGTGCATGACTTTCATGCTACCATCATGCATCTGATGGGAATCGATCATGAAACATTTACCTACAAGCATCTAGGGCGTCGATACCGATTGACCGACGTATCAGGCAATATCATCAATAACTTAATTGCTTAATAATGTCGGCACCTAAATGGTTGGCACTTGGTAGAAACGCTCTGTGGATTTTAAATCCATTTCTGGGCATCATCGCTTATTATCATCAAGAAATAAATTTTGGTATTTATTTTCAATGGCTGGGTAAAATGCATCCCATGCTTTTGCATTTTCCCATTGTCTTGGGCTTGGGGATCGCAGGTTATTATGTCTACACAAGAGATAACAATAAAATAAGTCCCTTCTTGTCTCCTCTTTTAACCATTCACTCCTTAATGGCCACCATTGTTGCTATTTTTGGCATCTTTTTGTCCAAACAGGGAATCTATAACCATGACTTAATTTTTTGGCATCAATGGGGTGGCATATCTATTGCCTGGATGAGTTGGGGATTGATGACACTCCATGAATACAATAATTCTTTTAATACCAATTTCTTACTGCGGGCCCTCGTAGGCTTCGTCTTTGCAGGGATGCTCATTTTTTTTACGCACAAAGGTGCGCAGTTGACCCATGGCTCCCAGGTCCTCAGCTGGCCTGAAGAAGAAATTGCAAAGAAGATCACGGTAAATATGGACAGTACAGCCACCCTCTATGAAAGGGCCATAGGCCCCCTCTTACAACAAAAATGTCTGAGTTGTCACGGTCCAGAAAAAGAGAAGGGAAACTTATTACTTAATTCGCCAGATCATATCCAGAAAGGAGGAAAACATGGCTCTATTTTAATTGGTAATAATAATAAAAAAGCGCCTTTGTTGGAGCGGTTATTCTTACCCCTATCAGAAGAAAAGCATATGCCCCCCGAAGGTAAATTACAATTGACCAAAGAAGAACTGAGTCTATTGAGTTATTGGGTGCGCTCAGGGAGTCATTTAGAAGTTAAAATGAACGAACTGAACCAATCCGATAGTCTATTTTTGTTAGCCCAACATTGGATGCCCAGTGTTCCATACTCGAACCGTCAAAAAAATATATTCCCGGACTTAAAAGCCTATAATTCAAATTATTGTACTGTAAGTTATATATTCACCGGTAGCAGCGACATTGAAGTAAGTTTTTATCAAAGAAATTTTTATGCCCATGAAAATTTAAAGCGTCTGTCTCCAATCCAGTCTCAGATAGTTAACTTAAACATGCAAAATATGCCTTTGCAAGAAGAGGACATCGCTTTCATTGCTCGATGCAGTCAATTACAAAAGCTGAATTTAAACTTCACCCAACTGAGTGCTGATCAGTTAGTCCCACTCAAAAAATTAACTAAACTCAAGTCAATTTCGATCTGCGGTTTAGCGTACGACGAAAAAAATTGGCCAGCTTTTTTTGAAAATGCGCCTTTTGATGAGGTTCATTTATGGGCCTCAAGTCTCAATCCACCTCAGATCGATAAGATTCGCAGCGCCTATCCTCGAATTAATTTTACCGTGGGAGATAATTTGAAAAATGACTTAATCAAAATCACAAGCCCGATCATTGATCAAGACTCATCCATTATCGCAAGTCATCTAGATATCAATATTAAGCACTTTTTAGACGGCACAGACATCCGATATACCACTGACGGAACAGATCCTGATAGTTTGTCAAGTCCTGAGTTTAAACAGACTTTAAGAATCACTGACCATACTACTCTAAAAACCAAAGCATTTAAATCCGGCTGGATCAGTAGTGATGTCGCGCAAAAAACTTTTTATCGATCTGAAATACATCCTGATACCATTTATTTTATCACTCAACCTGATAAGCAATACCCAGGTCGTGGGACCCAAACTTTGATCGACTATCAATTGGGTGATCAAAACTTTTCAAATGGCAAATGGTTGGGCTATCTAGATGAAAATATGATATTGGTCATTGGATTCCATCAAAGCAAAAAACTCAAAGAAGCTCGATTTAACACCTTGATAGACAATGCCTCTTATATCTTCCCACTCACAGCCATAAAAGTAGGAGGCAGTCTTGATGGTACCCAATTTAAAACCCTCAATGAGATTAAATTTCCCCCATTACAGAAAGATGATAAAAATATAGAAAACAAATCGTTTAACTGTCCGATTCCTGGCGAGGATTCTTATAAATTTTATAGGTTTACCCTGTCCAATTTAAAAAAATTGCCTGATTGGCATCCAGGTAAAAATACTCCCGCTTGGATGTTCATAGATGAACTTTTTCTCAATTAACTTTGGACTTAAAAATCAGAATAAATAAGCCTTCATCTGCAACCCTTGACTGGGCTCCTTTACTTTACCCCTGATTATCCAACAATCCTCACCTTTATCTTTGGATGATTAAAAATCGAAATCATGGACCCCACAAAACTTGCTCTAGTTTTATGCATTAAGCGAGGCTTAAATTTCAAAAATGTGCCAAAAAATATTAAATTTAGCCTTATAATCACAGGGAAAGCATTATGATATCACTTAAAATTAACGGAATCCACCATGAGTTAGACTCCGACCCATCGACTCCTTTACTTTGGGTCATCAGAGAACAAATAGGCCTAACAGGAACCAAGTTTGGTTGCGGTATTGCTCAATGTGGGGCTTGTACGGTACACCTAAATGGTCTACCCATTCGCTCGTGCACCACTCCGCTAGGAAGCGTCACAGATCAAGAGATCACCACCATTGAAGGGATTACAGCCCCAGTATCTGATGTCCTTCATCCCGTACAACAAGCCTGGTTAGAGATTCAGGTGCCCCAATGCGGCTATTGTCAATCTGGACAGATCATGTCTGCCGTTGCGCTGCTAAATGAAAATGAAAATCCCGATGATAATCAAATCAAAGCTGCCATGAAAGGAAACATTTGTAGGTGCGGCACATATCCCAGAATAAAGACGGGTATTAAAAAAGCGATCCAATTAATGCAAGCCAACACAAACTCCCCCAAAGATGCGTAAATTAACCAGAAGAGCTTTTATCGGAACGGGATTGCTTGCCAGTGGCGCTTTGGTCATTGGCGTTTCTATTCAACAGGGCAATCGATCAGAAAAAGTAAGCGGTTTAATTGCAGATGCAGATGAGCATGTTTTTGACATCTGGATAAAAATTAGTCCCAATAATACGGTGACGATCATTGTACCCCATGCCGAAATGGGTCAAGGCGTACATACTACTTTGGCCCTGATGCTTACCGATGAATTGGATGCAGATTGGGATAAAGTCATTATTTCAGAAGCCCCAGCGCAAGAGGAATACACCAATCATATGTTGCTAAAAGGTTTTGTAGCCGGAGACATTGATTTCCCAAATTTTCTGGTAAATACTGTGGATGGCGCCCTCCTAAAAATAGGAAAAATCATGAATTTTCAAGTCACAGGTGGCAGTGCATCGATCAGATTCACAGGTCAAATGGGGATGCGGATTGCAGGGGCCAGCACACGACAATTGCTGATCACCGCGGCCGCAGCCCAATGGCAACTACCCGAAAAAGAATTATCCGCTCATAAAAGTTTTATTCACCATGAAAAATCAGGTAAAAAAGAAGCTTTTTTCACCTTTGCGCAAGCGGCAGCCCTTTTGAATCCTAAAACAAATCCTACCTTAAAATCAGTCGATCAATATCAGCTGATGGGCACCTCTCCGCCGCGAAAAGATTTACCATCGAAAGTTACAGGCGAAGCACTTTATGGAATGGATATTCAGTTGCCCGCCATGAAATACGCATCCATAAAAGCCTCTCCAGTTTTTGGTTGCAAAGTCACGTCTGTTGACGCATCCTCACTCAAAAAAATAAAAGGTTTTTATCAAGTGGTCACCTTGGATAATGCCGTCGCCGTCATTGCCGATAGTTTTTGGTTAGCCAAACAGGCTTTAAATAAAGTGATCATAGAATTTGAAAAAAATGACGCTCAAAACATTCATCAAAAAGGAATTTTTGAGCAACTTAGGTATGACCTCAACCAAGCGGAACTAAACGATGATTTCAACGTAGATTTTAAAAAAGGGGTCATTCCTGATCAAAAAGTTACAAGTAAGGATCAGTTTGAAGCAACCTATCAAGTTCCTTTTTTGGCACATGCTACTATGGAGCCTATGAACTGCACCGCGTGGATTCATGATGGAATTTGCGAGATTTGGATAGGCTCCCAAAATCCATTAGGCATCAAGTCCGCGATAGCCGATCTGCTGAGCATTGACATGGAGCAGGTCCAGATTTATAATCAGTATCTGGGTGGCGGTTTTGGTAGAAGATCGGAAACTGATGTTGCCCTGCAAGCGGCATGGATCGCACGAGAAACTACTCACCCCATTAAACTTATTTGGACGCGAGAAGAAGATATACAGCAAGACTTTTACAGAGAGGCGAACCTCAGTCAATTCAAAGCAGTCCT